>JANQPQ010000002.1 GCA_028285445.1 Cyclobacteriaceae bacterium | reverse complement strand
ATTAAGGAGGATCATATTCTAATTCAAAAAGATTTGAAAGATGATTTTTGGGCTTTACCTGGTGGTCGGGTTGAATTCTTTGAAACTTCTGCTGACACTGTTGTTAGAGAAATACATGAAGAACTTGGTTGGAAAGTACAAGTTGTAAGACCTATTTGGTTTATTGAAAATTTCTTCCAAATTGGTAAAACCAACTTTCATGAAATTTCAACAATTTATCTAATGAAGATATTGGATCACTCTGAGTTTAATCCAAATATTGAGTTTAGCGGATTGGAGGATCATTTAACTTTTAAGTGGTTGGATATATCTGAATTGAGTGAAATTAACTTAAAACCCAAAGAGCTTAAATCTAAGATTAACAACTTACCAATCAACATTGAATTTTTAACTGTGGGCCAAAATTAACTGAACGTTTAACTTTTTTACCAAGATCATTTGGTAAGCGGAATCTTAACCTGATTCTAAGTCCCCATCGCAGTCGCTCGCGTCTACGCGAGTGACGGCTATTCTCTAATCAGAATGAGTTAAGAAAAACGCACCAAAGTTTGATGTTAGATATACTATCATTATTAATTAGTATGTAAAGAGCAATCAAAATGAATAATGTAGAGGCAATAATCGAAAACAGTTTTAAGATAAGTGGAAGAGGGTTAATCCTTGAATTAAGACATTTAGAAAAAGGGCTTCCAAAAGACACTGAGTTGACCTCTGAAAAATCAGGATTGTCTTGGAGGGTAATTGCTAGAGTACTATATGATCATGCTGTTCATGAGCAAAGAATTTTTGAATCAGAAGCAACTGAGTATATCTTGGTAAGATTTGAAGATCAAGAAAAAGAAATGAACTCAATCAACAGAATTAAAGAACGAGAACTACAGAGTATTTTCCAGTATTTCTTGAAACCAATTCATCATGATACGAGACCAGAGGACAGAGAAAAATTAATAGTACAATACCCACGACAAAAGCTATAGAGCCCTACTGTAGCAGCAGTAAAGAAAAACACACCCTTTCATAGAGGTTGCTTAGGCCAAAGCTTACTTTGAGTAACTTTGAGCAAATTGCAATTCATGCCTACTTTTCTCAAAAAATATTTCAAATACCTTATCATATTAATAATTATTGTAGAGTGGACTTTGAGATTCACTGTTGAGAGCTATAATGGCTTTTTGGTATACGCTGCTGTAGGTTTAGTAATAACCTATTATTTCTTTATTGCACGTGGCAGTTAAGAAAGACGCAACTACTAGCTTGATGAAAAAATGGATTCCAATAATCGCAATTTCCATAATTATCATAGTGACAGGATCATTTCTAGCTGATATCCTGGCTAAGCTAAACTTTGATTCCGCATTTGTTATGCATTTTACACTAATTACAGTTGGTGCCGTAGCAATTCTATTCTACCAGCATTACAAGAGAAAGAAGTATGGTGAGACTGAGGATCTACCGAATTGGGTTAAGGTTGCCATTGTTATATTTGCCACATTGGTAGCACTGTTCGTATCCTTCTACACTAATCTGCAGGGTCGCTCACGTCTTAGAACAGTAGCTCGGCTATTGCCGAGAATATTAGCTTCAGCAAATACCAATAGTCCTCACTCGGCTGGAGCCGAGCGAGTGTGTGGGATTGTAGATTTTCAATCCACTATAACAGTTAACAAAAACGCATCTTAATCTAGTATTGCATAGATTAGTTACGCTGTCTTTTAGTACTATAGTTATGGCGATATTGGAATTGAAGATTAGCAAGGAAGAGTTTGTTACGCAGTTGCGTAAACAGGTGGAACTGAAACGTGAATTTGCGTCGCACTTTGATTCTACGATCACGAAGCCATTTTATGGGAAGGTAATGGACGAACAAATTGACATTAAGAATACACCACGGCTTTCAAATGTGCCGACTCTTCGAATCTCTGGAAGTATCACAGACAAGGAATTCAGATACAAAACGTCCGCTCCATATTGGTGGTTGATATTGACATTTACAATCTCTTCAATTTGTTTATCGGCAGTAGTAATCTATTTCAACCAAGTCGAATTGGGGCTCGGGTTCATAGGGATGGCGCTCTTTGCGAACATCGTTACATTAATACCCTTTGCAATCAATAGGAACCAATTTAACAGATTGGTAAATGAAATAAATAGTGGTAGTAGAGCCTCACCCTAGTTACTGATCACAGTCGCTCCTGTCAATACAGCTGACGATTATTTGCTAAACTAGCGGTTATTAAAAATGCAGGATTAAAAATCCTGTTACAAAACAAGTGACCCCATCCGCAGTCGCTCGCGCCTACGCTAGTGTTTCTCTAGATAGCAGTTAACAAAACGCAGGAATACTAAACGTCAAAAGCTACATTTTTCACAAAGTCTGTACTAGCTCCCACTGCAGTCGCTCGGCTGAAGCCGCCTAACTAGTATGTGGCGTTGGCTCCAGCCAACAGAAGGGTAGGAGTGTAAAGTACCCACAGTGATAAGAGAAGAATACACTGTAATTCAACAAGTTAAGTTGTGCATTGAACTCCGATAATAGGTATATTGGTAGAAGTACTTCTATCAAATACCACTGGATATTAGGATGGATAGGCAACTAAAAATCAAAACAATAATTGATATTGCCCTACAGCTTGACGCTGATTTTAATACAGCAGAGACAACCGACTTTTTTTCAAATTTTGGCATCAAATTCCCATTCGTCTCTAAAGTAGATGTGAAACGTCTAAATGTAATTGACATACTTTCTCATGAAAGCAATTCCACCATCTCAAGAATTGCTGATGAATTGAATATTTCGGTGGCACACCCAAATAGGAAAGTATTCATAAGTCATTCTAGTAAAGACGCTTTAATCGTAGAGCAAATGATAGAGCTTTTGGAGGCGATAGGTGTTCCAAGTGATAAAATATTTTGTACATCGTTTGATGGATACGGAGTAGCTTTAGGTGCTGACTTTCTCGAAACGATTAAGAACGAGTTAAGTACTGAAGTTCTAGTCCTATTTACTTTATCATCACATTTTTACACCAGTCCAATTAGCCTATGTGAAATGGGTGCCACATGGGCTAGAACTTCCGAGCACATTCCGATTCTAATCCCGCCTTTTGATTATGCTGATATTCTCGGAGTCATTCCCACCACGCAGGGCATGAAAATTAATGACAAGGGGAAATTGAATTCTCTAAAGCAAATTGTAGAGAAGTTCTTATCATTGGATTCCAAGGACTTTTCCCAATGGGAGAGAAAGAGAGATAATATTTTGAAGAATATTGAGTCAATTTTAGAACGAGAGTTAGATTCGAAGAGCAACGGAGGGAATTCTAGGGACCACACAACCTCAGTCTACGATATCCTACAAACCGACAACTTTGAAGAGAAGCTGAATGTGATTAGGGAACTAAGTGAGAGGCAGTGGCCAGATGACTTCGAGATGCAAGTAGATTTTATTGAAAGGCAAAAAGCAGCTATGAAGGCCTTAGCTGGGCACAACCCACCTGGTATACCTAAAGAGGTTTTTGAAAGGATCAGGTCAAAAGCTCAAAGTGAGTGGCCCGATAATTTCGAGATGCAGCTAGAGAATGAACTGCGACAAGTTGAAAGTTTCATGAAACTCCGAAATATGTAGATATATCTACAGATCGCACGCGTTTGTGACGTGTGGTCAAAGTCCTCCATCACCGCAATCGCTCGCGTCCACGCGAGTGACGACAATTAGTACCGTAATTATCATGAACTTTGCCTATATTCAAACAACGACGAAGCCACCGTGATGAGAATTACAGTGGCTTATTTGTGTCCGCACAGATCACTTGCAGGGTCTAGATGCGGAGGCTTCGAATCTTAAGTAAGATACATTCTATGTATGGTAGAACTAACCGCAAATGACTTCCTACAAGCCGTAAACAAGCAAGGAAACCACTTCGAGGTTGATCAAAAAGGAACTATTATAGTTTCGAACATAAGCGTTACTGAGCCGGTAATGCTAAAACAATGGCCTGAATGGCAGTCCCTGCAACTCGTAGATTGCAAACTGGATCTACTTGTGTTGCAGGCCAGTGCGATCAGGCTATCAATTTCCAGTGGGCGCTATAAAAGTGTCACCGGGTTTTGGGATTCATTGGAAATTACTGATGGGGCAAATATCGAACACGTGGGTTGCGCCGATACCTCTTGCAATTATCTGGATGTAAAAGGCGGTAGCACCATTGAAAGATTATTCATTGCCAATTCACAATTCGAAAGTATAAGCATCCGGTCGACAATTGTTACAGGCATTCACTTGGAGCGTTTTAAGATCAAAAGACTCCTACTACGTCAAGTTTCTTCGCAGCAGATCGAGATTGCTCAATCTAACAGGGATTTCCGCACAATGATGACTTTCATTGAAATCGATGGTTATTTAAGGTGTGTAAATTCAAAACTAGATTCGCTCACTATCGGCGATTTTAAATCTGCTCCAAGAATGCACTTTGAGGATATAGAGTCAAACTCCCTAGTCATTAATAGGGTGGAAGATGCAAGCCAGTTAGCGTTTCACGACTTTAACCTGCATGGGGAAGAGTCCCTACTCAAGTTGGACAATGTCCAGATGGGAACAGCCAAATTCTTTAACTGCAATTTCTATGATTGTGAGAGGGTAATTATACGAAGAGATTGCGACATCGGTAAAATCAACTGGAGTGGGGGTAGGTGGTTTAAGAATTTGACCTCCGGTTCAATTGCAGACCATAAGTATGTCTGCCAACAGATACGTCGTGCAATGGAAAATCAAGCCGAGAAAAGGTTTGCCATGGAGTTTCACGGAAGGGAGTTGGAATACTATCGCAGGGACCTGACATGGACTAAAGGCGATTGGTGGTTGTTAGCATTTTACAAATTATCAAATAACTATGGGCAAGACTGGTTGCGTCCTGTACTGTGGATACTAGTCCTAGGGTTAGCAATGTACTATCCGATCGTAGCGCTTAATAACCTGGAGTTCACCGGAGAGATTTTCAAATTCGGCCTATTCCTAAACCCCGCCCATAGGGTGGATTACAACGGATTGAAGGTCACAGATTGGAATAACTGGGCACTCGCGATTGATTCTTTTAGCAGGATAGTTTTCTCAGTTATGTTATTTCAAACTGTTCGGGCCTTTCGTAAGTATGCTTATCGGTAGTGGGGCCTACTACCCTTCCCATAGCTCGCACGCGTATGTTACGCGTGCGGCCGAGTCTTCGGACTTGTAGTCCAAGTAAATTAAAACGCAGAATTTGACCTAATAAGAAAACGATGAAATAGCATCCCATCTGAATTTTTCATTTTCATTTTCATTTTCATTTTCATATTCCTATCAGCTACAAGCGCAATCCAAGTGAGTTTCCAAAACTCAAGGCCTTGTTGCAAACCCCTATTTCAATGATCAGGTAATATCATTATTTTAAGACCGCGGTTGTTCCTTTGTAGTTATCACAAACTATGGTTTCATTCAACCTTGTTGGGCTTAGCATACTAGTTATTTTCCTGCTTTTCATCCTTCAAAAAAAAGGGAAGAGAAATAGCGACTATGTGCTAATTGTGCTGGTGCTCTTAATTGCAGCCTACTTTGCTCTAGAGCTTTGGGTATCACAGACCCTAACCAGTGTTAATTTCATACTGAGGAACATTATTGTACCCTTTGTTTTCACTGCATTCTTAACCTATGGCAATCTGCTTATAGATAAGGATCAAAAACTTAAATGGCAGTGGTGGTGGTTTGCATCATTTTCATTCATCTACACAGCTTACACCCTAATTGACTTTGCCTTCTTATCTTATTATACACCCGAAACTTTGCGAGAGGAATACTATAACCCGCACATTGGCTACCGCATCATTTACCTGTCGCACGATGTCTTTATCGTTTCTTCCTTAATCTGGTTGTTAAGAAAACTTAAAGACTACACCACTGCATTAAAACAGAATTTCTCTCACATCGAACCAATGCGCCTGCGGTGGCTGAGGGACTTTGTCTTAATCTATATAAGCATTCGACTGCTAAACTTCTTGCTCTTTATACTTTTCAAACTACAACTGATAGAAGCAGTGGAGTTTGTTAGGGTTCCAATCAATGTAGTTTTCACTCTATCCCTATTTTACCTATGCTACAAAGGAATCCGACAATACACCTTGGCGGAATATATCTCCGGAATGAAACTGCCACAAACCCTTTTGAATACCCCTGCTGAGAAGTATTCCACTTCTTCTCTTTCCTCTGAAGAAGAGGCGAGAATTTTCGAAAACACCGAGGCCATATTCAAAGAAACCAAGCTTTATCTACAGCCGCAGCTAAAAATCAGCGATGTTGCCGAACAACTGGAAACTACCACCCATAACATTTCGCAGGCAATCAACTCTCGGCTAAAGCGACCTTTCTACGATTACGTGAATGAATACCGGGTGGAATACTTCAAAGAACTACTTGCTGACCCCGCCAATAGAAAGTATACTATTCTTGCCCTGGGTATTGAAAGCGGCTTTAACTCAAAGGCCTCTATGAACCGCATATTCAGGCAGCACACCAAGCAAACCCCAAAGGAATATCAACGGGCCCAGTTGCAAGCCGAGGCGGCACATTAATTACTTCCTTCTACTAAAATCTGCAGCACAGCCAGTACTTCGGCAGTAATAGCTACGGAAAGGACTCAAATCATCGTTTAAGTCGATTGAGCCATGGACGTGTGGTTAATTGCACGAAAAATCAATCAATAGCAATGAAAATGAACACCCCAAAAGCAATTAGCCATTTATCGAAAATCTCGCTAATGCTAGTCTTTCTGTTACTAGTTAGCTGCAGCGAAGATGAGCCTACTCCTGTTCCCACATCACTTGAGGGAAAAATAGATGCATTCCTGGCCAGCAATCAATCGCCTAGCCAACCCGGGCTTAGTATAGCCGTGAGGAAAGACGGCCAGGTTGTGTATCAAGGCAATGCCGGTGTGGCCAGGTTCGATGTTAGTCAGAGCATCAACTCAAGCACCCAATTTAGAATAGGCTCCATCAGCAAGCCCATAACTGCTCTGGCTATTATGCAGCTTGTAGAACAGGGGCAACTCAATCTTGACGACCTGCTTTTATCATTCTACCCGGAACTACCCGCCAACTTTGAGCAAATCACCATAAGGCATTTGCTGGCGCACCGCTCTGGTTTGTTAGACTACATAGAAGACAACACCGACGTAACTACCCTAAACGATCTCAACATGGAGGATGCCCTTAATTTTATTAGTAGTGATAATTCAGGGTTTGAGAACCTTGCATTTGACCCTGGTACTATGGGGCGGTACTCTAATACCGGCTATGTCTTACTAGCCTTAGTGCTCGAAAAAGTTACCGGTAAAACCCTACCAGAATACTTAGATCAGGAGATTTTTACTCCCGCTGGTATGTCAACGACCTTTGTTATCTCAGAGAACGAACACCTCGGCGACAATGGCGAAAATTACGCGCTTTCGTTTGGCACCGATATTAAAGTCAAGGGCTTCAATTCGCTGATTTATGGTGCCAGCGGAGTTGCCAGCACCACCGATGACATGCTAAAATTTATTGACGCTTTATTGAGCTATGAAATCGTCTCCAAGGAAACATTAGACTTAATGATTCAAACACAGGGGTCGGTGCCCAATATTCAAACCGATTACGGGCTGGGCTGGCTTACCGGCACTGGCAACTACTGGCATACTGGCTTCATCACCGATGTAAACGATTTCTGGCATTCCGGAGGCTTCGATGGCTATCGCACGGTTTTGTCTATCAATCCGGATTTAGACCTGCAGGTGATTATACTTACTAATGGAGGCGACTCAACACAAGAAAACATGTGGAGCTTACTGGAGCTTGCCAGAAACCACTACAAGTAGTGTTAACCAGTTGAGGAACTAATGAAAAGAAAGTACGCCATACTTGTACTAATCGGCACTGTTTTACCCAACATTTTTGCCGTAAAAGAATCAATTAGGTCGGGAAATATACTTCTCTACGCGCATCCCCTTGATACAGTCAAGGGGATGTTTGCCAACAATATATCGTCAGCTTTTGCCATAGATCTTTTAGTAATAGTGGTGTTTTTTCTGGTATGGTCTTTCCAGGTATCAAAGCGACTGCAAATCAAGTACCTTGGATGGATTTGGGTTTACACCTTTGCCTTTGGCATTGCTGGTGGGTTGCCGTTGTTTTTGTACTTCCGTGAAGTGAGAAGAAGCGCGAGCCCTACTAGTTTTCCTTCCGAAAAATGTCCATAACCGCATACTTGTTGTACGAATCTGTACAGGGCCCAAATTTCGCCTATTTCGTAGAAGCCCAAAACCTGCCAGTTTCACCTATGCTATCGCCCGATTCGGTAGAATAATTACCCAGTTTCGGTAAGAAAGCCCAGTACTAGAGCTTCATGTTATCCACCTTGGCACACTTTTCTGGTGCCTGCGAAAAACCTCTAAATTAAAGGAAGGCAGGACTGCAGCTTGAGTTACACCAATACCCTTTATTCAGCCCGAGCCGGGCAAGTTTGAAGGTAGCAATACCCAAATACACATCAGGTTTATACTTATATTGTATTGAAATGGGAGCTTTTCAAACGACTACATTCTATGATCAACTGCGGACTGCGAGAATAATTTCAATTATTCTTTCCCTTTCCTTAGCCCTCCACGTATCAGCGCAATCAACGAAAAAATACCCCTTTAAGGTAGTGTTGAGTGAGTTGGCTTATCAAAATTCCAAAACCATCGAACCCCTAGATCGGCTTTCAACCAAAAAACCAGTGAGAATCGATTCAGGTGGTATCTTACTAGTCACCCATTGGAGTGAGCAGTTTATGGAATTTGTCGGACCACGAACAGTAGACTTGCAGGAAATAAATCAGCAGTTTAACAAGCTCAGAAGAATCAAGTCGCACTTGCAATTGTCAAGCCTTTATTCTACCGAGCAGATACTAATCCGTCCATGGGTCGGCCGCCCCATTAGCTATTACTATGAAATGATTTTCCCTCCTTCCAATAGATCGATTTGGCTGTCGAGGTCCGATAGCTTGTGCATAACGTGGCACCTAACTACTGAGGACCCGAACCGAAATAGGTTTCTGGTTATGGTTAAGAACATGTTCGATGAGCCACTCAAGACTATAGATGTGAACGATGCACAAGCTGTTATATATCTTCCTGATTATCAAGAAAGATTCTTGATAATAGAAATGGCCAATCGAGATGATCCTGATCTAATGTCCTTTCAGGTTGCAATATGGATCTACGACGGAAGCTTTCCCGGCCTAAAGAAAAACCCATGCAATGTTACGTCCGCTGGCCAAGCTGTGATGTTAGCCTATATCCTGGAAGCCGACGGAGAGCTAGAGGAAGCCCACCGGTATTACCAGATGGCAACAGAATTATCACCAGCACAGTCCTTCAAGCAGCTACTGACAAATTTCGATTTGCGTTATGGCAAGGTTCTGGATATTCCACTCCATACCAACCATTGATTCTCATTCCTTAGTAATCGCCATCGCAGTCGCTCGCGTCCACGCGAGTGACGACTATTCTCTACAATACCAACGTGCTGGACGTTTCTACTTATCAAACAAGATCCCTCGGCAGGCTCGGGATGACACACCACCGGTCCCGTCCCCTTAAAAATGTCCACAACCGCATACTTGTTGCACGAATCTGTACAGGGCCCAAATTTCGCTTATTTCTTAAGGGCTCAAAACCTGCCAGCTTCACCTACGCTATCGCCCGATTCGGTAGAATAATTGCCCCGTTTCAGTAAGAAAGCCGCTTACCGTCCCTTCATAATATCAACTTTGGCACACTTTTCTGGTCATGCAAATCAGCCCATCCAGAATACTAAGCAACCACCTGTTATTGCCAACAGGATGCCTACTATTTTCGCCGCAGACAATCTTTCACCAAGCAGTTTGTAGGCGAAGAACACTCCTAGCACTATGCTTAGTAGTCGTAATGCGCCAATGTAAGAGGCCTTACTCTCAATTAGGGCAAGGAGCACCAACATATAAGAAGAGGTATTGAGGAAGCCAGCGAGTATGGATCTAAATCTGGTTGCTCGCCACTCTAGCTTTGTCTCCTTAAATACCGTTTTCAGTTTGCGGTATTTCGCCAATACGAAAACAGTATATAAGATGGCTACCAGGGAATTGTAGAGATAGTAGTAAACAAACGGGTGTACTATGGAAACAGATACCTTGTCCCAGATGGTATATCCGGCCATGGCCAGGGCTGCCAGCACCGCATAGATACTTCCAACATTTTTTATTCCTTGCAAGAAACCAAGCAGGCCTCTTCTATCAAAAGAGCCCAGGTGCATCACCAACACTCCAGTCACTATAAGTACAATCGCTACAAGGCCAGAGGCATTAATTCTCTCGTCAATAAAAAGGTAGGTAAGCAAGGGAAGGAAGAGCACGCCCGACCGGGAAATGGGGTAGACCAGAGAGAAATCTCCATAGCGATAGGCCTTCGTCAGAAACACGTAATTGAGAAAGCCCAGCAAGGAAGCTACAACTATAAAAATGACATAGTCCAGTTGAAACTTGATACTGCTGATAAAATACAGTGCAGGAACCAGGAAAATGAAGACTTCTCCAAGCTTACTAATCATCGTAAATGCATGCTTATTCCGCGATGACTTTAAGAGGTAATTCCAATAGGCATGAGCAACACACGAGACCAGGATTAAAATAAATGGGGTAGTATCCATAGCCACAAATCAATTGCGGCCAGATAAGGCAACCAAGCCAGCGCCATGAAATCCATTTATAGAATAGATAAGACTTTTCTTCGCTCGACCCTGGTAAATCATAACCTGCATTTTTAGCCATTACAACCCACAAAATCGCGCAGCATTACAATTCCTTATGTAATCCATAAAAACTTTTGTTCATGCACATTGATAGCATGCAGCTATGTTTGGTACTTGATTCGTCCCAGACAATTAGGAATGGATATCAAGTTTTCATCAAGAGTGGCATCTATCGAGCCTTCTGCAACTTCAGGCATGACGGCCAAGGCTGAAGAACTGAGAACCTCCGGCAAAGATGTATTGAGCTTATCGCAAGGTGAGCCGGATTTCCCAACACCGGAATTCATAGCCTCGGCAGCTAAAGAAACCATCGACTCGGGAAAGTTCTTTAGCTATCCTCCTTCCGCAGGCTATTTGGACCTAAGACAAGCCATAGCCAATAAGTACCTATCCGAGTATAACCTCAACTACCAACCTGAAAATGTAGTAGTCACTAACGGAGCTAAGCAGGCGCTGTCTAACCTAATGCTCGCTGTTCTTGATGAAGGCGACGAAGTTATTGTATTGGCACCCTACTGGGTGAGTCATTTTGCGCAGGTTAAGATTGCAGGGGGAAATCCAGTGGTGATTAAAGGAAAACTGGAAAATGGCTTTAAGATCGAGGTTGGGCTGATTGAAAAAGCCATTACCCCAAAAACAAGAGCCATTGTTTTTTCTTCCCCCTGCAACCCTACCGGCTTAGTTTATTCAAACGCTGAGCTCCGGCAAATAGCCAACCTTGTATCCAGGCATCCCAATCTGATTGTAGTCGCCGACGAAATTTATGAGCATATCAACTATACGCAAGAACGAACCTGCTTTGCTTCTTTGCCTGGTATGTTTGATAGAACCATTACCATCAATGGCTTCAGCAAAAGCTTTGCAATGACGGGGTGGCGGGTGGGCTTTCTCTGTGCCCCTGGTCAAATAGCCCGACAGGTAACAAAGCTGCAAAGCCATCTTTCTTCGGCTAACTGCTCCATAGCACAAAGAGCAGCGCTGGCGGCTTTGTCTCACCAGTCGGGAGCGATTGACTACATGGTGAAAGAATACAAGGAGAGAAGGGACCTGATTTTGTCGCTGCTGACAGCTATCGAGGGAGTAGAAATCAGTAAGCCACAAGGGGCATTCTACGTTTTTCCCGATGTCAGTAGCTACTATGGACTACACGCATTGGCAGAGATACGCAACTCACAAGATATGTGCGACTACCTGCTCAGTGAGGCCCATGTATCTGTCGTTCCGGGTAGAGCTTTCGGAGATGACAATTGCATAAGAATATCCTACGCCTCTTCAGCTGAAGTAATCACAGCCGCGATGATCAGAATAAAGAGAGCTCTGGAGAAGCTCACGTTGACAACAGAATCACCCAATAAGAATAGGATAAGTGCACTAAACGAAAACCAAGAAAAATGGCGATAATATATATCTCAAAGAGCTTTACTGTGGAAGCAGTAGATAATCCTCTTGTAGATCGAGAGGATGGTGGCCACATAGTCATCAATCCGAAGACTCGTATCAGGGACCTCCAGCAGCTAACGCCAAGCCAGGCAATTGAGCTCACAAGGTTGCTAGTTGTGGTCGGGGACGCTATGTCAATTGCACTCAATAGGAACGGAGTTGACATCGGGCGCATAAACTATCAGGATAATGGTAATTGGGGGGTCTTCAAGGAAGAAGGGCCATACCAACACTTTCACCTGTACGGAAGAGCCAAGAGTGCCAAAATTCAGCAATACGGAGAGGCCTGTTACTTCCCACACAGAGATGACTATCCAGACCACTACTTGGCTCTCCAACCACTAACTCAAGAAGATATTAACGGCATCAAGGAAGAAATCGAAAACAAACTCAGACAAAGCGAATTCTCTGACGCGAATTGGAAACTTTAACCACATGGCATTGAAAATAGAAGCAGTTTTGTTCGACATGATTGGCACCACGGTTATGGAGAAAGTACCGGGAACAGTTACCCTTTGCATGCAATATGCTCTTGAGGGCAATGGTGTAGTGGTAGATAAGTCAGTTATTGATCAACATAGAGGCAAGGATAAAATTGAGATGATTAATAAAATTTTAGAGAGTATTGGCCAACCGGTGCAGAAGGCAAAACCTATCTTTGGACATTTTAAGCGTACTATCAATGAATGCCTGGGCAACTTTGAGCCCATGCCAGGGGTAGAGGAAGTTTTCGAAACTTTAGGGTCTCATGGAATTAAAGTAGGCATCGGAACGGGTCTGCCACCAGATGTATTTTACAACTTGTTACACCACCTGCGCTGGAGAAAGGAATCCTTTGATTATACCGGTGTGGCAGCCGACCTTGGAAAAACAAGGCCGCACCCAGCCATGATATTCGACATGATCAATGCGCTGCAATTACAAGGAGGAACGGCTTTCCTCAAAGTAGGAGATACGGTTGCAGATATACAGGAAGGCAAGAATGCCCAGGTTAAAACAGCAGTAGTGCTATCCGGTACCCAACCCGAAGACAAGCTAACTAATGCCCACCCTGATTTTATCCTTTATGAGATTAAAGAGGTGCTTGCGTTAGTTGAATGACTAGCTATTCAACTCCATCATCTGCACTTTTTCAATAAAGCTTTCCAGCGGCTTGGATGTCGTTTCCGTCTTAAGTGAGGCGATATACCACTTCCTTTTCAGTCCTGCCTTTCCAAGCCTTACTTGAGAAATTTCTGTAGTATCAATATAAGGTTTCACCAGCCATCTTGCCATCACTGCTATTCCTAAACCCTCCTTAACCATATCCAGTACAGTTTCTGTCAGTTGTATATACAGTACTTTTTTTGGAGTTACTTGTTTAGGCTTTAGAAACTGTTCATAAAAAGTACTTCTCTTCAGATGCTCTGAATGGGTAATATAGGTGATGTGCCTGAAGTCATCAGCGGTTAGAAACTTGCGGATTGCCAGGGGATGCCCTGCCGGAACAAGTGCCACCACGTCATCTGTAAACAAATCGGCGTAGGCAATATTCTTATCCCTACTCTTCCTGCAAACTATGGCCACATCCACTTGGCCATCAAGAAGCAGCTCATCGGCAGGCTTAGTGCTAGGTGATTTTAGCCTGAATTCTACATTGGGGTATTCCCGCTGATGTTCCCTCAAAATCTTCGGCAACCAATGGAAACAGGTGTTGCTTTCAGCGGTTAGTCTTATTGTGCCAACTTCTCCTTTCAGCCGAGTTTCAATTTCTTCAGTAAACCCATCTACTTCCCCCAATATTCTCTTCGAATAAGACAGCATCATTTCCCCGGCCTCTGTCAAGATCAGCTTTCTGTTTATTCTGTTAAATACTTTCGTACCTAACTGGGTCTCTATTTCCTTTAGCTGATGACTTAAAGCTGGTTGTGTCAAAAACAGTTTCTCTGAGGCCTTTGCCAAACTTCCCTCTTTTGCAACCACCGCCACCAGCTTAAAGTATTTTAGTTCCAAATGCATTATCACCTACCAACTTAGAGAAAAATTTGCGACAAACAGAACTAACCAGCAAAGCAACGGCTACTGGCTAAATTCCGACGTATAGAATTCAATTTTTAGTCCATCAGGGTCATTTATTGCTGAGCCCTGTAAAGCAGTTCTATCTCTAAACTCTGCAAGTTCTGCTGTACTCATATCGAACCCAATGTGCTCAACGCCGAGTTTATATGTTCGGTTGGAGTAAATGGAAAGATGAATAGGTGGGTTATTAAGAATCCAATCTAGCTGATCTTCTGCAACCCTGTTGGGCGGGTGCCCCAGGAGGTCACTATAGAATTTTCTTCCATGCTCAAAATTTGCCACATTAATAGCTATGTGCACACGGGTGTCAGTCTTCATACCACAAAGTATACTGTTAGTAAGGACATTTCGCCACCCGCCACCATGAATAAAGTTGATGTTCTAGATAAGAAAATTTGATGTCGGTTCAGAGACTCGGGTATTTGCACCAGCAATAGTGCTGCATAACTTTAAAATCTATAAACAATGGAAAAGTCAGTTTTTTATCATGCCGGATGTTCAGTATGCGTAAGTGCTGAGCAGGATATCGTTAACCTTATCGGGGCGGACAATGTGGAAGTGGTACATATCGGTGAAGATCGTAATCGTATTCCTGAAGCTGAAGCCGCAGGTGTAAACCCCAAACAGTCGCTCGGCTGAAGCCGAGTGACAAATATTTGGCATTGGCTCCAGCGAACAGAAGGGTAGGGTACTAAACCAACAGCTCGCGCGCGTTTGCAACACGTGCGCCCGAGTCTTCGGACTAATAGTCCTAGTTAATCGGAACTCACCAATGGACATATCAGTAGTGGCTATTATTGAGATGAGAAGCCACTGAATTCAAATCATTCTTTTGACCAGTCTTTCGATAAGTGGTGCTATGAAAAGTATCGCTGGGATCACGAAAAAGTAGGCTAAAACCCAAGATTTTAGCCATACTCTTAAGAATGAATTGCTGAAGCCTATGTTGATGGCGATAAGGGAAAATGAAATAATTCCAGTTGTAATCAATCCCATGATAATGGCAAATACAACTTTTTCCTTCCTCGCTTCTGATTTAACATCTTCCTTCATACTGACACTTCCTTAACTCAACTTTTGCATAATCTTCATTCTCTTCTCACTATATCCGTAGTATTTCAGATTAGTCTCAAGTGAGGTAGGCTTATCAAGAATGCCTTTGAAATTTGAGAAACACTCAAAGCTATATTTTCCATGATAGCGTCCCATTCCACTATTTCCCACTCCTCCGAAAGGAATGTTTGGATTTGAAATCTGCATAACACAATCATTAATGGCACCATTTCCAAATGGAATTTCACTTAGGAATCTGTCCTTTTCGGAGCTGCTATTAGAAAACAGGTATGCCGCTAATGGTTTTTCAAAGCTTTTGATAATTTCAAAAGCCTGATCTAGCGTTTCATATTCGATAACTGGCAATACCGGGCCGAATATCTCCTCTTGCATAACTGCATCATCCAAAGTAACATTATTGAGAATGGTCGGATCAATGATCCGCTTTTCCCGATTGTAAGTTCCTCCATAGTAAACTTTGTCTTGATCTATCAAACCTACCACTCGATCAAAGTTTCGTTCGTTGATTATTTGGACATAATTGTCATGCTCAACTGAGAAATTGTTCTTTTCAATCTCCTTTACTGCCAATTTTAAAAACTCATCTTTGATGTCCTTATGCACCAAAGCGTAATCAGCCGTAATACAGAACTGACCAGAATTCACAAAGCGAGCCCAGATCATTCTCTTAACGCTCATCTTCAAATCACTATCTTTTGTGAAGATCGATGGGTTTTTTCCTCCTAACTCAAGTGTAACGTTGGTCAGATTCTCAGCAGCGGCCTTATTCACAATCTTGCCTACTGTTGGGCTACCAGTAAAGAAGATCTTGTCAAATCTTTGATTCAACAGTGCAGTAGTTTCCGGAATACCTCCTTCAACAACTTTCATGTAATTGGGGTCAAAGTTCTCGTTAATGATCTTGGCCATAATCGCGCTGGTTTCAACAGGGAGTTCACTAGGTTTTAGGATTGTTGTATTACCAGCGGCCATCGATCCTACCAAGGGAGTAAGAGATAGATTGTAGGGTAGATTCCACGCACCAATTACTAAGCTGACACCCAAAGGTTCCGGAACGATATAACTCTTTCCTGGAAAGTTTAGAAAGTTGGTCTTAACACTTTTACGCTTCATCCATTTTTTCACATTCTTGATGGCCACTTCGATTTCATCAATTAATGGATAGAATTCTACTAGCTGATTCTCATATTTCGATTTACTGAAATCATTGTATATAGCCTGATGCATTTCATCTTCATGCTTTAGTAAAAGGGCTTTGAACTTTTTGAGTTGCTCAATTCTAAATTCAGATGAAAGCGTTGCATTTGAATTGAAGTATTTTCGTTGATTTTCGACTAATTGCTGAATTTCCTTTTCGGATATTGTCTCTATAGTCTGAGTATTCATTTTATTAATGTTTAAGTATTTGTTATTCGTTTATTTAGTTTCTTGTCCTTTTCTGATTTTTTCAATGAGCTTCTTCTTTGGGACAAAGGGTACCAGTTTGAATTCAAGCTTTTGCATTCCGGAAACACCTGAAATGATTTCCAACTCACCTTCCAACATCGCATCGTAACCATCTTGAGCTACATCAGCTGCGCTCGCAGTTTTATTGTAGATAGAAGTTTTTTCCATACCTGAATGTGCTCCAAATCCCGTCTGAGTGGGGCCAGGTAATAGTGCCGTTATAGTAACCTCCGAATCGCTTAATTCTCCATAAATTGATCTTGTTAGTGAGGTTACATAAGCCTTGCTGGCAAAGTACACGGCTTGGCCTGGGCCTGGTATTAAGCTGACGGTAGAAGAGACATTGAGTATTTTCCCTTCGTTTCTCTTGATGAAATCGGGCAGGAAAAATTTAGTAAGTCCTGTTAAGGCTACAACATCTACCTGTATCATGGCAAGGTCTTGTTCCCATGATCGCTCGTGGAAATTTCCTATGCCACCGAATCCAGCGTTGTTGATAAGGTAGTCCACCTCAACATCCTTGCTTTTCAATTCGTCATAAATCTCCTTGGCTGCATTCACATCAGTTAAGTCCTTGGCTATGGTGTATACCAATACATCATATTCACTTTCCAAAGTTGTCTTGAGTGATTCAAGACCTTCGGCATTTAAATCAACGGCTACGATGTCGCCGCCTTTGCTGGCATGTATCCTGGCGAACTGTCCGCCAATTCCACCAGCTGCTCCTGTGATTAATGCTGTTTTTTTCATTTCAGTATTAAGGTTTTTTTAGTTACCTGTTCGTTATAGAAGCAAAGTTGAGTGTGTAAGAGGTGGAAAAATTTACCCTATGGTAAAAAGCGACGGAACTTCCAGATCTCTTTTAATTACCTGGTTTTTCAGCGTCAGAAAGCAAACTGGCCTAAACACCTGGCATCATGATGATATTTCGACAGGTCGTCTTTTTAAAATGAAGTAAATGGAGTTTGGAAGTATATTAGGTGCCTAAGCAACCTATAACCTTTGTCTAGAGAGAAAAGTTATTTGCTCAAAGTTGATGAATGGTAGTCTTGGCCGAATGGCTTTAGTGCATCAAATTCTTTCTAATTCGACTTAAGCTCTGCTGAGTGATCCCAAGATAGGAAGCAATATGCGCAAGCTTTGCTTTCTGGAAGATCAAGGGATGATCTTCTAATAGTTTGAGGTATCGATATTCAGCTGATTCTGTATTGATGCTCATAATCCTTCTACTGAACAGCATGGCAAATTCCGAAAGTAAGCGTCGAGCCGCTTGACTAGCTTGTTTATTTAGATCACAAATGGTATCAATTTGTTCTTTTGTTATTAGAATAAATTCAGACTCTTCCAGTGCTTGAAAGTTCAAAATGTTGGTTTCATCTTTATAAAAACTAAAAGGAGAAGTAAACATGGTATTCTCGGCTGAAAACCAATGTGTGATTTCTTTACCTTCCAAGTCTAAATAATATAGTCTTACAAATCCTGTAGAGACAAAATAGTAGTAATAACATTTCTGTCTATTTTCAAGGAAGACCTGATCCTTTGAGGCAGCCATGGTTTTCAATTCTATACCTGCCCCCTCGCTCCATGCTAATAAGTTGGCTTTAGAAATGATTTGATCTGATTTGAGCATCAGAGGATGAATATAGCTAGATTATTGTTTTAGACATTGAAGCCTTACTAGTTTTCATTAAGCCCCCCAACGCAGTCGCCCCCACAGCTCGGCTGCGTATGTTACGAGTGCGACCCTAGTCTTAAGATTTGTAATCCATAATATTCCCACACAGTAGACGACAGATATTTTGTATTAGTCGTTCGATTCCTTCCTGAACCCCTCTACATAAGCACAGGGTGACTACAATTCTCAGAGTAGAAGTTCAAAATGGGAGATCACACCAATATTCGATTTGGACCCCCCAGCAAATGCTAGTTGTAAAAACTGAGCTCTATAGCACCTTCGACCATCCTAATATGGAAATTCAATAAGCTCTTGATAGGGAATGAATTCTCCCACCAATTACCATAGCACCAGCTATTATCATTAAGTTCTTAATGATGTATTGGCCCTCCATAGTGGGCATCAGATATTCACCCTGTTGGAAGGTCACATCTGCCAACAAAAAAAGGGGCATGAATGTACCGGCCATTTGTAGAAACAGCAACGTGATCGCCATCCTGGTTGTCCACTTCAGTAAGAAAGCTATACCAATGGCCACTTCCCACCAGCCAATTAGAGTAAGCCATTGATCAGGCTTCAAAAAAGGTAGCCAAGATACAGTTGTCAATACCAATGGCTCCGCAGCAGATAGCCCAAAGGGTTTCAAAATTCCGAACCAGACGAATATTATTGCGAATGAAATTCTCACTGCGGTGTAACCCCATCTTCTCATGAAGGCAGTAACTCTATCATCAATCCTGCATAGAAAGTCTTCCAGTGTTTGCATTGCTCCTCGTTTTAAGTATTAAATGTGTAATACTTTCAATTATTTTGCAATTCAGAAGGCAGCCACCATCTGTAGCGCAAAGAGCAGACTTCTTTTCAAAGTAGGTACCTATAATTCGCTTTCCCCAGTTCTGCCATTTTCAAATCAATTGATCACAAACCAAGCCTTTGCCCATTTTTCAGGCAAAAGACTACGGCATACGATCTAACCCGCAGCTCTCAAAGAACCCCCTTTATGTCATTCTGAGCCCTGTCGAGGGATCTCGTTAGCCAATCCAAGCATACTCCAAACCCACATTTTATTCCGTTTCCTTTTGCCTGAAAACCACCCCGTTGCCTCGCCTAAGGCAAAGGCTTCATAAGCGCTCAATTGATTTTAAAATGAAAATTGCAGAACTTATGAAAACACAAGAATTAAGGCTTTACGAATTACTCAAAGTCAAGATAGGGGAAGAAGAAACACAGCTCCTGCTTGAAGCCATCGAAATGAAAAGCGAATCTACGTTTGAAAGTAAAGTGTTGTCCTTGGCTACTAAGGAAGATTTGTTGGCCACACGCCAGGATATTTCTGTCACAAAGGCTATTCTTAAAGAAGATATCGCCAACACCAAGGCCGAAATCATTAAGTGGCTATTCGTTTTCTGGCTAGGCCAAATGGCAAGTACCATTGCTATCGTCAAGTTTATGCTCTAACTATTATTAACTAAACCCATCCGCAGTCGCTCGCGCCTACGCTAGTGTTTCTCTAGATAGCAGTTTAACAAAACGCTGGATACTAAACGTCAAAAGCTACATTTTTCACAAAGTCTGTACTAACTCCCACTGCAGTCGCTCGGCTGAAGCCGCCTAACTAGTATGTGGCGTTGGCTCCAGCCAACAGAAGGGTAGTAGTGTAAAGTACCCACCAGCGCCGGCGCGGAGAATACGCAGCAGTTAGTAAAAATGCATGTATAGGATTTGTAGATCTCATCAAATAATCTCGTAAATCTCTCGTTTTTCAAGAGTAATTGCCTACTATAATCATATCTATAACCGTTATCGCAAGTCCTTATGAGATCGCTTGAGTTTCTAATTTTCGCCGTCATTGCTACAGTCCTTAGTAATTGTGATTCACATAGAACTGCTAGTGATGTAGTAGCAGAATATCATGAAGCTATTAGTGAGATCGAACTTGCCTCTTATCAAGTGCACCGTATAGATACATTCGCATCGGGTGCGGTGTGGAACCGTCGCGGTGAAGCCATTATGAAAAGGGATGGCGCCGATACCAAATTAGGGTTTCAACTTCATGCCGTACAGGATTCAGTGCCTAGTGAAGTACATTATGACGGAAGTAAGTTGTTTCTTATTAACAAGAGTAAACGCAGCTACGAATATTTTCAGTTTGCTGATATGCCGGTCCTTTACACACCAGGTGGGCAGATGATTGTTGAGGATTTGATGATTGTCAAGGATACCATTATCCCGACGTTGTCGCAAGACGAGAAAAACTTCATTTTGACCTACTCCTATCCAGACAGGGTCGAAGATGAAGTTACCCGTATCCATAAAAAGATATATGTCGATAGGCAGACTTACTTACCCAAAAGGGTAGAATCACGGAGAACAATCATGGGGGATAAACAGGTCACCATATGGGCCATAGACGGATTGGCAGTCAATTCATCGGTGTCCCAAGCATTCTTCGATTTAGAATATCTGTCTGAATACGCAGTGATTACAAGACCCAATGATGTCAATCTACATGAGTCATTGATTCAATCAGAAATTGAGGACTACTCACTAACCACCTTCGACCAACAGGTCTTTCGCATCAGTTCTAAGTTGGGGAATATACTTCTCTTAGATTTTTGGGAGATATGGTGCGGACCTTGCTTATCTTCAATGCCTAATGTACAGCGTCTACATGAGGATTATGAAGCTTCGGGTTTGCAGGTGTTAGGAATTATTACCGAAGCTAACTCAGTAGAGAAGGCCAAAAGAATCCTATCCAGAAAAGGCGTTACCTATCCTAACGCGATTGGCTCTAAAGATTTAGCGAATTATCTAAAGGTGACAGGCATCCCGCAATACGTGTTAGTTGATAGAGAAGGTACTATTGTCTATATATCACAAGGCTTTTCTGATAGTATTGAGGTGAAGTTAAAAGAACTGCTATAGCAAGTAACTTCTAGCCCCACAGCTTTTGCCGTTTGTAACCTCCTTAACTGCGCCCCTAACTAACCGTCCTCTCCAAATACGAGCTTTATTAATAACCTGATTTTTTCTCCGAATTAACAGCTAAAACACCTTCATGAAATATTAACTTTATGATAATCAACGGCTTCTGCAAGGACCATCTAACTCTATTATGTTGAGAGCATTTTGTATCATATTGTTATTCAGTCTGGTCGTTAAGATTCATGCTCAGGAGGTGAAAGCGCCTCCGGTTATTCTTCAGGGAAAGCTTGAGAATACAATCAAGCGTGAATTAGTTCTTTTCGTTCAAAACAAACCAGGCCAGATTGAGACGGATACGATAAGGATAAATGAAGACGGTACTTTCTATCATGAGACTAATATTGTAAGAATGCCCCAGCGCACAAGTTTGCAAATACCTGGCTTATACAATAATGAATTTTTCGTAGCTCCAGGTTTCAACCTAAACATTACTGCGGATGCCAAGGATTGGGTTTCAATTAACGAAACTCTGCATTTTGAAGGGGTTGGGTCTAAGAGCAATCGGTTCAGGCTAACCCCGCTAAGCGTCTATAACCAGGGAGCTTTACCACACAATCTCACTAGGGAGGAGTTTGTCTACCACCTGGATACCCTCCAAAGACATCAAGACAGCCTATTACGGGTGCATTACCCCAAAGAAGGAGTAAATGATCCTTATTACAATGAAATCAGGCATATGCTGAGGCTAAATACCAAATTCAAAAGGCTCTACAGCCTATTGACTTTTGCTAGGCATAAGGAATATTCGTATCGCGAATCAGTCAGGTTTGTAAGGCAGAATTTCGACAATAGTATTTGGAGCAACATTAAATCGGAGTCATGGATGATTTCCTGGACCTACAGAACGTTGGTTTTGCCAAGATTGCAATACCTTGACAGAATTCGAGGTGATTACAATCCTGAGGGGTTGGAAGTAATGGATATCATGGTAAATGAATATCCCGCGATGATTTCCAACTACCTGTTGTATCGATACATGACCCGAATGATTTCCTCCAGCGACGATTGGGAAACACTGGTATCAAACTCAACGAGGTTTGTTCCCTATTACAAGTACTACACCGACAGTGCTGATATTGATTTGATTTATGAAAAACTAAAGAATAAATCCAACTATTTGCTAAAACAAGCTATTGGTACACCTGCACCTCCTTTTAATCTCTACAGTTTCCGTGGAGATACCATTTCAATCACCGATTTGGCAGGCAAGGTTATTTTGATAGATTTCTGGGCCAGTTGGTGTGCTCCCCGCAGAAAGGAGGCAACCTTTCTGCACCAACTATATGCGGAATTTGATAAATCAAAGTTCGAAATTGTGGGCATTGCAGTTAACGACAATCCGGAAAAATGGATGAAAGCCATTGCCGAAGATAAAACCAACTGGACTCATCTATTCGATTTCTCCGGCGAGGTAAGAGACGCATATGCGGCCAGTGTACTTCCAAGATATGTAGTTATAGACAGCAAAGGCTATATTGTTGACTTCGCTGCTCCTAAACCCAGTGAAACTGAAAAGTTAACATCCATTATACGCCAGGCCATCAGATCCGAGTAGAGACATTCCACAGCTCGCGCGCGTATGTTACGCTTGCGGTGGAGTCTTCAGACTTATAGTTCGAGTTAAGAAAAACGGAGGAAACTCTGGTATTGGTTACATTAGTAATACAAGAATCCTTGAGACGAATTTGGCCTAGCGTGAAATCAGTTCTTCTATTGGTGGCATTATCATTTCCCCTCATAGCTATTTCTCAGAACTTAATACCAAATCCCAGTTTTGAAGAGCAGCAAGGTTGCCCTCATGGTCATACAACCAGACTTGAGCCAATCAAGGCCAAAAACTGGTATTCGCCTACTTTCGGAACCCCGGACTTATTTAGTTCCTGCGCATTAACAAATATGTCAACTCCTAAGAACTTTGCAGGAATAGCCTATCCACCTGAAGGGGAAAACTATGTCGGGATGTTCTTCGGTAGTCCAAAGCAAACCCTGCAAAAGAACTATCGGGAGTATCTTACTTGTCGACTATTATCCACTCTGAATAAAGGAGAAGTATATTTATTTCGTTTTTTTGCAAAACCCGCCACAAACTCAAAATTCCTGGTTGATCACCTAAGTTTTGTCTTCACTGCAGATTCATTAGCCATTGAACATGACAACTTTATCGGTGACTTAGATGCTTATGAACTGCCCGTAAATGAGATTGAGGTCACGGAAGGGTGGTATGAAGTGGAGCTTGAATTCGTCGCGGATGGTACTGAGCAATTCTTAACAATTGGCGATTTTATTGCGCCAGATAAGAGCACATTTAAGGAGATGTACGCCTCTAAATCTCTACTGGGAGGTAGCTCTACTTACTATTTGTTTGACCATTTCTCATTGGTTTCGAAGGAAATGACACAGTTCACTATAGAAAAACCATTTAGTTTAGAAAAAGTGTATTTCGATTTTGACTCCCACACACTTAAAGAAGCTGGGTTGGAGGATTTAAGGCAATTGGCGGATTACTTGAAACTCGAAAAAAATCTAAATCTTGAAATATACGGAAACACAGACACAGTAGGATCTGACGCTTACAATAACAAACTTTCTGTCAAGAGAGCGGAATCGGTAAAAATCCAGCTAGAGGAATATGGTATAGCAGCGGAGCGAATAAAAACGTTCGGTCTCGGTGAACGGCAAAGTATCTACCAATACGATTCACTAAATAGGAGAACTGAATTTGTATTGGTTCCTAAGGTAAAGTCCAATTAGCCCCCTGGCTGTAGGTTTGACTTCGCCCAGGTATCATTATAGGAACTCAGATAATGGATATATTAGTGATGCAAATTGTAATGGTGCCGGCATACATTTATGAATATCCATCAGTATTTAGAGAGAATTGATTTTAATGCCAATCCGAATACTGATTTAATGACCCTGAACAGATTGCACCAAAGTCATGTTACCACGGTGCCATTTGAAAACCTGGACATTCATCTCAAGAGAAAAATTTTACTTGAGAAAGACCACTTGTTCGAAAAAGTCGTAGCCAGTTGTCGAGGTGGATTCTGTTACGAGCTTAATTATCTGTTCCATTCATTACTTGAAGAGCTAGGGTTTAGTGTCAAAATAATATCTGCAAGAATTTTCGATGATAATAAAATTGGTCCTGAATATGACCATATGGCTTTAGTCGTCGACTTGAATGAGGATTACTGGCTTGCCGATGTTGGGTTTGGCGACCTATTCGTTACACCTTTAAAGATTAACTACGAATCGGAACAATATGATGGAAGAAATTACTTCCTGATCGAAAAGTTGGAAGGTGAATCCTTTCTATTATCGATGTCGTCCGATGGAAAGGATTATGTGAAGAAATACCAGTTCAATTTAATTGAACATGCTATTTCTCAATTTTGTGAGCAATCCATATTAAAACAGACATCACCTGATTCGTATTTTGTTAAAAACAAAATAGTGACCCTCGCAGTTGACCAGGGAAGAAAAACAATCTTCAATTCTAAGTTTATACGGAAAAGTAATAATGATAAAACCGAGCTGGAGATTGTTAACCAAGAGCATGAAACAACTCTTTTGAAAGAGCAATTCAACATATCTTTGTAAAGTAAGCCAACCAGGTACAACCGAAAATGAAAATCGGAAAGCGGTTTAATCAGCTGACCAAAGCTGAATACTTTCACTACATAGACAACCACAAAAAAATACGTTGACTTCAACACTTTAGGTTGATACCGGTCAATTTGCAAGAATGAAAACCCGGACTTGCCGGCTAAAATTGAAATCCTAGATTATGCAAATAGACTTTTTGGTAAGACCTTCAGTGAATGGGACATGTAATGCTGCTAATACAGTTTGTGTGCGCCTGCGTGCTTGGCCGTAGACGAGAGGGCACTTAGCATGGCTGTATTTGATTGCTGTTACCTTATATCTGTATGTAATTCAGTTCGAAATTTTAGTACCTTGTAATTTCCTATGGCAGAGAAATTCCTGACTTTCAAAAGGTTTACTGACCCTAAAGCAGCTGCCAAATTTGTTAAATTTCTGAAGGAAGAACGAATTCCGCATCAAATTGAGGACTCGTCACCCACGTTTGATGTGTCGTTTTCGAATAACGAATTTGAGAAGGAGGTGCACATCAAACTTCGTGGTTCCGATTTTCAAAAGGTTGAAGCGCTGTTGGTAAGTGAAGAAAGTGAAATTTCAATCGATGATCTGCCAGAAGATTACTATCTGCTGGAATTTACTAACCAGGAGCTGATGGAAATCCTGATCAAGCCTGATGAGTGGAGTTTAACTGATTACAATCTTTCGCAGAAGATACTTAAATCCAGGGGTAAGGAAGTGGATCAGGAACTTCTGGAAACTCTAAGAAAGAAAAGAAATCAAGAGCTGGCAGAACCGGAAAACAGTGCCAAGACTTGGATCTATGCCGGTTATATTTTTGCCATATTAGGTGGGTTACTGGGCATTTTTATCGGTTGGCATTTGATGACCTTCAAAAAGACACTGCCAGATGGGAGCAGGGCTTGGGGCTATGTTAAATCAAATAGAAAAGATGGTAGATTGATTCTCATCATTGGCCTGATATCAACCTCCATAAACGTGTTCATTTGGTTTTCAGAAAACTTGTACTGATCAATGAGGCAATTCTTTACTTTGCTGGCCGCTGGCCTTTTAAGCGCATCTTTCGGACAAGGTGGAGGTACCAATTCGGGTAGTGTGTACCCACAAGAGAACTTTGCTGTATTGGAAGCAACCCTGCCAAACGGAAAGCCAGCCGTTGGCTCTTTCAACTTGGCTTATAAGGAATATGGCAATAAGGCCCAATATCCCTGGTGCCTGATAATATCCATCGGTCTTAAACTTGAGCATTGTAAGGAGAACGGCTTGCCAGAGAATGAAGAAATTGCTGTTGCCAATCAATTTGAAGGTGAGCTTTTGGAAAAAGTAAGTGAAATCACGACAGCCCATTATGTCGGGCATTTGTTTAATGATACATTCCTGGATGTTTACATCTATATTGAAAACCCGGAAGAGGTACATCAGTGGTTACAGACCCAAATTAACAAGGAAGGTCTAACAAGAGGGTTTGGGTATGAAATCACGCAGGATCCCCTCTGGGAAACCGTAGCCGTTTTTATGAGATGAAATACCGAGTCCATTGATAAAGCAATTCACATTGATCTTTCTTTCTCTCGCGCCACTTTGCACTCAGGCGCAGACTTTTGGAATTATTAATGACCCTGACGGATATACAAATATTCGTGGTGGCGAAGGAAGTAACTATGAAATCGTAGGAAAGTTAGAGGAAGGCTACAAATTCAAGTATTTACCAAACGACAAGTCCAGTTGGTGGGCAGTCGAGACCATACCTTACTACGGAGAATCAATAAAAGGCTTTGTCCATAAATCAAGGGTACAGCCTTATTATGTTGAAGTTGCTGACGGTTGCGGATGTAGCCATTCATATACTACTGGAAAAGAAGAGACCATTCTGAAGGCGAATATTGGCCCCGCCAGTATAGAGGTTTGTGGTTATCTATTACAGCGGCAGTCTGCAAGTTCTGTGAAGATTTCCGAGTTCACAGTGTACAACTGTACATCGCAAGAAGTCCTTCGTTTCTACGGGGCAGTCCAGACTTGCCAGGTTACAGTTGAAGAAAATAAACTGCAAATTACCGAACTTGATCGGCTTCCAGTGGGTGCCGGCTTTGCCTGGGTGCAGGTACCTTATCGCCAAGTGGAACTAACTGACGTTGACGGGAAATTAACTTTTAGTAAGGAGCGCTTTGTACTTGATCTTAGCGCAATTAATACGCAGGATATTGAGGCATTTGAAGCAGTGTTCCCACAGTTTAGGGGTAAGGGCTATTTCGATGAATTGGAAACCTTTATTGGGAAGCTATTAGTTTGTTCCTTAAAAGGTAGTAAAAAATGCAGGACCGCCTTTGAGGATATTGATAACTACTTAAATGTTGTGCTAGACGGACATTTTAGAGAGTTCTATAATGATTGTAAAGAAGTGCTGGCCAATAGTAAATAGGAGAGATTTCCAAAGGGGCAATCTATAGCTCTCTATTTATTAACATCTCTGAGAAGCCCTCCCACATTAGATTGGCTATAGCCTAGGCCTCTAAAGCTAGGTGGTGCCAGAAAGAGATGTGGCTTGATTTACTATCTTTGGTCATGCTGGAGTTGATGGCAATATTCATTCTCGGTAAGGCGATTCAGGGCCTGGTGGAGCCAAAAGGTTTGTCGCCACTAAAGTATGTTATTGTGATGCTAGTCCTATGGGCTTCTCTTGAATATGTGGGTGTAATCTTAGGAGCGAAGATTTTCGACAGGGTAATCTATGTCTATACCTTTGGCTTGGCATTCGGTGCAATAGGTGGCATCATTGGATATCAATATGCGAGATTGGCCAAGCCTGTGGATGAAACTGAAAATGACGAGCAATGAATTTGGATGAGTATAAGAAAAAGTACAGCGAAGATGATGCAGTAGGGTGGTTAGCCATTGACGAGGCCATAGGTAAGCTGTATCCTAATCAAGAACCAAAGCATTATGGTACAGTTCTCAAATACATGCTTGGTGGAGAAGACCCACTTGATGGAGTGAGCATATACCAAAGTGAGTCGCAATCGCCGCATTATCATTTCGTGTCTTATGGCATGTCTGGATTGTACTACGATGAGGAAAGCGCTGGTGGAGAACATAGCGGTTGGGGCTTTGAGTTTACTTTTAGATTATTCCCGATTGAAGAGGATAAAGACGACCCGAAGTGGGCGATTCATCTAATGCAGAATTTGGCCCGGTATGTATTCAACAGTAAAAAGTGGTTTGAAGCGTATCACTTCATTCCTGCTAACGGACCTATAAGGCTAGGTACCGAAACAGACATTACTGCTATTGCATTCATTCAGGACGAAGAACTAGGTACCATTGCCACACCGCATGGAGCAGTCCAATTCCTGCAGATGGTTGGGATCACCACCGAAGAGTATGAAACATTGAAGAAGCATCCTAAAACTACTGAGACGAAAAAGCTTCTTGACTCCCTTAAGGAGAGTAACCCGCTTTTGATTACAGATTTGACCCGCAAATAAGTTCAAACTCATGGGATCGCAACGAAGAGGTATGTCGGTAGAGGTGTAAAAGGTGGTTGGCAAAGTTGGGATAATAAGCTAACAGTTTGTTTCCGGGGACAGCCTTATAAGCGACAACCAGATGAGCTTCTCAACGAGTTGAATACGGATAAGTGCCCCGACGCTATCGTTGAACTTACCAGGAAGTACCAAAAAGAAAAGAGATAATATTGGCAGTTATACATAAAGTTATGATTAAAGGTACTATAAGCTTTTTCCTAATTATTCTGGCCCTAATTTTAGGTTGTCAAAACACAGGAGAGCACATGAACGAGCAACACAAAAAGGCCATTGAAAACTATATTCAATCTTATAATTCATTCGATATAGACGGTATGATCAAAGACCTGGATGATGAGGTGGTCTTCGAGAATATTGCCAACGGGGAGGTAGATCTTCGGGTAGAGGGGATCGCAGGATTTAAGGAACAGGCGGAGTCAGCTAAGCAATACTTCACCCAGCGGCAGCAGACTATTACCTCTTGGGAGATGGATGGCGACATGGTAGGTATCGAGATCGATTATGAGGCCATCCTGGCAGTAGACTTGCCAAATGGTATGAAAGCGGGTGATACACTTAAGCTGAAGGGCCAGTCGGAATTTGTTTTTGAAGGAGATAAAATAGTTGCAATTAGAGATAGAAGCTAGTTCAAGATAAGGGGCATATGAGATATATACTACTTGCCATTTTGATCCCTGTATTCAACCTGTCGTTGGCGCAGCAGTGGAGTACGATTGACGATCCTGGTTACAGCATTGAGTATCCTACCAGCTGGGAATTGAATCAATCTGGAATAATGGGAGCGTCTTTCCTCTTATTTTCTCCATTTGAATCAGAGGATGATATTTTCAGAGAGAACCTAAATCTCGTAGAGCAGGATCTCACCGGCCTGGATCTCGACCTGGAAAGATACACCGAGCTATCTATTTCGCAGTTAAAGAAAAGTATAGCAAACTTCAAGATCAGGGTCAGCAAGCCGGAAGGAAACTATCATTGGTTAGTTTTTGACGGCGACCAAGGCGAGGTGAAGCTCACATTTGAACAATACTACTGGGTGATCGATACTAAGGCCTACGTGCTAACCTTTACAACAGAGCGAGATCAATACGATAACTATAAACAGGTGGGGAAGAGAATGCTTAAGAGTTTCAAACTAAAATAGCATTACTCTTCACCCAGTACCTGGCTGGGGTTAGCCCGCGATATTTTAAAAACCTGAATGCCGCTCAGCATAATGCTTAGTCCGCCTACTACCAAGATCGGAACTACTATAAATCCCACTTCGAAGTTCGTATTAATGTAAAACGACTGACTCCAGGTTTTATAGAATAACCATGAACCTGCTATGGCAAACGGCGCTGCAATCGTAATTATCAAGAGATACCTGAAGCCATAGGTTTGGTATAGTTGCGGAAGGCCAGCACCCAAAACCTGGCGCAGGCTTATATCTTTCTGGTTGCTACGCAAGGCGAGAGAGAGTAAGCCAACTAAACCTGATATGGCCAATATAATAGCCAGGAAAGAAGCATATTTTATTGCAGTAAGCAACGTAGTTTCCTGTTGGTATTGCCTGGAAATGTGCTCATTGAGAAATTTCAAATCGAGGCCGCGGTTTGGGAATAACTCTCCCCAGGAAGAAGCAATGCTAGCCATGGTAGTGGGCAAGTCATCGCGATTGACGCGAACAAATATTGCTGAGTTTTTGGAGTTAGGCCGAAGGTTTAGGATCAGGGGTTCTACTTCTTTTCTTAGAGACTGAAAGTGGTAATCACCGACAATGCCAACTATACTGGGCCCATTGTCACCGAAGATAGCCGGGGTTTTGCCTAGTGCATCGGTAATTTCAAACTTCTCCAAAAAAGCCTGGTTAACTATAACAGCACCCTGGCCGTCAGCTTCATTGGCTTTTTCAAAATTGCGGCCTTCTATTAAATCAATCTCCATTACATCAAGGAAGTCATAGTCTACCTTAATCGCTGCTACATTTATAGTCTCATCCTGAAAGCGTAATCGCCACATAGAACCTGGGGAATCTCCAAATATGGCCCCACGGCTTGAGGTAACGCCATCTACTGCGGCTAAGGGCAGGATAGCATTTCTTAGTTGCTCAACCTCCTTATCATCCAGGGCCGATCGGATTTCAAATTCCTGGTAGAGAACGGAAGAAGGGTTGTATCCGAGTTGGTGACTGTCCATTTTCGCCAGTTGCGCGTTGGCTATCATCCATCCTGAAAGGAAAAGCAGGGCGATGGCAAACTGGGTGGTAAGTAAGATATTGGAAAGCAATCCCTGCTTGCCGAGTTGCCGCGAACTCTCAATAAGGGCAACCGACTTATTTGAAGCCATCAGAAACCCGGGATAGGCCGCGGTAAACAGCACTGCAAATACGAATAGCAGCCCCAAGGTTGGTAAAATAACAAGATCCAGTAGGTCAATGACCAATACCTGGTTCAGAAGAGTATTGAAGTAGGGTAAGGCGGCCTGAGCTAAAACCACAGCAAGAATAATTGCAGTAAGAACCAGCATGCCACTATCAATAATACTTTGGAAGACAACAGCCGTGGGATTCGCACCCATAACTTTTCTTAGACCAACCTCTCGTGTGCGGTTAGAGAGAAGCCCAAGGGAGAAGTTGATGAAATTGAAAAGGGCCAGGAGGAAAACGGCGATACTGGCCATTGAGAAAATGATAACTAATGTTTTATTTCCGGGTGGCTCTAACAGACGAAGGTTGGTGTCATTATTGAAATGCAAAGAAGCCATTTTGGCAATTGGCAACTTGTGGGAAAGGTCGGTACTGCGCAAGAATTCGCTCAATCCATGGTTATCAGCAATCTTATTCAATTTGTTTTGAAGGTCTTTAATGGAAGCGCCGGGCTTAAGCTTCAGGAAAGTCACTACACCACTTTTGATGCCTCTCCAATTAGTTTCGGCATCATCACCATAGAAATGGGCCAGGTGATGGTCAGGAATAACAACCTGAAACTGAATGGAGGAATTTGAGGGAGCATCCATTAGAACTCCTGTTACTTTAAAGCGCATGTTAGCATTTCCATTGCCAATGCTGATCGTGGAACCCAGAGGGTCTTCCGAAGGAAAGTACTTATCTGCGGTAGACTTGGTGATAAGTGCCGTATTTGGCTCCAGTACAGTTGGGCTTTGCCCATTTTGTAGAGGGAACCTGAATATTTTGAAGAAATCAGCTGAAACCATGGATACGCTGCTTTCCCACAGCTCGTTTTCCTTGTCAACTTCTAGGGCATTGACTTTTATTAATCGTGTTGTTGCTTCCACTTCAGGGATGGTGTTTTTAATTGCAAGAGCCAGGGGAGGTGGGGTCATCTCCCAGGTTTCCGGACCCGAAAAGTTGGCAGTTACTGCTACCCTGTAGATTCTTTCGTGATCATGGTGGAACTTGTCATAGAAAACTTCATTAATAATGTACGAATAGGCAAGTAGGCAGAAACCCAAAGCAAAGCTTAATCCGAGGACGCTAAGTAGGGAATAGCCCCAGTTGGATTTATGAAATCGCGCCGAAACCTTAATATAGTTCTTGAGGAGAGCAACAATGTTGTTGGCTCCAAGCATTGAAGGCCTTAGGTGATCCAACACATAGAATAGGTATTTGGATTTGGCTACCAGTTTTCCTTGGTTTTGCAAATCACGGTGATACAGTTCGTGCAAATCTCCCTGGATATGCTCCAGAAGGGGAGGGTGGTAAAGAAACTCGAGAAGGCTGTCTATCCATTTAGGAGGACTGGGTGGATGATTATTTTTCATTCGATTTTAAAGGAATCATATTGGGGATCATTTCATAGAGAGTATTTCTTAGCTCTTTGGCGTTGGTAAGGGCAGCTTTCCCCGAAGCCGAAAGCTTGTAGTACTTCTTTCTGCGTCCTCCTCTCTCGTTAGTTGCTCCGCCCATATGCGTCTCCAGAAACCCCTTCATCTCCAGGCGGTATAAGGCTGAATGTAGCGCGCCAACGGAAGTGCTTCGTCCAGTATACTTGCTGATCTCATCTTTGATAGTAATACCATAAGCCATGTCGGGACCAATTACTCCAACTACCAGCAAAACAAGCTCTTCAAATTCACCTAGGTTAGTTCTTCTCATATTTCATTCCTAATTGCAGAATAAATATACGAAAACTAAGCGCCATTTGTTTCCTAATAGCAGAATAAATAGTAACCGGATATTGATAATCTTCCCGTTTTTAACTTTTCCTTAACTCATATTTTAGCAGCTACCGGTTATTTTAGTACCACAACCGAATTAATCTGAGGCGCATGAGTATTGGTGAAGACAGAGGAGTTCTCAAAAGGCAGCTAGTCTGGTTGCTGATCTTTAGCATTGCCATGGCTTATCTCGAGTCGGCCGTGGTGGTATACCTTCGAGAGATTTACTATCCAGATGGATTTTCATTTCCCCTAACGCCAATAGATGCCAGTATCGCTGCAACCGAGTTTTGGCGAGAAGTTGCCACAATTGTGATGTTGGTTGGTATTGGTGTACTCACAGGCAAAAGCGCAATGCAGAGGTTCGCTTTCTTCCTTATAGCATTTGCTATTTGGGACATCTTCTATTATGTGTTTCTCTACGTGCTTATTGGCTGGCCTTCATCATTACTGACCTGGGATATCCTTTTCCTGGTACCCATACCATGGGTGGGGCCGGTAATCTCTCCACTAATTATTTCCATGCTGATGATAGCATTGGGAATGAGTTTAATCAGATACAAACAAAACCTAAGCATGAAAGAGTGGGGGATGCTCACTGCCGGTTCACTTGTTGTGATCACTTCCTGGATATTGGACTATTGGAAGTTTAACGAGGCGCAGCTTTCCCAAGCCTGGACATTGTCTTCAGAGCAGGAGCTGTTCTCTAGTTCTACCCAGTACATTCCAGCTGCATTTGATTGGGCCATATTCCTGCTGGGCGTCGCAATCCTGCTGGTTGCTAATGGATTCTATTACAATAGAGCGAGAGGAATTCAGTTGACGTAGAGAGTTGATTAATCTAATATTTCCTTTGCCGCCATCCAGCCTGGTGCGCAAGTAATACCACCACCTGGATGCGAACCACTACCACACAAATAGAGCCCCTCAATCGGAGTGCGATAGTGCGTACAAGAAGGGATGGGCCGGGTCAGCAATTGATCTACAAAATGTTCTCCGTGGTAAATATGTCCGTCAGTGAGAGAATAGCGATTTTCCAGGTCGGCCGGAGATAATATCTCACTGCCAACGATGGATTGGGTGATGCCAGGGCTATAAATCTCCAATTCCTTTACAACATTATCATAAAGTATTTGCTTCGCTTCTTCCGTCCATCCTTCCTTGACGTCGTATGGAATCTGATGTACAAGGATTGAGACCACGCTATGCCCCGTTGGTGCCAATGCAGGGTTGGCGATAGTGGGTATATTAATATCAAGGAAGGGTGCATCTGTTACTTCTCCGTACTTTACAGGATCAAATGCTTTTTCCATTTCATCGAAGCTATTTCCGGTTCTTGCATACTGCACTGTCTCACCATTAAGCGCCACGGCTTTATTTACGGCCAGGTTCACTTTGCCTGTCGTTCCTCGCCCTCTTGTCTTCTCTATCCAATAGTTTAGTTCATAATCAAGGTCAAACGGCTCAATAAGGTTTAGGAATGTTTGTTTTGGAGTGCAGGAGGAGCCAATGATGTCCGACTCAAATTCTTCGCCTGCTACTAGCCTTACTCCACAGGCCCTTCCTTTTTTATCAAGAATTATTTTTTCAACCGCAGCATCTTTACGGATTTCCACGCCGTTGGTTTTTGCCACTTTTGAAAGGACTTGTACTAAGGCTTCCGGGCCTCCTTTTACGTGGTACTTAGCTGCGCACTCCCAGAGCAACAGATTGATGGTAGAATAGGCCGACCAGGGACCAGCATATGATCCGTAAAGTCCTGGTGCTGCTAAGCCTGCCTTGAGAAAATCAGTTTCAAATTTCTCGTTAAGAAAATCTGCCAGGCACATGGGTGCTACCTTCAGTAGTTCCATCATGGTCGCGTTACCTAAACCTTTCAGCTTCATGCCCTTCTTGGCCAAAACCACCAGATTGGCCATGGTAAGATTCTCAATGTCGATGTCGGGAGGAGGGTTATCCATCAGGTCATTTATGACCTTGCTGACTTTCTGCGTAAATGCCTCATATGATTGATATCGTTCAGCATCCGATGAAGAGTACTGCTGAATAGAAGCAGTGGTAGTTGCCATTTCAGTGCTTAACTTAATTATGCCACCATCTTTTCCCAGTAGGGCAACTGGGGGGCGGTGGTGTTCTGTTTCAAGGCCATGTTTTTCAAGCTCCAGCTCTTTGATTATGTAAGGCCTGACGTTGCTAGTGTCATGCAGAAGCCCGGTAGTTCTGTAACCAGAGTGAAATTCCTCGCCTGCAGCGATACCACCGAGAATCGGTCTTTTTTCCAACAACAACACCTTTTTACCTTTCTTTCCCAGTACTGCTGCTGCGGTCAACCCATTGTGGCCGCCGCCAATTATTATTGCATCGTACTTGCTCATATCACCCGTTCCTTTAAGATTGATTTTGCAGAAAGCTCACCCCCAGATCCCATGATGCCACCCCCGGGATGGGTTCCTGAGCCAGACATCCAGAGATTCTCAATCGGAGTTTTGTATTTGGCGTAGCCAGCTATTGGCCGTTGGAAGAGTAATTGCTCAAGGGTAAGCTCCCCCTGGAATATATTTCCTTCTGTCAAACCAAATGTCTCCTGCAAGTCCCAGGGGGTCAATACCTGGCGGTGTTCAACCAGACTGTCGATGTCCGGAACATATTCCTTAATAGTTTCCTGAACTGCATCTCCAAACTTTTCTCGCAACTGCGGCCAGTGGTCGGCGCCTTCCTTGATTTTGTATGGAGCATATTGCACGAAGCAAGACATAACATGTTTGCCGGGAGGGGCCAAGGTTGGATCTGTGAGTGAAGGGACAACGATGTTTATGTATGGTCTTTCAGAGAACTCGCCGTATTTGGCCTGATCATATGCCCTTTCGACATAATCTACATTAGGAACGATGGCAATATCGCCTTTCATGAAATCGAGGCTGCCCCGTTGCTTACAAAAGTTGGGAACTCCGCTCAAAGCAAAGTTCACTTTACCTGAACTGCCCCTAAGTTTGAATCTTTTTATCTCTGCAGTCACTTCATCCGGCAGGTTGTCTTCACCAATCATCTTGAGATAGGTTCTATTCGGGTCGAGGTTGGATACAACAATTTTTGCGTCTATTTCATCACCATTTTCAAGTACAACACCAGTGGCCCTACCATTCTTAATTTTTACCTGCGCCACTCCGGCATTAGTTCTAATTTCTGCTCCAAAACTGCGAGCAGCACTAGCACAGGCCTGGCTAACTCCGCCTGTGCCTCCTTTAGAAAAGCCCCAGGATCTGAAAGCACCATCCAATTCCCCCATATAGTGATGAAGTAGCACATAAGCTGTACCCGGCGATCGCACACCCAAATAGGTGCCAATAATTCCACTAACTGCCATGGGTCCTTTCAAAACTTCCGACTCAAACCAAAGGTCAAGAAAATCAACACTGCTCATGGTTAAGAGCTTGGTATTCATCTGCAGCAACTCCGGCCCAAGGTTCTTGAACACTTTTCCCATTCTAAGTAAGGCCGAAAGTTCTTTAGGATTTATAGAGGCAACATCCGGAGCCGGATGATCTATTACCTCTTTTGCAAGTTTGGCCATGTGGGTCATTACCTTGCTAAACTCTCCATAAACCTCAGAGTCTTTTTTGCTAAACCGGGTGATCTCTCTGCGTGACAAGGCAGAGTCTCCCCAACGACAAAGGCCTAGGTCGCCACCTGGTAGTGGCTGGAAAGATGCATCCATAGGAATGATGTCGTATCCATGCTGTGCCAGGTTTAGCTCACGCACAATATGTGGGCGAAAAAGGCTTACTACGTAACTCGCTACCGAAAACGTAAAACCTGGAAAAACTTCCTCAGAAACAGCTGCACCGCCCAAAATATGCCGTTTTTCTAAGACTAATACCGACCGATCAGCCTTGGCCAGATAGGCCGCATTAATTAGTCCATTGTGGCCACCTCCAATTACTATGGCATCATATTTCTTGCTCATGCTCTTCTGTTTTTAGAATTGAACGCTTTCTCTCGGGATTAAAAAACTGCGGCTTGCCTACAGTAGCCTTCACTGTTCTGCGTTGGTGCTCGACTGTAACTTCAAAATCCACCTCAGTACCCGGTGTAGCGTACCTGGATTCGATCGTAACCAGCGCGATGTTCTTTTTCAGCAGCGGCGACCACGTACCACTGGTTGCATAGCCAATTTGTTTATTGCCCTGTTGCCTGTCGTAAACTGGTATCGATTTACGCCAGGCGCCGTGATCGGTATGGGGCGGCAAACCATGCTCATTGTACAATGCTTCTAATTCTGGCCAGTCAATATCCAGTCCCACCGTCGCCCATTTCGACCCTTCTTCCTTTTCTCTCAATAGGGCTTTTTGCCCCATAAATGGATCCCGATCAAGGTTTATCAGCCAGCCTAATCCGAGTTCATAAGGGGTGCTCATTTGCTCGGGCGTGAGGGCATGGAGTGCACTGTGATAATCCACACCATTCATGATTAGACCGGCCTCAATCCTCGCGATGTCGAGAGCCGCAATGCCAGACATTCGAATATTGTAATTCTGCCCTGCTTCCCAAATAACATCAAAAAGTTTAATGGCGGCCTCGTTTCTTATCCACAACTCATATCCAAGATCTCCGGTGTAACCAGTTCGTGATATCTTGAATTCGAAATCATCTCCTCTGGCGCTGGTAGTCCAGAAGAATTTGAGGTTATCTAAATCGGCATCACAGATTTGTTTTAGAATTTCTCTCGACATTGGCCCTTGTAAAGCGAGGGAGCAGATGCTGTCTGTTACATCTTCAATGTTAACGTCATGCTTACGCACAAACCGTGAGAACCAGGAATATGAAGGATCTGCTGCTGTAACAAAATACTCATTTTCACCGAAGCGCATCACCGTGCCGTCGTCGATTACCATACCTCGGTCATCGCACCAGCAGCAATAAGTGGCCTGGTTAACTTTCAGCTTCTCAATGTCTTTGACAATGATATGAGCCAGAAACCTGCCTGCATCCCTTCCGGTGACTTTGTACTTGAAAAGTGGAGTAACATCTACTAAGCCGGCTGAGTGCCTAAAGGCAAAATACTCAAAGTCGTTAACCACGTTGTAAGAGTTGGCAGCGAAATATCCGCCCCAATCTTTCCAATCGAGATTGTGATTGTGGACTGATGTCCTCGGATGAAATGGCGTAGGAATCGACATTTGAAAGGCTTGTTAAGTTGAAAACTGAAAAGAGATTAATTGCCTATGGACCAGAAGATGGTGTCTTGGCGGGGGGGTATCACAACCCGGGGATCATGATCCAAGGGTATTTGGAAAAGTCTGTGTTGGCTTTGGTCATAAGCTTGCACAATGTAGCCAAATATTTTGTCATTATCCGCATGGTTTGCTGAGGTAGAAGTTGGTTTGCTTTGGGGTTTTCTATCTTTGGAGTATGAGCAATCTGGAAGTAAGGCTAGCTACCGAAATGGACATCCCTGAGTTGACTGAACTAGGGGATGACTTGTTTGACAATGATTTGAAAGTTGATCGAGCGAGGGAGTTCTTCACTGACCCACGCCATCATATGGTTGTGGGTTTGCTTGATGGTAAGATTGTTGGCATGGCCTCGGCATTTCACTATGTGCACCCGGATAAGGATACGACTATGTTTATCAACGAAGCCTCAGTTCTGGAGGAATTACAGGGCCAAGGAATTGGTAGAGAGATTATCAGGGGTCTGGTCAAGTATAGTAGCAGCATTGGCTGTACTGAGGCCTGGCTTGCGACGGAAACGTCAAACATTGGAGCAAGAAAAGCATATAGCGCTGCCGGTGGTGTTGAAGATGCTGAGCAGGCGGTGGTTTTCACATTTGAAAACTCAGGGCTTGACATTTAGTAATAAGCAACCTTGGTTCATTTAACTTGTTCTGTATAGGTTAGTTATAACTTTGTATGTATAATACAATACAATGAAACAGAAAGGGCTAGGAGAATTCGAAGAATTGGTGTTGTTGGCGGTTTGCATCCTGGAAGGCAATGCTTATGGCATATCAGTTAAAAAAGAGGTAGAGAAACACAGCGGTAGAAGCATTTTACTCGGTGCTGTGCATATTACCCTTTATCGGCTTCAGGATAAGGGTTTGCTTGTGTCCGAGTTAGGAGGTAATACAGCCAAGAGGGGAGATCGAAAGAAAAGGCTTTTTAGTATTACCAAAACAGGACTCGGGCAATTGCAGGCATCCCAAGACGTGCGACAAAGTATGTGGAAGCTGATTCCCCAACTTAGCAATGGCTGAGAATTCTCAAAAATTCGCCAAGAAATTGACCCATAATCACTCTATCAATTGGCTATGCTGCCACACTCTGCATGTTAGCTGTGTTAAATTGGTAATGACTGACATGTAAATATTTCAACCATTGGTAATACTTCTTGTGGTCGTGCTTTCTGGTAAATACTTACCTTAGGACTCTAAATCTGAATTGAGATGAAGAAGTACCTACTAGTTGCTCTCGTTACATTTCTTTCCATGCCGCTGTTGTGGGCTCAAAACGATTCAATATTTATTAGAAAGATATTTGATGAAGCCCTGGAAAGAGGACATGCCTATGAGAACCTGCGTCAATTATGCAAAGACATTGGAGCCAGACTAACTGGGTCTGCCGAGGCTGACATGGCTGTAAGGTGGGGCGAAGGGCTGCTAAAATCATATGGCTTTGACAAAATGTACCTACAAGAGGTGCAGGTGCCGCATTGGGAGAGAGGTACTAAAGAAGCTGCCTGGATTACCGATGCAAATGGCAATAGGGCGAAGCTAGATGTGCTCGCGCTTGGAGGTTCGGTTGGTACTAATGGATTAATGGAAGGAGAGGTGTTACATGTAGAGGACGTCGCTGCTTTGCAGAAGTTTAAAAAGCAAGATGTGGAGGGAAAAGTCGTTTTCATTAGCAAACCATTTGATCAAAAGCTACTCAACACATTCCAGGCCTATGGGGCTTGCCATCCTATTCGTGGTGAAGGCACCAAGGAAGCAGGGAAGTTGGGTGCCAAGGCAGTAGTAATTCGTTCATTAGCGTCATCAACTGATGATTACCCTCATACAGGAAGCCTTAGCTATGAAGAAGGATCGCCCAGAATACCTGGAGCGGCCATGAGCACTAAGAATGCAGATTTATTGGTGGAATGGTTGCAAAAGGGAAAAGTGACCTTGTCTTTAGAAATGGATTGTCGGCATTATCCTGACAAGATATCGTACAATGTAATTGGCGAAATGACTGGCAAGGATGAGAAGATCATCTCCTTTGGTGGTCACCTGGACTCCTGGGATGCCGGTGAAGGAGCCCATGATGATGGTGCTGGCGTTGTTCATTCCATAGAGGCATTACGTATTCTTAAGAAGCTGGGCTACAAGCCCAATCATACCCTTAGGGCAGTTCTTTTTATGAATGAAGAGAATGGTAATCGTGGTGGTATTACCTATGCCAAAGTGGCCTCTGAGAAGAAGGAACAACATATATGTGCCATTGAAAGCGATCGTGGCGGATTCTTACCACTGGGATTTGATATCGACGGTAGCGTAGAGCAAGTCAGTATGGTTCAAGATTTAAAGGAATTACTTTCTGGATTTGAGCTGAATCGTATTGAACCAGGGTTTGGCGGCGTGGATATAGGACCACTACGGGAATACTACCCCGACATGGTGCAAATTGGACTCTTTATTAGTTCTCAACGATATTTTGACTTTCATCACTCTCCCAATGATGTGTTTGAAAATGTTAATAAGCGAGAGCTGGAACTGGGAGCCGCTGCTATGACCACCATAGTTTATTTGATGGACCAAAGTCTGGACAAGAGCGAAAGCCCCTAGTAAACTACTTTTCGCGAGGAGTATTTTCAGGTATTCGAATCGAATTACAAACTGCCAGACAGTTGTAGGAAAGATCTATGATCCATCAACCTCTGTCACCTCAAGACAGATTGGCCCGGGGTTGAATGTGTGCGTACATTATTATTTAAGTGGTAATTCAAGCTGGTGGCATCTATTTACTTTTGTACCATATTCAACCTCATGAAAAGCCTAGCCCTGGCATTATGCATGTTATCAACCCTGGTGGTATTTGGTCAGGAGGAGAACTCTCGCAAAAGCATAAATGCGCTTAAGATTGAAGCATCAGATATCCAGCTAGATGGCATCCTTGACGAGGATTTTTGGGGCAATGCCCAGGAAGGAACCAACTTTCTAATGCGCGAACCCATTGAAGGAGGTGCCCCCACTGAGAGGAGCATTATCAAAATAGCATACGACGCCAATAATCTCTATATCGCGGCCATTTTTTATGATTCCGACCCTTCTGGCATTAAATCATTTCAAAAGAAAAGGGATGCCCCGCTTAGCACTGATGATCGCTTTATGTGGATACTGGACACTTTTCTTGATGGCAGAAACGCTTATTTCTTTGAAATTAATCCTGGTGGCCTGATGGGGGACGGCCTGCTCACTGTGGGCCAAGGAACAAGTTTTAACAAAAGTTGGGATGGAATTTGGCGACCCTGGACACACATTGGGGATTTCGGTTGGTCTGCTGAAGTGAGAATACCTTTTAGAACCCTCAACTTCGATCCCAGCAGTGACACCTGGGGAATCAATTTTCAGCGCACCGTACGTAGAAAAAATGAAGAATTACTCTGGACGGCCCATAAGCGTAACCAGGGACTGTTTCGACCCCAGGATGCTGGTAGACTAAAAGGGTTAGAGGGATTATCTCAAGGGCTTGGTTTGGAAGTAGTTCCCTACGGTAAACTGGAAAGATTGCGCAATGAAACAGAGGACGGTTCTGGTTTTGAAACCGAGACTACCCTAACCGGAGGTTTTGACGTCAATTACAGCATCACGCCAAGTTTGAAAGCCTCATTTACGCTTAATACTGATTTTGCTGAAACCGAGGTAGATACCAGGCAAGTAAACCTTACCAGGTTTCCTCTATTCTTTCCCGAGCGAAGAGATTTTTTCCTTGAAGGAGCCAACACTTTGCAGTTTGCTCCGCGCAGTGGAGTAACGCCCTATTTCAGTCGACGCATTGGCCTGGGAGGAGGCAATCCGATACCAATTAGCTATGGCGGCAGAATTTTGGGGAGGATAGGGCGTCTGGAAGTGGCCGCATTGCAAGTCAGAACAAAAAGCCATGATGAAGGCAATGCTGAGGATTTCTCAGTAGTTAGAATGAAAGGGAATTTCTTGAAAGAAAGCAGCCTGGGGTTTGTATATACCCGCAGGCATACGCAAGGAGGTGATGAACTACCTGACCCAGTTCAGGATAGGCACACCCTTGGAGCGGACCTTTCATTGAATACCTCTACACTTTTCGGCAATAAGAATTTGCAATTCCAGGCATTTGGCGTTATCCACAATGCTGAATCACCGGGAGATGATTCTACTAAGGTATGGGATCGATCATCTCGTGGGTTCAGGTTTAACTTTCCAAACCAGCCTTGGTCGGGGAGTTTGTCATACCGGGAATTTGGCATTGCATTTGACCCGGCAGTAGGCTTCAACCGTCGGCGAGCCTTTCGTCGCATCGAGCCGAGAGTTAGTTATAGCCCTTTAATTGAAAGCAGTAAGGTGGTTCGTGAGTTGACATGGGAACTGAGTTTTGAGCACCTGATGAGCTTACAATGGGAGAAGCTGACGCAGAATTTCCGTGTTACACCCTTTAGCATCAGGTTTGAAACTGGAGATGAGTTTGAGTACCAATTCATAAGAAATTTCGAGTTCCTGGACGAGAATTTTGATATTCTTGGGGATAGTAGTGTGATTATCCCTATTGGCGGTTATTCAAATTGGCTCCATTCGGTTGAAATTGAAACCGCCGAGTATCGTCGTGTTACCTGGGAGTTTGAATATAATACGGGCGGTTTTTGGTCTGGTACAAATACCAGCATTTCCAATGGTATTACAGTTAGACCGATACCCGGCTTTAATCTCACCGGAGAATACATCTATAATGAAGTAAAGCTTAGCGAAGGCTCTTTTGATACCAACCTTTTCCGCTTTACAGGCAGTTTCGATTTTACACCCTTCATTTCCTTCACCAGCAGAATTCAGTTTGATGATGTCAGCGATGAGTTGGGAATGAACAATCGCTTTCGTTACACAATCACTCCTGGTAGTGATATTTTCCTCGTCTACAACCACAATTGGGTAGATACCGGGGGTACTCTTCGCACTATCTCCAATGGTGGTGTGCTTAAAGGAACCTTTACCTACCGGTTTTAGTTGCCTACATCAAGCACTGCTTTCTGATTGATTTGATAACTTTGCTAAACTTTCAGGAGAAGAAATGTCTCACAAGATTCACATAAAGAATATGGTTTGTAACCGCTGTATTGAGGCAGTGGAGGAAGAGCTGAAAAAGCTGGACCTGAGCCCTATTGCTATGGAGTTAGGGGAGGTAGTGCTGGAACAGGAAGTTAGTGGTGAGAAAAAAGAAGTACTAAAAGCAGGATTACAGAAACGAGGTTTTGAACTTCTTGAGGATAAAAACAGCCAGATTATTGAGCAGATTAAGAACATAATCATAAGTAATGTTCACCATCGATCAGAACCCATGAAGGTTAACTACTCTACGTTGCTGGAAGAAGAAATTGGCAGGGATTACACCTATTTGAGCTCCCTATTCTCCTCTGTGGAAGGAGTCACTATTGAACGTTTTGTGATAATGCAGAAACTGGAAAAGGTTAAGGAACTGCTGATTTATGATGAACTCAACCTGAGCCAGATCTCCTACCAGCTTGGGTACAGCAGCGTGCAACACCTATCTAATCAGTTTAAAAAAGCTACCGGCATGTCTCCCTCTGATTTCAAGCAGAACCAACAAAATGCCCGTAAGCCGCTTGATCAGGCTGGTTTCTAAAATCTTATAAATTCTTTCTGGAATTGTATAAACCTATTGGCTCAAAGAAGGCGTTATTTGTGTTAGTAATTAGACTATGGAAGCATTAACACTCAAGACCGATTTGCACTGCCAATCATGCGTAAATAAGGTTTCACCGATTATGGATGGCGATGAGCGCATAGAGAGATGGTCTGTTAACCTAAATGAGGAAGTAAAAACTCTGACAGTAGAAGGAGAGGGGCTAACTGATAAGGACATTGACAAATTACTGCATGAGGCAGGTTATGCTGTTGTTGGGATGAAGGAGAAACCCTTCTGGAGAGATACCGGCGCCTGGAGCAGAGCCTCATTTAACACGCTTAACTGCCTTATTGGTTGCTCTATTGGCGATTTTGGGATGGTTTTCTACTTGCAGGCATTCTACCCTGAAACTCCAATAATGGTGCAAATGGTACTGGCCATAATTGCAGGCCTGATTACCTCAATTATGCTTGAAACTGTGTTGCTCAAATACAGAGAGCACTTTAACTGGACATTGGCTCTAAAAACCGCTTTTGGCATGTCATTCATTTCTATGGTCGCCATGGAGTTGGTAATGACTTCCACCGATTTTATGATTACTGGAGGAAAGGCTGCGTTTGAAGATCCTGTTTATTGGTTGGCGCTCATTCCGGCCCTTGCTGCAGGCTTTTTGGTGCCACTTCCTTATAACTATTACAAGTTGAAGAAATTCAATAAGGCATGCCACTAGGCGTAATTTTGAATCATAATGAGGATTTTTCGTAAGTTTATGGTTTCATGAAGCTCTTTCGGAAAATAACGGCCCTGTCTTTAGCATTAGTGGTTTTACTTTCTACCACGGGAGTCTCTGTGCACAAACACTACTGCATGGGACAGCTAAAGGATGTGAAGTTCTATGCTGTGGCCGAATCTTGTGCGGAAGAAATGGGCTTTTCTGATGAAGTAATGCAGAAAATGGCTGAAGTGGGCTGCTGTGAGAATACTGTCGAAGAATATAAGGTAGATGAACTGACGAAATCTACATTTGAAGTTGATGTTACCTACAATCCCCAGCTATTGGCCATCATGGCCTATGTTATACTAGATTTGGGTGACCTTATTAGAGTTTCCAGTAAACAGGCCTTTCTGACTTATAAGCCCCCCTTGATTGAACAGGATATACCTATTCTGACTCAATCTTTCCTTCTCTAGCAATATTGGTGAATATGGTGGTGATTGAGATGCAATAACCTCAATGACACCTTGGGTTGTGCTTTTATTATAAAGCACTAATAATCAGCTATTTATTACCAATTCATCAATAAATGCTTAATACAATTATCCAGTTTTTTCTGGAAAGGAAAATCGTAACGGCAATACTGACCACCGTTCTGATATTGTGGGGAATAGCAACAGCTCCATTCAGTTGGAATATTAGTTGGCTTCCTAGCGATCCTGTTCCGGTTGATGCTATCCCTGATATTGGCGAGAACCAACAAATTGTTTACGCGGAGTGGCCAGGCCGGTCGCCGCAAGACATGGAGGATCAGGTGACTTATCCATTAACCACCGCATTGCTAGGCATGCCGGGTGTAAAGACCATCCGTAGTAACTCCATCTTTGGCCTTTCCAGTATCTACATCATTTTTGAAGACGACGTGGAGTTTTATTGGAGTCGGTCTCGCATTCTTGAGAAGTTGAATTCTTTGCCACGTGGTACACTGCCCGCTGAAGTACAACCCAGTTTGGGTCCTGATGCTACTGCCCTTGGTCAGATATATTGGTACACCCTTGAGGGTAGGGATCAGAATGGGAACCCCGCTGGAGGCTGGGACCCACAGGAGCTTCGCTCCATTCAGGATTTCTACGTCAAGTACGCTCTGGCTTCCGCCGAAGGGGTGGCAGAAGTTGCCTCCATTGGTGGCTTTGTTAAGGAGTATCAGGTAGACATCGATCCTGTAGCAATGCGCGGCTACGAGATCCATATCGGGCAAGTGATGATGGCCGTTAAGAAGAGCAACCTTGATGTGGGTGCCAGAACGCTGGAAATTAACAAGGCTGAGTACCTGGTTAGAGGGTTGGGTTACATTGAAGAACTTGAAGACCTTGAAGAAACTGTAGTTTCTGTGAGGAATAACGTGCCCATCCGCATTAAAGATGTTGCAAGAGTTCAGCTTGGGCCGGCTATGAGGAGAGGTGGGTTGGATAAAGCCGGCGCAGAGGCGGTAGGAGCGGTGGTGGTAGCCAGGTACGGATCGAACCCATTAGAGGTTATTAATAACCTGAAAGACAAAATCCGTGAGTTGGAACCCGGGCTGCCAAGCAAAACTCTCTCAGATGGCAGCACATCTAAGGTGACGATTATACCCTTTTATGATCGTACCGGGCTCATTAACGAGACTTTAGGTACTCTTGAGGAAGCATTAACGCTGGAAGTGCTGATCAGTATTATGGTGGTTATCATTTTGGTGTTAAATCTGCGAGCCTCTTTCATAATTTCAAGCCTGCTTCCAATTGGTGTACTGGTGACCTTTATTCTGATGAAGTACGCGGGTGTGGCGGCGAATATAGTGGCGCTATCAGGAATAGCTATTGCGATCGGAGTTATGGTAGATGTCGGTGTGGTGTTTACTGAAAACATTATGCGGCATTTGCAACTGCCCGAGAATCAAAATATTTCCAAAGCTCAAAAATTGAAGGTGGTTTATCAGGCAACCACTGAGGTTGCATCAGCTGTAGTGACAGCTTTAGCCACTACGGTAGTAAGCTTTCTCCCGGTTTTTGCGTTGCAGGCCCAGGAGGGAAAACTGTTTAAGCCCTTGGCATATACTAAGTCATTTGCCTTATTGGCGGCTCTGCTTGTAGGTATTGTGGTTATTCCGGCGATCTCCCATTGGATCTTTAGCGCAAAACTTGGCAGTGAAAGGACTAAAAGAATGTGGAATGTCGCTCTGTGCATATTTGGAGCTGTGATCGCATTTTGGCAGTTCTGGCTTGGTATTTTGTTGGTGCTGGTCGCTGCCAATAACCTCCTGGCCTTTAAATGGCGAGATAGGAATAACAAAATCCAAAACTATATCAATGTGATATTGGCGCTGGCCGCGGTATCATTTCTCCTTACCAAGGAATGGCTGCCCCTGGGAGCTGGAAATTCAGGGTTCTCGAATTTTAGTTTTGTCGTGATATTGGTTGCAATAGTCGTAGGCTCTTTATGGCTGGTTACCAGGTACTACCAACCGATGTTGCGCTGGTGCCTTGACCACCGCTGGCAGTTTTTGAGTTTACCGGTTATTGTGCTTTCGTTTGGTATTTTATCCTGGCTGGGCTTCAGTCGTACTTTCAGTTTTGTATCGGTGGGGGCCAAGAGCATTGGCTGGAATATAGAAAGATCTAGTACCTGGCAACTGCTTTCGGATAGATTTCCTGGACTAGGTAGTGAGTTTATGCCTCCTTTGGATGAAGGATCATTCTTGCTGATGCCTACCACCATGCCGCATTCGGGAGTCTCAGAAAATATGGAGATTATTCAATTGCTTGATCAGCGGGTTACGGCAATTCCTGAAGTGGAACTGACAGTAGGTAAATGGGGTAGGGTGGCTTCCGCCCTTGATCCGGCACCTATTTCAATGTTCGAGAATACCATCAACTACAAGCCTGAATATATTCTAGATGCAGATGGTCAAAGGATGCGGTTTAAGGTTAATGGAAACGGTGAATTTGTGCTCAATGATGGTACTGTTTTTAATACGCGAGTTATGGACCTCCACTTACTGGATGTTGATATGCTGGTGCCAGATGCAAATGGAAGATATTTCCGCCAATGGCGTAGCCATATCCAATCAGCAGATGATATATGGAATGAAATTGTAAAGACCACCAACTTGCCGGGTTTAACATCGGCGCCGAAGTTGCAGCCTATTGCCACCAGGTTGGTCATGCTGTCTACAGGTATGAGAGCTCCACTGGGCATTAAGGTCTACGGCCCTGATCTCCAGACCATAGAAAACGTAGGATTGCGGCTAGAACGGCATCTTAGGAATGTTCCTGGCGTCAAGCCATCGTCTGTATTTGCTGACAGGGTAGTGGGTAAGCCCTACCTTGAAATTGATATAGATCGCAAGGCCATTGCAAGATATGGGCTGAATATTCAGGATATGCAAAACTATCTGGCAGTTGCGATCGGAGGCAGCACACTTACCACCACCGTGGAGGGCAGGGAACGATATCCTGTCAGGGTGCGATATGCCCGTGAATTGAGAGACAATCCTGATGACTTACGAAATATCCTTATCCCTACCGCCACAAGTGCACAAGTACCACTTAGTGAGTTGGCTTCGATAACGTACACCAGGGGGCCGCAAAATATAAGAGGTGAAAATACATTTCTGGTGGGATATGTCATTTTTGATAAACTACCAGGCTTCGCCGAAGTTGAAGTGATTGAGAATGCCCGCCTGCACTTAGATAACATGCTATCATCTGGTGAGTTAGCAATTCCATCCTCAGTAAATTTCGAGTTTGCCGGGAATTACGAGAATCAAGTTAGAGCCACTAAGCGATTGAGTATTGTAATCCCTATAAGCCTGGTGGTAATCTTCCTCATATTGTATTTCCAATTTGGGAATGTGCAATCATCATTGATGGTATTCTCCGGCGTTGTGTTGGCTTTTGCGGGTGGGTTTATCCTGTTGTGGCTATATGGGCAGCCGTGGTTTTTACATTTCAATCTATTCGGCGAAAACATCCGAGACTTGTTTAACATTGGCACCATAAATCTCAGCGTGGCAGTCTGGGTTGGATTTATTGCACTGTTTGGAGTCGCATCTGACAATGGGGTACTTATGGCCACTCTCCTCAAGCAAACCTTTGCTCGCAGCAACCCCACAGAGAAGCTAAAAGTGCGTGAAGCAGTAATACAGGCAGGTTTACTGAGAATTAGGCCCGCCATGATGACTACCGCAACAACTCTAATCGCCTTGTTACCAATTTTTACCAGCACAGGGAAGGGTTCTGACATCATGGGGCCTATGGCTATCCCCACTTTTGGTGGTATGCTGATTCAAGTACTCTCAGTCTTTTTGGTGCCCGTGCTTTACTGCATGTGGCAGGAGTCAAAACTTAAAAAAGCAAAAAATGAGAAATAGATATATTTTCCTGCTGTTTCTGCTTGCCGCCTGTTCCTCTCCAAAGGAAGGTAGTAGCGAAGTCCAAAATCAACCGCGGAATGTTGCGATTGTGTACAAAGGAGCTCTCATGTCAATAATGCACAAGGGTGACCTTAGAACCAATATCCAATTCGACACCCTTGCCACCAAAGATTTGTATGCCTTAGGAGCGCTGGATTCCTTACGGGGTGAACTAACCATCGACAATGGCACTATCTACATGAGCCGTGTTAGCGCAGGTTCTATTGAGGTTGGTGACGATTTGAGCAGTGGCGCTGTATTGTATGTTTCAGCAAAAGTAAGTGATTGGCTTTCGTTTTCCGCCGTGGGTAATCTCGAGGCATCATTAGAGAGGCTGGCTCTTAATGCCAACATAGAAGGGCCATTTCCTTTCAAATTAGTGGGTTCCTTTAAAAAGCTGGACTATCATATTATCAACTACAATGCCGCAACTACGGACATAGCAAATCATAAAGAGGGTGCACTCAAAGGGTCACTCAGTGGTAAGGAAGTAACCATAATCGGCTTTTATTCCAAGAGCCACCAAGGAATTTTTACCCACCACGGATCTACAGTACATATGCACGTGATCAGTGAAAATGGTGGCATAATGGGACACGTGGATAATATCGAATTGGGAGAAAATCATGTTGAAGTTTTGCTACCTAAATTATGAGAAACTTAACAATAACAATCCTGCTGCTTCTGCTACACAGTCATCTAATGGCGCAGAGTGAAGTGACAAAATATGTGGAGTTGGCGATTGCGAATAACCCGGTGGTCAAAGCTGCGGAGGCGAAACACAAGGCCAGCAAAGAGCTTGCAGAGCAAGCAAAGGGCTTACCAGATCCCAACATTGGTTTAGGTGTGTTTACCCAATCGGTTGAAACCCGGGTTGGCCCGCAAAGAGCTATGGCCTCGGTGAGCCAATCATTCCCTTGGTTCAATACGCTGAAGAGCAAATCTGCATTGGCCTCTGAAAACAGTAAAGTGCAATTCCAGAAAGTAATCGATGAGATGCTGAGACTGGAAATGGAAGTAAAATCCATTTACCAGGAGCTATTCTACCTACACAAGGCGCAGCAAATTACGAGTGAAAACCTGAGATTACTGCAATCCTTTAAGGAGTTAGCCCGTGTAAATTTCGAAAGTGGCAAAACAGCTTTTGCAGATGTTCTGCTTGCTGAGATGGAGGAAAAAGAGGTAGCTAATAGCTTTAGGCAGTTGGAAGACAGGCAAGTTTACTTGATAAAGAAATTTCGAAATCTGCTCAATGATGATTCGGACGAACCCCTGACATTCCCCAAGGAAAACTGGATTGAAAGCCTTTCTTCTAATAAGCAAGCGATGGTAGATAGTCTGCAGCGTGTTAACCCCAAAGTAAGGGCTGCGGCAATTGATTTGGAATCCCAGCAATATGCCATGAATTTGGCGCGTCTAAGCGGTAAGCCCAGTCTTACGGTTGGTGCCTCTTACATAAATGTTGGTGAAAGGGAGGGTGGTGTTATCCTACCTGATAACGGAAAAGACGCTTTCGTGCTTCCACAAATTGGTTTAACTATTCCAATTAATCGCAATCGGGTAAAAGCCAAACAGAGGGAGGTGGAGCACAACACAGAAAGTAAGCAGCATACACTGGCAGCTCGAATCAACGAGTTAGAAACAGTTCTCGAAATGCACATTAGAGATTTTGCGGATGCGGAGCGCAGGGTGCTTGTTTACCAAGATTTGGCTGATTTGGCAGAGCGATCTCTATCATTGTTGCAAGCGGAGTTTACTACAGGAGAGGAAGAGTTTTCAGAATTACTTCAGATGGAAAGTAAGCAACTTTCGTATCAATTGGCCGGGGAGAGAGCTAAGGTAGACCAAAACATAGCGAGCTATAATATCAACTACTTAATAGGAAATTCAGATTACATAAAGTCAATAAGATGAAGAAGGTATTACACAACAGAGTGCTGATGGGATTAGTTATTCTGGCAATTGGAGTTTTTGTAGGGCGGATGATTTCTCCAGGAAATACGGTGGATAACCAGCATGAGGGCCATGGCCATGAAACTGTCGCTGAGGTCTGGACTTGCTCAATGCATCCTAACGTGCGGAAGGATGAACCCGGAAAATGCCCAATTTGTGCTATGGACCTAGTACCAGTTTCTACTATGACTGAAGAGGTTGGTATTGATGAGGTCCAGATGACTGAGGCAGCGATACAGTTGGCTAACATCCAAACTACTTTGGTATCATCAGGTGCAATGTCAGGTAATCTTAGCATACAGGGAGTCATTAAGGCCAATGAGCGAAGCCTGGCTTCAGTTACGGCACACTTCGACGGAAGAGTTGAAACACTATATGCTGATTATACGGGGCAATTTATCCGTAAAGGCCAAAAATTGGCCACTATATATTCCCCTGACCTGGTAACGGCGCAGAAGGAGCTTTTTGAGGCGGTAAGGTTTAAGGATTCAAATCCTGAATATTACAAATCGGCTATGAGAAAGCTTAAGCTGTGGGAGCTGACGGATGCACAAATAGCTTATATTATGGAGAAAGGAGAACCTCAATTCTATTTTGATGTATTTGCTCCCAGATCTGGAACCATACTTCATAAACATATTTCAGAAGGTGGTCATGTAAAAGATGGTATGGTGATGTTTGACATCGCTGACCTGACTAAGGTGTGGGTCGTATTTGATCTATACGAACGTCAGCTTCCTCAAATCGCGGTCGGTGACAAGGTCAAGATTAAAACTGCTGCCTTAACTGGTGAAACCCTGGAGGCATCAATCATTTTTATAGAACCGACGGTTAATGCCATGACCAGGACTGCTGCAGCTCGTGCTGAGCTTTCCAATAAGGGAGGGCGGCTGAAACCGGAGATGTTCGTACAAGGCACTTTGATTTCTGAGCCGCGTGGAAATTCCTCGAAGTCTCTCCTGATTCCCAAAACCAGCGTACTCTGGACGGGCAAACGCGCTATTGTATATGTTAAGCAGCCTGGATATTCGCAACCAACATTTCAATTCCGGGAAATCGAATTGGGTCCTGAAAGTGGTGGCAATTACATTGTGCTGAGTGGGCTCTCTGAAGGAGATGAGATAGTTTCAAACGGTGTTTTCAAAGTTGATGCCTCCGCTCAGTTATTGGGTAAAGTCAGCATGATGAACCCATTTGGTGCAGGAGGCACCAAGCAATTCATTGAAGGGGAAGAGAAAGCTTCTCCGTCTATTCCTCAAATGGGGGATGTGAATCAAGATTTCAAGAATCAATTGGCGGCGGTATTTTCGGCATACCTTCCGGTGAAGGATGCCCTTATTCAGACCGATTCCGTAACCTCCGCAGACAAAGCAAGGCATTTGCAAACGGTACTTGCTGGTGTTGATATGACACTAATCACCGGGCAGGCACATGATCAATGGATGAGTTACCTTCAGGTATTGAGGAGTAGCATTGATAGCATAATCGAAGCCCAGACAGTCGAGGGCCAGAGGCAGGCCTTTTCACCATTGAGCGATACGCTTTACCAGAGTTTAGTGGCTTATGGCGTGGAAGGTTTGGGTGCCTATAGACAATACTGCCCAATGGCATTCGACTTTAAAGGGGCGTTTTGGCTCAGTGATTCAGATCAGGTGCTGAACCCCTATTTTGGCGACGTAATGTTACGTTGTGGAAGCGTAGAAGAGGAGCTCAATTAGGTTGTTACAACCTGAATACAGCCGTTTTGACCATTTTGGTGCTGTCGGCATCTGTCCAGGCAAAATAGAGTTTGTCCGTGGCTTTGGTCATTTGAGGAAAGCCACTGGCCCTGGCCGCACTGGAGCTTGCGATGGTTGCTGATGCTTCAATTGAACCGTTGAGATTTGCCTGGCGAAATTTGATAACTGCGTTATCTCCTGCTGATTCCATCCATGAGATATAAGCTGAATTATCATCTCTCATTACCAAGTCAATCCTGCCTAATGGGTTACCTTCATCTATGCGTATTGGGTCGTTAAAAGTTGCTCCACCATCAGTAGAAAATGCAAGATTGACTGCTGCAACTCCCTTCGCAGCTGTAAACCAGGCTACCGCCAAATTATTGCCTACAGCTGCAGCTTTTGGTCCATTTACGGGGCATCCGGAGATTTCCCAACCATCCTTGAAAACTACCATGGGTTCAGTCCATTTACCCTCTACCATTCTTACTATATAAGTATCTCGGATTTCGAAGTTGGAACGATCGCGGTATACCACAATTGGGCCATTATCAGTTATAGCCGCACCGGTTTGGCAACAATCACAGACACGCATGTCCAGGGGGAAGTCATCAGTTTTTTCACCATTGCCATTAATAATCGCTCCCCTAATACTCATGGCCGATTGATCGTCGCCATGGCCATGACCACCGCCGGTATTTCTACCGTCGAGCCAGGTCAGGAAGAAACCATCTTTATAGGGCAGAGCCGTCACAAACCCATGCTCAGTCTGGGTGCTATCATCATGAAGAATAAAGGGAGCATCCCAAGTGATGCCGTCATCCTTGGACATTATCACACTGACATCGTATGCGTAGGTACCTGATCCGCTTTTGGTTGGAACATGGGATAGCAGAAGGTTACCATTAGAAACAATCGTGGGGAAATCTGCCCAGTTTACAAACCAGTCCCTTCCAGAAAGAATAGATGTGGGATTGCTCCACTTATCACCATTGAGCTTGGAAAGAAGAAGTTGATTATCGGTGTCTTTGGATTCGGAGATCCAGGTTAGCAGCACTTCATTATCTTCTGAAGTAAATAGGTACGGCTCTCCACTGCCATCGGCGGCTGGAGATGGTAGCATAGTTAGCTGGTTATTGCCACTTTTTTCGGTGCAAGACAACAACAAAATTAAGTAGAGTAGGACAGAGATTCTTGCCATGGCCAAAGATCAAAACCCAAAGTAACAACAATTGTATGCAAGTAGAAAATTTGGCCTATGCGCTTAGTTTGCCTTTAGTGACATAGCCCAAAGCGGCCTCTTCGCATGGTTTGCCAAGTCTCCGGCTACGCTGCCACCAACCAAATGTGCAAAACCAGTTCTGCTATGGGTAGCCATAGCGATTAGGTCTGCATCTACATTTTCAGCAAAGGTGATAATGCCATCTTCCACGTAATCAGAAGCCAGCACGTTAGTAGTGTAGTTTGAAAGCTTATTGCGTTTCGCGAAGGCTATCAGCTCGGTCATCATTTGATTCTTGTCCTTCCAGGTATAATGCGTGTTAACAGTCAACAAATGCCATAAAACTTTCGGGTTGTTTAAGAATGTTTTTAAAGACGATACTACCTTGTCTTGAGCAAGACTGGTGTCTGTTGGAAAGGTAATTTCCTTGATGTTCTCGAAATGAGTTTCGTCTTTGGTAATGAGTACCGGGCAATGGCTTTTCCTAAGCACTTTTTCAGCATTGGATCCAATCAGCACTTGCTTAAGTCCACTACTGCCTTGGGAGCCCATTACGATTAGCTCACATTTCTGCTCAGCAACCACATCTGAGATGGTCTTAAAAGTATCGCCTGATGCTACTAAATGTTTAGCGTTCAACCCATCAGGAGTGGTTAATGTTTTTTGCATGTGAGAAAGGATAGCTTCTCGTAGCTTAGCTTCGTCATTACTGCTTCCAATCGCAGCTATCTCTGGTACAGCCTCCAGCGAGTGAGGTATGAGCAGTTCCAGTACGTACAAAGCAATAAGTTCGGCATTATGCTGCTTGGCAATTTGTTGTGCTGTTTGCCAGGCATGAGTAGCTTCAACTGAAAAGTCGGTGGGGACAAGAATGCTTTTCATTTGTTTTTGAAATGATAGCTAAGTGTGGGAATGTCCAGGTGATTCACTATGCGCTCTGTAACACTACCAACAAACAACCTCTGGAGCTTTTGACGGCCATGAGTGATCATTATCACAAGGTTAAATTTTCCTTCTTCGCAGGCTAGCTTAATACCACCCTCAAGGTCGTAAGCGTTTATAACGTGGGTGGCCGCAACCACTTTCGGGGAATAGAGTGCATAGTTTCCCATCTTAGTTTTTATCTCCAGGGAATCATGAAAATTCTGAATTGTGTTGATAAAAACCAGGTGGAGTTGCGCCCCGATCGCTCTGGAAAAATCAGATACCTGCTTATACTGTTCCATAACCTTTTCCTCAAAATCGGCCGCAAACATGATTTTGTTTATGGATTTTAGTTTGGTTGGTTTCTTCACCGTTAATACCGGTGTACTGGCAAGCCTCACTACTTTCTGGGCCACCGACCCCATAAAAATTTCCTTCGCTCCTGAAGAGCCCTGCGATCCCATTACAATGAAATCGTTATTGTAGGTTTTGGCACATTTTACGATTGCGGTTAAATCGCTGTTATAGACTAGATGACTCTCAGCTTTTATTCCAGCCTTTTCTGCTTTCGCGGTTAGTTTCTGTAGCGAGGCGTTCACCTGCGTTATTTTTCTGGTAATTGAAGGGTAGGGGTCAATCACTTTCGGGTTGCTAAGTGTAACCCAGTCAATGGGCACACTGGAGATATGCAGAAAGTGGATTTGAGCTTTAGACTTGGCCGCTAGTTCAATGGCGAAATTCTCCGCATAGCCAGCACATTTGGAAAAATCTGTGGGTACAAGTATACTTTTCATAACAATTTTCTAGTACTGGCCGGTCCGAACCTATTGGGGGTTTCCGGTCTAAACTTCTAGGGATTTTAGTTGTTTTTAAATTGAATTAAATATCCAATCGATTGAAGAAAGTGCAACTGATATTCATCAGTGCAATTAATGACTTCACTCACATGGCTGGATTTAGGTAATTGCCGATTAAGCTGCATCGGCCGTTGATGGAGCATTGTTTGTGCCGTAATTTGCAGCCGTTATAGATGGAAAATTTGCCGACAAAACATCGAAATCAAATTCTGGCCTGGCTAGCCTCAGGTGCTGTGGTGGTTGCTGCCATGGTAGTAATTGGAGGTATCACTCGGTTGACACATTCTGGCCTTTCTATGGTAAACTGGAGTCTGTTTTCTGGAACCATCCCACCAATGTCGCCTGAAGCCTGGCAAGAAACTTTTGAAGCCTATAAGCAGTCTCCCGAATTTCAAAAGATCAATTCTTATTACTCTCTTGAAGACTTCAAATCCATCTTTTGGTGGGAGTATATCCATAGGGTGTTGGGAAGATTTCTGGGTTTGTTGTTTATCGTGCCATTTATCTATTTCTGGATAAAGAAAAGGATAAGCAAACCCCTAATGAAGCATCTGCTAGTAGTATTTGGTCTGGGTGCCTTGCAAGCATTTTTTGGTTGGTTTATGGTGAAGAGTGGGCTTGTGGATGTACCACATGTAAGCCATTATCGCTTAGCAATTCATTTGTGTACGGCATTCCTAATCATCAGCTATATACTGTGGGTAATGCTGAGCATGCTCTATCCCAAGGCTGCTGGAGAATACAACAGGCCGATGGGATCAAGTACGAGGGTATTCATGGCTTTGCTATCAGTACAGGTTGTATTTGGGGCGTTTGTGGCTGGTTTAAGGGCGGGGCTTTTATACCCTTCCTTTCCGAAAATGGGAGATTCCTGGATTGCGCCTGGTATTGGAGACGCCCTAAACGAACAGGGGGTGGCTGCGTTAATTCAAAGCCCGCTGGCTGTACAATTCATTCATAGAACATTGGGCTGGCTGGTATTCTTTGCGGCAATATATTTATGGAATAAGGCCAGGAGAATCCGCGTTAATGATAAACTACAAAGAGCTTATAATGCTTTGGCCGTTATGGTTTTGATCCAATTTCTGTTAGGGGTGGGAACTTTGGTAATGAGCGTACCCCTGCTGCTTGCGGTGTTGCACCAATTTGGAGCTCTACTTCTTTTGCTGATTACGGTTTATCTACTATTCCATGAGAGAAGGAACCAAAGCACTATTTAGCAACTATTCAGTTGTCAACGGTCTCTCCATAGTAGTTATGTATAATTTCATCAATTCCCTCGTTTTCGAATAAAGCCGCGATATCGTATTTCGACATAATCGATTTGATGAACTTGTCCTGTTCTTTTCCCTTTTCATAGGCTTCAGCATAAGGTATGTGGCTAAAAGACACCTGGGAGTAGAGCGGCATATATTTCTCTGGATAAAGCTCAGAAATTCTTCTCTCGAACTTTTTCTGCAAGAGGAATTCAGGGTCTCCAACATAGTCGCGCATTACATAGTAGTTGTCAAGTGACAGGTTTTGAACAGCATCTCCATTGGGCTTTCGCGAAACCTGGAAGGCTTCAAAGATGGTCTTCCAATCTTGGTTGTGCTGTTGCATCAACTCCCACATAATACTGCAGTCTTCAAATCCCGAATTCATACCTTGTCCGTAAAATGGTACCGTAGCGTGGGCTGCATCTCCCATCAGCACTGTTTTACCGTGAGCCCAGGGATAGCACCGGATAATGGCCAGAGACGAAAGCGGGTGGTCTGCCCAGGCCTCGGCAACGTTGGGCATCAGTTCGAAGAAATCCGGAAATACGTTTTTAAAGAAGTCGTTTATGTCTTCCCTGGCTTTAAGGTTTTCAAAGGAATACTCATTGTCGCGATGTGGCATGAAGAGGGTACAAGTGAAGGACCCATCTTCGTTAGGCAAGGCGATTAGCATGAATCTCCCTCGAGGCCATATATGTAAGGTGTTCTTTTCTAACTTGTAAGATCCATCATCATTGGCAGGCAGCAATATCTCACGGTAACCATCATCAATATAACGCTGCTCATAATTGAACCGATCGAGCTTCTGCATAGCGTTGTAGCGAACAGCGGAGAAAGCTCCATCTGCGGCAAAAATGAGATCTGATTCCACTTTGGTTTCTTCACCAGATTCAAGATTCTTAAAATATGCCACACCCTTTGCCAGTTCTACATCAGTGCACAATTCGTTAAAATGAATTTGTGTTGTGCCATGATCTTCGGCGATGTCCATCATCTTCGCATTAATGCCACCCCTGGAAACCGAATAAATGGCCTGGTCATCCAGGCCGTATGGTTGGTAAGTCAAATTACCTTCTAAATCGTGCATGGTTCGACCATACATGGGAATGGCAATCTTTCTGATCTCATCTGCTATGCCAACCGTTTCAAAAGCCTTCCACCCCCGGGTAGATAAAGCCAGGTTAATAGACTTGCCGGCGGCAATATCCGTTTTGCGGATATCTGAGCGCTTTTCGAATATCTTGACATTATAGCCAGCCTTTGACATATAAACTGCCCAGAGAGAGCCTACCAGCCCGGCTCCAACAATAGTCACCTCTTTCATAAAGATCTTTCAGTATCTATCAGTAGTCGAAACTATAAAACCTTTACGACTTGAAAAGTTTTCTTTTCGAAAAAAGTAATTAGCTCTATTGCTGCTTCGGGGGAAATTTCTTCAGCGCCAGCTTAATAGCTCTTCTGATTTTTTCCTCAGTTACATCTGGGTGTTGCTCCAGGTACTTTTGGGCGTCAGAGCGCCATACCATTTTACTGGCCTTGTGGTCGGCAATATCTATTATTATAGAACCATCGAGATAGTGATAGACCTGATCATTCAATGGATACCAGAATACATAGTCATTGTCATAGATGTGGTGTTGAGAAAGCACCGTTGATTTCTCTTCTACGATTATGTGGAAATCAACCATAAAATCAGGGTCGTTTTCGTCATGAACGAAGCCCTTAGCAGCTAGCTCGTCAATAATGGCATTCTGGAATATGGCAATTGTTTCCGGGTTATTCAGCCTTTCAGGGCCCTGAAAAGTGAATTCACAACCTTGCAACCAGCAAAAAGTCTTGTACTGGCTGAAGTCGGTGTTTTTATCGTAAAGGGTATTGACTTTTACAAAGGCGCATGATGTGAATAATATGGCTAGAGCGAGAATCGCTGCAAGTTTTTTAAGTTGTTGTCTTATTAAGTCTAAATGTTTCATGGCTATATCTTCTTGTTATTTTCTAGGGAATGGCACATTCTGTAACAATGGGAATGGTTGAAATAACTAGGTTAGGGCTGATATAGGGAATGCCGAGATTAAGGCCTCTGAGAATTAGCAGGCATGCAAGGATGACGGTTAATGCAGGTGCCAAGGAACTCACCTGCCTGGTAAATGCTGGTTTTGCAACCTTGCCTGCAACTGCAACAACCAATAGACTGGGTATAGTGCCAAGGCCGAAGAAAGTCATAAATAGAATGCCACCGCTAAGGGAAGCTGTACCCAATGAACCAAGCATGGCCAGATAAACCAATCCGCAGGGCAGGAGCCCATTGATTAATCCGAGGGCATAATTCCGGCTGACACTTTTGCTCTTTATAAATGCTGAAAAGTAACCTTTGAATCTGAGGTAAAGGGAGTTCAACGGGTTAATTGTAAATCTGACCCTTGTAAGAAGCACTGAAAGTATAAGGATGGCGCCGATTGCGATTGACAGACCTTGTTGTAAACCCAGGAGCCGAGCAGATTCACCAATGGTGCCAATCAACAACCCCAAGAAAGCATAGGTGGTCACTCTTCCTAGATTGTAGAATAGTCTAGTAAGAATGAATCCTAACCGGTTGGTTTGCGCCGATAATGATAGTGCAATGGGTCCACACATCGTTACACAGTGCAGGCTCCCTACAAATCCTAGTGCTATGGCGGCGCCTTCAAACATTAGATTACAATAATTTTCTCCTGATAAAATTCCTTGCCATCCCAACTCCAGTTAAATTTTACTCGCCACAAACCTTTTTGTAAGTCATTGAGAGAGATTGACTTACCTTGGTCTTGTGGAAGTTTTATTTCAAGTTTTACATCCTTGCCGGCATCAGAAGGCCTAAATAGGTGGATGGTGCCCGAAAGTCCATCAAAGCGCTGTTCTTTGGGAACATCTAACGTCAGAAGCAAATCACTACGACTGAATTGAAGTTCGGGCCTTGCTTCAAGCTCTGCCAAATTCTGTTGCCTTTCTATCTGATCCTGGTAGGCAATCTCTTGATTGTAATAATCTGGTGATACCAGGTAAAAATCTTGCTTAACGCAAACCACCACCAGCGTTATTATGTAGGCTGCGAAAAGTACGAATGCTAAAAAGATCTTATTTCCCCAATTCATATTATCTGGTGTTAGGTCCTAGAAAATTGGTTGATACATCATCGATAAGAAGGTCTCCTTTGTAGAGCTCAATGGTCACCTCCGTCTTTACACTCTTTATGTCTTCTCTCGGTATTTTAATAAAGAAAACCCCGTCGAAAGTGCCATTTGCCGGGATAGTTAAGGCTTGATTTCCAACCTGCTCTATCGAACCAACTTCACCTTGTATTTCTAGCCTTAGTGTTAGATCGTCAAAAGTCTTATTTACAAACTGCACATTGTAGAGGTTACTAATTTGATTGTCGTCAGTTTCCTGGTAGAGCATGCCCGGCACTCGCAGGAAAGTAGCTTCAATATCGGAGCGGGTGGTCATAAAATAGGAGAGAGCCACTACCAGGGCTAGTAATATTACTGAGTAGCCAGCCACACGGGCAGTGAATATTTTTTGCTGCCCAGACTCGATAGCAGTGTAAGAGCTATAACGAATAAGGCCGCGATCTTGGCCTACTTTATCCATTACCTCATCACACGCATCGATACAGGCTGTGCAGTTTACGCACTCGAGCTGTGTTCCATTTCTGATGTCTATGCCGGTAGGGCAGGCGTGGACACAGAGCTTACAGTCGATGCAATCGCCACGGTCGCTGCTTACATCGTCCTTTCGTATCTTCTTCCTAGGTTCTCCCCGGAGCCAATCATAAGCAACAACTATGGAATCTTTGATCAACAAAACACCTTGTAGACGGCCGTAAGGGCAGACTACTGTACAGGCCTGCTCGCGGAAATAGGCAAAAACCCAATAGAAGATACCGGTAAACACCAGCAGACCCATAAAGCCCGCCATGTTTTCTGTTGGCGATGAACTAACCAGCTCCTTCACTCTTTCAATTCCAACCAGGTAGGCCATAAGTGTGTGGGCGATGAGAATGGAAATTGCCAGAAATATGACTTGCTTCAGGCCCTTCTTCAAAATCTTCTCAGTATTCCAGGGAGCCTGATTTAGCTTTCTTTGCTTAGTGGCGTCGCCTTCAATGAGGTATTCGATTTTGCGAAATACCATCTCCATAAATAGTGTTTGTGGGCAAGCCCATCCACACCAAATTCTTCCAAAAACAACCGTGAAGAGTATAATAAAGACGAAGAAGGTGATGGTTGCCAGAACGAATAAGTGGAAATCCTGCGGCCAAAATGTAGTACCAAGGATTATGAACTTGCGCTCAAAGATGTTGAAGAGTAATAATGGTTGGCCGGCAATAGTGATAAAGGGCCCGGCAAAAAGTAAGGCCAGCAGAATTACGGTTACTACAATTCTAGCATTGTGATATCTACCCGCCGGCTTCTTTGGATAAATCCAAACTCGCTTGCCTTCTTTATCTACAGTTGAGATACTATCACGAAACTCTTCGTCGTACTGATAAAGATCACTGGTGTTAGTTTGTTGTGTCATTCTGGGTGGAGTCAGCTTCTATCTCCTCTTCAATTTCTTGTACTGCTTCCTGCTCATATAAATCACCCTGTGGTGCTTTGCCACCTTCCACGTTGTTACCTTCCATCGTTTTAATGTAGGAAGAGACATCACGAATCTCAGCCGGCTTTAATTGGGCTTGCCAGGAGATCATACCTTTTTGTGGTACACCAAATTTAACCGTGCGGAAGATGTCTTTGATATCATTGCCATGAAGCCAGTAGTTGTCAGTAAAATTTGGCCCGATGCCACCACCGCCATCTGCCCTGTGGCAGGTTGCGCAGTTGGCGTCGTAAATGATTTGGCCGTTGGCGAGGACAGTGGCGTCATCGCTGAATTCGACATTGGTTTCATCCAGTTGGTCACCAAGTGCCGCTTGACGAGCCTCCAAGGCCAGAGCAGCTGCGGCCATTTCGTTGTTGTATTCTTGAGTTTGTAAGGGTGTCCATTTGAAAAAATGATAATTTAAAACATAAACGGCCCCAAATACTATGGTTAGATAGAACATGTACTTCCACCAAGGTGGGAGGTGATTGTCTAGCTCTCTTATGCCGTCATACTCGTGATCAAGCATAATATCTTCCTCTTTCTCAATTGGCGCGATATTCCACATTTTTGCCCTGAACCGATCCCACCAGGAAGGCTCTATTTCGAAAGGCAACCCCGCTGCTTCAGCCTCTTTTTGTTGTGTTCTCACCATTGCCTTCTGCATTTCCATGAGGACATAAACGGTTACCAGAAGAACCAAAATGGCTACCGCCAGAACTGCCAGGATTGAAATAAGCAGTATGTCGGTATTGTTAAGACCGGTTGATGATTCTTGAGCTCCTGCGAAATTGGGTAGAAGCAGGGCGAAGAAAGACATTGCGACAAGTAGTATACTCGATGATTTCATGATCTAAACATTCTGAGCGTTAATATCCTTTAATTCTGAATCGTCAAGTGGAAGCTCCTCCATCTCTTTGATGTAGTCTTTTCGTACAGAAAATGCCCAAAGTGTGACGCAGATAAAGAATACAAAGAAAATTGTCAATGATATAATAGGCCAGATAGCGATCCCCTCAATTAGTTCGAAATAATGCTTAAACATGATCTAGTTGTTTTGGTCGGTTGTGTTATCAGATACTTTTATGTCAGTGCCTAACCGTTGCAAGTAGGCTATTAGGGCTACGATCTCTGCTTCTTTCACCGTCTCAATGCCATCGGCCTTTAAAGAGTTAACTATAGACTGTGCCTGTATATCAAGGTCGTCATTTGCTATTTCCTCGTAGCGTAGCTGGTAGGGCACCCCTAATGTGCGCATGGCCGATATTTTGCCAGCGGTTAAATCCTTATCAATCAATTGCTCAAGCAACCAGGGGTATGCAGGCATGATGGATCCGGGAGAAAGACTGGATGGATCTAACATGTGCTGGTAGTGCCAGCTATCAAGGTATTTGCCGCCAACCCGCTGTAAGTCCGGACCTGTTCGTTTAGATCCCCACAGGAATGGGTGGTCATAAACAAACTCCCCAGCCTTGGAATACTCACCATAGCGCTCAGTTTCGGACCTGAAAGGTCGGATCATTTGAGAGTGGCAAGTCGTACAGCCTTCCCTTATATAAATATCCCTGCCATGAAGTTCCAGGGGAGTATATGGTTGCACATTAGCAATGGTAGGTACATTCGATTTGATCATAAATGCCGGAACGAACTCGAATATTCCCCCTATTAATATTGCAACTAATGATAATACTGTGAAAAGTACGGGTTTGCTTTCTAAAGAGCGGTGCCAGTGTCCAGATGAGCCAGAGCTTTTTGGTAGCGGAGCAGCCTCAGCGTCTTCATTGGCTATGAATGAGCCCTGCCCGGCAGTTTTTATCAAGTTGTAGGTCATTACAAGAGCTCCAGTGAGGTAGAGTAAACCACCAAGGGCCCTCAACATGTACATGGGGATAATCTGGGTTACGGTCTCAAGGAAGTTTGGATATTGAAGGAAACCATCGGCTGTGAATTCTTTCCACATAAGACTTTGAACGACACCCGCCCAATACATCGGTAAGGCATAGAAGATGATTCCTAAGGTGCCAATCCAGAAATGGAAATTTGCCAGCTTAGTCGAGTACAACTTCGTGCCCCACATCTTGGGTATTAGCCAGTACAGCATACCAAAGGTGAGGAAGCCATTCCATCCAAGTCCTCCCACGTGCACATGGGCGATAATCCAATCTGTAAAGTGGGCAATAGCATTTACATTTTTGAGTGAAAGCATGGGTCCCTCAAATGTGGCCATACCGTAGGCTGTAACTGCAACTACCATGAATTTCAATACTGGATCTTCTCTAACTCTATCCCAGGCTCCGCGAAGGGTAAGTAAGCCATTTAGCATACCTCCCCATGAAGGAGCAATGAGCATCACAGAAAAGACTACTCCCAAAGTCTGGGCCCAGTCAGGTAAAGAGGTGTAAAGCAAGTGGTGTGGGCCGGCCCAGATGTAGATAAAGATCAACGACCAGAAGTGAATAATCGAAAGCTTGTAGGAGTAAACCGGCCTGTTAGCTGCCTTGGGCAAATAGTAATACATCAAGCCCAGAAAGGGCGTCGTTAGGAAGAATGCCACGGCATTGTGACCATACCACCATTGAACCAGGGCATCTTGCACACCGGCAAACAGCGAGTAGCTCTTAAATAGGGTAACAGGAATTTCAAATGAGTTTACAACGTGCAGCACTGCTACCGTTACAAATGATGCCAGGTAGAACCAAATGGCCACGTACATATGCTTCTCGCGCCGCTTGATGATGGTGCCGATCATATTGATTCCAAACACTACCCATATAATGGTGATAGCGATATCAATTGGCCATTCAAGTTCAGCATATTCCTTGGCGGTTGTTAATCCCAGTGGAAGGGTAATGGCAGCAGCCAAAATGATGAGTTGCCAACCCCAGAAATGTATCCAGCTTAGCGTGTCGCTGAACATACGGGCCTTCAGAAGCCTCTGCATGGAATAGTAGGCCCCAGCAAACATGGCGTTGCCCACAAATGCAAATATCACCGCATTGGTATGCAATGGGCGAATTCTACCAAAAGTGGTGTACTGCAAGTCGAAATTGAATACGGGATAAAAAAGTTGGATTGCGAGCAATAGGCCAACCAGCATTCCGACGGTTCCGAATATTACTGTGGCAATTGCGAAATATTTGACAATCTTATTGTCATAACTGAATTTTTCCAGCTCCATGGCGATCAGCAATTAGGTTTGTACGATGTTGCTAAGCTATCTCAGGGGGGCAGGGCACCAAATGACTTAAGTCTGGGTAAAAGCTGACAAAAGTCATGTTGTTAAGTACCATGGAATTTGGAATAAAAAAATCCGAACTCAAGGAATTCGGATTTCAATGGATGATGTGTTGGACAGCCTTATTTTTCAGCCTTCACTTTGCAGGTAGAGATTCCGAACAAGGCATAAAGTGGGCAGACACTTACCAAACTGGTAAGTACAAAAACAATAGAAAGTATTATTAGCAAGATGCCTAATACTCCGGTGATAATGCCAGAGAAGTATAGTACAAGCATCAAAATTGCAATCACAGTTCTTATAAATCTATCGGCGTTACTCATATTGGTTGGCATGGCTTTTTTAAGGTTTAGTTTATTAATTTTTAAAGTTGCCTCCGTAGACAGAGTCATAGGAGACATTTACTGCTTGCACAGCTCTGCCGGCTTCATACACTCGCCATTTTTCAATGGGCTTCACATAAAGATTTAATGTTACTGTACGCCCGTCGGCAATATTTTTATAACGATGGATGGTGATTTCATCCATATAGGCAAAGTCTCGGGTGTCCATGGTGACGGAGCTCACTCTCTGTGGGCTTTTGTCTGCATGGTGAAGTCTAAATCGCTCTTCTTGTAATTTGCCCATAACAGGATGTATCCATGCTTCCTGGAAATCAAAGTCGTGAATGGGGGTAGACTGGCCATTCTCATAGCAGATGGCCAGCAATTCATAGTCATCAGTATGATTGATGCAGTTGCGGGTGTAGCGATCACTTCGCCAAAAAAGGTAGGGCTCAAGCTCTGTTGCAGGTAGATCTACAGATTCCATAATATCCAGGTAGCTGGAATTAGAGTTCTTATTGTTGAGGGCCTCGAGCAATTCGGCCATGGTGGTGATTATTGTTGCAACCATTTTTTTCTTGTTTAGATGTTCGATGTCAGTAGTAGCAACGTCAGCACTATGATTATCAATATCATCAAAAAGAGGCGTGTATTTGACTTCTTTTGCGCCATAGCACCATTTCTGCTACTTTTTGAAGGTAGACAGGATGCCACAGTTCTAGGGAAGCATCGGTCAGCTCAAAACCTGATTTTAATCAGTTTGGTTTTCGGCTTAATTAAGAAGGTCTTCTAAATCTATTAATGTGATGTCTTTGCTGATAATGTTTCCATCAGCATCAATTAAGAAGTTGGTGGGCAATGCTCTTACCCCATACTGACTAAATACTTTCTTATTATTTGCTTGCTTCTCATCAAGAAGATTTATCCAGGGCAATGAGAACTTTTCTGAGGCCTTTTCCCATCGCTCTTTTCGGGTATCAGTTGAGACAGATACTATTTCCAGCTTGTCACTGTATTTTTCGTAGATTTTTTTCATGCTAGGAAACTTCCTGATGCATGGTCCACACCAAGACGCCCAGAAATCTAATAATACGTACTTCTTTCCTTGAACTTCGCTTAGCACGAATTCATCGCCATCGTAGGCAGTAAGTGTGAAGTCGATGAAGTCCTTGTCAATAACACTTTTCGATTTTAGATCTATACCTCTGGCTACTATCAACGGAGTGATGAAATGCCCGGGCTTTTGTTCCTCAAATCTCTTTATAACTGTATCTATCAGATCGAAATTACTTTTGTCCCAGGTGGGCATGGTTTGGTAAATAGCCATTGAAGTACCCATCACATTGAGTACGACAGAGTCTAACTCTTGGCGTTGCTTCGATTGATAGTATTTGAGCGCATCATTAAGGGAATCTAACACTGCTGGTTCGGCCCCATCAGTTATGGCTTTTTGAACTCTTTTGGTGGTTGGTGCAATAAAGCCGCGGTAGTAATGGGCACTCAGCTCAAAGTAATCTTTCAATCGATCATTCTCGGTTGAGCCGCTAATATTCACACGCTTGATCAGCCCCATACTTAGCCGAACGGTATCGATGCTCACTTTCACCTGGTTATTAATTCCATCATGCAGCAGGAGAGCGCCGGCCCCTCTTTCGTCGTCGTGATATTTAATTTGATAATACCCGGCTTCAAGCTTTATTTTAAAACTGAACTGCCTGCCGACGGGGCGCACTGAATCGAGAGGAATCATCTTTCTGGAAGGTAGTTCTTGCTTATTGAGATAAACAATGGGATTCTCAGCTTCGGCATTAATAACTCCTTCGATATGCAACTTTTGCGCGTGGCCGCCAGCAGTGAATAACAGTATGATTATAAAAGACTGAACATAATTCTTGATGGAACACATAGTTTTTGGTGATTTGCTTTCATAGAGGATGCAAACCAGGGCTGAAAAAGTTTTAGGTGAAATGTTAAATTCCTAGAAGTCTTTTCTAGCCGCTTTCCTCAAAAAAGACATGACCGGGATTAGTATCCATAGGGCTGAGGCACCGAAGGCAATGGTGATGCCGGCATTAGTTCCAAAGAATTTTTGAAACACGGCTCCGGTATATCCCATCAATGCAGATATATCCAGTTTCAGCATAAGAAGGATTCGAGAGAGGTCTATGGGGTTAAGCATTGTTAGCCCCAATGTAAGTTTATCTAAAGGGTAGTCTTCAAACAAAATCAGGATGAGGAGAAAGATGCCGTCGTAGATTACGGCCAGGAAGAGCCAGGTGAAAATGGCTATACCAAAACCAACAATTCTATTTTCATGCCTGATGGCAATCCAGTAAGCGATAGCTGAAAATATGAAGGTTAGCAAAACCCCGGTAATTGATAGCATTAGGAAGTTTCCGAATTCCGAGCCAAAGAATCCTAACACTATGAAAGGTATTATCAAGCCTAAAAGGAAGCTCAATGACAATGAACCGGCCAGTCCCAGATATTGTCCAAGAAAAATACTCCTTCTTCGAACAGGCTGGGCTAATAGCAGTTCCATGAATTCCCTCGAGTTGTAGTAGTACATGGTTGCAAAAAGAGTACCCACTAAGGGGCTGAGAATAATGATGATATTCATTAAGCTCGCCACCGCGCGGTTGGCATCTCCACTGAGGTAGAGAATTGCTCCGGCAGTAAGGAAATAAAATCCGAAATAGGCGTAACACCACCAGCTCCTGATGAGGTCATAGAAGGTATATTTCAAAGTTCTATTCATAGCTCTCCTCCATTTGGTTTGCAGAAACAGGTTGTTCTTGATGGCTATTGGATAGGAGATGAGCTATGGACCTCTCTAAATCAGATGCTGGAGTAAGACTGATTATCTCATCTTTGGTGCCCTGGAAGTATACCTTTCCTTCCAGCAGAAACACAACCTCATCGGCCAGGTTTTCTACCAGGCTCATGATGTGGGTAGTAAGCAAAATGGTTTTCCCTTTGGCCTTTTCTTCCAAAACCAGATCTTTTAAGGTAAGGAGAGAAACGGGGTCCAGACCTGAACTCGGTTCATCCAGAATTAGCACGGGATTATCAAACATAAAGGTGATTACAATATTAACTTTTTGCCTGGTACCTCCTGATAGGTTTCTTAGCTTCTTATCTACCGACTCCACTAGCCCAAACCGTTTCAACAAGTCATCTTCCGATGATTCCTGCGAACGCATGTCTTTTACCAGGGCTAGAAGTTCTTTTACTGTCAAGTTCTCTGGAAACCTCGCAATCTGTGGCAGGTAATCAATCTTTGATCGGTATTGCCATTGATGAATTGTAGGTTGATTATCGACATATATTTCACCAGAGTTTGGAATTACCAGGCCCAGAATAGACTTAATGATGGTGGTTTTACCAGAACCATTTGGACCCAGTATGGCTGAAATACTGCCTGGTGTGATGTTGAGATTGATCTCATCAAGCACCACCTGCTTACCGAATGACTTAGTCACTTTCTTAAGCTCAATCATAGCAGAGGTTTCATTAGTGGTGAACTGTCAATCAATGTTTTTGGCGTAAACATGGGCGTTACTTTCTCGGCAAAGTTGATGATGTCCACAAAGAAACTGCGCATTAGAACGATAGACGACTCTGAACGGGAGACAAGATAGGAGAAGAGCTTCATAGGACGATGGGGCACATCACCGAAGCCGTCTCTATCCAGATCGTAACCACTATACTGACTCCAATAGTTGCCATCATAGGTATTGTAATTCCGGGGGCTGTTGGTAGTTATGTCAAATGTGTTGCCAATGAAGTTGTTACGAGTGAAGTTGTTATCCATACAACTACCCAGAATCTTCAGAGCCCAGCCATTGTTGCTGAAGGTATTGTTCTGGATTTGTAGACGGTTGGCGCTTTCACCATAAATAGCTATGGTATTTTGGTTGAACAAATTGCCTTCAATTTTGCCGTCGTAGATCTCTTTAAGCAACAAACCATAAGCTGCCGTTCCCCAATTATCTTCAAATGAGTTGTCAACCATTTCAATAAACTTAGAGAACATAACCGCCACCCCAGCACCATTATTCTTAAAGGTATTTCGATGGTAGTTGTTATGATCTGAGAACATGAAGTGTAGGCCATAGCGAAGATTACCTTCACTTACATTATTGATGATCTCGCTGTCGTCAACAAACTCCAGGTAGATGCCATCACGGTGATTTCGCACTTGATTATTCTCCACGAGAATTTCTTTGCTGTACCAGAGTTGAATAGCATTGCCGCTGGAAATTTCTTTTTCTGCGTTACCAACAAAGTCATTGTTTACAACTCTTGACTGGCTACAATTCTTTAAATAAACACCAAAGAAGGTGTTGAAAAGTCTGTTGTTTTCAATGCTTATGTTACTGACTTTCTGGGCACTGATGCCGGCCTGATCTTTAGTGTAACTTACTCCCACATTCTGGATTTGCAAGCCGCTTATGCTTACGCTATCAGCAGTGATTGTCAATATCTCGTTCTCAAGGTTACCGTCTACTACAGGCCAATCAATTCCCAGCAACGTCAGCGGTTTATCTATAAGGATGTTGCCCTCTTTGTACTCGCCACTTTCAATAGCCAGAAAGTCATGGGGCTGAGCAGCCGCAATAGCCGCAGTAATCGATTTTTGATCGCAGTTTCCACAAACGCGTATCGTGTCAGACGGAACCGCTTTACTGTTCAGGAAACATAAAACGGCAACAAATGTTGCTAAGATTCTCATCGGTTGACTTTCTCAGCGCTTGTGTCCGATAATGTGCGAAAGCCATTTACCAATTGAGGCCATGTGTAAACAGTTCCGCCTTGTTCCTTTGCCTTTTCCTCAGCTGCGGTTTTATCCTCGTAGCCAGACAAGTACATGCCCATTGGGCTTGGCACGTTCTTGCTATGGAGGTAATAGCCTTGCTTGGCATCAATCAGGCCACCCGGATTTACGTAGTCTGAAATAAGAACCAGATATTGATCGGTAGGGCCCTCAACCTGATGCAAGTGATTGATCATACACTCAATGGCATCGAATTTCAAAGGCTTACCTTTCTTTGTAACAATTTCGGCACCAAATCTCTCATCCACGATTGTCATACGGCAGAAATGGCATCCATCTGCTCCATAATCAATTGGCACAGGATTTTGGCCACATGATATTAACAATAACGTGGCCACCAGATATGTTGTAGTTGTCAGATATTTCATGGTAGTTGTCAGCTTAAGGTTGGTCTGTTACATATTAAGATGCTTGTAGGTGATTTTCTGTAGTAGTTGTTCGAAATGCTTCACTTCGCGCAGCTTTATTCTTCTTTTTTCCTTTAAGGAATGCCCAAAAACTACCGAATATCGAAAGTGCAAGGAACAGCCCACCCCAATGAGGATAGCTATCGGCTTTAAAATTCAATAGCATTTTACTACCAAGGAGGGGAGGTTGATAAGCCATGCCAGGTACTTTAATTGGAGCAGTTGGACTGAGGTTGTGGCCATAGTCGTATTCCCACAGATAGAAGTCGTAAATACCTAACCCTCCAAGGATCACCAGCACAATGCCCCAGGCTAGATATACCTTTCTGCTTCTTGCAAATGAGGCGATCAGACCAAGGCCAGTCATGGCACCTACTATATATGGAAAGTAGGTCAGTTCAGGTATTGAATCTGGTTCGATGTATTTCATTCCCACATAGTGATTGAGAATATTTATGTTTTGCAGGGTGAATTCGGTATCGCCGGTAATCTGGTTTATCCAGATATACATGCTAACCCCATGAGGATACTGAGGTGCTGTTAGCGTGATACTCCAAAGCGGGAAGACGAATAGCAGCAGTAGTGCAAGAGCTGCCAGGAGCATGATGAGATTGGGTTTCTTGTTCATTTCTATTCAAAATTTGAGGGGGCAGTCTCCAGGCGGAAAGCCGCCCCCTCGTCTGACAACTATTCACCTACTGACCACGACAGTTCTACATTCGAGCCTCTACCTGATACTCTTATGTAGCCCTGCATTTCTTGGTGTAGTGCAGAGCAAAAATCTGTGCAGTAAAAGGGATAAACTCCCGGCTTGGTAGGCTCCCAGTACAGCGTTTCTGTCTGTCCGGGCATTACCAGCAGCTCTGCGTTGTTTGCTCCCAGCACACTGACACCATGAGGGGTGTCCCAGTCCTGCTCAAGGTTTGTCAGATGTATATAAACCTTGTCTCCAACCTTAATACCTTCGATGTTGTCCGGAGTGAAGTGGCTCCGAATGGAGGTCATGTAAATTCTAACCACATCTCCTTCTCGTACCACCCTCGCGTCAGCTTCTTGTCTTATTACATGCGGGTGCTCATTTTCATTGATAGGATATATCTTCTTGGAATTAGCCTTTACCACATCAGCAGCAATGCCTTGCGCGTAATGAGGTTCTCCCACGGTAGGGAAATCCAGCAGTAGTTCCATCTTATCACCCGAGATGTCAAACAACTGTGCTGAGTGATTCATCTCTGGGCCGGTCGGAAGATATCTGTCCTTGGTGATCTTGTTCATGGCTACCAGGTACTTGCCCCAAGGCTGTCTTGAATCACCACCAGGAATCATTAAGTGGCCAACAGAATAGTAGCAGGGTGCTCTATCCAGAACTTCCCAGGTTCCTACTTTCCATTTTACTACTTCAGATGAGATGAAGAATGTGGTATAAGCATTGCCCTCGGCATCAAATTCAGTGTGCAATGGCCCTAAGCCACCACTGGCAACCGTGCCGGCAACAACATCTTCGAACTTAAGAATAGGAATACCATCAACTTCGCCTTCAAAGGATTCGTTTTCAATGGCTGCAATCATCTTATCAAAAGAGTGAACTGTAAGATCTGCAGAGAGCTTGCCATTACCCACTATATATTCCCCGGTAGGGTCAACGTCAACACCGTGTGGTGATTTAGGCGTAGGCAGATAGTAGATCAATCCGGGGCATTCCTCCGGGATCAGCACCTTCACCGAATTTCTAGTGATGGAGGTTGCGGTATGAGTAGTCTCATCATACCTGTTAATGAGATAGGAAGTAGGGAAGTCCTTAGCTTTTCCTTCAGCCAGATATTCTTCGGCCTTTTTCCAGTTTACTGCCGCAATAAAGTCCTTGTCGTTTTGTGAGGCGTTTACTTCTTTAAGTGTGTGGCTCTCCTCTGTGTTATAAGTAGTGAAGAACATCCAGCCGTGAGATTTACCTTTGCCAGAGTGTGCAAGGTCATAGTCGTAACCAGGTACCAACACCTGAAAATTGATGTCCATGTGCCCCTCGTCATCTAATCCAATAAAAGTGAGCGCACCTTTAAAGTTGTCTTTATAGGAATCAATGGCCACATCTTCCTGGGGAATTGGAACACTGAAGCGGGTGCCAGCAACTACATATTCACTATTCTCGGTGGTGAAGGGCGAACTGTGATTGCCGCCACTATTGGGGATCTCAATGATCTCGGTGGTTTCGAAAACCGAAAGGTCGATCTTGGCAACCCGAGGCGTGTTGTTGCCATTGATGAAAACATAGCGTCCATCGGGTACGCCATTAGTTTGAGATAGTTCAGGGTGGTGGGCGTCGTCCCAAGGTATAAAGCCATAAGAGGAGTTTAGCATGGGCTTAGTCTCTTCATTAAAGCCATAGCCTTTCTCTCCGTCTACGGCAAATACAGGAATTATTTTTAAAAGACGTGCCGATGGTAGCCCGTAGACACTAAGCTGACCACTAAAGCCGCCTGACAAGAAAGCATAGAACTCATCGTGCTCGCCAGGAGCCACGTAGACCTTTTCTGCAGCACTGCTGGTATTAAGTGCACCTTGGTTAGTGGCATTGCCGCAGCCGGAATATATGAAGAGGCCTACTACGAAGAGGAGGCAACTCGTTAATAATCTAGGTTTCATTGTATGCATGGTTTTATGTTTAGCGAATTCAGTTGATTGATTTTTCAAATCGGTTTGGTTGTATTGTAATAGCCTTATTCAAGTGTTCTGAAGTATTCTAATACTTTGCGAGCCTGATCTTCAGTAAGGTTTTGATTAGCCATAGGTGCCATGTTGTACTCAACAAGTAGCTTCTTAGCAATGGGATCAGACTTAACCATCTCCTCCGGGTTGAGTATCATATTCATTATCCACTCAGGAGATCTCCGACTCATAATACCTTGAGGCGATGGACCAATGAACTTCTTATCGGCTTTATGACACGCTGTACATAGGGATTCGAATATTTCCTTTCCTTCAGCTGCCATGGCCTGATCTATTTCCGGAGCCAGAGTTAACGACTCGATCGGTCCAACTCCCTTATTGGCCATCGGATCTTCGCTTGCTTCGGCATTCTCCACCATTGATTTGGGCGGAGGAGCGTCAGCATTTTCACTGGATGATCCGCCGCAGCTGACCATAAATACGGCCAGAATTGCGAATAATAGTGTGAATTTGTTCATATGAGTAGGTTGTTCTATCTGCCGTAAAATTGACTGAACAAGTATTAGGAAAGGATGACCGCGGTCAGTTTAGGAAATGACATTTGCCATCACCTAAAGGTGCCTAAGCGGGCACTATGGCAATGGGGTGATGTGGACTTTAATGTACCTTGATAGATAACTGGGTGTATTTAATACTCCTTTAGGGTTTCGGCAGGGTTTCTATTTACCGCTTTAAGTGTTTGCAGGTTAATGGCCAATAAGGCAAAACTGAACACTATTGCTACCGAAAGCATCAACAATTGTGGAGATATATCTGCGTGATAATGAAATGACCTCACCCATCTGGTGGCCGCAGCGTAGGCAATTGGCGAGCCCACGACAACTGCTATTATGACTTTTGTCAGATAACTTTTGTTTAGGATTATCAGCAAGTTTCCATTGCCAGCTCCTAGTACCTTGCGCACACCAATCTCTTTGATTTTTTGATTTAGAGAGTATGATACCAGGCCGAACAGCCCTAAGCAAGCGATTATAATAGCTATAGCAGAGAAAGCCATAAATAACTGGCCTTGCTGCCGTTCTTTTTTGTAGACCTCATTATAGGAATGATCAAGGAAGTAATAATCGATCGGCTCATTGGGATGGATGTCTTTCCACCTGGCTTCAATTTGCGATAGGGTAGAGGGAATGTTGGTCGCATTTACCCGAATTGAAAGAAGGGAGAATCCGCGCCAAGGTTTTTGGGTAAATAGCAAGGGTTCAATTTGCTGATGTAAAGTGGCGTAATTGAAATTACGAACCACTCCAATCACTTCATGCTTACCATTGCGCTCAATGTATTTTCCTATTGGATCTTCCCAACCCAAGCGGTCGGCCAGCGTTTCATTGATCAGAATAGCGTCTTTGTCAGTGATTCTTGCTGGGTCGAAATTTCTGCCTTCTACAATATCTATATCCAGTGTAGATAGAAAGTCACTATCAATGTCCAGCGCATGGATCATAATAGGGTTTTGCAAACCCTGAGGTAAATATCCATTAGACGTGAACCCATTACCCGGAACCTCTGAAGACGCCCCCAGTCTTATTACCCCGCCAATACTGCGAAGTTCAGTTTTTAAAGTTTCAACACCTTGCCGAGAGTCTTTGCTTTGGAGATTGATTACTAATATGTTCTCTTTATTGAATCCCAAATTTTTCTGTCTAATAAAGGACATCTGGTGGTAAACAATCAAGGTGCTGGCGATCAGCACAATGGATATGACGAACTGAAAAACTAGCAAAGCGCTTCCTAAAGAATGGGTGCCAGCCTTTTTAACTCCCTTCCCCTTAATTGCCAGGGTAGGTTTCAGTGAAGAAAGATAGAAGGCCGGGTAGATGGCAGCCGCAAGAGTAATAGCCAAAAGTGCTGCGATTAATAATAAGATGATATGGATATTGCTAAGTACAAGTAGTTGTAGGGTGTTGCCGAATAGGTGGCTAATCAATGGCCGGCTTAGTAATATTATTATGAAAGCAAGAGAAAAGGCCAGCATAGTGACTACCCCCGATTCAATGAAGAACTGTATAACCAAATGCTCTTTGGTGGCACCAGTTACTTTTCGTATACCAATTTCTTTGCTGCGGGCGTGCGCTTGAATAGTACTAAGGTTGATAAAATTTATACATGCCAGTAAAAGAATTACAGCGGCAATTGAGGAAAAAACAATAATGGTACCCCAACTCCCCTTGGTGGCTAATTCTCCCTCTATGCCATCAGAGAGGTGTACTTCGGCTAGTGGCTGTAGTTTCAATTGCCAGGATATACCGTACTCTTCCAGTTCCCTGTTGATGTTCTTATACATGAATGGAGGAAACCGTTGCCTTAGTTGATCAATATCTGATTGAGGTTGCAATTGGAGGTAGGTGTAATAGTTCCAGCCACCATTCCAGTCAAGAAATAAGCCTTTGTTAAGCAAACTGGAAAAGGAGATTAATGCGGAGTATTGTAACTGAGAGTTGGCAGGAGAATCTTCAATGATTCCGGTAATTTCCAGAATATCTTTGCCATTGACCGTAATAGTTTCTCCCAGTGCCTGCTGTTCATCTGCGAAAAGTTTTTTGGCCAGGGTAGAGGTGATAATGACGGTATTTGGCCGGTTTAAAGCTGTCGCTGGATCGCCTGCTAGCAAACTGAAACTGAATATTGAGAAGAAAGTGGAATCTGCGTAATGGATATTTTGAGTTTTGATCTTGCTGCCTTTGGCATTGGTGAAGAAGCCGGTTGCGGGGTAGGACAGCCTGACACAATTAACTACTTCCGGAAACTCACCTTTCATCGAAGGGCCAATAGCCGCGGTTATTGCGGCGGCAGTTGACTCTCCTTCTTCATCTATACTATGTACCAGTAGCCGGTATATGTTGTCTCTGTTTTGGTGAAACCTATCGTAGTTGAGCTCATTGCTAACGAAGATTAACAGTAACAAACAGCAGGTAAGACCAACGGACAGACCTGAAATGTTAATGGCACTATATAACTTTTCGCGCCAAATTCTGCGTAGTGCAACTTTGAAATGCTTGCCGAACAGCGGGAATGAAGGACCTCCCGGCAACTGTTGGGGATTAGCCTCCTTGCGGTTATAGAAATGCCAGCAGATAACGAATACCTCTCGCCAATACCATAGCCTCGCTTTTAGCTTTCCGTAAGCATTCGATTGGGCTTCGAATTGCTCCTGAAGGTCCCCTCTGAATTCTTCGTACAGGGCATGGCCGCAGATCTTCTTAAGCAGCTTATTGGCTGATATTGGTGTTTTGTGTTGGTGGGTCATAGAATTCCGGGAGATGAGGCAAGTTTCTATCTTTTGATATACAAAATTATAACTAATGAAACGAGACATGGTTACAAGAGGTTACCGCAACTACTGATTAAAGTCATTTCTCATGCTTGACTTTAATCATCGCCTGGCAAAGTGGTGATCAATACATTCACAGCTTAACAGAATCAAAACCGAACAGTTATGAAAAAAATTGTCCTCTGCTTAGGCCTCGTTGCAATGGCAACACTTCTGTGGAATTGCACGGTGCAAGAAGAAAGTAATACCACGGCTGCTAATGAAGAAGCCACTCCAATAAAGGGCCAGGCTTCTGTTGCCGATGACGTTTCTGCCAAGAACATTGTACAAATTGCTGCTGGATCTGAGGATCACACCACACTTGTTGCGGCAGTACAGGCAGCTGGCTTGGTTGATGTTCTGGCCAACAATGGTCCATTAACGGTGTTTGCACCAACAAATGCAGCATTTGAGGCCTTGCCGGCGGGTGTATTAGACGACTTGTTAAAGCCCGAGAATAAGACCACACTGATGGGAATTATTCACTTTCACGCAGCTCCGGGTACCTACAAAGGCGACCTGCTTAAGGATGGTATGTTGCTATATCAGGCCAACGGAGATAAGGTGAAAATAGAAAGAGACGGAGATGATATTTCTGTTAATGGGGCAAAGGTACTTGCTACTATTGATGCTTCTAACGGGGTAGTACATGTGGTTGATCAGGTCTTACTTCCGCCGGAGAAATAGTAAGCAGTTTAACAGTCTATTCTGAAAATAATTTCACCTAAGTGTGATAACTTCCTTTTTTCCACGACTAATAAGTTGTGTTTAGTAAAGATGGAAATCGTAGTCACGCATTTTTAACCTTGGTGAAGAACAACCAAGGTATTATCAATAGCCTTTGCAATTGCTACTACAAACAAATCCAGGACCGTAACGACATTAGGCAGGAAATAGTGCTGCAATTGTGGAAGGCATTTCCAAATTACCGGGGAGATTCTAAGGCTGGTACCTGGATATACCGCATCAGTCTGAATACCATTATTAGCCACCTTCGCAAGACTAAACTTCGCTTCCAGGAAATACCATCTGACTACGCAGTTGCTGTGCATTACGCTGATGACGATCAGCAATTGTTGTCTCTAATTCTAGACTCAATTACAGCCGAAGAAAAAGCACTGTTGATATTAAACCTTGAGGGCTACAATCACCAGGAAATAGCTGGTATTCTGGGTATTAGTGCCACAAACGCCAGCACCCGTTTTCATCGCCTCAAAGAAAAGTTGAAGAAAAAATTTAGTACCACGTACCATGAGCTTAAATAGACTTGAAAGTGCCTGGAGACAGTTAAGGCTGCAGAATTCGCTTGATAACATTCCGGTAGAGGACATCCTGTTGGCGCTTGAAGTAAACAGTACCAAGGGGATATCATTCACCAGGATACTTTTGCACGGGATCGTGTTTCTTACTTTGACAATTTGCTTCCAGGGTGGATGATGGCCTTTATTAATTGGACCATCGATCCGCTGATATTTCCTCCCTTCGAGCTACTGCGGTGGTATGGCCTCTGCTGGACCATCGGAGTCTTGGTGGCCTATCAATTTATGACGGTTGCTTTTAAAAGGGAGAGTATCTCTCTCCGAACCCTCGATGGCCTGGCCTTCTATGTTTTAATTGGCGCCATTCTGGGTGCAAGGCTGGGGCACATCCTATTCTACGATCCGCAATATTACTGGCAAAACCCATTGGAGGTCTTACCAATAGTGATTGAGCCGGAATTTGAGTTTGTAGGTTTTGCTGGCCTTGCAAGTCATGGTGGTGTGTTGGGTAGCCTTTTAGCCTTGTGGTTCGTGCAAAGAAAGTACAAGTTAAAATTCATTTGGATGTTGGATAGGCTGGTTATAGCCGGTGCTCTCCTTGGTGGGTTTATTCGACTTGGTAACCTCTTGAATTCGGAGATAATAGGGATACCCACACAAGTGCCGTGGGCATTCATATTTTCCATAGTGGACGCAAGTCCAAGGCATCCAGCCCAACTCTATGAGGCCCTGGGTTACTTTCTTATCGCAACTGTGCTTTACCGTATATGGTTGAGACCGCAGACTAACTGGTCTGGCTTTCTCTTTGGCGTAGGTGTCGCCGCTATATTTTCAATGAGGTTTCTACTGGAATTCCTTAAAGAGAATCAGGTGGGGTTCGAAGATGGGTTACTCCTAAATATGGGCCAACTTCTTAGCATACCACTAATTATTACCGGTTTGCTCTTTGTATTTTTATCTAACAGGAGTAATATGAACGAACCGACTGGTCATGGCAACTTTTGAAGTATTACAAGGAATAGCTTTAAGCTTCGATGAAGTAACTGAAGAGCCCCACATGGAGAAGATTTCCTTTCGAATAAGGAAGAAGATCTTCGTAACCTTTACCTCCGAGACAGGCATGGCTGTGTTGAAATTGACACCAGTAGACCAATCAGTTTTTTGCGATCACCCTGGAGGTGCTTTCAAGCCTGTTCCTGGTGGTTGGGGAAGGCAAGGCTGGACCCAGGTAAACCTGGACACGGTTGAGGAGCCCATGTTACGAGATGCCGTTACGCAATCATATTGCCTGGTGGCCCCAAAAACATTGGCCGATAAGTACCAGCCTGAAGGTGATTGATCACCAATTTTTTCGGTCCTTCACCGGTAGTCACCGTGCGTATACCGATAATCGCTATCTGTAATTGATGAGACGTTATTTATTTGCACCTAACTAATTGCTAAGCCGAATGAGCTCTCGTCTTCATTTCCTGGATAATCTCCGAACCTTCCTGATTTTTCTCGTGGTACTTTACCATGCTAGCATCGCCTTTCAGCCCGGATTTGAGGACCAATGGATAGTAAGCGATACTATGAAAAGCAACGCCATTGGATTGATTGGCCTTTATGGGGATGTGTTCGCCATGTTCTTAATTTTCTTTATTTCAGGATATTTTATCCCTATTACCTTAAAGAAGTACAGCGTAGCTACTTTCTTAAAGATTAAGTTTACAAGAACAATTATCCCATGGATGCTGGCGGTAATGACTCTAATACCTCTCTATAAAGTCATTTTCTTGTATTCCAGAAGTTTGCCTCAAGAGGAATGGCAGAGCTATTTTCACTTTTTCAAAAGAACCGGATCTGATTTAAGTATTTGGTCTAATGATCCCACTCAGCAATGGTTGTGGTTTTTACCCGTGCTGTTCCTGTTCCAAATCCTTTATCTGGTTTTGAGCAAAACCAAACTCCTGCACGTCGAAATCACGTTAAAACAAGCCGTGCTTGGCGTATTTATCCTGGGCCTTCTTTACAGCTTGGTAATATCTAATCTTGGTCTTCGTGGGTGGACTTATACTATACTAATTGATTTTCAGCGAGAACGACTGCTGGTGTACTTCCTGGTATTTTTGCTGGGCTCCCTTTGCTACAAGCTAAAGGTTTTCGACTCTGATCAAAGAAACAGGAAGTACCTGATCATAGCCAATGTGGTATTAGGCTTGGGTATTACTGTTTTTACCGTGGTGGCCTTAAACTTGTTTCTGAATATTGTTTATCCTGATCGCAACTATTTCATAGTTTCCAGAATAGTTGATGTATTTGCATATTATACATCTCTACTACTTACCATGCTGAGTTTTCTTTATATACTATTGGATCTCTTTAGGCACAAGCTCAATGGCACTAACTCCTTGATGAGATTACTCAATCGAAATTCTTACCAGGTATATATTATTCATATGGTGGTAATCGGCGCAATAGCTTTGCTTATTATGAAGTGGTCTGCGCCGGTATATGTCAAATTTCCAATACTAACGATTGCAAGCTACTTTACCTCCAACCTCCTGGTCTATGTATACCATCGGGCCATGCGGCTGATCTCAGGAAAATAACGCTAGGCCATCTTTCGACCATTATTACGCAACCCGGGTGAGGTCCTCTGGTCTTTATATGGTAGTTGAACCAATCCGGAGTCAGGCTCCTGGGGGGATCTAAAATTTATTGACCATGATTAAGAACTTCTTTGTTATCACCATTCGCAACCTCTTCAAGAATGGCATTTACTCTGTAGTAAATATTGTAGGCTTGTCAGTAGGCCTAATGTGTAGTCTGTTAATTCTACTTTGGGTATCCGACGAAGTGTCATTTGATAGATTTCTGCCCAATAGCGAGTCGCTATACCAGGTTTGGGTTAATGCTGAATTTGACGGAGAAATTAACAGTTGGTCTTCCGTTCCTTTGCCCACTTATGATGAAATGAAGACTGTGAATAGCAATATCAAGAATTCAGTCGTAGCAGGATGGGGTAATGAGAGGTTACTGGTGGCCGGGGTGGAGAAGCACTATAAGCGCGGATACTGGGTAAGCGAGGAATTCCTGGAAATGTTTCAGTTTCCTTTGGTTGCAGGCGACGCTTCTATAGCTCTTGATGACCCCAGTTCCATAGTAATAACAGAATCCCTTGCCAAGATACTGTTTGGTGATACTGACCCCATCAATCAAACGATAACTGTTGAGGAAGAGAGTGAGCTGAAAGTGACAGCTGTGGTGAAAGACCTTCCGGAGAATTCAAGCTTTCAATTCGAATATCTCATTCCTTGGAAGCAACGTGAGGCCATACAACCCTTCTTCGTTGAGGAAAGGACCAATTGGGGCAATTACTCATACCAGGTATTCGTGGAACTGCATGCTGGTGCATCGGAGACTGAAGTTGAGGCAAGCATCAGGAATATTTTGGAGGAAAAGGGGCAAGACGACATTGCCAGAGAATTCTTCTTGCACCCAATGCCTCGCTGGCGTTTGTATTCCTACTTCGAAAACGGCAAAGAAGCCGGCGGCCGAATAGATTATGTATCACTTTTCGCCATGATTGCCATTTTCGTTTTGATACTGGCCTGCATCAATTTTATGAATCTTGCTACCGCCCGATCAGAACGGAGAGCCAGAGAAGTTGGTGTACGTAAAAGTTTAGGATCCAGCAGGTTAGAGCTTGTGTTTCAATTTATAGGTGAAAGCACACTTATAACATTTATTTCTTTTGTTGTTGCCTTAGGTTTGGCTCAGTTACTATTGCCCTCTTATAATACCTTGGTAGAAAAGTCTTTGGTAATCCCTTACAGCTCTGTGCTCTTCTGGCAATATGGAGCCATAGTAATACTAACCACAGGATTCCTCTCTGGCAGCTACCCGGCATTCTTTCTTTCAGCCTTCAAACCAGTAAGTACTTTAAAAGGTAAGATATCTGTTTCAAAAGGAGCATCAACGCCGAGGAAAGTCTTGGTGGTTTTTCAATTCGGCTTTGCAATTTTTCTCATGATTGGCACCATCGTAATTTTTAATCAAACTAAGCTGTTGAAGAATAGGGATCTGGGATACCAGCAAGACAAGCTCATTAGTGTGCCCTTTAATAATGAAATGGGTCAAAAATATGAGCTCATTAAGTCGGAGCTGTTGCGGAGCGGTGCAGTTGAAGGTGTAACTCGTTCGAACAGCGCCATAACCCAGATTAATTCAAACAACTTCGTTGGCTGGCCGGGCAAACCGGAAGACCTAAGAGTGATTTTTACCACTATAGCAACAGAATATGATTATGCCAGCACTATGGGCATTGAAGTGGTGATGGGTAGGGACTTTTCGAAAGATTATCCAAGCGATTCAATGGCAATAGTAATTAATAAAGCAGCCCTTGAGGTAATGCAAATTGAAGACCCCATTGGAGTACAGCTTGACCTTTGGGGTGGTAAAAGAACGGTTGTTGGAGTGGTTGATGATGTTTTGATGGGAGAGGCTTTTGTAAAGGTGAAACCCATGTTTATGGTAATACTACCTGACTGGACTAATTACGTAACCATCCGGTTGGCGGCAAATCAGCAAATTGAGCATTCATTGGCCACTGTAAAGTCAGTCTTTGCTGAGTACAACGGTTCATACCCATTCGATTATGAATTTGTAGATGTAGCATACCAAAGGAAGTTTACTACAATTAACCTTACCCAGAGCATTGCCTCTCTTTTTGCCTTTCTGGCCATGATCATTACTGGCCTCGGCTTATTCGGCTTGGCGAGTTATACTGCAGAACAAAGAATAAAGGAAATTGGTATTCGCAAGGTGCTGGGAGCGTCAGTAGCTGGCCTGGTAGCTTTGATGTCCAGAGATTTCTCCAAGTTGGTATTAATATCTTTTGTGGTGGCTGCTCCTGTGGCCTGGCTGCTTCTTGAGAATTATCTGGATCGATACCCGATCAGGACTGAAATTGCCTGGTGGATTTTCCCTGCCATTGGCTTAGCCGCCCTGGTGTTTGCATTGATAATAATTGTTCACCAGGCACGTAAGGCAGCAACCTCCAACCCGGTTCAGGCACTGAGGGCAGATGCCTAGGGGTTAGTTCTGGAGCTGCACTTTGCCGGTGTGCATATTGTAAATTGCTCCTTGAATTTTGATGTCACCCGAGTTTATGCTTCGCCTCACATCTGGAGTTCGGGATAGCCTTCGTACTGCTAGCTCCACGTTGCGGGAAATTACCTTATTAGTCATTTCCTCTTTCGGGAGATTGTTATCTATGCCAATTACTGCAGGTTCGATTTGATACAGCAATGAGACAATTTCCGCGGGCTCACCATCGGGATCATTAAGGTGAGCCAGGGTGGCCTCAACTGCCCCACAACTGGTATGTCCCATTACCAGGATTAGCTTGGTGTCAAGATGATCCACGGCATACTCTACACTGGCAATTACGTCAGTATCTACAACGTTGCCAGCAACCCTGATTACGAAGATATCTCCAAAGCCCTGGTCAAACACAAGCTCGGGAGGCACTCTTGAATCACTACAGCCAATTACCACCGCAAATGGGTGCTGACCTTTCTCCAGGTTTTCTCTCCAATCTCGGGCTTCATGTGGATGTTGTGGTTTGCCAGAAACAAATCTGGTGTTGCCCTCCAACAACGTCTTAAGAGCTTCTTGAGCTGGCACTGTGGGATATTCTTCCTTATGATCCTGAGCGCTCGATAGAGCTACACTACAACAGATTACCACTAGCGGTAATATGCTTCTTCTAAGTGTTGAGAACATTATCTTTTAGCAGTTTACAATGAGGCCAAATGTAGTTTTTTTCCTGAACCGAGACCAACACTTAGCTAACATAGTAGAAAACATCGTGTTGAGAAACGATGCCTACGAGTTCTCCACCTTCCAGGACTGGTATGGCGTGAAACAGATCCTTTTTGAAAATATCCTGAACCTCATCTATTAGCGTATCAGGTGGTACGGTAAATGGAAATCTGGTCATTACTTTTTCAACTGGTGTATTTGAAAGCACTTTTCCAATTGACTTGCTTTCCGTGGAAGCAATCCAGGCTCCTTTCATTATGTTATCGAAATCTGTTCTACTTATTATTCCTACCAGCTTGCCATTTTCGGTTACTGGTAAATGCCTGTAATAGACCGACTCGAAAACTTCTCTGACATCGTCCATGGATTTGTTATGCTCGATAGTGATCAGCTCCGTGCTCATCACATCGCGAACTGTTGTGGTTTCAAACTTCATTGTTCCTTCCTTTCTTTTTTATTGTCCTGTCTGATAATGCCCGGATAGAGGGCCCTTCGGTATCATCGTATTGCCCAGACTTCACCGCAAGTACGAAGAGCAGTAGAAAAACCAGAGCCACTGCAATGCTTATTCCGATTAATATAAATAGGGCTGACATCTAAAGTAGGTTCATTTTTTTTGCCAGATACTTTACTCCAAATGTTGATACAGCCACCACCGAAACGCTACTAATGGGCATTAATATAGCAGCTACTAGCGGGCTTAGCTGGCCGGTGATGGCGAAGCTTAATCCAACAACGTTGTATAAAAAGGAGATTGCAAATGCAGAGATCAACACGAGTCTGACACGACCGATAAATGTCATAAACTGGGGTAATTTTCTAAGTTTTATGCCCTCCAATATGGCATCGCTGGCAGGAGTGAAGCTGGTGATATTCTCGGTTACCGCTACTCCCACATCGCTCTTAGCAAGAGCCCCGGCATCATTTAGGCCATCTCCAAGCATCATAACTTGCTCCTTACTGGCAAGGGATTCTACATAGTTCAGTTTCTGATGTGGTTGCTGCCGGAAGCGTAGTTTTGTTGCGGCTGGGAAGCTTTCTTTGATTAGCAATTCCTCCCGATCGTTGTCCCCAGATATCACCGACATCTTGTAGCTACTTCCGAGCTTGCCAATTGCTGCGGCAAGCCCTTTCCGCAAAGAACTTCTAACCTCGAAATAACCCCTGGGTTCCGCATTAATACCAACCCACACAGTTGCACCATTGTGCTTGCTATTGTTGTCAGTAGCGCCTATAAATGATGCCGTACCTAACCGGTAGATGTTGTTACCCACCATCGCTTCAAGGCCTTGACCTTCATACTCTTTGAATGACAATAGGCTGGTTTCATCAGCAACTGAGGAGAGATAAGTACCGATCCTCGCGCTTAACGGGTGTGTGGAATTCGAGACAATACCATGTATGGCGCTTTGTTCATTAGGAGATAGCTTCTGGCCAACATATTTCATTGAGTTGGTACTGAGTTCAGTAAGTGTGCCCGTCTTATCAAAGACCAATTGAGATATTTTCCAAAGCCTTTCAACTACTTCTGCTTTCTTCAAATAAAATCCGTTTTGCCCCAACACACTTAAGGCTGCATTTAATGTGAATGGGGTCGCCAATGCCAATGCGCAAGGGCAGGCCACAATAAGCACTGCTGCAAATACCTGAATAGCAGCACTGGATGAGATGCCCCACCAATAGGCTAGCGACAGTATAGCCACAGATACGACGGCAATTGTGAAATACTTACTAATGCTGTCGATTAGGGAGCGGCTGGCTTCTTTATCTTCCTTGGAGAAATTACCCCACAGACTGCTTAGGTAGCTTTGAGATACCGGCTTCAGTACCCGAAACCGGGCGGCCTGGCCAAATACTTTGGCACCTGCATATATCTTCGCATTGAGGGTTTTTTGCACCAAATCCGACTCGCCAGTAACGAAACTGTAATCAATATCCACCCTTTCATCAAGCAATTGGCAATCGGTGGGTATCACTTCACCGTTACGGATGAATAACTCATCATCAACCTGCAAATCGCTGACGGGAGTGGCTACTTGTTCACCATTCTTCACATTCCTCAACACCGCCAAAGGGAAATAGGACTTGTAGTCTCGTTCAAAAGAGAGTTGCCTATAAGACCTTTGCTGAACCCACTTACCAATCAACAAAAAGAAAACCAGGCCAGCTAGTGAATCGAAATACCCGGTACCGACCTGCAGTATTACTTCATAGGCACTACGAATAAATAAGGTGGCAATTCCCAGGGCAATCGGGACGTCTATGGAAATGAATTGTTGACGCAATCCTTTCCATGCTGCTATAAAGTAGCCGTTCGCACTATATACTAACACTGGAATTGAAAGTGCCATACTAATGAATGCGAAAAAATTCTGAAACTCTTTCTCGACTTCAAAACCAAAATACTCAGGGAAGCTCAGCAACATAATATTGCCAAATGCAAATCCGGCAATTCCCAGCTTCAACATTAAACTTTTACCAGAGTTCTTAGCTTTCTTTGATTTAGAGCCCAGGTTTATCGTTGGAGGGTACCCAATTCTTAGCAGCAGGTGGGCAATTTCACTTAGCCTAACAAGGCTAGGATCGTAATCAATGGTTAACTCCTTCTTGGTAAATGATACTTCAGATGAAGTAATACCAGGGTTTAGCTTGCTTAAATTTTCCAGTAGCCAGATACAAGAGCTGCAATGAATATCAGGAACTTCAACTTTTACCCTTTTGCTGCGGGCATTTTCGAAAAGTAGTAATTGATTTTCGACGGCGGGGGTGTCCAGATAGTCGTATTGCAGGTAGGCATCCTGCGATTGTTTTGTACCTGGCTTTTCCGTAAACTGATAGTAGTCTGTTAGTCCGGTTTCTTCAAGCAATTGGTATACAGCCAAACAGCCATGGCAGCAGAATGATTTTGATTCAGCTACTATCTCCTCAATGCAGTCGTCGCCGCAATGAAAGCATTGATTAGTGACTGTGGTCTGATTGGCCTTGGCCATGCGCTATTCTCCAGCCAGGTGACTTACGATGTCTTTTAATGTGATGATGCCCACCAATTTTCCCAGGTCTACTACAGGCAAGGCCTGGAAGTTGTGCTCATTAAAAATCCGTATGGCGTGCTTAACACCTGCTTGGGGGGCAATGTGCACCGGGCTCTTGGTCATGATGGCTTCGATATTGAAGTTTTGATCAAGATTTTCATCCTCGATATTGCTGAGGCCAGCAGCATCAACAGCATAGCACCTCATAATATCATTCACACTAATTATGCCTTCCAGGTTACCTTCCTTAACAATGGGGAGGTGGTGCATGTTGTTGTTCAGAAATAAATCCCGAATTTGTGTGAATTTGTTGTCTGGCTCTGCGTAGACAACTTCGCTGGTCATTAATTGAGAAATTGGAGTGTCGAAGTTCATGGTTGTTTCCTAATTATTGAAGTAGATGTTTAATAATATCAGTGGTAGTTACCAATCCCACCAGTTTGTCTTGATCAACAACAGGCAATGCATGGAACTCTTCCTCGGTGAGCATTTCAGCAACCTGCCTAACCGTTTTTTCCGGAGATACTGACACAGGCTTGTTTTTCATTACCTGACCAATTGTTAACATTTCGAAGACCGTATTATCCACGTCATAGTCATTCTCTCCGTAAGTACTACCGAAACTAAGACGCATAAGATCAGTTTTACTTAATATGCCAACCAGCTTCTCGGATTCTACTACAGGTAGGTGCCTGATCTGATTTTGATCGAAGAGTTCCTGGGCCTTTAGTAGGCCATCGTCGGTATTTACAGTAACCAGGTCGGTTGTCATTATTTCTGAAACTTGCTTTTCCATCATCAGCTATTTTAAGTTAAATGTCCACACAGGCCTCCTGGCATGATTTACAACGTCCTCGGCAATGCTACCCCCAAGGAGGTGGGCAAGTCCAGTGCGGCCATGAGTGGCAAGTGCAATCATGTCAACATCAAACTCCTCGGCGGCATGTATGATGCCGTCTTCTTCCGTTACATCGTTGAAGGTGTGTAGTTCATAATCTTTGAACATGTATTTTGTAGCAAGGTCTCGCATCATTCCGCTGGTAGTTCTGCTTCTGCGGAAGTTGGTTGGAGTATTAATGAAGGTGAAGAAGATTTTGGCATCCAGAATGCTTTGTAGCTGTTTCACCTTCTCAACCAACTGGGCGTCGTCTTCGTCAAGGCTGGTGGCGAAAAGGATTTTCTGGATGTCATTCAGGTTCACTTTCTGCTTTACCGTAATCAAAGGCACCTTAGCCCTTCTTACTACTCTTTCAGTATTAGATCCCAGAAATACCTCATCAATACCACTGGATCCCTTACTACCCATTATCACCAGGTCTGAATCGTTATGATTAATCTCATCCTGTATGTGGGTAAAGGGATTTCCCACTTGTACTTTCTTAATTAGATTAATGCCTTCCGTATCAATATCTGATGGTATTTCTTCGATATTGGCCTCAATCTCTTTCAATAGATCTTGGATGTACTTGTTCTCAGTAGGATCGGAGGTGCCCACACTCAAAGTGCTGAAGGCAGAGCCTCCGGGGTAGTCAACAACAGTGAGCAAAGTGATATCTGCCTTTGTCTTTCTGGCGATGTCACAGGCCAGCCGTAGCGCATTATTTGCCTGATCGCTAAAGTCTGTTGGAACCAGTATATGTTTGATGGGATTTTCGTACGTCATGGCGCAGGTGTTTTAGTTGTCAGAGTTAGATTGTGTTAAGACTTGGCAGGCTCTGCCACCGGTGATAAACTGTAGGTTAATACAGGTCTCTTAGCATGATTTACTACATCCTCAGCAAGGCTACCGCTAAACAGGTGGCTTAGGCCCTTCCTGCCGTGCGTTGCCATGGCTATCATGCTCGAGCCGAACTCTTCAGCGAAGAAAAGGACACCAGAATCTGGAGTTATAGATTTGTAAACGTGCACCTGGAAATTCTCAAGGCCATGTTTTTCGGCAATTGACTGCAATTGCTCCCTCATACGATCTTCATTCTCAATGAAGTGGGGGGTATTGATCCATATCAGATCCAATTTTGCCTCAAACAGCTTTTGAAATTTCTTTACTTCCTCCAGTACTTCATCTTGTTCATCCTCAGGGTTGATGGCGACCACAATGCTATTTATGGACGTAACATCGAAGTAATCAGACACCGTGATTACGGGACATTTGGCAAACCGCACCATTTTCTCTGCATTTGAGCCTACAAACATTTCTTTAAGTCCTGAAGCTCCCTGGGTACCCATTACAACCAGATCAGCGTCTTTACCTGCGATTTCCCTCGCAATGTTCTGATAGGGATTGCCCATTTCAGCATAAGTATTGATCGTTACCAGGTTGTATTTCTCGTCATTGGCAATTTCCTCCAGGTTGTTCTTAACTCTTTTCAACACCTCCAATGTGTATGCATCCTGGTTAGGATCCATGGTTACTTCTCCCATAACACTAAAAGATGCTGCAGGAGGGTAGTCTACAACGTGCATCAAGTCTATCTCGCCATTTGTTCTGGCAGCCACCTGGTAGGCAAACTCGAGCGCGTATTTCGCTTGCTCGCTAAAGTCGGTGGGAACTAATATCTTTTTCATAGTTGTACAGATTTATATTCTAAGATGGTATTGCCATTACTGGCAGATTTATGTTGTCAACAGTTTTACTGGTGACGCTTTTGTGAAAGAGGCTCTCTATCATACCTCTGTTCTTATGTATCATTACTAAGAGATCAGGCTCTACTTCAGCGGCATACTCTAATAAACTCTCTACTACATCCGTACTGCTCTTGAATTCATACTTTAGTTTGCCTTCTCTGAAGTAACTGTCGTATTTTAAATTGCCCTTCATTTCCTCTTCCGATATCTTATCAGGATTGTTGTAATTGACTATTGTCACTTCAGAATCAAAGTCATTGCAAATACTTGCCAGTACTTGTAGAGCATATGGTTCTCCCAGATTCTCATAATCACTGGCCACTGTTACATAGTTAAATCCATGGAAACTGGCCTCAGGAGGAATAGCGATTACCGGTACATCTACCTCCTTGATTATTGCTGATGTAGTGCTGCCGAAAAATTTGTTAAGGCCGGTTGCTCCATTGGTACCCATTACAACCAGATCATAAACCTTGGAACTGGCCATTGACTCAATAACATCTATTGAGAAGCCAATTTTCGTAACGAACTCATACTGCAGTTCTGTGAAGTCCAGGATGTCTTCTTTTAAAATCGAAAATTGGGCTTTTACACTTTCCTCTAATTCAGATTTTAGATCACCTGGAACAATGCGGTGCGTGCTTGGTGTGGGGGGGATAAGGCGCATAGCATGAGCGAGGGTTAGTCTGGCACCTGCCTTTTCAGCTATGGCAATCGCGTACTTTAATGCATTCCTGGATGTCTCAGAAAAGTCAATCGGAACTAGTATATTGTCGACGGGATTCATGTAAGAGAAATCAATCTTTATTCAAAACTACGGGCGGTTTTGGCGGCCAATTATGACGAAAATCAGTTTTTTGAGTGATTGTGCTCAGGCCTTTCCAGAGTGTAGAAATGCGTAGTTTTACAGCGAATAAGTTTCCCAGACATGAGTTCCATTTCGGGCAATATGACAGTTGGAGAAAAAACATTTGAAGCAATTTTCAATAGTTGTGTTGAGAGTATCTTGCTCACAGATCGCAAAGGCGTGATACTACTGGCCAACCCCGAAAGTGAGCGATTATTTGGGTACGAGCCTGATGAGCTACCAGGGCAGTCCGTAGAAGTTTTAATCCCTAAGCCGAAGCAGGCTTCACATAAAAATCATAGGGCAGACTTCAATAAGAATCCGACTCCGCGTAAGATGGGAGTGGGTAGAGACCTACGAGCAGTCAAAAAAGATGGGACTGAATTCCCAATTGAAGTGAGCCTGAACCCGACCGAGATCAACGGAGAGGGAGTAATTATTTGCTTTCTGATCGACATTACAAAGAGAAAGAAAATTGAGGAGGCCCTGCAAAAAAGCGAAGAACAGCTAATTACCTATGCCGCTCAACTTGAAAAGAAAGTTGAGGACAGAACGCAAGAACTCAAGAAAGCCATAGGAACACTGGAAGATGAAATTAAGGTAAGGAAGAAAGCTGAGTCAGAAGCCAGACAATCATTGGAAAAAGAAAAGGAGTTGAACGAGCTTAAGACTCGTTTCGTATCCATGGCCTCACATGAATTTAGAACGCCCCTAAGTACTATTCTGTCCAGTGCCTCATTGATCAACAAGTATAACAACAATCCTGAGTTTGAGGATAAGAGAGAGAAACATGTGGAGAGAATTAAGAATAACGTAAATGACCTTACCAGTATACTCAATGATTTTCTCTCACTTGATAAGCTTGAAGCGGGTAAAATTCAGAACAATCCCGAGTCCATAGATATAGAGAAGGCCGTGGAAGAGATTGTTACCGACCTGCGACAAACCTGCAAGAAAGGCCAGAATATTGACCTCCTGCTAAAAAATGCTATTGGCAGCTATATATTGGATAAGGCCATTTTACGGCATGTTATTCAAAACCTCGTTTCAAATGCCATTAAGTATTCCCCTGAAGATTCTGTCATCTCAATTGTGGTGGAAAAGGGGAAGAAAGGCATTCATCTTAATGTAAAAGATCAGGGGATTGGCATACCCGAGTCCGATCAGAAACATCTGTTCGAGCGATTTTTTCGAGCCCATAATTCAACTCATATCCAGGGTACGGGCCTCGGTCTCAACCTAGTGAAAAAATATTTAGAGCTCATTGGTGGGGAAATCAGCTTCGAAAGCAGTGAAGGTAAAGGTTCCACATTTAAAGTGTTTTTGCCTAACTGATATGAAAAAAGTACTGCTTATAGAGGATAATCAAGATGTTCGCGAGAATACCGCTGAGATTCTGGAATTGGCTGGCTACGACGTTGCTACAGCCGAAAACGGTAAGATTGGAGTAGAATTGGCCCAGAATGACATACCAGATATCATTATTTGTGATATAATGATGCCTGTTCTGGATGGATATGGAGTAATCCATATTTTGAACAAACAGGAGGAAACGGCGAACATTCCGTTCATATTTCTGACCGCAAAGACAGAACGAGGAGATTTCCGCAAAGGCATGAACCTTGGAGCTGATGATTACCTTACCAAACCATTTGATGACAGTGAATTACTTGATGCTATTGAAGGGCGCTTAAAAAAGAATGACTTGCTAAGGAAACAGTATGATTCCAGCGCCTCAGGATTGGATAAGTTCTTTCAGGAGGCGAAGGATATCAAAGACCTTGCAGACATCGCCGAAAGTGGTAAAAGCAGATTCTTTAAGAAGAAAAGCAACTTATATTACGAGGGAGATTTGCCTCTTTCGCTGATTTTGATTCAATCAGGGAAAGTGAAGACATACAAGTCCAATGAAGAAGGTAAGGAGTTGATTACTGGCATACATGGCCCCGGTGACTTCCTGGGTTACAACGACTTGATCAATGGAGGGCAATATCTTGAATCGGCAGAGTCATTGGAAGACACGGAAGTATACACTGTAGGTAAAGATGATTTTTATAAACTGATTTACTCCAACAAGGATGTAGCGGCCAAATTCATCACTATTCTGGCCAACAGCCTGCGCGACAAGGAAGAACAGCTACTACACATGGCTTACAACAGTGTCCGTCAGCGAGTTGCTGAAGCACTACTACAACTTGATCGAAAAGACGAGGAATCAAGCGGAAAGCCTATAAGTATTTCACGGGAAGACTTAGCAAATATTGTTGGTACTGCCCAAGAATCCGTAATTAGAACGTTATCTGACTTTAGGTCTGAAGGCCTTATAGAAGTTGAAAAAAGGGCAATGACTATAAAAGATGCAGAAAAGATGAATAGGCTTGTTGAAAAAGGTTATTAGATCGGCTGCATACCCGCTATTGCAGAAGCAATTATCTTACTAAGCCAGTTTGTTTGTCTTGTACACCTTTTGTATACCGGCAATTTTACAACTTTGCAACCCCTCTGGCCTTAACTTCGTGTTAAGCTAACTAGTAGTTCCCCTAAACTACCACGCCGTAATATTCAAACATATAGATTTAAGAGTATGTCCTACAGAAAGACTATTGTCTCGTTATTGCTGGCGTTGCCTTTTGGCGTGCAGGTACTGGCTCAGGAAAGTTATCAGATAACTGGTACAATCAAAGACCAAACGAATGAACCCTTAATTGGTGCCGCTGTTTACCTTGCTGAAACTATGCAAGGTGGCTTATCTAATTTCAATGGGAACTTTAATATTCCCAATGTTGCCCCAGGGAACTATCAACTGGTCGTTTCTCTACTGGGTTACAAGCGAGATACGACCACTATTAGCGTTTCTGCAGACCAAACCGTTGATGTTGTTCTCATTGAGGATGCGATTGCTCTTGACGATGTAGAAATAGTTGTTGAAAGAATCATTGAACGCACCACAATTAGCAATATTTCCTTTGGCCGCCAGGCCCTACAATCCAGTCAGGGTCTAACGGAGGATCCCCTGAGGACACTTTCCGCATTGCCAGGTGTTGGAAGAGCTGGTGATTTGTTTAGTCCCTCGCAGATATATGTCAGAGGAGGAGCTCCCGATGAGAATCTATTCCTGCTAGATAATAACAAGGTCTATTTCCCCTATTACTTCGGTGGCCAGAAGTCAATATTCAATACAGATGCAACTGAAAGCGTAGAGCTACTTACAGGAGGCTATTCTGCAGCTTATGGGAATCACATGTCTTCAGTAATGAATGTAAAGACCAGGGATGGTAGCTTTGAAAGTTTAAGAGGTAATGCATCTATTGGCTTCTATAATTCCGCCGCTTTGCTGGAAGGCCCGTTATCGAAAGGAAAAACATCTTTTTTGGTTGCATTAAGACGAACCTACCTCGATTTGTTTTTGGATGACTCGGCAGATTTCCCTGTGCCATCATTCGGAGACGTTATTTACCAGATCAGTCACAAAATTGGAGACGGAAGCAAGCTGTCATTTAGTGGACTCAGCTCTTATGAGTCCATGGACTTTATCGCCGCTGACCCCGAGCCGGGATTGCCCAATGTACTAAAGGGAGATGGCAACAATCATTTTCAAAGCTTGCAGCTGCAAAGTTCATTCAGCCCAAAGAGTCACAATAAGTTGTCATTAACAAATACCATCAACCACAACAGAACATCAGTTGGCAGTGATCTTGCCATAAATATTGATGCCTGGCAAATGGGCTTCAGGGATGACTTCACCCATTTTATATCCAATAAACACATATTGAAAGCCGGCTTGGCATGGCAGTATGGTACTTTTGATTTTACAGGGAACCTTCCTCTAGATCCGCTCAAAACAGATGTAAATGATACTACAATTGTGTATCGCCCCATTGATATTCACCAGGAAGGAGAGATTATTCGCAGTGCGTATGTGCTCTATGATGGCAATCCCATCAAAGGGGTAGGGATTAATGCTGGAGTTCGAATCGATCAAAATCCGCGTAACAGCTATTCCGATTTCTCACCTCGATTTGCCATCAACTATCAACTAACAGGAAAAAGCAAAGCCCGATTCTCAACGGGAATCTACAACCAGTTTCCTGATTCGGAGGGTGGCAACAATCTTACCTCCAGTCGTGCTATTCACTACATTCTCGGCTATGAGTATAACTTCTCTGAAGGCCTATATGGCTGGATAGAAGGCTACTATAAAGACTATGATGATTTAGTTTTCTACGACTCTCAACTAAATTTCTCAAACGACGGGTTCGGGACAGCCAAAGGCATAGAACTATTTATCAGGAAAGATGCAGGAGCCCTAAAGGGGTGGTTTTCGTATGCATTGTCGCGATCGCAGCGAAGGATTCCCCTCCTTGATCAAGTCGAGGACTTTGAGTTTGATCAACGACATATTGTAAATGTGGTAGCGGAGTATCACACCAACAGAAATCCAAAGTATTGGTCTATACCAGCCCTTATTCAGCTTAATTTCAGGTACGCGGATGGTACACCTTATACCCCCGTTGTGGGCGCCACCAACCAAAGCGGAGGCTGGATGGCTATTGATGGAGAGCCTCTTTCCTTGAGAAACTCTGACTATCTCAATCTGAACTTCAGAATTGAGTGGGTCTATAAGGAGCAAAAGCCTAGAATATCTTCGTTCGTTGAGATTTGGAACATGCTTGACAATAAGAATATACTAGGAAGAACTCACCAATATGGGCCTCAATATCCCAACAACGTAAACATTCAGCCTTACTATGCCACTGGTTTTTTACTTGCCGGAGGCTTTAAAATTGAATTCGGTCAGTGGTAAGAGAGCTAACTAGATCAGAGAACATGAATTTAAATGGAGTCGACTAATTACTATAATACCTTCATAGAAATTGCCGAAGACTGCCCAATCGACTTTGGGGAAGTTCCGCCTAGCAAAGTGGATAAGAAATCCATCGCCAACTATCAATTCGATATGATTGGGGCAAATCCATATAAGTACAACTCCGATGACGTGATCTTCACAGTATACGCCATAAGGAATGGCATCCCGGAAGGGGAGTGGGGAGAGGCGCGTAAGCAGTTTTTCTCCAAAGGACAACCATGCTTAAGGTCTTCTCCATTGACCAAGCGTTACGGTTGGGGCATTCATCACGACGCTGAGGGAAGAGTTGCGATGTATCCCGCCGAAAGCAAGGAGTATCAGGCTTACCTACAAGATGATTCCATCAAGAAGACCAAAGCCATGAGGTCAAAAAGGGCTTGAAAAGAAGGTTTCCCAGCATTTTTGTTGCCTACCTAACCCCATTATCTTTTCCTTAGCCAACATTTGTTATATAAAGTATAACTAATTGTCAATAGTTATCGTATATTTGTTATACTATATATAACTAATAAAAATGGGTAAGGAACATTTAGGGGAATTAGAAGAACTTATCTTACTGCTTGTAGTGCTGCTGAAAGAGGATGCCTATGGCCTGGCTATACGCAAAGCCCTTCAGCAACATGCAAACAGGAAAGTAACCATTGGGGCCGTGCATGGCACCGTAAATCGTTTGGAGAGCAAGGGATATTTGCAAAGTACCGTGGGTGAGGCCACAGAGATCAGGGGGGGACGTAGGAAGCGCATCTTTGCGGTGACTGCCGCGGGTAAGAAGATCCTGCAAAGTAGCAAAGACATAAAAGTGAGCCTGTGGCAGCAGATTCCTGAATTCGCTACAAACTAATGCAATCGTGAAGCCACAGGACATTCGACCGCCAAGACTTATTGAAAGACTCTTAACATGGTTCTGTAAGGATGAACTACTGGAAGAGATATTAGGTGATCTCTATGAATACCGAGAGGATATCTGCCACCTACCCGCTTGGAGAAGAAATATGCTGTTTTGGTTCCATGCAATACATTTCTTCAGGCCGTCGCTAGCGAAATCGCTAATACTACCTACTAAAATGAACAATGGAATGCTCTCATTCGCCATAAAATCTTCAACCAGAACCTTCCTTCGTTACCGTTTGCTTTCAGGGATGAGCCTACTCAGCCTCATTTTTGGAGCTTTATGCACATATCTTGTTCTCATTTGGGTTAAGAATGAAAGTACTATGGACGCTTTTCATGAAAACCTTGACCGCATCCATTTAACCACCTTCCGTACTAACCCAATGGCCGATCAGGCTCCAATGCCGTTGAAGCTATTTTTTGATCTTGATCTTACCCAATATCCCCAGGTGGAGAAAACTTCCCTGGTCCATGTTTACAGGGAAAACGAAATCAAGATGATTACTGCTGACCGTGAATTTGGTGGTAAAGCCCTGGTTATTGACAGCGCCTTCTTCGATATATTCAGCTTTGCAGTGGAAGGCGGTGTTGAAAGGCAGTCGTTATTGGAGCCATCGAACGTAATCCTCAGTGAGCATTTCGCCAGGAAGGTTTTTGGCGATGAAAACCCTATTGGTAAAACGGTGGAGGTGAGGTGCGATCAGGTGGGGGTTTACCAGGTAGCCGCTGTGCTTGAGAAGATCCCTTCCAACAGCTCAATCACATTTGATTTTCTTGTACCTCGACATTCGCAAAGGTTTTGGCGTCGAATACCTCAAGAGATTTTTCTGGCCACTGAGAGTTTCAATGGTGGAGAGTTCAACGCCTTGATAGCAGACGAAGGCCGGTCGGATGAAAGGTTCCCGGAAAGTGTACTGGGTTCAATTCCTTTGTCATCTGTCTATTTCGATCGTCCGTTTGACATAAGCCTGTTCACAAAATATGGTAACAGGGCTAATGTCTATACCATGACTTTTATTGGGGCGGTGCTACTGCTGCTAACAACCTTTGGCTTTCTAGGCATCCAGGCAATACTACAGGCCAATGCTAGAAAGAAGGTAGGGATAAAGATGGCACTTGGCGCTTCAAATCCAAGCTTAATCACGGAGATGCTAGTCAGCAGAACTGGCTACATAGTTGTAGCCACGATGGTTGGCCTGGTGCTCCTTAATTTAATCTTTCCATTTTACACCCGGTATATTGAGGTAGAATTAGATCAGTCGCCGGGACTTGCCACGTTGGGTCTGGCCACAATTATCAGTGGCATTGTGTTGGTGGCTACCATAGTCTCGATCTGGCAGTCAGTTAAGGTCAAAGCCACCCAGGCGCTGTCCAAAGACTCTCCGCTACTAAAGACACCAACCTTCCAGCGGTATGTAACAACGATTCAGTATGGTATCACAATCGCTCTGATAGTGGCTACAGCGGTAGTTTTCATTCAATTCCAGTTTATGACAACTAAGGATATAGGCCTTGATCATAAGGAAGTGATTAGTGTTGATTTCTTCGAGATAGCCAGTAGAAATCGTGAGGAGCGCGAGAAGATGGCTGCAAGTCATGAATATGTTAAGGGTAAATTCTCGATGAATCCTGATGTATTTGCCACATCCCAGGGAGACCTTCCGGTGAATCTTGTCGCTGAAGCCACCTCCTGGAAAAGAGAAGCAGCCGGGTTTGAATATACAACCCAGAATAGACTGACGGTTGATCCAGGCTATGGTGATGTGCTTGGTATTGAAGTATTACAAGGGAGGTTTTTTGACGAGTTGTTAGATAAACCCAGAGAACAAAAGGTAGTGATTAACGAAGCGGCCATGCGACATTGGCAGATAGAGGATATTGCCAATGCAAAGTTGGCTAGCAATACCAATGGACGCCAGGAGTTCACATTTGAAATAATTGGAGTGGTGAAGGACTTTCATTATGAACACCTTACTCATAGTATCAAACCACTGGTTTTGGTATACCAGCCCTATATGGATGAAAACTTCCTGGTAAAGTTTGCCCCCGGAAAGGAAGCGGAGATGATTGAGTTCTTGTCCGGCTTGTTCAAAGATGTCAATCCTAAGGGTGTATTTGACTATGAATTGTTGGAGGACCGAGTGCAAGCCCAGTATGTGGTAGAGAAGCGTATTGGCAAAGTGTATTTTGCATTTACACTGATAGCCCTGTTAATTTCCTCCATGGGTTTATTCACGTTCTCACTTCACGAAATAAAAAGACGTACCAAAGAGATTGGTATTAGAAAAGTAACTGGAGCTAGCAACCTTCATGTGTTTTCATTGCTGTCAGGATCTTTCCTACGCGCCATTCTAATTGCATTTCTATTTGCCAGCCCCATAGCGTGGTATTTAATGAATGGATGGCTGAGTGGATTTGCTAATAGGGTGGAGGTTCCTGTTTGGGTTTTGGTTGCTGCCGGAGCCATTGCGCTCATGGTAGGAATGGCAGCCATAACCTGGCAAACACTGGCTGTTGCCAGAAAGAATCCAGTCGATAGCCTACGCTACGAATAGTCAATTAGCTTGCTACTCTATTTTTCCTCTGTCGTTTAGTTAACTAGTTAATTATTTAATACATTTACATAACTAGTTAACTATTATGAAAACAGACTATCTGAAGGAGCTTGGGCATTTAGGTCTAATTGCCAGACTTAAAAGGCTAAGTGACAGTGTTCTATACAATATTCGTGACATCTATGCTGAATATGATCTTGATATTGAACCTAACTGGCACCTGGTATTTCTTTACCTGGAGGAAAAGGAGATGGCCACAATTAGCGACATGTCGCATGCTTTTCATCAGTCGCAGCCAGGTTTGGTGAAAGTCATTGAAAGGATGAAAAGGAGAGGATATGTGACTTCCGCAAATGATAAACAAGATAGTCGCAAGCGACAGATTACGTTGACTACTAAAGCCAAGAAGCAGTTGCCGCTGTTCAAGGAGATTTGGGCCCAAGGAGAAGCATCTATCAAGAACCTACTTCGTGGCAACAAGGAGTTCATGCTTCAACTTGACAATCTCGAAAAGCAGTTGGCTGAAACTTCTTTCTCATCAAGAGTACTAAAAAGACTCAACAAATAACCGGCACATAGCATGATAGGAAATACACCCCTTGTGAAGCTACAGCGACTGGTGCAACCGGGCTGGGCTGATGTTTATGTGAAATATGAAGGTGGTAACCCTACCGGAAGCATGAAAGACAGAATGGCGCTTTCCATGATCGAGGGCGCAGAAAGGAGGGGAGAATTGAAACCCGGAGGAAAGGTGGTAGAGTATACTGGAGGTAGCACCGGTAGCTCGTTGGCTATGGTTTGCGCCAATAGAGGTTATTCAGCGCATTTTGTGTCATCAGATGCTTTTGCAGAAGAGAAACTTCGTACCATGAGGGCATTCGGAGCAAATCTGGAACTGATACCATCTCAAGACGGCATGCTAACTGCTCAGCTCATTGATGACATGATCTACCGTGCCAGGGAGCTTAGCCAGGAGCCCAACACCTTCTGGACGGACCAGGTCAACAACGCCGATAACAGAAGCGCCTACCACAAAATGGCAGCGGAAATCATGGAAGTTCTGGGTACCGACTTTGATGAATTTGTCACTGGTGTCGGCGGTGGTGGATGCTTTTCCGGCAATGCAGAGGTGCTGAAGGAAAAAAATTGCGGCATAAACTGCATTGCTGTGGAACCCAATAACGTTCGAAATATCTCCGGAGGAGACACATCTGGTACGCACCGACTAGAAGGAATAGGCCTATCCTTCGTGCCGTCCATTTTTCGTGCAGATCTTGTAGATGATGTCATTGCTGTAACTGATGATGATGCCTATGCTACCGCCAGGGAATTGGCCAGGAAGGAAGGGATCTTCGGGGGCACTACCTCGGGGGCCAATGTTTGGGCTGCCTTACAAAGAGCAAGGAAATTAGGTGCCGGCAAATCTGTAGTGACAGTAATTATTGATTCCGGCTTGAGATACCTTGATGGAGACCTATACCGCTAAAATTGGTGCCAGCGATCTCATCGCAAGAATATTCACCTATTATAACCTTTGTAAAAATTCTTTCGTATATAAAAACTACTTTTAGGATTTTAATATTTTAATTACCTTTAGGACTTATAATAAAATTATGGGAAAGTATTCTCTAGGTGAGTTTGAAGAAGTTGTTTTACTGACAATAGCAGTGTTGTATGACAACGCCTACGGTATCAGCATTAAAGAAGATATTGAAACTCGGTTGAATAGAAAAGTTAGTGTTGGTGCCATGCGTACTGCCCTCAAGCGGCTTGAGAAGAAAGGATTCCTGGAATCAGAGTTTGGAGAAGCTACAGCTGTGAGGGGAGGCAAGCGTAAGAGATATTTCAAAGTAACCAAAGCTGGCAAAGCAGCACTTGATCAGGTGAAAGAAACCAGGCGCAAACTTTGGGAGGCAGTGCCGCAAGCCGCCTTTGACTATAAAGTTCGATGAAACAAAGCGGTATAAAAAAGCCCGTTATACCATTGGCATTTTTGCGGTGGTATTGTGACCCTTCGCTTATCGAAGATGTTGAGGGAGACCTAAACGAACTGTACGACATTAGGAAGAAGCAAAGTTTGTTATGGGCCAAAGTGGCTTTTTGGCGAGATGTTATGTTCCTGTTCAGACCAGGAATTATCAAATCAATCAGAATATTCAGATTCAGGAAAACTCCATTTATGTACAAGAATTACTTCAAAACTTCCATCCGAAATTGCCTGAAAAACCCAGTAAGTACTACCATCAATATCTTCGGATTGGCAATAGCTATTGGCATTTGTGTATTGGGGTTTGCTTTTATTCGATATACATTCAAAATGGATCAGTTTCATGTAAATAAAGACAATATCCACCTTATTACATTCAATGCTGATCGTGATGGCGAGCTTCAACGCTATGGCATGAGTCCCGTTCCCTTAGGTGAAATGTTGGCAGCAGATTTCCCCCAGGTTGAGAAAATGAGCCGGCTGGAAGATAAGTCTGTTGTTGTAAAATACGACGCCAATAAAGTCTTCCATGAGAAGGTAAGGTTTGCTGATCCGGACTTTCTCGATATGTTTTCTTTTCAACTTAAATGGGGGGAATCGGACGCATTGAGAAGTAGCTCGAATATTCTAATTAGTCAACAAACTGCCACGAAATACTTCGGTAGCACTAACCCTATCGGTGAGACCCTCAGGGTAATATTTGAAGAGGGTAGAAGTCGAGAATTCTCGGTAGCTGGAGTTTTTGAGGATTTCTACGCCATTAGTACTATTGATTTCGATTTCCTAATCAATTACTCCAATGTCAGCTTTGCTCAACCGTCGTATGATGCCAATGATTGGGAGGCCTTCAATCGAGGTACACTGGTGCTTATAAAAGACAGGCAAGGATTGGATGCTGTTGCGGATGGAATGGACAAATACCGAAAAATACAGAATGCCGCCAATGACGACTGGCAGATTGCTTCATTTGGATTTGAACCAATTTCAACCCTCTTCCGGAATTCTGCATCTATCCGCAGGGATATCTCAACTGATTCATTTGAAGTGTTATACATGTCAAGTATCTCTTTCATTGTCATTGGTTTCTTTGTAATTGCATTGGCATCTACAAATTATATCAACATCGCCATAGTGAGCGCGACTAAAAGATTGAAAGAAATCGGCCTTAGGAAGGTAATTGGTGCTACTAAGAGAATGGTAATGGCTCAATTCCTTTTTGAAAACATGCTCCTAATGTTTCTTGCCCTGGTACTGGGAGTTATAATGGGGGTTGGCGTGTTTATTCCGTGGTTGGAAGATTTGCAATCATTTGATATGGCCTTTGAGTTAAACGACCGATACCTCTGGCTTTTTTTACCTGTCATTCTGATAATCACCAGTATTATTTCCGGCAGTTACCCAGCCTACTACATCGCCAAGTTCCAGGTTGCTGCCATCTTCAGGAACACTGTGAAATTCGGAAAAAGGAATCTTCTAACCAGGGTGTTCCTTGCGTTTCAACTCATATTAGCTACAATGGCAATCTCCTTGGCCGTGATGTTTTCGCAGAATTCAAATTACCAGATACAAAGAAGTTGGGGTTATGATCAAGAGCAGGTGCTTTATGCGAAGCTTCCGGAGCCAGAAGCTTTTCAAAAGTTACAGAATGCGCTTAGCCAAAACCCCAAGGTTGTTCGCATCGCTGGATCAACCCACCACATAGGCCAAACTCACAAAGCAGCGATAATTGAGTCTGCTGATGATAAATATGAGGTACAATATTTTGCCATCGACTCAAACTACTTCGCCACCCTGGATATGGAAATTATTAATGGAACCGGGTTTGAGGGCCAAGACCGAAAATCAATTGTAGTCAATGAGACCTTTGCCAAGCAAATCGGAGCAAGTGGAAATTTAGTAGGTAACATATTCACGATTGATAGTATTGAGTATGTAGTGGCCGGAATTGTGAGGGATGTCTTTTCTTATGGGTTCTACACTAAAATTAAGCCTGCCGTTTATGGCCTTACCGATAGTGATAGCTACCGATACATTTCAATACAGGCCCCATCCGAATCTTTAACCGAGGTTAGAAATCACCTGAAAGCTGAGTGGGTAGTGCATTACCCGGAAATTCCCTTCGATGGAGGTTTCCAAAATGGGGTTTGGGGAAATTTTGAGCAGGATGAAAAATCAAATAGTGGTTTCTGGAAGGGGCTAGCTACAGCCATAACAATAGTAGCCGCGCTTGCTTTATACGGCCTGATAACACTGAATATTTCCGGTAGAACCAAGGAGTTCAGCGTGAGAAAGGTACTTGGTGCGCCATTGAAGAATATTGCCTCCATTGTAGGCAAACAATATCTCTATGTATTCCTGATCGCTATTTTTATCGGCACTCCTGTCAGCTATGAGTTGATGAAAGTCGTCCTGGAGATGTTTATGACCTATCATATGCCGGTGAATTATAGCTTTACATTTATTACAGTTGGGGTATTGATGACAATACTGGTCACCGTAATTATGTCACAGGTATTAAGGATTAGAGGGACGAATCCAGTGGAGGGGCTTAAGACTGAATAGTTCGCTGTCGCCTTTAAGTAATCTTTGGCAACTATATCTCGAAATGCATGCCTTGCTTCAACAACTTGTTGTAGGTAGCCTTGTTGAATTGAAAGAGGTTCCCAGGCCTGCCGGCTCCACTTCTTTTTGCTTTCTCATTCAGCTCATCCAAAATTCCCAAGGCCATAACTTTCTTTTTGAAATTTCTTCGGTCCAGGGGCCTGTCCAGCAGCGTGGCGTAAAGATGCTCCAGGTCTGAGAATGGAAACTTCTTGTCTAGCAGGTTAAACCCTATCGGCTGGTAAGTTAGCTTAGATCGCAGCCTTTCTATAGCCATTTGCAATATCCTGCGATGATCGAAAGCAAGTTTGGGTAGTTTTGCAAAATTGAACCATTTAGCCTCCGCGGCATCAGTGCTGGCTTTGAGTTTTTGAAATTGACTGGATTTTACGAGACCAAAATATGCAACAGAAATTACCCTCTTTCGAGGATCGCGTTTTGGGTCTCCAAAAGTATAGAGTTGCTCAAGGTAGTTGATCTTTACCCCGGTTTCCTCAAGTAGCTCCCTTTGAAAAGCCTCTTCCAGGGGCTCATTATCTAGAACGAAACCACCGGGAATAGCCCACTTCCCCTCAAATGGAGGGTATTTCCTTTTGATGAGCAATATGGAAACTCCATCATCTTTGCTGTATCCGAAAACAATCGCGTCAACAGCAATCTTAATATTTTGTGTACTCTTCACGCAATAAAGTTATTAAATCTGGGAGCATGATTGCAAGATATTAGCAAAACGTTATACGGCTCCATTACCAAAGTTGTTGGGCTATTATAGATAAATTGTGTTAATTATACACGATTAATATTTGATTTCTTGAACCTTGTTAATATTTTTGCGTATACAAGACACAAATTATTGTTTTAAACAAGCCTTGAAGTGAAAGCGATTATTTGGACTGAGTATGGCCCTCCGGAACTCCTACAACTAAAGGAGATTCCTAAGCCTCAACCAAAACCTGATGAAGTACTCATTAAGACCCGGGCATCTACTGTAACAGCGGGGGATTGTGAAATGCGTAGATTTGATATTCCAGGGTGGATTTGGCTACCTATTCGCCTGTACTTCGGTTTATTTCGCCCCCGAATCAAAGTGTTGGGGCAGGAGTTGGCCGGCGAGATTGAAGAGGTAGGATCAGAAGTAAGAATCCTCAAGCCTGGTGATGCGGTATTTGTTTCGCCAGGCATGACCATGGGCGGTTACGCGGAGTACATCACAGTTTCACAGAAGATGCCCATGGCTCAAATACCTCAGAACATGACCTTTGAGGAAGCGGCTACTATTCCTACTGGCGGCATAAATGGACTTCACTTTGTGAGAAAGGGTAAGCTGAAATCAGGCGAAAAGTTGCTCATAATTGGAGCTGGGGGTAGCATAGGAACTTATGCTCTGCAGATAGCCAAGGATATTGGTGCTGACGTGACTTGTGTGGATAGCGAGGAGAAATTGGAGATGTTAAGAGATCTTGGCGCAGAGGAAGTAATTGACTACAAGCGAGATGATTTTACCAAACTTGGCAACAAGTACGATGTCATTATTGATATTACCGGTAAGATATCTACTCTGGCTTGTATGAAAGTTCTTAATAGTGGCGGTCGACTTGTGTTGGGAAACCCAAGGGTTGGAGGTATGCTTCTGGCCATATGGACTTCCTTTGCATCTAGCAAGAAGGCGATTGTGGCTTTGGCAAGCGAAAAGGTAGTTGACTTCCTTTACTTAAAAGAGATGATTGAAAGAGGTGCGATTAAGGCCGTTATTGAGAAAAGCTATCCTTTAGAGGAAGTGCCTGAAGCTCATCGTTATGTTGAAACTGGCCGTAAGGCGGGCAATGTAGTTATTAACATCAGCTAAGCTCATGAAAGCGGTTCTGTTTGAAAAGTACGGTACCACCGACGACCTAAGACTAGGGGAGGCGGAGAAACCCAAACCCAAGGCGAGGGAGGTCTTAGTGAAAATCCGAGCTACTTCTGTTAATTCTTGGGATTGGGACCTGCTCAAAGGAACCATGTGGGTAAACAGGATGATGTTTGGATTAAGAAAACCCAGGATACTGGCCCTTGGCTGTGATATTGCTGGAGTAGTTACAGAAGTGGGGGATCAAGTAGAAAGGCTAAAGGTAGGGGATGAAGTGTTTGGTGACATATCCGGAGGGGCCTGGGGAGGCTTTGCTGAGTATACCTGCGCCCAAGAAAAAATGCTGGCCACAAAATCCAAAGATATTACTTTTCAGCAGGCTGCTGCTATACCACAAGCGGCATTGTTGGCTCTTCAAGGAGTGAGGGATAAACGCAAATTACAGCCTGGTCAGCAGGTGATTATTGATGGAGCCGGCGGTGGAGTAGGCACATTTGCCATTCAATTTGCCAAACTATTTGGAGCGGAGGTTACCGCTGTGGATAGTAGGGATAAGTTCGATCTTATGAAATCACTTGGTGCTGACCACCTGATTGACTACCAGCAACAAGACTTCACTCAGCTCGATGATCGATATGATATGATTGTGGGCGTGGTCGGTTACCATTCGATGTTTGACTACAAACGCGTGTTAAAACCGGGAGGAACATACGCCATGCTGGGCGCTTCAGTACCGGTTCTTCTTCAAACGATATTCCTCGGCCCTCTAATTTCTCTATTTGGATCGAAGAGCCTGGGACCGGTCGGACTGAAGCCAAATATTGACGATTTGGACTACGTTCAAAAACTCGTTATTGAGGGTAAGGTCACTCCGATCTTAGATAAGCAATTTCCTTTAGAACAAGCCGCAGAAGCCATTCAGCACCTTGGAGATAACAAAACTCTGGGGAAAGTTGTAGTTAATATTCTATCAGGCTGAAAATGTTTTTTTGATTTATATGTAAAAAATAGTTTACATTATGTAAAACTTTATTTACTTAATGTCCGTAATAATATACATTTAGTAAAAAATAACTGACAAAATCAACTATAATGTCATTCCAAGAAAAAAGAACCATATTCTCAGTAACCAGTGGCTGGATAATTACATTCTTCTACGCACTTTATGTATATCAAACCTATCAGGATGAGATTTGGGCTACTCCGGTAGACCTTGGTTTTTGGGGCAAGACGCTGCTAATCTTGATACCAGTTTCGATAGGAGCCAGGATCATAGCTCACATTATCTTTCATATTGTGTACAAAGTCACCACCAATGATAAGGATGTGGATGTAACAGATGAGCGTGACAAACTGATCGAGCTGAAGTCGGAGCGGGTCTCTCATTGGATATTTATGCTAGGCTTTATTGCGGCCATGGCCTCGCTCACTTTTGATGTTCCTGAATATACCATGTTTCTGATATTCTTTGGCGGTGGCTTAATTTCGGAGTTAGCTCAGGCTATTACCGCGCTTTACTTCTACCGAAAAGGAATATAGATGGCCAAATCCAAGTACTATATTACCAATACGGTTCGGAAGCTTCGCTTTCACCATGACGAGATGACCCAGCAAGAGCTGGCGGATAGAGTGGGGGTGACTAGGCAAACCATTGTTGCCATCGAAAAAGGAAAGTACTCTCCATCTCTGGAGTTAGCTTTCCGTATAGCCCAGGTCTTCAAAACTCCTCTTGGGGATGTGTTCTCCTATGAGCTTAACAGTAACAACAAATAGTAATGAAACTTTTCATTCTAAAAACCGACATAAAAACCAAGAAGAAGGTTAAGGTGGTTCAACCCATGTTGAATGACTTTCAAGGGATCGACAGCTGGTCAATTGATCTTGCTGACATAGACAACGTATTAAGAATTGAGGCCCAGGAACAATTGGAGGAAAAGGAAGTAATTGATCTTATTACAACCAACGGGTTCCAATGCGAGTCCTTAGAAGAATAATAAGGCAATCATGAGAGCGAGACGTAAATGGAAAATAATAGTAGAGTATAGCGTAGGCTGGACCTTGGCTTTCATTTTCTTATCCATTGTGCGAGGTGTCGGCACTATTGAGATGGGCTCGGTGCAATTTGTATTCTGGGAAACGCTAATTATGTCGCTGTTGATAGGGCCAGTGTTTGGCGCAATTGCAGGTTATGCCCAAGTGCTAATGGAGGAACGTATGTACAAACGCATGCCAATGCGTCGGTTGTTGGTGATCAGGCTGATTTATGCCATGGCCTTTATACTCCTTTTAATTTTGGTCTCCTATCTGATTGTTACACTTTTTATGGGAGTAGAGGTCCCGCTGCTCACCTTTATTGTTGAACCGGGCAGCTTCGCGATTTACTTCTATATTCTTACTGTTGATTTCTTTATGGTTTTTTTGCGGCAGGTAAAACTCATGCTGGGAGACAATACACTCACGCAATTGATACAAGGCAAATTCTATGCGCCCAGGGAGGAAGAACGAATTTTCATGTTTCTGGATTTGCAATCATCAACCTACCATGCCGAGAAGCTAGGTCACATTAAGTACAGCAAGATGATTCAGGACTGCTTTAATGATTTGGGAATCGTGCTGGAGCATGAAGCCGAAATAGTGCAATATGTGGGAGATGAAGCTCTATTAACCTGGAAAGTACAAGAAGGCGTGAGAAATCAGCACTGTATCAAGGCTTACTTTAGCTTTAAGCAACAGTTATTGGATAGGAAAGATCATTACCTCGAGCGATATGGTATCGAGCCTAAATTTAAGGCAGGACTTAATTCAGGATTAGTTACCGTGACAGAGGTTGGCAAGTACAAGAAGGAAATTGCCTATCATGGCGACGCAATCAACACTGCGTCGAGAATCCAGGGGCAATGCAATGAATTTCAGCAGGAATTGTTGATATCCGAGCACCTAATGCAGAAACTGGATAGTGCTGAATATAAATTCCAGGAAATGGGTACTATCCTACTTCGCGGAAAAGAGAAGGAGATATCGGTGTATTCAACTTCTGAATATCCACCGCTAGCTAAGCACTCAGCTTAGGGCAGCAATCGTCTACTTTCTTCATCTCTATTCCTTTCTTTTAGTTAATTTCAGGTTTAACCTGAACAATCATGAGACTTACCCAACTGGCGCCCTTCCTCTATGCAGTATTGCTACTAGCCTCCTGCCAACCACCGGAAAAGGCCTTGCCAGATCTGACTGGCCCGGTGCCCACGGCATATGATGAACTCGGAGACTTTTTTCTTCAATGGAGAGAGTTTCACAAACCGGTGGAAGTTGATGGCATTCCTGATTACAGCTTAGAGGCTATGAGTACGCAGCATAAAGAATTAGCGTCGTGGCAGTTAAGGCTGAATGCAATTGACACCACAGGGTGGAGTATAGCGCAACAGGTAGATTGGTTTATCATTTGGGCTGAAATGAACGGGTTGGATTTTGCTCATCGGGTAAAGAAGCCCTGGAGCCGCGACCCGGCATTTTATTGCTGGTTCTTTTCGTATCCAACAGATGTTCCCGAGCGTGAAGGCCCTAACGCTTTTGGGGCAGTAGAGTATGATTATTACCAGAAGCCACTTTCGGCGGACGATGCTGCGCAAATAGCGGAACAGTTAAAGAAAGGACCAGCGCTCTTTGAACAGGCAAAGATAAACCTCACGGGAAATGCCAGGGATTTGTGGGTGCTCAGCGAACGCAGCATTAGATCGCAAAGTAATGATTTGGAACAATTTGCAGCCTTTATGGAGGCTGATTATCCTGACTTGGCTGCAGCCGCCAGGGAGTTGAAAGCTGCCTCAGACGAATACGCAGATTGGGTAGCCTCTCAAAGTAACAGCAAAAATGGCATCTCAGGAGTTGGTAAGGAAAACTACACATGGAATCTAAAGAAAGTACATCTACTACCATATAGTTGGGAGCAAGAGGTTACTTTAGTCGAAAGAGAACTTTGGCGGTCTCATAGTTCACTTCGGCTGGAGGAAAATCAGAATAGAAATTTGCCGCAGTGGCGAAATTTGGATAGCGAGGAAGAATACAATAGAGTAGTTGGGGAGGCAATTGATGACTTCATGGCTTTTCTGGACCGAGAGGAGATATTGACTGTTAAGGACTACATGGACCCGGCTATGCGCGAAAGGGCCGGAAGCTATGAGGAAGCTGACGGGCTTCGTGGTTTCTTCTCTGAGATTATTTATCGCGATCCAATGACAATGCGTGCACATCACTACCATTGGATTGACCTGGCTAGAATGCGCGAAGAGCCACATTCCAGCATAATCCGCAGTACTCCATCGCGGTATAATTTGTTTGACGGACGTGCTGAAGGTATGGCCACTGGAGCTGAAGAGATGCTGATGCATGCTGGTCTCTATGAGGGAAGGCCCAGGGGAAGGGAACTAGTGTGGGTAATGTTGGCCCAAAGAGCGGCTAGAGCAATGGGCGCACTCTACCAGCATGGCCAGATAATGGATCACGACGGGTCCACCAAATTTGCCTCAAAATGGACTCCCTGGGGATTGGTGCCCGCGGATGGAAATACAATCCAGGGAGAGGAACACTTTTATTTGCGTCAACCTGCCTATGGTACCAGCTATGTAATTGGTAAAATAGAAATTGAACGGCTACTGGCAGAATATTCACGACAACGAGAAGGAAATTTCAAACTGAAAGATTTCTTTGATGAATTTAATAGTAAAGGAGTTATTCCTGTTTCGTTGATCTATTGGGAGATGACTGGAGATAAATCTATGTTAAACGCAGCACTAAAAGATTGAAGTAGTATGACGAGGGAAAATCCATTTGCGGAACATATTGGAATTGAAGAGGTGGAAGTCTCGCCTGGAACGGCAGAGGTAAAAGTGCAGACAAAAGACTACCACACTAATATCCTGGGCTATGTACATGGCGGCTTAATCTATAGTTTGGCAGATGTGGCCTTTGAACTGGCATCAAATAGCCACGGTGTAGATGCGGTAGGAGTTACCACCAGCATGCAATTTCATCGGGCAGTAAAAGCTGGTGACACCGTTATGGCTTCTGCCACCGAAACTCACCTGGGCAAAACGCTTGCTACCTATCATATTCTTGTCGAAACTAACCAGCAGGTAGTAGCGTCATTCACCGGAACGGTTTATCGCATGTCATCCTAATACTTCTCGGTCATTAACCATTTATTATGCAAACATGAAACATATATATTTAATTCACGTTTGCATAACTAATGAAATCTAAAGGAAGTCACCTCGGGGAATTCGAAGAACTGATCTTGCTGGCGGTAGCATCTTTATTAGATGATGCGTATGGAGTTTCGGTAATGAAATATATAGCCAGCGAAACAAAGCGCAATGCCAACATCAGTGCCATTCATGAAGGGCTTAAAAGACTAGAGCGCAAAGGGCTGTTAAAATCAAGGGTGGGAGGTGCTACTCAGATGCGGGGAGGCAGAAGCAAGCGCTTCTTCGAGCTAACCGAAACTGGAAAAAGCACTTTAGAAGAGGTAATGAACCTAAAGCTGCAGCTTTACAGGAAGGTACCCAACTTCAATCTTAACTGGTCGAAATGAGCAACCAACCTCCAAGGTGGGCGTCTCGCTTCTTGCAGTGGTATTGCAAGCCTGAACTTCTGAATGAAATAGAAGGTGATGCCCTTGAATTGTTTTACGAAAGGTTGGAGGAACATGGCAGAATCCGTGCCTCTCTGCAGTATATATGGGATATCCTCAGGTTTTTCAGAAGGTCAAATATCAAAAATTCAAACTCAAAATTTCCCAAGAACTCAATTCCAGTAGCAATGCTCAAGAACTACTATTTTACTGCACTAAGAAATTTACTAAAACACAAAGCCTATTTCGCCATTAACACAGGTGGTCTGGCCATAGGCATAGCCAGTTTTACTTTCATTGCCCTTTATGTGGCGAATGAACTTAGCTATGATCGGTTTCATGCTAACCATGAGAATATTTACCGAGCCAATACAAAAGCTATCATCCGAGGAGAAGCTAACAACGATGCAACTACCTCGGCACCCTTGGCAAAAACGCTGCTAGCTAACTACCCTGAAGTATTACAGGCTACCAGATTTCTGAAAGCCAACTCCCTGTTGATTGGTAGGGGGAATATGAAGATTAGTGAGAATGACGTTTTGTTTGCTGATTCCGCCTTCTTCGAAGTTTTCAAATTCGAATTAATGCAGGGAAATCCGAAAACGGCTTTGGCAGCACCAAATGCTATGGTCCTTTCCCAATCCTACGCCAGGAAATATTTCGGGGATGATGATCCTATGGGAAAACAACTTACTGTAGATGATGACAGTATTGTTTACGAAATCACAGGAATTGTTAAGGATATTCCTGCCAACTCCCATATAAAGTTTGATATGATGGGATCAATTATTAGTAATGCTGCCTGGAATCGCGATCATTGGATTGGGGGTGATCAACATGTTTATGTGGAGCTAGACCCTAAAACTGACCCTGAGAATTTGGCGAAGAAAATGCAAAAAGTCTTCTATGACTACATGGCTCCGCAGATTGAATATTACACTGGGTTAAGGATAAAGGAGTGGGAAGCAGCTGGCAATTCCGTGGGATATGCCTTAATGCCGATTGCTGATATTCATCTGCGTTCGGTATTCAGCGGTGAACTGGAACCTGGAGGCAACATTACCTACATCTATATCTACAGTGTTATCGGCCTGATACTACTATTCATCGCTATCTTCAACTTCGTGAACCTGGCCACTGCACATTCCTCGACTCGAGCAAAGGAAGTAGCCATTCGAAAAACAATAGGATCAAGCAGAAGAGGCTTGATCTATCAATTCATAGCTGAATCGGTTCTTGTTTCCTTCATCGCCACTTTCATTGCGGCCTTTATGGTAGTATTACTAAAGCCGTTTTTCGTTGAACTGATTGGTAGACAGATCGCCTACGACCTTACTTCCAGTCATTTAGTTTGGCTGCTGATGTTAGCTTTTGCCGTATTCGTTGGCTTCTTGGCGGGAAGCTATCCTGCCTTTGCCCTGTCATCGTACAAACCCACTGAGGTGATGAAAGGACATCGTGGCTCGCAGTCAAAGTCTGGTTGGCTGCGAAGCCTACTTGTAACGTTGCAATTCACTGCTTCCCTGGTCATAATCATTGGCACGGTTGTAATATACCGGCAAATTGATTTTATGCTAACCAGAAATCTTGGCTTTGATCGGGACCAAATGGTGGTGCTGGAGCGCCCAGACTGGCTGCAGGATAACTTAGATGCATTTAAGGAAGAGTTAAGGCAAAGCTCAAACATTGTTGAAATAGGAAATTCTGAAACAATACCAGGTAAGCCCTATGCCATTCGATCATATCGCAGGCAAACTGATGCAGAAACTTTTTTGTTTTTCAACAACCAGGTTACTTATGAGCATTTAGACTTACTAGGCCTGGAATTGGTCTCAGGGCGCTTTTTTTCGAAAGAGCACAGACTTGACTCCAACGCTGTGGTATTAAATGAAACCGCCGCCAATGCCCTGGGATTTGACGACCCCATTGGTAAGCCCCTTACATCGGCTTTTAAGAAGGGGAGAGTTATTACCATAATCGGTGTAGTTAAGGACTACAACATTCAGTCATTGCATAATGTTATAGCGCCGGTTTCTATTGAATTGGCACCAGCGAATAACGATGGCTTTATCAGTGTTAAAGTAGCTGGGAACTCAGACATTAGGTCCACAATTTCATTTGTTGAGGATATTTGGGGCAGACATACTAATCATAAACCAATTCAATATTTCTTTTTTGACGAAGAGTACCAGCGTATTTATAATTCGGAAACCAGTACAGCCAGAATCCTGGTAGTGTTTGCTGGTCTGTCGATATTTGTTGCCTGCCTGGGATTGCTAGGTCTTATAACCCATACTACTTCAGCGCGAAAAAAAGAGATTGGGATCAGAAAGACGTTGGGTGCTAGTATAGCTACCTTGGTTAGGATTATGTCTAGTGATACCCTTCGTTTGATTCTGGCTGCTGTATTAATTTCTGTTCCTCTGGCTTACCTGGCCACAGATTACTGGTTACAGAGTTTTGCCGATCGTATTGGTTTTAGTCCGTGGGTTTATGTTATATGCGTACTGGCGGTGGGCTTGACGGTGTGTATCGCTATTAGTTATCAGACTATTAAAGCAGCACTGGGTAATCCGATTGATTCGCTAAGGCAGGAGTAGAGTCAGTTAGACCTAGTGGGTATCACCTCCCCATTCTCAAAAGCATCAATTTTGATCTTTCCATCAACCAGCTCGATGCGCAGTACATACGACTCTCCGATTACTTTGTATTCATCCCCTGAGACGACAATGGCCGTGGCTTCATCAATACCATAGCCTACTAATTCAGGATTTGCCCGAATTGCCGCAATTAACCTTGCCAATCGGTTTCTTTTAAGGAAATGTTGATCGACAATAGCTCCCGGTAACAGATCAAGACCTGTGGCCATTTCGGGCTCAGGGTTGCCGCCCCTAATCATTACTTTCGTTTGAATGGCTGCACCAGCTGAACTGCCCCCAATGATGCCGCCACGTTCTAATAGTTTGAACAGCTCCTCCTCGACTGGGGTACCAAGGTATGCATCGGCAATTCTGTACTGTGACCCACCGCTTATCCAAACGGCGGTAGCAGATTTCAAGGGGTCGGCAAATCCTGGCGCCAGGGAACTATCGCGATCCCTGGTATGGAGAATTTGAACATGCTGAATGCCACGGGAATTCCAGCTGTCCTTTATCCTCTGGATATTGGGCTCGCGGCTGGAGGCGGTTGGAATTACCACCAGTTTCACGTCAGGGCCCGCTAGTGCAGCGAATTCCATGTACAGTGAATCTGGCATAGCACCACCCGCAATAAACAGCCGCCGCTTTTCTGGTCTATCTTGGCTAGAAGCAGGCAGAACTAAAAGGCAGGCCGCAAGCAAAAGCACCAAAGACTTGCTAATTGCAGGAAAAGTTCTTTGCATTCTTTTTGGCAGGCATTTCTAGCAGTAATCTAGGATTTTTTAGCTGCAGGTCAAATTCCCGCTAAACGGCGAAGGAGAAGATAATACCCGGAGCAAGCATTGGCAATTCATATTATCGTCTATTTCTGACCCCAAAAATTAGGATGATGCACTGAATGCTAAGAAATGTCATCGATACAAGAATCTCATGCTTATCAAATTCATAATCCAATAATGAAATTGATATCCAACCAAGGAAGAGCATGGTGATTACAAATAGTAAAGCGTTTTGGGTTTTACTCAATCGCACTGGAATCTGATTCTGAAATCTTAATTACTGATCTGTATTGTTTCCCTGCTTTGCTTCAATAGTAACTTCTGGAAAATCAGAGGAAGGTCCCCTGAGAAGCACACTTTCCCGGTCAAACAAATGCTTATTGAAGAAGGATAACACGTAAGAGTTGAGAACCTGATTCATGCGATTTTGGTCAATACTTCCTATCAAACCGATATCACGAAAAAGAGGAGAGAAGTAGCCAAAGTCACTGAAGTTAAGGTGGTTGGTATTTGCTACCTGCAAGTAGTAAGCTTCATTCTTTGCCCGGTGGAAGTAGAGTCGATTGCCTCCGGTATTGGTGGCGTTTTCAATAAACATATAGGGTAGTGCCAGATCGGTTTGTATTACATCTCCTGATTGGGTGCCATCTAAGCTGATTCCCGCCTTGATTCTGTTGTCTATTACGCAAAGCTGGCCCGTAGCCGAAGCACCAAATGACATCCCCAAAGCGCCGAGTTTGCCAAGTTCCATTTTGTTAGCCAGAATTTTATGGCTGGCTTGTAGCCCTTCAAGCTCATCAATTACAAAGGAAGCATCCTGCGCCCACATCCTGGTGCTTTGTTGAGTTGCGGGCTGCGTTTGCAGGTATTCATACTCCAACTGGGTAGCGGAATCGATATCAGATATTTTAGATCGCCGGCGGTAAATGCTGTTAATGTCAGGGTCGAGGTATTCTTTCCAGTTTAATTGTACTTTCCAATGATCCCAATCGAATGGTAGTGTATGCCCATGCTCATCAAGAAAATAGGCTGTCTCAAATGCATGACCAACACTAACCACAATGTAGCCATTGCTTGCCAGGTGTTCCATTAAAGGCGTGTTTTGCTGAATCCAGAAGGTATATCCATGCTGGAAAATGATCACCGGATATTTTTGAAGTTTGCCACTTATTGGTGCATCTATGATGTGATTAGCTTCAACCAGCGACAAGTGGCTAAATACAAATGGCGGTAACCCAAACATACCACTTAGCATCCGGGAAGATTCTGAGATGTTGCCCCAATAGCTCGGATTGGCTTCCTTTATCGAATTCGTTGGATACCATACTTGGGCAAATACCGCCCTATAGTCTGTGGAATCGTTGGTAAATAGCTCTTCTCTGGATTCATCAATAAGGTGCAGGTAGGTGCTGCCCACGCTGTATTCCCCAGTAGGTTCCGGGAAAGCAAATACCGGTATCAGATGAGCCAGCATCATGCAACTGATCGTGAGAATCATGGCAAAACTTATAGCGACTATCCTCACGATTCGCAGGAGCCGGTTTGATTTGTCCCCCTGACCACTGTATTGATTTCTTCCTGAAATCAGAAACCAAATCCACCAGGAACTCAGTAATCCCAAAATGGCATAGGCCGGATAGAGCTGCCACCTGGCACCTTCCAATACCAGGTGAAAAACTACTGCAACCAACGAGATTGCTGCCGGTGCCCAATTGCTCCTTAGTCGAAATATTGGCCGAATCAGTAACGCAAGAAGTGAAAGCAGCAGAGTAATTAGTAGTATAACTTCAAAAGCTCTCATTTACGGCGTTGGGAGTTACTTGATGTAATTTATCATTCTGGTGCGAATCTCTTCAGCCCAATTATCAAGTAAAACTTTGTTTCCTTTATCAAGATGTTTGTGTGTAGCGCTAGCGAATCCCCATTGCATCCAACGATAGTTAAACCGGTATTGAAAGGTGAGTACGATCCTTGACGACCTTTCATCGACTTTTTCTACCAGCCAATTGGCCTCTAATTCTTTGAATGGAAAGGGGTAGTCGTCGGCTTGCGTGTCCACGACAAAGGTATATTGTTCGCCCGGCTTCCAAAGGGTACAGGTTTCAGTCCAGAGGCCGTCTGTCGTGGCACAAGACCTTACCATGCCTTCGCCGCTGCCAGAGATAATGTTAAGATCTGTAAGACCGTCTGCATACTGATGGTAGTTAGCTACATCAGAGATCACATTCCAAACAACCGAGTCAGGAGCTTCTACTATGCGTACATTGACATGTTTGTCTTTTCCAGGATTGGTAAAGGCAAATGCAGTTAAGAGTAAAATGGCCACTAAAATGACACCAAGCATCTTTTTTGTCTTCACGTTCATTTGCTTTAATTGGCTGAGGCCCTTACCACTCGTAAGCCTTTGAATTGCAAATAAGCCAAGGTGGCTACCACTGCCGAGGATACCAGGATGAGAACAATGCCTCCCGTGGAGAGGGGTTCTATTGCAATTCTGAGAAACGAGCCAATTATAAATAAAACATCTAGGCCAATAATGATGTAGATCATTACCGACGATACTCCTTTTCTTAGGGCATTAAAAAGTACAAAGCCGGCAAATACGAAGAGTTGCAGACTAAAGGCCATGGCGTTTCCATTGGCAAGCTCCATGAAGGAGCTTATTGAATTACTCAACGCCAAGGCCGCTATTGCCGATAGCATGGAAAATATGACGTTGGCCTTCAGTGCATTTCTTAGCATTCTTTCATTTTCCATATTCGATCTTAATTGTTTGTGAAACAAAGCTAGGGCTGACTTAAGGATTCGAATTGCCTTTTGGTGCCAGAAGATTACCACTTGGTGCCAACCTGCTATATTAGTCTCTGTGTTAGCTATTTTCGAACCAAAAGAAATAAGTTGAGGTATAGCGGACGATACATACTAAGTCTCATTGATTATGCCAGGTCTAAGGGGGCAGATGTTGAGCGACTTTGCCACCTATCGGAGATTGATATTTCACACCTTGAGGATAGTGAAAATAGTTTCACCATTGGACAAGTCAATGCATTTTGGCAGAACGCCATCAAACTTCTGGATGACAATAGGCTTGGTCTTCACATTGGGGAATATCACAACCTCACTGCCATGGGCATTGTAGGTCAATTGGTACAAAGTAGCCCCACTGTTGGATCTGCGCTTATAAAGGCAGGTGAATTCATGAATCTTGTAACGGAAGCGTTTGCTGTAAAAGTGACTAAGGCTAAGGAGCAAACCAAGGTGCAGTTTATACCTCACCCCCAGGCCGACGACAATTACAATGTAGCAATAACCCAAGGTATCGAATCAGCCATGGTGTTTACCCTGAAAGAATTGAAAGGGCTGATTTTGGCAGAGGTGACACCCTTGCTGGCAACATTTCGCCGGAAAGTGCCGGAGGATATTGCCGACTACCAGAGAATATTTAAGTGTCCCCTCCAGTTTGCCTCCAGGCAAAGTACGCTGGTCTTTAGTACCAATCAGCTTTCGCAAAAGGTGGTAGCTGCGGACTACGAGCTACATAATTTACTTGTGGAGCATGCACAGAGACGCCTGCAGGAACTAAACGATAAAAATGGCATTACGAACAGCGTTAAGCAGGCTATGATAATCTCCAGCGGCAGACACCTGACAACAATTCAAGAGGTAGCAGGAATGCTTAATCTTAGTGTACGTACCTTGCAACGCCGCCTCAGCGATGAGGGATCAACCTTTCAAGAAATATCGCAGGGAATTAAGAAACAGTTTGCGGTGGAGATGGTTGCTAACAATACGTACCTAATCAAGGAAATCGCTTATAACTTAGGTTATAATGAGGCTAGCGCCTTTATCAGGTCATTCAAGCGCTGGACTGGCAAAACACCAGTTGAGTTTCGGGCAAGTAATATTTCTTAGCAATATCAAAGCAGTATTAATCACATTAATAGCAAGGAGGTTACTGTGCATTGGTAATTACCGCGGGTGGGGATGGGGCAGGGGTAGCAGGATAATTGCGGTATCAAAATCGACTACCATTTTGTACTTATGGCGCCTTGTTCAAACCTCTTACTTCGTAAAATCATCAATTTCTTTAAAGACTTCTACCGAGATCCGTTCGCCCAATTCATGCATTATTTTCATGTGATTGGTGGTGCTGCCCTGCCAAAATGTGTTCCAGGCCTCCAGGGAATCCCATCTCGCTACCGTTTTTATTTCTTGTGGGTTTTCCTTACTCTGCAGCATGAAACTACCCCTGGCGCCGGCCACTTCCCGGTGAATTTGGTTAGTGGTTTTTTCCCAGGTCTCAATAAAGAGTTTCAGATTGTCAGGCTCCACTTTCCAGCTATATATTATGCGAATCATTTGTTGGCCCCTTGTTACGGAGAAGATTTCGTATGCAATTTGGTTAATTAAGGGCTGGGATAATCCTTTCCTGCATGGCTCTCCAACTTGATTTTTCCGTGCGATCATGAATGCTCCATCCATTGAATACGACAATGAGATCATATTCTTCTGCAATCATAAGAAACTGGCCACCGTAGCCGTTTCCTGCAAATATTTTTGGTTGATTATCCGCATACTCCGGGACCCACCATTGATAGCCGTAGGCAATGGTGGCATTGAGCTTTACCCGGGGCAACATTGATTCCTTAACCCAATTTTCAGATACTATTCGCTTATTCTCCCAAACTCCATTGTTCAGCATTAAGTAACCAATTTTTGCCAGGTCATGAGTAGATAGGTAGAGTCCGCCTTCCGTATCTATTTCACCCTGCGGAGTTTTTTTCCAGTAGTAGTCATCAATACCAAGCGGTCCAAAAAGTTTTTCTTCTGCCCATTCGTCAATCCTTATTCCAGTAGTTTTCCGAAGTATCTTTCCCAGCAACACCGTGGCTCCGCTGTTGTAAACAAATTGGGTTCCCGGAATGGTATCCATTGGCTGATCCAAGACATACTGAATCCAGTTGTCGCTAAGCTCCATCGCTGTGCAGTTGTTCTTCTCAATATCGGAATACGATGCGCTCTCGTCCCACAGGATGCCACTCCGCATTGTTAGTAAATTTCTTAGTGTGATTGACGTTTTTCTATCATCATTTAGGTCGAACTGGTAGTTGTCGAAGAGTGGATAAACCGCGGAGTCTAAGGGGATCATGAGACCCTCATCGACAGCAATGCCCACCAAAAGCGAAGTGATGCTTTTAGAAACCGATTGCAGAGTATGCAAGGATGTATTGTTATAAAACGGATGCCATTGGGGATGATCGTAGTTGTACTGGTGATTGGTAGTGTCATAGTTTTTAGAGATGGCCTGGTAGTCTTGGTCGTAACCTTTGTCATATACCACCTTGCTATTTCTTATAACCAGAAAATGATCAATCAAACCGTATTTTCCGTTTTCTATATCCATGTGGATTGAGTCTAATACCACTGCATTGATACCTTCTTCTTGTGGACTGGAGTTCTCCCAGTAAAGAGTGGCCTTTGTAGTTGGCCTATCTGTTTGGGAAGAACAGCCCCAGGCGAAGGCGGTAAGAAAAATTATTAGCAAAAGGTTAGATTTTGAGGAGTTCATCTTTACTTTTTTATGAGGGCGTTGGATATCTATGTTTGCAATATAACCATTGTCACAATTTGACTAACTCTCACCTTTACATCTGATTAGTGGATTCAATGGGAATTTAATAAACCAAGTAGGAATATGCCCTGATTTAGCAATTAATAGATATATTCGGTGTTGTAAGCTATCTTATTGAAAGTGAGTATGAAACGTCTTTTATTGTTGTGCTTGTTACTGGTTTTTCTGGCGGCTCCTGGTTGCGATGACGATAGTCCCCAACCATCAACAACTGTTTATCAACTGTTTCCAAATGGGTATTTCTCGGCCGGTTTTAGGGAGGAGTATACCATGACTGGAACCAGTACGAACGGGGTAAATTTTCAAGGTACGCACCTCGAGTTGACGCAAGCCACCACCTCTTTTGATGGACAACAAACTAATCCGGTCAGGATCCAGGACGATTGGGTGGAAGTCAGCAGTAATACTCCCTTTTCTACGAGTACACTAACTTACTACTCCACGCAGGCAGACGATCGGCGCTGGGTGGGCACAGAAGATTTGGTTAGTACGCTGGTAGCCACCGCCTCCAGCAATGCTACTTTGCCAGTTACTGCGGAAATAGGTGAGGGTGGATTGGTTGCAACTTTTGTAGATACATTCGGGAACACGATCAATCAGACTTGGGCCTTGCAAGCAGCGACAAATGAAGATCGGGCAATGCTGGTTTGGGCTACCGAAGTGCGCGATGCCGGAGGTATTGTGATTAGCGAGGGAAATACAACTTATGAGATCGACCCAAGTGGAACCAGGCAGTCGCTGACCATATTTTTTGACCTAAAGGTACTGGCTGACCCTGTGAGTTGGGTAGGGGTGAAGCTTTGAGTTATTGGAGGAAAACATCTCTCAAAGATCAAAGGTCCTTGGTTATCGACAAACTTCAATTCTTGTATTGATTAACCGCTTGAGTTGGGTAATTCTAAATTCATCAAATATTTGACATAATAGGGTCTTTTGCTTCTTGGCTACACCCTCTATATGATCAAAATACATTTCTGCAAAGTAGCCATCAACTGTGTCAGACATCAGCAGATATTCCCTCAATATCTCAACATTCCCGGCATCGACTTTGGTTCTCACTAATCGTTGAAAAGCTCGAAATTGGTTGCTGGTGGTGCTATTGTAGTCGAAAGCATAATATTGGCTGGCTTCTTCGGAATTCTTTGGAATCGCCCTAATAATCTCCTTGTCTGAGATTTTTTTGTTTTTACCTACCTTTTTCAGAACGCGTGACACCGTAGCAGGGTAGTTGATCCGCTTCTCGTAAAAAACTCCACTGGCTGTAAAACGCACACTGCCATTCTTTTCAATGCCGTCGTCGGTGGTGGGGTCATAATACGGCTTAGTTGCACCATAAGCCTCGATGTTAATTATCAACCTTCCTTTTACTAACTGGTTCAACTTTCTCTTAACAGCTTTTGCTCGCTTCCTCGAGAGTTTCATGGCATTGCGTTCACCGGCATTGGCGTGGCCGTGGGCCGTTAACTTCAGTCCGGCTACCCTGGGTTCATTTAGCATAAATTTTAATGCCTTGGCGACTTTCAACAACTGTTCCATCTGGCGCGGACCTAATTCAGCGGAATGTATCTCGAAGTTAATGGGGTCCAATATCCATGATTCCCTGGGGTGGTATTTTGATACTGAAGCTTGTACGCTGGTGACACAAAGTATGCAGAAGAGAATTAACAGGCCTCTTTTCATGTCACTTGGTTATTGATCACTATAATAAAGTTGAAACTTACTCAATTATTGTACGAGGAGTTAGCATAGGATCAATAAGTTAATGGCCTGCCGTGAGGTGTATCGGTGAGTATTAAAAAAGGGTGCCTGAGACACCCCTTGTAATTAGAGATTGTATAGGGCAATAATGCCAGCACTGAATATTACAATCTCTACAATTCCAAAAATTAATAAGGCCGTTACCATAGGATTTAGTTTAGGATTTTATCCCTACTCTCTTAAAGGCTTTTCGGGTATCGCCGGCAATTGGGATTTAATAACTAGAAGCTCGGAAATATTTCGGAAAAAGAGCAATTAGAGGGTAGTATAAATACGTATGAATTGTGCGCGTGAGGTGCATTTACGGTAGACCTTCGTGTCAATCAATTCTTCTTTCTACCAGGTCGCAAGTTTTCGTTTTTCTGTTGGAACAAATTCTTTCGTGCATAAAAAGTGATAGATAGTCAATTTTGCCAGTATTATCTAGTGAGAAGCTCACAGAACCGGGAGAACCGTCTTCGGTGTGAAAAACAAGTACCCTCATTGGGTATTCACTTTGCTTCAATTTCAAGGGATCGCTTAAGGCATGAAGCTGCACTACTTTTCCCTTAAAAGGAATTGCCTCATCAGTCATGAACTTGAACATTGACTCGTTTGCAGCTTTGGTAACGACATCAAGATCAGCAAAATAACTATTAAACTTATCCAGATCTTTGGAGTGAATCGCCTCAATAAGACCGACAGAAACTGCAAGGTGTTTCATCGCGCTGTTGTCATTTGTAGCTGATATGTCTACTTCGGTTACCATTTCACCAACGCCCGGTGCTGTGACCAGCTCAACTTTAAAAGAAGTAGTTCCTCCTGGAGGAGCCTTTACAATTTCCGGTTTGATGCTGCTGTCTGTTATGTAGTTGTTGATCTTGTTGAATAGTACTTCTGGCGAGCCGGCATCTGAGTTGGAGAATATGATGAATGTATAATCGAGCTCGGGGTAGGTGTAATACTCAAAGAATACACCAGCGGCTCTTCCACCATGGCCAATAAGTTGTATTCCTTTCGTTTCCCGAACAATAAACCCATAGCCATAGTACCAAGGCTCTTTGGAATCACTAGGCGCCTTGTCGGTGGTTAACAAGCTCAGCGTTTGAGCCGTAGTTAGTTTATTGCTGAATAACGCATTGCTAAAGTCCAGCATATCCAGAGCGGTGGAGAAGCCGCCGCCAGCAGAAGTACCCATCAGGGGGTGTTTCGCTTCGTACCATTCATTGTTAACACCCTGATAGCCAACAGCCAGATCCTTGGTGGTGCCATTTCTTTTGTACGAATCGGTTCTTAGCATTTGGGAGGGGCCATAGATATTATCCTTGACATAATCAAAATAGCTTTGACCTGAAACGGCCTCTACTATCAAGCCAAGTACCAAGAACCCTGAGTTGCTATACGCATGCCTACTTCCAGGCTCGAATTTTAGTGGTTTATTGGTGACGAAGGGCAAACTCTGCGAGAGGGTCTCAAGGTTATGCCAGTTCTGTTTGTATTGCTCATCCCTAAAATCTCCAAGCCCCGAGCTGTGGGTAAGCAACTGATGCACGGTGGCTTTCAATGCGAATTCTTTGTCGGGATAATTGGGTAAATAAGTTGAGATCGTGGAGAAGTAGTCTATTTTGCCTTGTTCCACTAGTTGCGCAATTGCAATAGCGGTGAACATCTTATTGCCGGAGCCCAAATTGAATCGGGTGTCCATGCTATTCTCGACATCTTTCGCAATATCCTGCCAGCCAATTGCTTTTTGAAATATTGTTTTGCCGCCCTTCGCAATTAATACGGTACCACTAAACCCACCGGTCTGATGATATTCATCTATGTAATTACTAAGCCATGTGAAGTCCTTGTCTGAGTTGCTGCCTAATTGCCTGGAATAGCCATGGCATAAAACTGGGTGGAATATTAAGATAAATATCAGATAACGAATCACACGCGTGATGTTGGTTCTATTAAGCATTGTTCTATGGGTTATTCTTGGTCGTCAAATTAGTTTAGGGCTACTACTTTATTGAGAGAGAGATTGGTAATAGGTACTTTTTGGGGTGAACTACCTATTTTTTATGACGAATCGGGAGGTCTGGCCTTAGTACAGCTTTAATTTTATCGTATGAGAAGATTCTCTGGTGCTCACTTTGATTGGTTTAGTGCTGCGGGGCAGATGGTTTTGGTAATGGTTATCTGGACTTTTCTTTCACTAATTATATCCATAAAAGCGGGTTTGGCCAGCCCGGTTACGTACAGAGGAGTGTTTTCAGTTGCTGATCACCTGGCAGGATGGGGAGTCTGCTTATTGATTTTGCCCCTAATTGTATATGTTGTTAGAAAGGGGGTGTTGGAAGGTCATTGGATCATTTCTCTCTTGTTGGCAGTGCTTTTGGCAGCGGCATTGTCGTTTGGCTGGACGGAGATTATGGCGAACGAGCTGGAGTTACCTGCAGGGAAGCTAAAAGAGCTGAAACTTCCTGATGCAGAATCGTACCTATGGCAGAATAAGGAAGCACATTTTGTTCAGAATAATACTTATGATCTGTTTTTTAATCTCCTTCTGATTATTGGTATTTCATTTGCCACCAGCACCTACCAGCTTTTGAGGTTAAGAGAGCGAAGTGAGGTGAAGTTAAAGGAACGGCTCTACCGGTTGAATGTTGATTTGCTTAATGAGCGATTGGAGAAAAGTAAGTCGACTTCAGAATTTCGTAACCAACCAAATTCCTCGCAAAAAATCCCCATCAAGTTGGGTAGCAAGACTTACTTTCTGGAATACAACCAAGTAGCCTATATTCGGGCATCTGGGAATTACCTGGAGTTGTTTGATCTTGATAATAAACACATCATTAGGGAAACAATGACCAGTATAATGGCCAAGCTTCCAGATCACTTCGTCCGTATACATAAATCGAGTATAGTTAACACCTCTTTCATAGATGAATTGATCTCTATCGGTTATGGCGATTTCGAACTAAAAATGAAAGATGGCAAACAGATGCGAATAAGTGATAGTTACAAACAACAGGTTTTGAAGCGACTGGAATTTTAACTTGATGCCATTAGTGTTTGCGTCGGCACCAAGTAGCTGATACCTCTTTATCTAGGGCTTCTATTCCGAGTATCTCTTGAAAATTGTAGTAGCAATATGTCCACCAAAGCCGAAGGTATTACTCATGGCGTAGTTTATTTCCCGACTTTGTGCTTTGCCCAATGTGAGGTTGAACTTGTCCCCAAATTCCGGTTCTATGGATGTGGAGTTAATCGTTGGCGGCACAATATTATTTTCAATTGCCTTTATACAGGCGATGGCTTCCACTGCACCTGCCGCTCCTAGCAGGTGTCCCGTCATTGACTTGGTGGCACTGATGTTTAAGTTATCCAGGTTGCTAAATACTCTTTCAACAGCCTTCAATTCACTTATGTCTCCTTGTGGGGTAGAGGTTGCGTGCGTATTGAGATAATCAATCTTATCAGCAGTAATGTTGGCATCTTCCAGGGCAGCATGCATGCCCAAATATGCTCCTTCTCCCTCAGGATGTGTACCTGTAAGATGATAGGCATCTGCTGCCATGCCACCTCCAACAATTTCACCTATAATTGTGGCACCACGTGCTTTAGCCTTTTCTAAATCTTCTAAGATGATGGCTCCGGCCCCTTCGCCCATTACAAATCCATCTCTATTTGTGTCGAAAGGTCTTGATGCCGTCAGTGGATTATCATTCTGAGTTGATAGGGCTCTGGAAGCATTAAATCCCCCAATACTGCTTTCAGTAATAGGCGCTTCAGAGCCACCCGTGATTATCATATCCGCCTTTCCCCACCTTATATAATTGAATGCATCAATAATGGCTGTGTTCGACGTAGCACAAGCAGATACAGTTGTGAAGTTAACACCCCTTAGCCCGTGTTTGATTGAAATTATCCCTGAGGCGATATCAACTATCATCTTTGGAATGAAAAAGGGGTTAAACCTTGGGGTACCATCTCCAGTAGCAAATTCAGATACCTGCTCCTGGAAGGTATTAATTCCGCCATTTCCAGATCCCCAGATTACCCCAATACGATTTCTGTCCAGCTGATCAAAATCAATCCTTCCATTTTGAATCGCTTCTTCAACTGCAATTAGTGCGTACTGCGTGAATAAGTCATATCGTCTCGTTTCTGCCCTGGGAATAAAATCCAGTGGGTCAAAATTCTTTAGTTCACAAGCAAACTTCGTCTTGAATTGTGCAGTATTGAATTTGGTAATTGGAGCAGCTCCACTTACACCGTTAACCAGCGATTGCCAATAATCCTCAACATTATTTCCAATTGGCGTTAATGCCCCTAGTCCTGTTATTACTACTCGTTTCACTTTGACTGTTTAATTAGATCTTTTCTTATACTTTCCTTAATTTTTTTGAAATCAGCTTTATTCGTCAACCTTGTTAACTGGACCGAAGCAAGCATATTGGAAATTATTACTAAAGCTTTAGTCCTCGCTAGCCCCTCAAATTGAAATATCTCTTGTTTTCTACCCTCGGCCAAAAATTCACTTACCCAAGCCAGAATAAGTCCTGAAAGTTCCTTCAGCTTATTTTGAACGTTGTGGTCTAATGTGTCGAAATCCGTAGCTAGTGAACCAACCAAACACACTTTGCTGTCTTTTTGAATTTTCGAATATATGGTGAAGAACTTGTCAAGTTTTATATCCGCAGGTTTGTCTTTCACGCTTTCAATTAACTCCGAAAGATTACACATACAGTAATCTATAACGGCGGTTCCCAAATCTGATTTGCTAGGGAAGTGATAGTGGATAGAAGCAGTTTTAATTCCGATAACATCGGATATTTCATAGAAGCTAAAAGCATTATAGCCCTTTTGCCTAATCAGGTTATCAGCAAGCTCTATAATCTCTTCCCGTTTTGACATTTGAATAGATGGCTCAAATATAACTACCTACTAGTTGATAGGCAAATACTGCAAGCGATTTGCCTGCTATGTGTTACAGTGGTTTGCTCCGGGGCAGGCTAGTTACTTTTCTACAAATGGAGAAGAAAGTTCTGTTAATGTCAGGATAGGGTTAGATGCCTTGAATATAATTGGAAAAGCAGGATTTGAGTGTAGAGGTGACGTTATCCTGTTTTGCTACACTCCCAGAATATGCGTACGCTGCAGTCTGCGCAAATGTCTTGGTTTAGCTTTTGGTATACGGCTGAAATAGCTTCTTCCTTGGTCACGAAGAAATTGGTCTCACCAATCTCCTTGTGATAGCCACCGCGCACCAAAAACTCCCTGGCTCTCTTTTTCAGCCCTGTTATATACATTGCTCCCCCTCTGGATTTCCATTTTTTGGCCTCTGCTACCAGTAATTCGGCACCGGCCACATCTATCACGTTAATGCTGCTGCCAACTATTAACAAGTGGTTTTCCTCTCCCTTGTGGACTATTTCCATCTTTGCCTGAACATGGTCTATTGCTCCGAAGAAAAGTGAACCTTCTATTCTAATCACCTTAAGCTGCGGGCACTGTGGCATCTTGAAACGCTTTGCGTTTACGAAAGAGTGCTTTACTGTTTCCGGATCGGGGGCCAGGCTTACCAGTCTTGGTCGGGACGTTTTCTGTAGATAGAAGGTAAGGGAGAAAAACACCCCAAAATAAATGGCAAACTGTAGGTCAAGTGTTAGGGTTGCTATGAAGGTAATCGTTAGTACTGCTGTCTCAGCTTTACTGGCAGACAGTATTTTCCTGATTTGTTTTACATCAATCAGATTGTAAGCCACCACCACTATAATTCCAGCCATTGCCGGAATCGGCAGATAGGCAGTTAACGGCGATATTAAAACCACGATAATCATTAAGAGTACTGCAGCGAAAATGGCGGCAAGTGGTGTTTTGGCTCCCGATTCGTAGTTAATGCCTGAGCGGGTGAATGAACCAGTGCCGGCATAGCTAGAGAACATGCTGCCAACAATATTGGAGAGCCCTTGCCCTACAAACTCTTGATTACCGTTTATTCTTTGCCCGGATTGATTTGAGATCGATCTGGCAATTGCCACCGCTTCAATCAGCCCTAGTAGGGCAATTGCAAAGGCGTTAGGGGTTAGCTGCCTAAGTAAATCGAAGCTTAGTTTAGGAACTTCAAATGGGGGTAGCTGAGAAGGCAATTGGCCTACCACATTGATATCCTTGGCTGGAAAAGCGAAGGCATAGAGTGCGCCACCCGCAACCATAGCAATAAGCAAATGGGGTAGTTTCTTGCTTACTTTTCTTGCTACAAGCGCCACCAACATGGTCAATAGGGCGATTACGAAGGCGTTAATATTGAACTCTGGCAGGGCTGCAAAGAGGTTCTGAGCTTTTTCCAGAATATTACCACCAGGGGTAATTGTTAAACCAAGCATGTGCTTAAGTTGGCTGCCAGCTATCAATAAGGCAGCCCCGGTGGTAAACCCCACTACAACAGAATGGGACACAAAATTGACCAAAGTGCCCATACTGGCCAAGCCCAAGGCAAGCTGAATTATGCCTGCCACAAGTGTCATGATGAGGGTTAGTTGTATGAACTCAGCTGTACCGGCCTGAGCGAAAGGACTGATAGATGAATAGACTACAATGGAGATAGCAGTGGTTGGTCCTGATATAAGGTGACGTGATGAGCCAAATAGTGCTGCAATGATAGGTGTCACCATGGCTGTATACAACCCGTAGATGGGAGGAAGGCCCGCGATCATCGCGAAGGCTACACCTTGCGGAAGAACAATGACCGCACCGGTGATCCCTGCAACCAGATCAGCCTTAAGCGACTGGCCATTTACCTCTTTTAGCCAATGAAGAAAAGGGAAGGGCTCCAGATATCTGTTGCCATTATTCACTATAGTTAGTCTGTATTGTTATTATCTACATAAAAGGTTTCGGGGGCCGGTTTTAGCGCCCGTGGAAACCATAAAGGCCGCCTTAAATTGTCGGGGCCAGGAGCGGGCCTGGTCATTGCCAACCACTTCTTGTATACTTCAAAACTCTTATTAGTATCCACCTGAATGTCACCATACTTATCCCTATCGTGAGCTCGTTCAACTCTCACTTTTTGATGCCAACAATGCATACCACTGATTGGATCTGGATGTACCGGGAACGTGATATTTTGATGTACTCCACCATCACTCCAGAAAATGCGGGCAGTATCGCTGTCGTTGGTAACCCCGGGTTTAATGCCACTAATGGTCTTCATTGTCCACTTGCCTTCCCCATCAGATTCAATTGATACGGTGTTGGTAGCCCAACGATTCCCAATTTCATCTTGAGGTCGCTTCCACCGGCCAAGGTGATGTGAGCAGGCAATCACCCCAGGCTTCATACCTTCTGTAACCCAAACTTTATCCACGAAATAACCTATTTCCGTATTTACTCTGATCAGATCTCCGGTGTTAAGAGCAAATCTTGCTGCATCGGAAGTATGCATCCAAATAGGATTCCTATTCGCTATTTCTGTTAACCACTTGGCATTACCAGAGCGGGAGTGGATCAAAACAGGAAGTCTAAATGTTGGCACCAGGGGAAAGTCCCCTTTTTCCCGATCCATTTCATCTTCGTGTACGTGGCTCTTGATATAAGTGGGTTTGGTATACTCCGGCCATTTCCAATCAATCATGGTTTGAGAGAAGAACTCCTGCTTGCGAGATGGGGTAGGGAATCCAGCTACTGAATCGCCATTTACTTGTACGCCAACCGCAGAACCATTTTTACTAATGACACCGGTCTTCTCGTCTGTTGAGGTTTCTGATAGTTGCTCAGCGCTTAATTTCTTTAGGTGCTTTAGGTATGAACTATCTTCAATCTCGAATGCGCCGTATTTACGCATGTAATCCAAAGCAGAAAGGCCTTCTGCTTCTGCTTTCGTAACCAAGGAGGGTATTTTTTCAAAAATGAACTGGTAGTACTCGTCTATGGTGATTTTTTCATTCTCCCGATAGGGAGATAAGAAATGTTTTTGGATTCCCAGGCTGCCATCAGGATCCATGCGCCAGGATAATTCGATCCAAAACTCGTCTTCTTCCCATACTTCTCCAGGATTCACTTCATAGGTGAACTCAAATGTCTTTCCCCGCCTGCGGGCCGCCTCTCTGAGCACCGGTTGCCTGAATGCTATCCACATCGCACCATGTGTCTCATAACTGTTGAGGTCGTGCCTTTCCGGAGCATGACCCATAGGTAGTACATAGTCTGCAAAGTAAGCGGTTTCATTCCAGGTAGGTGTGAGTGCTACATGCAATCCAACTTTATCTTCATCCGAAAGGACCTCAATCCAGCTGAAACCGTCAGGGTAAGTCCAAACTGGGTTAAATACCCTGGTGAAATATACATCCAATTTACCTCTCTCTTCCTTCAGGAAATGGGGTAGAAGAATACTCATTTCAAAGAAAGACAACGGGTACTCGTTGGGGAAGTGCATCTCATTCCAGAACTTCTGAGCAGGTGGAGTATCAAAGAAAGTTGGTTTGAACTTGTTCCAGGCGTTGGGTGAGGTTCCTCCTTTGGTGCCAACACTACCAGTAAGCACGTTAAGGAAATGTAGGCAGCGGGCTACCGCCCAGCCTCCGAGATTGCCGGAGCCTGCACTACGCCAATTGTGCGAGGCAAACTTCGACCCTGCATCAGCTATCTGATGCGCCACTTTGACGATCATTTCTACGTCAATCCCGCTCTCTTTAGCGGCAAATTCCGCAGTGTAATCCTTGTATTCCTCCTTGAGGGCTTCAATAAAAGTGTCAAATTCCAGTGGTTTCTCACTACGCTCTTTCTCCAGGTATTCTTGCCAATTCACCCAGTGGTAAAGGAAGTCCTTGTCGAAGAGTTCTTCATCAATGATGATCTTGGCCATTGCCAGTAAAACAGCTGCTTCAGTACCAGGACTGGTCGGCATCCAATAGTCGGCCATGCTAGCAGTGTTAGACAGACGAGGGTCCATTACAGCCAGCTTGGCTCCATCCATCATGCCTTCAATTATGCGCTGGGCATGCGGATTGAAGTAATGGCCTGATTCGAGGTGGGCGCTAATGAGCAAGATAAACTTGGCGTTGGCGTGGTCTGGTGAAGGCCGATCGTAGCCATGCCAAAGATTGTAGCCAAACCTGGCTCCCGAAGAGCACACGTTAGTATGGCTATTGTGCCCATCTACACCCCAAGCTTTGAGCACTCTATCCATATACCCTTCATGCCCGGGCCGGCCCACATGGTAGGCGATTTCATTATTACGCCCCTCCCTAATTGCTTTACCAATTCGGCCTGCGATGTCGTTTAAGGCTTCATCCCATGATACCCTTTCCCATTTGCCTTCACCGCGCTTACCCGCTCTTTTCATTGGATATAGAATCCGGTCTGGGTCTGTTACTTGATTGATAGTAGCTGGGCCCTTGGCGCAATTTCTACCCCGACTCCCAGGGTGATAGGGATTACCCTCAAATTTTCTAATCTCTTCACTTTCCTTATCAACATAGGCCAACATACCACAGGCCGACTCACAGTTAAAGCAGGTGGTAGGTACAATGGAATAGGTTTTCTTCTCTTTCGAAGCCCATCCTTTTGCTTCGTATTCCTCCCAGTTGTCCCATTGATCAGGTGGTGGATAGGCCTCCAGATTGCCAGGTTCCGTAATGCGAGGTAGGGGATCACCTTCGTCCTGATGCAGATTGGGAATAAGCTTTAGGCTCTCGGCAATTCTTTCAATCAATGATGGCTGATGTGCTTTAGGCATAGAGAAAACTAAGTTAGAGGTATACGCTGTGGAGCTTCAACCCACACGTGTTCAGTAATATAAATACCAGCGATGGTGAATAGAGCAGCAGGTAGTGGAATTATGCTGGTGCTTAGTAACAGGAGAGGGACTATATTCCCCGCTATAAGAATACCCACCCAGAAAAGCATCTTGTATCGCCCATTGATAATTGATTGTACTGCTAACCTGGCATCATCTGTTGGGTGGGTAATAGTCAACTCAACGATCATTACCAGCAAGTTGATTGCCAGAGCGATTCTTAGCAGTTGCGTTGCCCAGTTTAGGAGGTCTGGAGATATGCTAGTTGTTGCCGAAAGGAGCAGGATGGTAGCAGTGCCAGCCATAATGGAATGCACCAACATGTGAATAGCGAGAGTAGGGCTTTGCCAAAAATCTCTGGCCCTGGCTTGGGCAAACAGAAACGCAGTGTAAATGGCGACAATAACAGCTAGACCCAAACCAACGATCATCGAGGCCGTTTGTATGGTTTCTAGGTCCATCCATGTCGCTGCTAAGAAGATAGTTAATGTCAGTCCATAGAAAGTAATAGCGTAGCCACCCTTAACCAACCACGACTTCCAATGGGGCCTAAAAAGTACATATAGAAAGCGCTTCGGTTGATCGAGGTCTTTTACCAGAAGAATACCGGTTATAGCAAGAAATACCAGAGAAATTCCTGCGGTAGCAAGCCACAAATCTTTGCCAACAGCACCCAGGCCTAGCAAATGAATTAAGGCTGGCACTATAAAGCCGCCAGCAGCAATAGCCTTGGTAAATACATAGGCTGATACTTCCCAGCCCCAGAGGATACCTTTATCGGGGGTATCATACACTCTCTTGGCTTTGGCGTGTGCCATCAGTACTTCTACCGTGGTCTTGGGTCTCTCGGCAGCAGGGTCGAAACTAACAATCTTCGAGCCTGCCAGTTCCGCAGCCATTTCATCGTATTCCTTCTTAGCTTTTTGCTCGGCGTATTTGGCGTAGTGCCCCACTCCAGTACTTTGCGAATTCCAAATGTACTGGTCATGTCTTTCAGTAACATTTGGATTTAGAGAAGCTTCGTCGCCATCTATATAGTAGACATTGGGTTTGGTCGACTTCTCTGGTTTCCGAACCGTTACCTGCTCGCGACTAAGGGTTTGCGCAATTTCTGAGGTGGGGTCGTCCATGTCACCGGAGATGATTGCGTGTTCAGGGCAAACGTTAACACAGGCCGGTTCCAAACCAATATCCACCCTATGGGCGCAGTAGTTGCACTTCGCAGCAGTGTCAGTTTCAGGATCAATGTAGAGGGCGTCGTAAGGGCAGCCTTGCATACAAGACTTGCAACCGATACATCTATCATTGTTGAAGTCTACAATGCCATCTTCTCTGACGTAAAGTGCTTGGGTGGGACAGATCTCTACACAAGGAGCATCGGTGCAATGATTGCAACGAAGCACAGAGAAAACTCTGCGGGTATTGGGGTACTCACCCTTTTCGGTTTGCTTAACCCATGTGCGATTTACTCCTATCGGCACGTCATGTTCCGACTTACAAGCCACTGTACATGCATGACACCCGATGCACTTGCGGTTATCTATAATGAACCCGTATTTCATAGGTAGGAGTAGGTAAAAGCTGCTAATTAACTGTGTTTTGGTAATGTTAACCTTTTCTGGGCTTCCAGACAACTACACTTATACCGGAATTCGCGGCCATCAACAATTCATCATAAAATAATCAAACGAGAGTACCTCACGGGCATGGCAATATTGATGACCTTAGGCAACCAACGGAAAATAACAACTATGTCAAAGGTAAAACCTCGATTAATAATTGGGCTTGGCTGCATCGTTTTGCTGGGAGCTTGCAATCAAAGTGGTGGGCAATCCGAAAGGAGTCCAATTGCACCACAAAGCCTTAAGGAAATTATGCAGATCGCCGATAAAAAGAACATCCGCAGTCTCCTGGTTAGCCATCAGGGCGAGTTGATTGTAGAGAAGTATTTTCAATCATACTCAGGTGATAGCCTGGATCATTTACGTTCGGCGACAAAGAGTATTATGACTACCCTTGTTGGAATTGCGCTTGACAAAGGAATGTTAGGTGATGTTAATGATCCAATTTCCAAATACATCCAGGAAGTACCTGCAGACAAGAATGGAATTACAGTAGGGCATTTGATGAATATGACTAGTGGCTTGCAATGGAATGAAGGGGCTGGTTATAACGATAACAACAAAATGATTGATTCTGGGAATCCTCTCAAGCACATGATGGCGTTACCTGTAGTTAACAATCCAGGTTCTCATTGGGAGTACAGTACCGGGGATATCCACCTTTTGTCAGTAGTACTTACAGAAGCTACAGGTATGGATACACAAGCTTTTGCGAAACAATACCTGTTTGAACCCCTGGGAATAACTGAGTGGAAATGGCAGCAGTTTGGCGATGGTTATTTTTCAGGAGGATCGAGGCTTCAGTTAAAGCCTGCCGACATGCTGAGAATTGGTTTGATGTATTTGAATGAAGGCGTGCATGAGGGCGAAAGAGTTCTATCAGCAGACTTCGCCTCTTCTTCCACTGAAGTTATTGCTGAACATAGTAGAAGTAGTACCGAAGTGGCTGGCTATGGCTACGGTTGGTGGACTATCAGGTATAGGGGTATCAAGGCGTTCAAAGCCAGCGGCTATGCCGGACAAACAATAGGGGTAGTACCTAGCAGCGACCTGGTGTTGGTAGCCACCCACGACTGGAGGGTTGGAGCTGATCAGGCCATAGATCAACAAAACCATTCCCAGGAGATTATCAATGCATTTTGGATGTGGTTGAATAGTGATTTAAAGTAAGCCTCGTGATGGCACTTCTTTGATTATCCTTCATCTTTTTTTATAAAATTCTTGCGTAACCAAGTAGTTACATGTATAATTGTAACCAATCGGTTACATAAATGAGAAGAGACGTATTCCAGGCTATTGCTGATCCCATTCGTAGGGAGATAATTGATTTACTGGCAGAAGAGAAGCTCACAGTGAATGAAGTTGCTGAGAAATTCGATGTAAGTCGGCCTGCGATTAGCAAACACCTGAAGATACTGTCTGAATGCGGCCTGCTAAAAACTGAGGCCAAAGGTAGGGAGCGGCATTGCATTATAATTCCCGAAGAGCTAAGCCGGGTTTCGAAATGGGTAGAGCAACACCGCAGGCTTTGGGAGCAGAAATTGGATTTGTTTGAAGACTATCTCAATCAACTTAAAAATAAAAAAGATGAATGATGCTAATGACATTGCAAAACGGACGTTGACTCTGGAAAGAACATTTGACGCACCCAGAGACCTGGTTTGGGAAGCCTGGACTAAACCGGAGCATATAGCCAACTGGTGGGGCCCTCCCGGTATGGAGACTAGAATTGACAAGCACGATTTTACAGAAGGGGGAGACTGGGAGTATACCATGGCCATGCCAGATGGCAAGGACTTCAAGGCTTTTGGCACTTATGAGAGAATTGTTGCTCCGGAGGAATTACAAACTACTGCTAATTTTATTCCTATGACCGAGGGAGTGACATTGGTAGCAATTTTTACTGAGGATGGCAACAAAACGGGGTTCGTATTCAAGGTAATTCATCCAACGGAAGAGTACTGTAAGCAACAAGAAGAAATGGGCTTCTACAATGGGTGGGTCTCAGTATTTAACCGGCTCAATGATCTATTGCTTCAGAAAATAAAAGAGGTAATAAATGATCAGGTAGAGAATAAGAAGAGTAATTAGTTACCCAAACCATACAAAAGAAGAGGGCCCGATGAAGGCCCTCTCTTCCTAACTATAATTAAATAGTTACCGATTTTGTCATCGGTGGTGCTTTTTAGGTAGAACTAGACCAAAGGTTGGCCAGTGCAAAATAAAGGCCCGTGACTACCACGGGCCTCATTTAATTTAGACAATAGCCTAAACTAAACCCAAGAATTTTTCAAATCCTAAGATGGCGGTTGGCTACTGCAATTTCATTCCCCAATTCTTAGATCTGATTAGATGCAATCTAAAAACTCATTTTGTTGAATTCCTTGAAATGTAAGACTCGTGTAAGATTGTGGTAAAGTATAACGAAAAAAGGGGGATGGGTAAATCTCAAGTTTCATTGACTCCATGTGAAATCTGAGGTGGTTTGTGTTACCGACCTCGATGGCCGCATGACTATGCTCAAAGTAAGTTCTGCACAGCAAGTTTTACTTATAACTATTAGAGTTAATAGTCTGCTAATGAATTAGTTACAGTTGAATGAATTTTTCTTGAATGCCTGGTGGGGATTTTTAGGGATAGGAACCAGATGTGGCAGCAGTACTAATATCTAAGCTAAGCCCTTAAACAAATCAAATCGTTCCTTTACGGAGGCAATTTGCGCCCTTGACATTCCTGCTTTTTTCAAAATCTTGAGTACTTTCTGGAGCTCCTCGTCTACAGCCTTGCCATCTGCATGTACCATACCCAAGACGGTTATTAGGTACCATTCCTTTTGCTTATCGTTGAAGCCCTTAATAACCTTGATCGCCTTGCGCTGATCCATGCTGAGCATCTCAGCAATGACAATTTCCTCTCCTAGTTCGTAGTTGAGAATTCCCGCAGTCTCTCGAAAAAATGCTCTTTCCTTATCGTGAAATTCGTCGTCTGCGTTGGCTATGGCAAACAAACTGACCATGATGGCTTTTTTCTGCTCCTCGTCAAAGAAGTTGTTAAAGTCGTCGACGTGATCGATAAGAACCTCGGGTTGGGATTTAGTCTTGAAAATAGAGAACATAAGGGTTTAAGTCTTGATCATTTCAAAGAAGAACATCTTTAACCTGCTAGTGACTTGCCCACGAAGATAAGCTAAATGGCAAGAATAATTGCATATTCCACAGTGGTTAGTAATCCGGATATGACAAAAGTTGATCTGGATTGTGCTTTTCTTCTAAAACCACGGGAAATTGCTCCATGTTTTCTTCCATACAACTCATAGTGAAGTTTGTACTTCACATAGCGCTTATGAGCCTTTATGGCCGATATGAGCACATGGTTAACCAAATACAAGGCCATTACCAATGGAATGTGGATTGTCATAGGTGGTCTAGTTAAATCAGTCTTCTTTTCCTACAGAGAAGACGAATTAGGGCCTAACAAAGTGGAAAGGCTATTTTCCGTTATAAAGTTAGCATTGTGCAGAGATAGATCGTGCTTTATAGCATGCTAAATGGGGTGATAACTTACATGGTACGGCGTTTGCCTTGCTTATGACCATCAGCATGGAGCTTTAGCCCCGAGTATTAGGTCTAACAAGGGCTATTCATACCGCAGCGTATCAACAGGATCACTATTCGCTACTTTTAATGACTGGCTACCTACTGCCAGGATAGCCACCAGGAATGAGCCACCGGCGGCAATTACGAATACCTCCATACCAATATTAACTCGATAGGCGAAGTCCTGTAGCCATAGGCCGAAAAGGTAGTATGCTAGTGGTGCTGATACGACGAAGGCTATTACCATTAGCCAAAGGAAGTTTTTGCAGACTAAGACAAACAGTGATGATACCGACGCTCCCAGGACCTTTCTTACACCCATCTCTTTGGTTCTTTGCTGGGCTGCGAAAGAAGCCAGGGCAAATAGGCCCATGCAGGCAATGAAAATTGCCAGAAGAGCAAAGTAGTTAATAGCACTGGCCAGCCTTTCCTCTTTGATGTACTGCGCTTCTATCTGCTGATCAAGGAAGGAATATTCAAAAGGAAAATCGGGCTTGACTTCTTTCCATTCTCTTTCAATCTCGCCAATTGTGGCTGCTAGGTCTCTGGTGTTGGCAAGCTTTATCGATACCTGACCCCCAACGTGATTATTGGGTCGTTTAAATATACTGGGAAGCACAGGGTCATATAGACTTTCGAAATTCGCATCAGCCAAAACGCCAATAACGAGTTGCTCTTCCGGTTGCCTGGCACCGCCGGGTTTGAAGCTAAGGCGTCTTCCCAGGCTTTCCTCAGGAGTCCACCCCAGGGCTTTTGCAGCAGCAGCATTGATTAGTACTTCGGTTCCATCCGCATTGCCATTTTCCTTGAAATTGATTCCGGCAACGACTTCAAGGTTAAACATATCTGTAAAGCCTTTGCCTACCCACTTAATTCCTAGGGAGTATGTGTCTTCATTTTCGTCACCTACCACTTTAAAGGTGTTGGTGAATGAGCTGGTTCCAGCTACATAACCACGGTTGATGTTTTTGACTTTCGACATTTGTCCGAGTTTTACCTCAAATGCGTCGTATTCCGATAGGGATAAATATCTACCATGCCTGAGAAGGAGCATCCCCTCTTTATCAAACCCCAGATCTTTGTTCTGTAGGAAATTTAACTGATTATGAATGACCAAAATGCCGATAATCAAAAGGTTACATACAACGAATTGTCCTATAACCAATGATTTGTTGAATCGCTGGTTTGACTTGCTTGCATTGAATTTATCTGATAGGCCTTGAATTGCACCCGCGCGTATGGCCGCGATTGAGGGTCTCAAGCCAGATAGTGCTGCAATCGTGAATACAAGGGCTGTCAAAGCCAACAAGTACGGAATATGTGTGGCGGTGATGGCTAATGATTTATTCATAAAAGTATTGAAATAGGGGAGGCTAACGTAGGCCAGGGCCACAGCTGTAATCGATGATATAAGGACAAGCATCAACGATTCAATCAGGAGCTGAATAAGGAGTTCGTGTCTCCTGGCACCAAGTACTTTCCGTAGACCTACTTCCTTAATGCGCTTATTGGCCTGCGCAGCGGCCAGGTTAACGAAGTTGATACACGCAATCAACAATATTAGAACAGCAATGGCTCCGAAGGTATAAAGCTGCACCATGCTACCATTAGCACCAGGCTCAGCTGATTTATCTGAATTAAGGTGGATATCGAAAAGGGGTTGAGCTTCGATGTAGAAGCCGCTCTGCTCTGGAGTATTGAGGTGTTCATTTGCAATAGCCTGCAGAGCGCTTACTAATTCTTCGAGGTTAGTCTCTGGGGCAACTTGCACATAGGTCCAGGCGGCTGCCCAATTCCAATCTTTCTCCAAGTCGTAGGTTGATGTACCCCATCCCAGCCAGCGCTGCCTTTGGAGCTCAATTGGTACCAAAATATCAAATGTAATGTGTGAGTTCCGGGGCACGTCTTCGATAAGGCCGGTAACAACCAGGTCGTCTTCATTCTTGTATCTTATAACCTGGCCCATGGGATCTTCATCACCAAAATACTTTTTGGCAACTTTCTCAGTAAGGATTATGCTGCGGGGGTCTGAAAATGCAGTTGCAGGATTACCTTTTAAGAACTTAAAGTTAAAGAGTTCAAATACCTCACTATCAGCAAAATATACTCCTTCTTCTGTATTTTTTTGGTCACCATATTCGATGATGGGGCTATCTCCAGACCAATAGTAGAATCTGGCCACTTGCATTACCTGCGAATAATTTGCCAGCAGTTGTTGCTTAATGGGGAAGGGAAGTTTGGCAACCCGGCGTGTGGCATTAGGCGTCTCTAACCGGTAGGAGAGTCTAATAATTTGTTGCCCCTTTTTGTGAAAGCGGTCATAAGAGAGTTCATCAACAATAAATAAACTCATCAGTATTACGGCAGAGAGGCCAGTTGCCAGGCCAAGAACGTTTATCGCCGAATAACTGCCGTTTTTTCTCATTAGCCTGAGAGCGGATTTTAGATTGTTGGTGAACATATGAAATGGGTTTAATGAGGTTTTACTACTTGATTTTCTTCTTTTGATCGCAAAGGCTTGTAGGAAGGAGAGGACTGTTCCGAAATACCAGATGTCTGCTGAAAATTTGGGCATGCGCAGGCGCTTTTGCTCATACAGTGCCAATAGGTCACCTTCTACAGCTTCACTAAGCTCTTCGCGGCAAAACCACCGAAATAGCCTAAGCATCCAGTTAGGAGGAAGTGGTTGGTTCACCCTTTTCCTCCTTCCCAAACCACCTGAGGAACTGAGCCCCACATCTTATTTCGAAGTTCTCTGGACCGATTAATGGCAGTCTTGCCATCGCTGGTAAGGATATATAATCGCTTTTGTCTTCCCCCTCGTTCTTTGGTGGCACCGCCCATATGAGATTTCACGAACCCCTTATCTTCGAGCCTTACCAATACCTTGTGTACTGCACTGATCATAGGGGTACGGCCCGTTTGCTTTGTAAGCTCCTCCTTTATCGCCAGACCAAAGGCATCGTCGTTTAGTATGCCGATTGTTAGCAACACTAATTCTTCAAATTCCCCGAGATGCGTGCCTTTCATTTTTTAAAGATTATGATTGAATATTAGTTTCACCTTTGTCTCTTTTACTTGCACTTTCCTTAAAAGGTTACAGAAGGAGACAAGTTTCTTTCACCTTTGTCTCTCAAAGATTACGGTTTGAACTAATAGCTCCTAAAACAAATTTGAATATATATCGTAATACAATGTATCTTGTTAAAATGTATATTGCAACATGCAACTCAATCACCTGAAAGAGGGCCATATTTTGCTAATAGAGGAGCATCTAAAGAAGAAAGGCTTTTGGTACGAGCCGATATTCTATGAGTTGGTAGATCACATTCGCATAGCAATTAGTTTCAAAATGAAGCAGGGTATGCCATTTATTGATGCTTTTGAAAGTACCAAAGAAGAGTTCGGGCAAGGGGGCCTTGAGCGCATTTACCTACAAACCATTAATTCCTTAACACCTATGACCAGACTAAGAAGTTATTTCAAATCAGCTTTAAGAAACATCCTCAAGCAACGGGTTTATTCCATAGTCAACTTGCTTGGTTTGGTTTTAGGCATAGCTGTGTCAACTACCATTGCCATTTACATAAATGATGAACTGTCTTTTGACAAATTCCACCCGAACAATGTATATCGGGTCTCTGCTCATGTAATTGCGAATGGTCAGAAGTATGACGAAGCAAAGGCACAATTCCCCTTGGCAGAGGCGTTAAGGTCTGATGTTGCTGCGGTAGAAGCTGCCTTCCGTATGCACAGGCCCTATGAAACTCCTTTACTGAAGTATAAAGAGGTAAAGCATGCTGAAAGTGAGCTATTTTACGTCGGAGACACATTCTTTGATGTATTTGGCTACCAATTGCTGGAAGGAGATCCGAAATCGGTTCTTCAAAACCCAAACAGCATAATACTGACCCGGAAGGCAGCTATCAAATATTTCGGCAACGAAGATCCTGTTGGCAAGAACATAGACATTGTATTAGGAGATGAAGTAAGATCGCTGCAGGTAACCGGAATTGTCCAAAACGAGAATGAGCGGTCTCATTTCAAATTTGAAGTGTTGGTACCAATAAATTTCCTTCTCAATTATTGGCGGCAGCAATACGGAGAGGGAGGGCCTGAAGATAGCTGGTTCTGGACAGGCACCTGGACATATGTTAGGCTTAAGCCAGGAACGGAACAAAACTTCGCCGGCCAACTCCCGGGTATTGTAAGTAAGTATTTTCCTCCGGCGTGGAAGAATGAGAGCTTGCTAAGCATGGATGCCATAGAAGACATTCACCTGCGCTCCAACAGGGTTGCTGAATTAGAACCAAATGGGTCTATTAGCCAGGTGAAGATATTCGGGTCGATTGGCTTTGTAGTATTATTCATTGCGGTGCTAAATTTTATAAACCTCATGAGCGCACAAGGTTTCAATTATGCCAAGCAGGTAGGGGTAAGAAAGTTCCTGGGGGCTGTCCGCAAAGATATTCTTCAACTCTACCTTATCGAGTCGGTTCTATTGAGTTTGACAGCGGGCTTAGGAGCTCTTTTCCTCATAGAATTATTACTGTTGCCCGGGGTTGACCAGCTTACGGGCAAGTCGCTTTCCATAACGCAATACTTACAACCGCTCTATATAGTTCTCTATTTATTTACGCTAGTTACTATCGGAGTAATTGCAGGTATATTCCCTTCATTGACCCTATCACGTTTGCAATCCCTAAAAATTCTCAAGGGGACATACTCGGCAGGAAGAAGTGGATCATTTACCAGGCAGATATTTGTAGTACTTCAATTTGTGGCCTCTGTTGTTCTAATTATCTCTGTCATAGTAATCAATATGCAGAATGAACATATTAGGTCTTTTGATACGGGTTTTAATAAAGAGAATATTCTAGTGGTGCGTGGCTCTGGTGGAGTAAATGAAAGATCTGAGGCCTTCAAGAATGAGGTGCTTAAAGTACCAGGGGTTTTAGCCATTAGTGGCGTTTTGGACTTGCCCGGTAGGGGCGCCCCAAGCCTGAGGTTTATTCCCGAGGGCAAGCCCGATGATCAACCGGAGCAAGTGCCGCTTTCTTATACGGATTATGATCTTCTCAATGTAACTGGCATGGAGATGGCCGCCGGTAGGTTTTTCGATAGAAGCCAACTGAACGACCCGGAAGAAGGATTTGTGTTGAATGAGGAAGCTGCCAGACTGTTCGGCTGGGAGAATACCGAGGCAGTTGGTAAAACTATCAAAATGTTTGCCCCGGGTTCATCTGAAATAGGTGGACAAGGGAAAGTGATTGGTGTTTTGAAGAACTACAATTTCGAATCGGTACACCATCCTATAAGACCATTGGTTACGGTTATGCACAGTAACCTGGACTACTACCTGGTGAAATTTGAAGGATCTGATCTGGAAAGCCTAACCGATGGAATCGAAAAAGCCTGGAATGAGTTTGATCCGTCGTGGCCTATGGAGTCTTTCTTGCTTGATGAAAATCTTGCTCAAATCTATGAAAGAGAAAAGAAGCTTTCATGGATAACAAACTACGGCATGGGCTTCGCTTTAGTTATTGCACTGATAGGCATTTATGGGCTAAGCTCATATTTACTATCAAGAAGAACGAAGGAGGTAGGTATCCGACGACTGCTTGGTAGCAAACAATCAAATCTTATGTTTATCCTCTCCAGGAATTTTATGTTTCTTATCCTCATCGCCAACATAATAGCCTGGCCATTAGCTTATTTTGCCATGAATCAATGGCTGCAAAGCTTTGTCTATCGCATTGATTTGCAATGGTTTGCCTTTCTTGGGGCAACCGCCGTTACCTTAGTTTTGGCCTTTCTGGCAATTGGCTACCACGTTTTTAAAATTTCCAAAACCGATCCTATTACTTCTTTGCGATATGAATAAGCAAGAACTATTTCCTACCCAATTATTGAAAGGTACTTTCGAAACTATCATCTTAAAGCTCTTGTCTGAGAACGAGCGCATGTATGGCTATGAGATCTCTCAAAAGGTGAAGGAGCTTTCAACTAATACCATAACTCTTCCTGAAGGATCACTGTATCCGATTTTGCATAAGATGGAAGAAAAAGGTCTTGTTTCAACAGAGTTGGAGCATGTGGGTCGGAGACCTCGGCGTTATTATCGACTAACGGCTTCTGGTTCGGAAGTGAAGCATGCCAAGGTGGATGAATTTTCGAGATTTGTGGCCACCATGGGGCAGGTACTTTCACTAAAAGTGAAAATCGGGTAGGGGCTCTGCAATCGTAGCTTTAAAGCCTGAAGTTGTACCTGATTTTTACCAACAGTTGAGAGTTTTGCCTGGCTAATCTGTCTTCTGGTCTTAAGTAAGTAGCAGTGTTGTTATAAACAATGAAGAAATCTCCCTGAGGGTGAAAGATCCAGTGTATCCGTGAGTTCAAACCAAAGTTGTCGGAATCAGTATCGTATTGAATGAAGCTATTTAGTTGGAGGTCTGGTGTAACGTTAAGTCTTACCCTTAAGCCAACTAAGGTTTGATCGAAACTGCCCGAAGGAAGATCGGCGATGTTTCGAGTTCCTGAAAATTCGAATGTAACAACTGTAGAGGGGTTCCAATTAATGGCTGCCTGAATTTCATCCAAACTCCCGTTGAAGAAGGGACCAAACCACCAAGTCAGCCGGCCATTTAATTGCCTTTTCGCTGCGACATCTCCTTCCAATCGATATCTAACAAACCTGTATTTGCCTGATGGGATGGCCACTCCTTCAGAAATGTTAAAGGGCTCCAGCAGACGTTCTCCCTGGGGCACTATATTAAATTCGAACCGTTCTCCACTTTCAAAACGCCAGTTCAAAGGCGCCGTAAACACACGAAAGGTTTGCCATTTCCAATCGAGATCCGTGATATATGTTATAAAGAGTTGATTCCTAATCTGCCTTACCAGTTTCCACTTAGGCCGGGGTCCCCAGGTTCCTCCCAACACCAGCTTGTTAATGCTGTTTCTTGGAACAAAGCCCAGAGAAGGATTAAATCCGTCTCCAATATGGGTGTAGGTGAAGGCTACATCCCAGATATCGTTGGGGTAATCTACTTTCAGGCCATAGGCAGATTTATCCCCGCTCAAATCATTTCTGTCGTTGTACAGATACCATGTACCTACCAAGAAATTCTTATTGCCATTAAATCGGGTTGTTTGATAAGTAAAGTCAGCGCCTGATGTAAATGCACCAGATCTCCCCTCAGGATCTCCCATTGAACCAAAGAAACCAAATGAAGATTCTTTTAGTACATTTTGCTTCACCCTTATTACGCCCATGGTGCTTGCCGGTACTTCAAATGTTGTGGCATCGTTTCTGGTAAGCGTTTTATTATCGGTGCGCATTACCACACCTCCAAAGGAGGCGCGATTGATTCTGCCATTTACTTTGCCACCAGCGAGTATAGGGATCTGATTGCCATTGAGTAGGCCGATTCTCCGGCTGAAGAAAGGGACGATATCTCTTCGCAGCCCAAAGCCAAATTCAAATATATCCGAGCCCTCAAGAAAGAAGGCTCGCTTTTCTGGAAAGAAAAGAGGGAACCGTGTCAAATTGGTTTGACGTGTATCTACTTCCGTTTCCGCAAAATCGGTATTAAATGTAGCGGTGGCTGTAATGTTAGCACCAATTCTCTGGCTTAGGGTTAATGCCGGATCAACATCATATTCAGTTTTTTCGCCAGGTTCATCATTCAGTTTGAAAATTACAGAGGGGCGCACATTTAGACCTACACCATAATCAAAGTCTGGTAAGCCAGTAAGCAAACCCGCCCGGCTGGTCTGGGTAAACCACTGGTCTCTTCTCACATTGGCCCAACGCATAATCTCCTGGTTCCGTTGAATGTTTCTTTCAACGTTAAAACCCCAGGAGCTGAGACCCGGCTTAAAGTTGATGCTCTGGATAGGTATCTTGATTTCGGCAACCCATCCCTTTTCATCGATTGTGGCCGCAGCCTCCCAGATGCCGTCCCAGTCTTTGTTTTCGCTTTCACCTCTGTTTGCGATAAGCGCATCGTAGCGGGCACCATTTGGGTTTATTGAAAAAATGTAGCCTGATTGTCCGTCTTGGAAAGGGTCCAGAATAATTTTGACATAATCTTCATTACTAAGATCATTATCTCGCAGTTTTGAGAAATTTACAATGCCAGCAGGGTTATCATCTGAGCACACAAACGCAAAAGCTATAAATTTGGAATTTGCTAATACTTTGACAGTGGTTTTTCCGGTTGGCTCGCCTCCTTGAATGGGTACGGTGGTTAAGAAATTAGATATAGCTCCTGCATTTTCCCAACCCTGATCATCTAATACACCATCGGTTTTAATATTTGAATCGGTATAGCCAATCTCCACGGAAGGTCTATCCCCTGGGTTTTGTGATTTACTGACCAGGCTTGCCAGCAATAGTGTTGCAAGGGCTAATAGGTTAGGTTTCACCGTGGATAAATATCAGCAAAAAGAAGTAACCATTGAACTTAGAAATGACAAATGGTAGCAAGAAAGGTTGTAATCATTGCCGCCTTCCACAATTCCTTTTATGTTTAATAATGGATGCGCTAATTCGAAATCATCAACCGGGAGATATTGGCTGGGTAATTTCAAAACACGGTGAGATCTACACGCGAGAGTTTAGTTTCGACCCCAGTTTTGAAGTGCACATTGCCAACAAATTCGTAAAACTGTTTTCTCCTGCTAGTTCTTCATTCAATAGTCTATGGATTGCCGAAGTTGAGGGCGACAGGGCTGGATCAATTGGTATTTCACAAAAATCAGATCATGTCGCCTTTATTAATTTTGTCTTGGTATTGAATGAATTTCGGGGATCGGGCATAGCCAAACAACTGTTTGAGACAGTTCGTAATCACTGCGAAGAGCAGAACTTTCGAACTATGGAATTGGAAACTTACAGTTGCCTGGTTGCGGCGCGAGAATTGTACCGAGCCCTGGGATTTAAGATTTCACTAACTAATAGTGGCGTGCAGGCATTCGGGCAAACCGTGGATCAGGAGTTTTGGCAGCTTGACCTATGAGACCCTGGAATGCTGGGAATGAGTCAATTTTATCCCAACTTCGACTTGCAATAGAACAAAATTCATACGTATTTCTACGATCATTTAGCTGGGTATAACTACTTACTGGCTTAGAAGTAATCAAAACATTATTACTTTATTTAATTATGGCACTAACCACCGCTCAAGGCGACAGCCTCAGTCAAACCCTCAGGGGTGATACAGTATCCGTAGACACCATCCAATTTCAGCAAATACTAGAGCAGTTGAAAGCGGTTGATGAAAAGACCGCTACCTTAAATCAATGGGTAATGTTTTTGGCTACAGTAGTTGTTGTGGCTGCATTGGCCTTCATCGCTTTTCGCCTGCTTTCCAAGCCCAAATCTGCAGATGATTCTGAGGATTCCGATAGCAGCCGAAATATAATGGCATTCCTGGTTGTAATTGCTTCGATGGTAACGCTGGTTCTGTTAAGCATAATAGTAATGGGTAAGACAGATGACGCCCAGAGTATCTTCAACCAGGTTCTGCCAATACTTGCAACCTGGGTAGGTACAATTATCGCTTTCTATTTTGGTAAGGAGAATTTTGAAGCTGCTAGTAGAAGTGTGAAGGATATGGTGCAGACGCTAAACCCGAAGGAAAAACTAGAGACCCTGCTGGCCAAAGACGTGATGATTCCTTTTGAGAAGCTAAAGTGCGATAACCTTTCTGCAAACGATAAGCCGGCGGATCTTAAACTCACGGATATTCGTCAAAAGATCATTACCAACAAGATCAAGCGTTGGCCTGTATTCCAGGAAAAGGTTTTCAAATTCATACTGCATAGAAGCACTATTGAGCAATTTCTTTCGGCTAAGGCCATTGACGAAGGTAAAACTGCTGCTGAAATTGGCCAGTTAACTGTTAATGATATGCAGACCAGTAGTTCAGAATGGCTAAAGGAGATTTTTCAATACGGAGCCGGGTTTATACCAGAAGATGCTTCCCTTTACACCGCCAAAACTGTATTAGACGAATATGTGGTTAGAAATGATGTATTCCTGACTAAAAGTGGGCAGCCGGGTGAAGAAGTACTAGGATGGATATCTAATGTTGATATCGCGAAACACGGCAAATACTAAAGCAAGTGCAAAACAGATAACAGATAAACTAAAAACCTAAATCAACTACCATGGGAAACGCAAATAGAAAAGCACGACGACAGGCCAGAAGGGCTCGAAGAAAAGAAAGAAGGAAGCTGCTTAAGGAGCTAATTGAGAAGCTAACGGGTAAAGACATATCCGTTCAGATTTCGGATGATGAGGGAGCCAACCCACCATTCATTCAGGTTTTTCAGCAGGTATGGCCCATCCTTGACCCTGCCCTTAAATTTCTTATCGCTATGCGATTTACCAAGGAAAGGGTAGATAAGACTCTTGAGGAAATTCACAAAGCCGGGCAACTGCTGGCGGCCGGAGGCGCCGAGCATGAAAGCGAGTTTAGAGACAAGTTCAGAGATGTTTGGGACGATATAGAGCCCAAGCTGGAGTTGGTTCAGATAATTACCCCTAATAAGGTTGATAAGGTGCTTGACGACATTATAGAAATTGGAGATTGGATAGCTGGTGAGTAACTGAACAAATGAAGATCAATGAGAATAAGGTAATTCGTGGCACCGGCCACCTTGGTCGATTTCTGGGTGGTCCGGTAAAGTTGGGACATGTTTATCGCAAAGATGGAAATGATCTTAACTACTATGAGTCCATAATGGATGATTTGCTAGCTCTGCACGACAGAAAACGGATACCAAAGAACTGGGTAACAAGCGGTCCGCCAAAGGACATTAAATTTATTCGGGAGTCTGGAGTAGATGTTAACATTGGCGCTTCGGGCTCAGGCGGCCCTGGTAGCGGCTCAGCAAAATTGTCGTTTAGCCGCAACAATACCGCATTCATATCTTTAAGAAATGCAGTTTATAACACCCTGGCCATCGGGGAGATTCAGCAAGAGATTAGGTCTATTTGGGAGAAAAAGGGGTACGATAAAAATCCGCGTCGATTTGTATTGGTAACAGAAGTTATCAGGGCAGAATCAGGTACAGTGATATTTTCTATGAGGAAGAACAACAGTATAGAGATCACTGCCAAGTCGCCCGATGTACCCTTGGTTGACATAGAACCCGCCTTGGAGGGTAATATCGCAATCGCGTCAAGCAAGTCTGCCTACCTTGAAGTTATTTCACGGAAACCTTTTGAACCCCTTTTTGGCGCGGTTCGGGTTAAGAAGAATGGGCAGTTTAAGGGAGTAGACTAATTTGAATATTATGCATTCGTTCTTAAAGCCCACACATCACTATTTCGTACTGAGGTGTTTGGAATCTTAGTGAATTCACCTTGGTTGGTTTAACCAAATCACCTGTTAAAATGGATGTAGATCGGCTAATTGTTAACACTTTGCAACACCTTAGCAAAGAACGTCCCTGGATGACGGCCAGAGGTATCAAATTGAGAATAAACCGGTTGTACCGTGCCGACCTTACCATTGATGATATCTCTGATGAGTTGGTAGCGCTGGAGTCATTGGAAGAAAGCAAAATTAGAAGATCAAAATTTCCTTCTAAGAAAACACTGGAGGAGCTCTGGGGCCATGTTACAAATGTGGGTGAGAAAGAGGTTCCGCCTTCGGATAAAACTAACCACGTGGATTTATTTTTTGAGGATGAAATCGCCAAGCTGGATATAGAGGCCCCAATGTGCTTCTTATCTCACAGCCATAAAGACGAAGAGGCTGTAGTAAGGGTTGGAAAGGAGGTGGCAGGCTTGGGCATCTATCCCTGGACGGCTGAAACAGAAATTGCATTTGGTGACCATATAAACAACAGTATCCGCGAGGCTTTGGAGAAGTCAAAGTATTTTGTGGTGCTAATTTCCAGAAACGCACTTGCATCCAGGTGGACGGGAAAGGAATTTATTGGTGCATATATGAGGTTTGACAAAGTAATCTTACTATTCGATACTTCAGATAATGGCCAAATGATTTTGGATATACTGGATAATAGAGATAGTACCGAACCCAAATTTGCTCCAGATCAGCCACAGCCACCCAAGGCCGAAGGCCAGTTTGCCCCACAGATACGAGAAAAGTTAGCAGATGCAAAAACGGTAATTTGCCTCGACGGAGAAATTACTAATCCCGATGAAAGACTTAAGCCCATTAAGGCAAGTGCTGTTCCCCTGGCGAAGGCTTTGAAAAGTTAGAGTGCGATTAGGTAAATTAAAGGCTAGTCTACTTTAATTATTCTGTAGGTTACAATAGTATCTCGTTGCTGTAGGGTGATAACATAAACACCACTTGCTAATGAGCTTATATCAACTTCGCTGCTGTTAAAAGTCCTCAGCAATTCCTTCCCCTGTACTGTTCGAATGCTAACAGTAAATGAGCCGCTTCCTAGTCCGATAATTTTCAGTTTATCAGATGCAGGATTGGGGTAAATTACCGGACTGAATTCTAGCAAAGGATTACTAGTTGATACTACTTTTTCACAAGAGGTAGGAAAAGATTCGAAGAGGTGAAAAAGGCCAATATCAGAAGTGTACATTTCCAGGTTGCTATGGCCTGCATCAGGAACTGTATCAAGTGATTGAAATTCCAGGATTTCTTCACCGTAATAATCCTGCAGATGATTAAAATAGATGACTCCTCTCTCCAGGCGGTGCTTCCCCTGGAGCATGGCGGGACAGGATGTGTCAAGTGAGGAGGAGTTTGGGTTGTTATCATCCTCGCCTAACAAATAGACAACCCTGCGGCTCTTTAGCAGGTTCCTGATTTTGGTGGCTCCGGTATTGGAAGGATAAGTGAATAAATCTGACAAGCCATACTTCCATTCATTGTAATCCAGGCAATCGCTGGCATCGGGTGCTGCAAATTGGTTGGTTGTACCATCTACAATCCTTCGCTCATCCATGTACACGTAAGAGCTGGGGTTGGCTACAATGAACTTTGCGCAAACCTGGAACTGGTCCCTTAGGGTTTCAAAAATAAGACTGGTGGCGGCGTATCTGGTGGCTACTTGTCCACCTGCTGAATGACCTGTGAAAATCAAAGACCGCAAATTCGGGAAGTTGGTGGCGATTTGGATCATCAGGGAATCCAGAACGGCATAAGAAGGAATGCGCTCGGGGCGGGGATTGGTTGCTTCATCACGAGAGTTTGACCCTGACTTCCAGCCACCGCTGGTCCAGTATAGGTGCTCTTCGTCCAGGTTGTGAAAGTCTATATCTTCCTCAGTAAGAAATTGAGGCGCTACAATAACGGTGGTGTTGGTGACGCCGGGGCGCATGGCAGCCGCAGTGCTCATGTTTTCAAAATATACATCAGCATTTCTGTTGTTTCCGTGGATAACCACTACAGCAGAACTAATATCATTATTTGGAACTGTAAGGTCTCGGTTTGTGAGATATGGTATCTTTAAAGTAGCTCCATTTATATTAAGTAAGAGCATCTTATTAACAACCACATCAACTTGTGCAAAACTGACCTTACTAATACATAAAGCACTGATAATCAGCAGGAAATTGGTGCTTACTGAAAGTTTATTGTGGAGTAGTGTTCTCATCACTTTGCCCATTACCCAGGTTCATATGATCCAGTAACTCCACGGAGAAATCAAGCATATTTTGTACTTCAGCCAATGGCGCAATATGCATGTACTTGAAGATCATTAACGCCTCGCCATTGCTTTCGATGTGCTGTATCTCACTTTGTTCCAGAAACCGTATAAGATCAGGGGTAAATAATCGGTGGATATCTTGATCATCTTCACCCATCAAAAGAAACTTTCGAGAGAGTTGGGGGAAGAGTTTGAGGTCATGATCTGTAACGCCGGAAAAAGCCCTGACACGGTCAAATATTTTATCGAATAGACCTTCTTTTTCCACGCTGAACCGGGGAATCTGCTGATTCAAGCGCACCACCTGTACCGTTGTATGGAATACCTCTAATGATAGCATAGCGCCTTCATCAAAAACAATATCCGCTATTTCCCAATTCACGGCATGCTTTTCATCTCGTCCTCTCAATGAATTTGCCTTTTTTTCAATGGGCCTGGTCTCGAAGAAGAAGAAGTTTCGGAGGTAGGAGGTATCCCAATCTACTTCTCTCTCAAAGCTCCATCCATTTTGGTTAGCAAGCTTTTGAAGTTGAATCTGTCTCTTGGTAATCGGCCTTCTCCTTGGCCCAACAATTATTTTCAGTGCACGATTATGGCTACTGCTCGACCAATGATGATCTAGCCCTGTGATACTGACATTACCGCCAAGGCCGTCATGGATGCGTTTGTACTCAATAACATTTTCCATCACCGACAAGTCTACCAACTTGGTCTTAGACATATCTATTCTCACTGTCGACGCTTCCGGGACCTCCTCAAGTAATTTGTTGATTTTCATTACAGAAAGAAAATTGGCGATACCTCTCAGCTTTACATCAAAAGAGCCATCTTCCCTTGGGTAAATCTTAGAACCAGGTTTAAATGTCATTTTGAAGAAAGGCATAAAGCCAACCTTTGCCAGCAGCATATGTAAAATCAGTGTGATGAGAATACCTCCGATTATGCCAAAAAGAAGGTTAGTAAACAAAGTTATTACCAGAGTACTGACCAGGAATAAGAGCTGCTCAACTCCTTGATCGTAAGCCTGGTAGATCACCTTCGGAGAGGCCAGTTTGAAGCCAGTATGAACCAGTATTGCCGCCAGTGCTGCCAGGGGAATTTTTTGCAAAGCAGGGGCAAGTATCAAAACGAATACTAGAAGCAGGAGGCCATGGTATAGGTTCGACCATTTTGTTTTGGCGTTGTTTTGCACATTAACGGTACTTCGCAAAATCACCGCTATGATGGGTAATCCTCCCAGAGCGCCAGAAACCATAGTGCCCAGCCCAACCCCGATCAGGTCCTTATTGAGATCTGTTACTCTTTTGTAGGGATCCAGTTTGTCTACCGCTCGGGCGCTGGCCAGGGTTTCAACAGAAGCCACTAACGTGAGCAATATGACTGTTACCCAAAATGCACCAGTGCCTATCATTGCAAAATCCGGATGTATAATGCTTTCAATTAAGTTGTCTGGAATTTTTATAAGCAGGCTTGGACCAACTGTATAATCTCTACCAAGAAATGTTATGGAATGATCATTAAAGAAATCAAACAGGAATACAAAGGGCAGAGAAAATAGTAGCACCCACATGGGGCCGGGAAGCAGTTGAATAAACCTGAATGGTATTTTCTTGTAGAACACGAGCAGCAAAACTCCAACTACAGAGATCACCAAAACAAAAGGGTTAGCCTGGGGTAACTGATAAAAGGCATCCGCTAAGGTGCCAATAATGTCATCAGACTGAGCGGTGGTGCCAAGTGCAAAGTGAATCTGCTTAGCGAAGATAATTACACCAATAGCAGCCAGTATACCGTGCAAGACAGAGGAAGGGAACATCTTTGCGTAGCGTCCGGTCTTTAAAACACCTAGTAGTACCTGTATTCCCCCAGCGACTACGATGGCAGCCATTACGTAATTAATGTTGCCCTCCATCGAAGCTAACCCACTTAAAACAACGGCAATAAGACCGGCGGTTGGGCCATTGATAGTGAGGTGGCCACCTCGGAAGAAAGTGGTAACCACTCCACCAATAATTGCTGAAATGATTCCAGCCATTGGATCGAGATCGGAGGCCACGGCTATGCCCAAGCCGAGAGGCAGCGCCACAAAGGCAACACTAATAGCGGCCGTCAAGTCATTCCGCCAATTTTCTGTTAGTCCTTTAAGGCCGGGTGCTGGTATCTTATCTCGTTCGGGCATTTAATGAATTTAGGGGAGCGCGGGTGATTGCTACGTGGGTTAAAAAGGAAGATAATTAAAAAATGCCAAAAGCGGATTTAAATCCCAATTGACAATTGTGGCAGGCGGTAGGCTGTTACATCATGCAATTAATTAATTAGACATCTATTGTTGCCGTAAGCCACTTTATTGCAGATCAAAGCAGATATCACCATGAGAAGAATATTCGCACTCTGTGTTCTTACTTTATTGTTAGTTTCATTGGGTATGGCCCAATCTAAGCATGAACAGATAAAGTCTCAAATGGCACTTTTGTCTCCGCTGTTGGGTAGTTGGGAGGTCACCGCCCGATTCGAAGCCAGAAGTGGTAAGGTTAGAAATGAAACTGGCACCTATCATATCGATTGGGCATTGGATTCTACTTATTTCCAGTGGAAGGGTGAATTTACCTATGGAGAAGGAAAACAAAGGCAATTTATGTGTTGGATTACCTACGACATTGACAAGGGAGCTTATAAGCAGCTGTTTATGTATAGCAAATCCGCCAGGCAGATAGCGGTTGAAGGTAGTTTCAATCAGGATACTGAAGTTTACACTACCAAGACAACCATATCCCACTCAGACGGTACCACCGAATGGTTGCGAAGCGAATGGCCACTGAATTCATCTGGTAAAATAACACAAACCAGCTATGCCAGATTTGGACAAGGTGGGGAGGAGGTTATGAACTACATTGCTGAGATGAGCAAGAAAGTGAACTGATTCAATTGAGCTTGGCCTTATACTGCTTCTAGTGCCTCCTTTAGTTCAGATTCAATTTGGGTCAACCGTTCAGAGGTTCTGAGCCACCTTAAGAGAACCACAATGATGACAAATCCGGATACGACTACCGAGAGAGTTGAAGGATCTGTAATGTTCCAGGCCAATATCGCTATTGGTGTTATGATGTTAGCGGCAACCCAGTAAGGGTCGTCCTTGATTTCAAAAGCAACCTGCGTTCCCTGTTCGTTGGTCTGGAGGTTTCCGGTTAGCCGGTAGTTGGTAGAGAAGTTAAAGAACCCAAACTGAATGGGAAGACTGAAATGTGTACCGTCGTAAACAACTTCTTCAAAGTCGCTATAGGTAGGCAAGGGTTCAAGGGCGTTGAATTCTCTTGTGGGTTGGTGTCTTTTGTAAAAATCCATGACCTTTCTGCCGGCAGTGTCCTTATCTAGTTCTGTGACTACCTCAAAAGATCTATTCTGGGCGATGATTTCGGTCAGGAAGTTCAGCTTTAAAGAAACAGGTTTGATAGCTATACTGATGACAATATACGCAATATGGCAATGTCGCTTGCCTGGCATGGCCCCGGTCAGTGTCGGCTTAATCAGATTTATTCTGGAAATTAAAAAAGCAACTAGCCTCAACCCTATGGGAACAGGTTAGTAGTGAGCGGGCCAACCGCGGCTAGTTGCAATACATGCTATCGTCCGTAATAGCCCCTAATCCACGATAGCACCTGGTCTATTTCTTCCTTGCTCATAAAGTCACCCTTGCTCATTACACCTGCAATGTTGCTGAGTGAACCTATGTTATCTAGCGGGTTTGAGTTAAGTAGTACCAGGTCGGCTTCACCTCCAACCGTGACCGAGCCGGCAGCGTCATTTTCTAAAAACTGGGCAGGATTGGTAGTTGCTGTTTGCAAAGCCTCATAATTGGTCATTCCCGAAAACACATAGTATCGTAATTCCTCGTGTAATGAAGCCCCCGGCATTATCAGTCTTATTCCCTGGTCAGTACCAGCAATGATTTTGGCTCCGGCATCATGAAGGTCTCCCAATACTCCACTAATGGTTAAGTACCAGGAATTATCTTGCAGCATGGTATTCTCAGTCTGATTGTAGAAACCTCTAGCCGCTGGCGATACCAAGTCATACCATTGATCCTTGTAGCTTTCCTGTTGAGATTGAATTCTGTTAATCACCGTGAGGGTAGGGCAGATGTAAGTAGTTGATTGAGCGGTCAATGCGAACAGTTCGTTATCAGGTAGTAAGGACGACCTCCATTTCCCAAGATGGCTAATGGAGTGATGTTTAGAGAGGGCGTCGCTAGCGTCAACAGCCCCCGGTATATGACCAATAGGTGGAATCCCTTTGCTCCATGCGTAGTCTACCAGCTCCTCGTATTCGTCGGCTGTAATTCCTGAATAGACCTTGATGAAATCATAATTCTTGTTGCTAAATTGATCAATCTGGCTTTTGACATCCTCAACTGAAGCCGTATTGATGGCTCCGGGCCATGTCCTGTTGGCCCCATCAAATCCGGCGCTGGCCACATACATTTTGGGCCCAACTAAATCTCCGGCATTTATTTGATCTCTGGTGCTTACATGACCATCAAAGCCCCACATTACTCGCAGTGTGGTAACCCCATTGGCAAGGAAGAGAAATAGATCAGATGGCAAATCGGCTGACACCACCGGGTGCGTATGCATATCAGCTAATCCCGGTATCAGGTATTTCCCAGTGCCATCAATCTCTTCATAGCCGTTGGTTGTGGCCACCCCCGTAGCGGATATGCTTTCTATACTGCCATTGGATATGAACACATCCTGACCCGTCAACACCGTTTCCGTTGTCATTGGAATTACATTCACGTTAATGAACACAACATCTTCCGGTACTGCGGGCTGTTGTAAGAATGTGTCCAGGGAGTCCTTAAATGCAAGAGTTGGGCTTGGTTCTCGCTCAGTAGTTGGTTCTTCACCACAAGAGGCAATCAATAAGCTCAAAAAGAATAGTAGTGTTGTTGCTTTCATAGTTTCATTGTTTCCTTTTCCGGTCACAAACTCTATGCAATTAGACTATGAAATTTCTGCAGATGAGTTAAGAGCTATAACCCTTAACCATTTAATCTACGTAGTGATACTTACCAATTATATATTCCACTATGACATTAAACCAACAGAGAACTATGAGCCGCTACTTATTGGTTTCGCTTTGTATTTGCTGTGCTATAGCTGGCCACTCACAATCTACATTTCCCGACAATAGGATAATTGTTCAAAATGGTGACTGGGAGCTGGTGGGAGATTTAATGTTGCCAAGTGATGAAGGCAAATTTCCCACAGTATTGATGTTAAACAAAGCAAATGGCAACCGAGAAGTATATAAGGAGCTAGCCGGACTTTTAGCAGAAAGAGGCATGGCTTCATTAAGGCTTGATCTTAGAGGGCATGGGGAAAGTACTAATGTTGACGAGTTTGTGCCTGGAGAGGTAAGCCCAAATCCTCTTATATGGGACTCTGAAGTTGATGTAGTTGCCGCCGTTAATTATCTAAAGGAGCATCCTCACGTGTTTGCCAACCGCATTGCGGTAATTGGTGGTAGCTATAGTGGAGAAGAAATGGCTGAGGCTGGTCGAATTGACAGTTATGTTAATGCATACGTGGCTTTATCTCCCGGATCTTTCAGCGATGAATCTATCGTGGGCATAGATGAAAGTGGGGTGCCATGGCTTTTTGTGGTTTCTCGAGATGAGAGGCATTTGAAAGAAATTCAAGCTGAAGTACAGCGTGTTAGCAAAACGGTTGAGCTTATTGTGATTCCGGGTACTCAGCATGCCACAAGGCTATTACCGGAGCGGCCAGAGCTGGCAGAGTGGATTGCTGTCTGGTTGGAGACCGTTCTTTAGCCTTGGTGAAATTTTCATAAAAAAAGCGACCCAATCGGCCACTGGGTCGCTTTACAAACCACTAAAAGGATTTGCCATGCTAGGAGTTTGCTTTTTGCCAACGTTTACCGCTATGGATTTCATCCATAGCTTTAGCATTCGGAAGCATTATCTTATCTGGCATCCTGCTATTAAGTCGAAGCCGCACCCAAATAATAGCGGCAATTGACTCGAGATTAAAGTATGAATACCATCCCCACCAAGATTGCCAGCAAGCAAATAAGAGATGCTGACCATACTACCAGGGAAGCAACATACACTTTGTCAAGTTTCTTCTCTTGCATTTCTACTCGTTCTTGCAGCCAATAACGATCAATTAAGCCGAATTACTTACTTAGAGGGGGTGGCAATTGGTTTGCAACAACTGTTTTAACTAAGAATTAGCCATTTTTTGCTTTATTTGGCTTGAACCACTAAAACCGCTGCATTTAGCGACCCAAGCATGCCAAAACAACTATTAGTGAGGTCGTATCAATGTGCTGCTATTACAGCCGTGTTGATTGGCTTTTTGTTCCATGCTGTTGTTGCCCAGAATCCAAAGATTGATAGTTTGAAGTCTGTTTTGGAGAACCAACCTCCAGACACCAACAAAGTCAATACTTTGATAGACCTGGCCTTCGAATTAAGGGCAATTGATGCCAATGCCACTATTGCCTACGCCAGGGAGGCAGCCCAACTTGCGGCATCTCTCAAGTTCACCCGGGGTGAATCTCAGGCTCTTCGTAACGTAGGGCTTGGATTTTCTTACACAGGCGAAACAGATTCAGCTATATTGTTTTGCCAAAAGGCTTTGGTAATAGCCGAAGCTCATGGACACTTACAAATTCAGGCCGATGCCTATAATACTATCGGTAATAGCTATATCAGGCGGTCACTATACGACTCTGCCAGGGCCGCATTCAAGAAGTCGCTGGCCCTATTCCTTAAGTTGGGTAACAAAGAGAGTTTAGGGATAAGTCAGGCTAGTATCGCTATTACCTATAGCGAGCAGGGTAAATTTTCTCAAGCCCTTGAAATGTATCAGGAAGCCTTGATGGTTTTCGAGGAAGCCCAGCACTTTGGGATGTTAGCCAATCTTCATAATAACATTGCAAATATCTATTTGGAAAGGGATGATTTTGACCAGGCTTACCTCAACTACCTGAAAACATCGGAATACGATAGTATAACCGGAAATAAGGCCGGTAGATCACAAACTATGATGAATATGGGTAATGTACTGGTTCACCTAAAAAAGACGGAAGAAGCCAAAAGTAGCTACAGGTTGGCCATTAATCTTGCAAACTCCAGCGGAGCCGAATGCCGTACCAGTATGCCAATGACCCAATTGGGCGATTTATTTCTTGATGAACAATCTTATGATTCGGCTTACTACTACATATCTAAAGCCTTACAAGTGGCAAAAGATTGTGAATTTTCAAGATCAATGGCCGCCGCTTATTTAGACTTGGGTCAGTATTATAGAGTTACCGGCCAGTTGGGTTTGGCAGAGAAACAACTACTGGAAGGATATAGTGTCGCAGCGCAAAACGAATTAAGGCCCCAGATGGCGGAGATATCTAATGGGTTATACCAGGTTTACGAGGCAATGGGAGACTACAAAAAAGCCTTCCTACAATTACAATTAAGCCGGGACCTTGAAAAGGAGCTTTTCAACAAAGAGAATACTGAAAAGATCGCCCGGTTAGAGGCAGAGTATGAATTCGAAAAGGAAAAGCAGCAGATAGCGGCTGAGCAGAGCAGGGTAGAACTGGCTTATGAACAACAGCAGGAAAGAGATAGATTCAAACTAATAGGCTTAGCCGGATTGGCGATTGGTGTCGCTTTGATAGCATTTCTTTCACACAGAGCTTTCCGGATAAAACAAAAAGCAAATATTCTTTTGAAAGACAAGAACCTTAGACTGAAGGAGCTGCGGGAAAACGAGAAGAAACTTTCTGAGGAGGCCATGGCACTCAAAGACCGGGAGCTTGCGACTATGGCTATGGCCACCCATGAAAAGAATGGCCTGCTCAAGGACCTGGAACAGAAGATCAGCTTTGTTGAAGGCAGGATCTCCACTGATGAGCTTAAACCCAGCCTCAGGGAAATGCAAAAGACCATTGCCGAAAGTTACTCGCTCGACAAGAGTTGGGATAGCTTTATACACCGTTTTGAAGATGTTCATCCTAAGTTCTTCGATCGCCTGAAAGACGAAAACCCGAACCTGACGGTTGAGGATCTTAAGCTTTGTGCATACCTGAAAATAGGAATGGCCAATAAAGAAATAGCCAACGTTACTCACCTGGCCTTAGCCTCCGTCAAGAGCAAAATCAATCGCCTTAAAAAGAAATTGGAAATGGGCCCCGAAGATAACGTTCGCGATTACATGCTGAGGTACGTTTCTTAAATAAGGTGGGCGATAGCGCACTACCCAAGTTGGATACAGATAAGATAATTCACTACTAACAATACACAAAAAGGGATTTCGATGCATCTATCTCGATGAGATAGTCCATATAAAGTTATATGCTAGCCTTTTCATAGGGTTGTCATATACTATCTCTGGTAGGTGGTAGTGGCAGGTCTCCAGGATAAGGTATTTTTATTGTACCTTTACCACTTATGTTATCCATTTCTACATCAGCCGGAATAATTGTGCTGTAAGCCTTTACAGGCACTTTTATTCACTTGTTCATTTTTTAACAGGTAATTCTTACCCTGAGTTACCTAATATCAATTATTATCTTTTTAGAAATGGAAAAAATAAACCAATACGGCTGGAAGAGCTACGTATCATTATCAGATCTAGATCTTAATCAGGATAATGACGACAACATTGGCCGTGTTATCTCAATCAAGGGACATACCTATGAGCTGATTACCAATCAAAATGTATTACATGCCGAACTTTTGGGACGGCTGCTAGTAGAGGAAAAAGAGGAACAACCTAAAGTAGGCGATTGGGTAAAGTTCCTATCCTATGAGGCTGACAAGGGATACATCAGTGAGGTACTCCCTAGAATCAATAACCTTTATAGGAAATCTGCTGGTAGAGAATATAGCAAGCAAATACTTGTAACTAATGTAGACTTTGCTGTCGTAGTGCAGGGGCTGGATCAAGACTTCAATCTGAACAGGTTGGAGCGTTACCTGGTACAGATTGCAACTTGTGGTATACCTGCGGTGGTCGTACTTAACAAGTCAGACCTGGTGGATAATTCCCATGAATATGTGCAATGGGTTCAGAAATTAGGGAGAGGGGTAACAGTTTATACCTGCAGTACCAAAAGTGGAGTGGGCATATCAGGATTGTTGCATAATGTTTTTAAGCCACAAATCGCAAGTGTATTAGTTGGTTCTTCTGGTGTCGGGAAAAGCTCCTTGATTAATGCTCTGAACGAAAGTGAGGAGCGAACGTTTGGGGCTGTAAGTGAATCAACCAGTAAGGGAAGGCACACTACTACAACCAGAGATATGCTTCTACTCGAGAATGGTGGTATAATCATCGATACACCCGGCATGCGTGAGTTTGGGCTGGGATTTGAAGATGATGGAGTCTTTAGTGAACAATTTCCGCTAATAAATGAATATGCTCAAGATTGCCGGTTTAGTGATTGTTCACATACCGGCGAGGTAGGTTGTGCGGTAATTGATGCATTTGAGCGAGGCGACCTGGAAGCTATAGTGTACGAGAACTATCTGAAGCTAATAAGTGAACAGAAGCGTTTCCAAACCAGCGAAGCGGAAAAACGAAAGGAGGGAAGGCAGTTTGGAAAAATGGCCCGGGGAGCCCAGGAAATTAAACGGAGGTTGAAGGGCAAGTAACCATGAGGTGTAGAGGGTGCTTAATTCAGCGCCCTCTACCCTTAATCTCAATTAATAGGTTTACGCTTCCGCAGCAAAGCTAGCTTTTCTTCAAGTTGACTCATATCGTAATTCTCCGGAGCATGCTCCCGGGCTTCCTTAAGAGCCTCAGCGGCATTTTTATACTCTTCCTTCTTGGAATATGCATTGGCCAAGCCATTATAAGCAACCCACTCGTTGTCAGGAAATGAGGCCAATATAGTGTTGTATGTTCTTAAGGCATAGTCTGGAAGGTTCAGCGATAGCGTTTGGTTGCCGTAGAACCTCAGGGTGTTAATTCCAATTGCGTTAGGATCCGCGAAGGCCTCATTAAGAATTTCTTCAGCCTCATCCGGCTTTCCTTGCATGGCTAAGATGTTTGCGTAGGTGCTTAAATTGGGAAAAGAGCGCAGGTTATAACCATTTGCTGCATTCTTAATATATATCAAGGCTTTATCCAGATACACCTGGTTGTTCATTAGGTAGATGGCTGCATTGGCATACCAGTTTCCATTAGTGATGGCCGCCTGGGTATCTTCAGATTTAAGAAGTTCATTATAAGTAATCTCGGTGGTATTGATTTCTATGGAAAAGGGAAACTTAAGGCTTTCCCAATAGAGAGCTGCTTGTGCGTAACTGGTGGTAACGCTGTCAAAGGCAAACCTCATTTGCTCAGTAAAAGGGGCTTGCTCAGCGTCGACTTTGGCTTTAAGCACCACGTCATTTTCATCATAAAAAACACTGCCGAATTGTGAACTATTTGAAGACAGGATGAAATCTGCCTGCTTGTCTTCAAATACCGCCAGTAGTATGGCATATGAACCGGCTTTAATTGCTTGACCTTGTACTACTGCATCATGACTAAAGGTTATCCTTGGCGCCATGTTGGCTCCGACTCTCCACGGTGCAGTAGCTGGCGGTCGGCCGTCATCGGGGTTAATCGAAAATCGAGGATTATTGTATCCAAAGGGTACCAGGCTACCCCAGATTTCTCTTCCTTTTACAGAGGGCCTGCTATAGGTAATAGTAACTTCAGAGATACCAATGGTTTGGGAAATAGTTGCCTGTGGGCTGGTAGCAGGTATTTTTTGAGAGTTTGCAGTTGTAAAGCAATGAATTGTCATTGCTGAGAGAATGGCGTGTAATATTTGGTTCACTTTCATCTTCCGGCGTTTAATGTTTTAGATCAAATACGCCGGCGTACAATTCAAAAGCGTTACACACGATCAGATGTAACACTTTTTTCAAATTCCTTCCTGAAATCTGATGGAGACCTGCCAAAGTGCTTTTTGAATGCCCGATAGAAACTTACTTTGTTGTTGAACCCTACATCCAGAGCCAGTCTATTTACTATCACTCTGCCCTCAGCTTTTTCAAGCGCTTGCTTTGCTTTAATAACCCTACACTTGTTAATGTATTCCAGGAATGTTAGCCCCAACTCTTGGTTGATAACCTGAGAGATACGATGACGTGAGATACTTAGCTCACTACTCAACTGCTGCATAGAATAAGAATTGTCGAGGTAGGCCTGCTTAACTTCTACTTGGTTCTTAATCTGTCCTAAGATTATCCTCGACATATGTGAATCAAGGGAGGAGTGCTTGTACTTCCCGATGCTAAAGGGCTTTACGTTCGAGAAAATTGCAGGCTCTAGAATGGCCACATAGGTTATCAAATGTATTATCGCAGCAAGGCCAACAAATTGAAGACTACTTAAGCCATCTGCTGAAATTATTTGAAGCTGTTCTTTAAATGCCATGCTTAATATAAATAGAATGAAGTATGCCAGAAGCAGGTAGGTAAGCAGGTTGATCCACTTCAGTCGTGCAGAAATAAAATGTTGATTTGGGTTGGTGTTAAATCTAATGAAAGGTGTGACCGCAAGCATTAAGGTGGTATAAACAGGAAAAGATAGCTGATCTAGCAGCAAGTTAAAGTAAGGGAAGTTAGCTTGGGTTGTGACGAGGCTGCACACGCCCCCGATAGGATCAATACGTGCATTAATAATATAGAAGGGAAGGAATAACAGATAGATTAATACTGGTGGAATCAGCACATACAACTTCCACTTTCCTAATTGCCTACCTCTAACGAGGCTGTAGTAAATAAAGAAGAAGGGCCCAATAAAAAATAAAATAGGGTATGTAAGTAGCACCAGCGAAGGGTGGTCTGCATAAAATCCAATCTCCACACCGTAGTGTTCCAGCAAATAGATCGAAAGACAAAGAAGTAAGGCACTAAACCATAGATTCTCTTCTTGTTTTCTCAAATAACCCCTAACAGCCATTACCAGGCTAAGAACCAGACCATGCAGAGCCGATGCCAGGATTAATCCCGTACTAATACCCATTTACAGGTTCGTTTGTTAACTCAAGAAATTTCGCTCTAATATCCCAGCCTCAGCTTCAGTTTCACAATTTTAACATTTGGTCACTGAAGCTCCTCTCGCTTACCGCATAAATACTCCCGTTAGCTGCAAATATTCTGTCGCTGGTTGACAAGCCATTAGGTTTGGGTAAAACAACAAAGACGATGCAACACAATCTAATACCATTAAATTCAATCCGAATAATAATCCTATTCCTGTTGATGCCATTTGTAGTAGATGCCCAGGAGGCACCTGTAGTTTATCCTGGTTCCGCAGAATACAATCCATCAATTTTTCAGCCATTTGAGGCTGTCTATAGCCAGGGCGGCTTCGAGATGATTGTGAAGTTCCATAAATCAGGTGGCCCAAATCCTATATTCACTGCCTTTATGATGATGCCAGATCCTACAGATGTATCCAGGATGAACGTAGATGTTATTGGCCACTATGCAACTGATATGAGCTTTGCCTATCGGAAGTTCAGTTATGGTAGATTTCGTAACGAGTATATTCATGCCGAACATTGGGGTGACTCTCTGAAAATTACACGTATGGAATTAAACACCGAGAGTGGCGCCAAGACCTACCAGGCCTTACCAATTTCAACCAAATTTATGGATGGCACTATGGCCTTTTGGTTGCTTGCTGGTCTTCCGCTTCAAGAGAATTATGGAGCCAGGTTCTACCGCTGGGATGTGAAAGCTGATAGTGTGGGTTTTATTGAAACCTTACCATTTTTCGTAAAAGGGGATAAAGAGATTCTGACCATTAATAATATTCAGTACGAATGCTGGCCATTAGAGGCCAAACTGGCAAGCGGTATGATATTAAGAAGTTACATCAGTAAACAAGCACCTTATCTAATCGCACAAGATGCCATCCAACCTACCGGTGAAATCGTACCATTTCTTAAATTGTTACGAGTAGTTGAATAACATTGCCTATTGACACCCGAGTGAAGCGTAAGCACTTTGCATTAATTTTTAGTACGTGGATTGCAGTAGTGATGCTGTCTGTGATACAGTTTCTTGCTGAGCTTTCTCTTGTCAAGAGGGAAGTTCCGATCGAAATACTGGTTGTAGGGCAGGCCATAAGATGGTTAACATGGATGTTAGTATCGCTACCGGCAATCCTTTTTGCCTCTCGCATAAAGTTTAATTCAGTACTTGCAATCTCATACCATATACTTCTGGGAATCAGTGTAATAATTAGCTATTTGGTGATCTTCAACGCCGTGCTGTTTATGATGGAAGGAGTAGCATTTGAGGCTTCGCTGTTCCTTCGGAATTTGAAAGTGCTTCTGGCTGATGAGGCTATAACCTTGCCGCTGTTTTATGTCGGGATGCTTCTGGGAAGCAACTATTTGTCGAAAAAGCATAAGGAGATTGTACTCACCCAAACCCCGCAGTATCCGAATAAAATAAAGGTTAAAACGGGGGGAATAACCGAATTTGTGAATGTAGAAGATATCGATTGCATTGAAGCATATGACTACTGCGTAAAGATTAGGGTAGGAGATAAGGAACATATTTTGAGGGACTCTATGACTGGCCTTGAACAAGCACTCAATCCTAATCAATTTATGCGTATCCACCGATCATCAATTGTAAATAAATCTCAAGTAAAGCAACTGGTTAATCAGGATGGGCAGATGAAAATTATTCTTAGTTCGGGACAGATACTGGATGTTTCCAAGAGGAAACTGTCGCAGGTAAAGTCAACCCTGCAAATGACAGGCAACTTGTAACACGGCGTAGTGGTTTGGCATCTAAACATCTAAATGTAATTGTTTGAACGATAGCCAGCTTCCAAAATCGGATAACATTCAAAAACAGAACCCAGTCAGGGTAAAACCAATTCATGCGCTGGCCGATTTGGCCATATTTCTATCAGTAATGTTCCTGGTAAGGACATTTGAAATAGAACTATTAGGATTCTGGGGAAATGCCATATTTAAAACAACCGCTACAGTTGGGGTCGCTACCCTGCTGCTATACTACAGAAAGCAATCTTGGAAGGACATTGGGTTAACAAAGCCCGACAGCTACTTGAGAATGATAGCATTTGTAGCTGTAATATTAATTGGGACGGTGGTCTCAATCATGATCTTTGAGCTCTTTGTAAGAGATCTATTCGCGGCTGACGAAACCTCCAATTCTGTGAGCTCCCGGTATAAGTGGAGCCTGATGAAAGACAATATTCCATATTTTGTCTCCATACTTCTCCTGGTCTGGGTTGAATCCTTCCTGGAAGAACTACAGGACCGTGGCTTTTCGCTTAATCGATTTCAGGAACTCTTTGCAAAGATTCCATTATCGGCGATGTTAGCAGTGTTGTGCCAGGCAGCCATATTTGGATTTAGGCATAGCTACGATTTGTCGCCCAGATCTATAACCACTGGTTTGATTGGGTTTGTTTTTGGTACTGTCTATATACTTTCCGGCAGAAACCTTTGGCCACTAATAATCGCTCATATTATTCTAAACACCATGTCGATGATAGAATGACAATGGAGATTACAATAACATTCTCAACCAGCCAGCGATCAATTCAAAATTTTAGATTAACCATCAAGTTGGGGGCAAACCCAATATTGTAACGGCGCTGTAGGGATGCATTTGGACTGATTGCGCCAAAGGTGACGATGTTCTCTTCAACTATGTTGGTCTGATTGTAGACATTGAGAATGGATAACCCCACACTGCCTCTCCATTGGCCCTGGGCTGGGCTAAAGTCATAGACGAGAGCAACATCTAACTGGTGCTGCGCAGGAAATCTACCTTCATTGGTTTCTGATGGAATAGTAGGAGTTTGCGGGGGACCCATTGGAGGCTCAGGTGGGCCTGGTTCTGGAATGAAATTGCTATTTGTATATACTGGTGTTCCTGAAACCAAGTTCCAGCCAAAGGAGGCCTTCCATCTATCAAAATAAAATGTACTAGCCACGTTAAACACGTGGGGCTGATCATAGTAAGTCTTAAAATCAAGCTGATTGATTGATAAGAACTCCATGTTGGTATCAAGAATACTATAGCTGATCCAGCTTTCACCAATGGGCCATTGCTTACGTAGCAAGAAGTCTATTCCCACCACAGTTAAGTCTCCCTGCACAGTTGGCAATGCCTCCACGGTGGAAGGCCCTGGAGGCATCATAGGTGGTATTGGGTCCAGGATTGAGAGGTTTTGTACTCTCTTGTAGTATCCTTCAACATCAAAAAGAAATCCACCCAGTTCCATAACAGCCCCAATCATTACCTGATCACCACGAACTACCGGCTGATCATCATTAGACAGGGACCAGGTGAAGTTTTCAACCTTAATATCATCAAAATCAAAGAATACCAATTGGTTAATGAATTGGCTGTATTGCCCAAGGTTAGTCTTCAAAGTGAAAAGCTTAGAAAACTTATAGCTGGCCATTAGGCGTGGTTCCAGAAAGAGCTCCCTGGTTTCTGTATAGTAGTTTGCTCGCGCACCTGCGCTGAGCATGAACTTACTTCCTTGCAACTTATAGTTTACTGAGGCGGCATGAACTGTAGCTGATTGGCTGGTGACGATTCTTCCGGGCGGTGGAGGAGGATTTGGCGGTGGCGGATTATTTGGAGGAGGGCGCCCCGGCATACTAGTTGCAATGTTTTTGATGTCATGAAGTTGAAATTGGTAGCCGAAATTAAGTGCTGAAGTAAATTGCGAGCCCAATAGTAGCTCGCCATCAAATGAGAAACCGAGATCATTAACTGTATTGTCGAATAGGCTTAACGGTCTGACGGGTCCATTTGGCATGGAAGAAACGCCGGAACTGGCAAAACCAAAGCTGGAACTCATTAGATTGATGGTGGATGAGAATCGATTGCTCCAAAATTGCTGCCATTGCAAATTGGCCCCGTAGTTGTCTAATTTTGCTTCGGCAGCAACAAGCTCCATTCGGGTAAGGTTTTCAATTTCATCACTTTGCAGGTTTGAGATGCCTAATAAGCTTAAGAAAAGCTGCCCTCTATCCATATTGTGTACTGCCGATATGTTTACATCGTAGAATGAAAATTCCTGATCAATTAGCCTGTGATTGACAGAACTCTCAGCAGTGGAGATTCTGGAGGGTTGATAGACCATATCATTGATAGCCTGCAGCTTAGGAGACTCAATGTTGCCAGGATAAGATAGCCGGGCAGCCAGGGTGATCATGGAGGTGCCGCTGATCGGGATTTGTGCTGCTGCCCCGGCATAATAACTGTTAAGGCCAATGTTGTAGTGCGCAGAATCAACCAGGCTCCGCCTGCTATCCACCTTTATCGCTCCGCCAACCCGTCCGCCAATACTAGGATCAAAACCGCTGCGATAAACACTAACGCGCTCCACTACAGCAGGATTATAGGGTGATATGGCCCCGTAGTAATGTCCTTTATGATATATCGGGATATTATCAAATAATAATAAAGATTGGTCTGTGGTGCCGCCACGAATATGTAGATTACCCGCCTTACCGTTGGGTGCTGTAATGCCAGGCAATGTTCTAAGGGCTAATAGAATATCACTATCAGTTTCGCCAGGTAACAAGGCCAAATTGCTGGCCTCTATGCTTATAGATTGGTCAAGTAAATTGGTGCTGATTCCTTCGGTGATGTAATTGGTAATAACCACTTCCTCCAATTCAAGTGCCTGCGGTACCAGCGGAATTTCAATGCAATCGGAAGATTGAAGGTCGCCAAGTGCCAGGCTACTTGTTGCATATCCCAGGTGCCTGATTTTAATGCTATCCTGGAATGACAATGCAGTGGTAAAGCGAAGTATCCCATCTTTATCGCTACCGTTTCTAATGGCTAGCTCTGTAGCTGAAACACCTACACCATCAACAGGAATGGAGCCTTCGCCAGTAGTAATAAGTAGGCAGTAATCTCGAGATAGGGCTCGGATAATATAGTTTGAGCCTGAAGTATTTTCGATGCTCAACCCGGTTTGATTTTCAATAGCAGCAAGTATCGATGGCAGGTTCGTTTGGAGGTTTGGAGCCATGTACTTAAGGTTTGCAATGATCCTGTCTTCGTAGGAAAAGCTAATCCCAAAGTCTGTTTCCAACTTTTGCAGGATGCTTTTGATAGGTGCCGCATTAGATTGGCCATAAAGCGATTGCAGGCCTAATACTAAGCATAACAAAACCGCAGCTGCTATTTTGTTAGTTTGGCGAGAAAATAATATGGTCGCGGTCTTTGGCAAATTTTAAGTTCATAACCTGGCTAACTACTTGTAGTGCTTCATCCAAATCCGTGGTTGAATGAGTTCCAGTGAACTTTCTGTTTTCATCCACCGCCTCGGTCTCGATGGTTACATTAAATGTTGATTCAATTGATGAAAAAACAAAGGCTAAAGGTGAAGATTGAAATTTACTGTAGCCAATTTGCCAGGTAAGATTTTCAAATTGAAACTGCTCGAAGCTGTCTTCATTATCAATACGAAGACCTTTGCCACGAACCAGATTCATGGTATTTTGGCCATGATTGACGGAAACTTCTCCGTCGTAGCAAGATATCATAGCTTGATTTCCAAAACTCTTTATTTCAAATTCAGTTCCTAATACATTCACAGTTCCGGCCTCAAAGGCAACCTCAAAGTTGCCACCGCTTACTACGTCGAAGTAAGCAGAGCCCTCGAGTTCTACCTGCCGGTTTTGTACCCACTTCCTGTTGTTGTAGGTAATAAAGGATGACGGAGCTAAAGTTATCTTCGTAGAATCGGGCAGCATTACCACTCTGGTTTCACCGGTAGCAGTTTCAATTCTAACAGTGGACCGGAGGTTGACAAGATAAATAGCCAGGGTGGCAACAAAAACTAAAGACGCGGCTATTTTAAGATAAGTGGTTTGGTACCACTTTGCAGAGTGACCTGGATCTTTTTTGGCCTGTAATCTCTCATAGCTTTCAGATTCTAGGGCAGGCAGTTTCCATGTTTCAACTTCAGCATTGATCTTCTTAAATGCCTCAAACTCGGCATCTCCGTCAAGTTCCCTCAGCTCTCCCTCTGTTAATTCGTTATTGAGCCAACGAATGAATATGTCTTCTCTATTGTCGTTCAATATAATCTATAACAGGCTGGTTGTGTTTTTATATACCCCTGATCACCTAAATTTTATTGTCCCTTAAGGCTTCTAGTGAGTCCCGCAATTTGGACATGGCTTTATACATTTTTTTGTGTACAGCACTAAGGCTTACCTCCTGTATATCGGCAATTTCCTGGAAAGACATTTTGTCTATTTTATGTAGCAGGAAAACCTCCCTTTGGCTTTCAGGCAAATTGGAAATAGCAGCTTCAAGTTGCTTCTTAAACTCTTTTTCCTCCATAAGAAATTCAGGGTCTTGCTGGTTCAATTGGGTTGTTACGGTCTTCTCAAACTGAAGTACCACCTTCTCATGTTCCACTTGATTGAGGAACAACCTATGGGCTGTTGTAAACAAATATGATTTTGCTTTTTCAACCAACACCTTTACGCAATTATTCCATAAACGGATGAAGGCTTCATGAGCCAGGTCTTCGGCTTTTTCCAGGTCTCCGCAGCGATAGTACATGAAGTTTCTTAAGGCCTCCCCATGCGTATCATAGATTTGCCGATAATACATCTCGTTACAAACGGTCCTGTCTTCAGTCATTTCCCGAATCTCTCTATCTGATTCTCTAGGGGTAGCGGTTTCCTGTGCGTTGTGATACCTGTTCAATCGTAAAGGTAGCTAAAAGTCGTAATGCTGGCGAAACTGAATGCTTTTTTGGACAGGGGGGGGTATAATTTTCTTTTGCATGCCGGTTTTAATAGTGGTTAGCAATCTGACTATCCCAGTTGCTTGACATGAAAATAGTAGATAGGTGGAAACATTGGGCGATTCGAAAGAAAGAAAACGGATGGCAAATGGTTGGCACTTACTGCAAATACTCAGAAATGAAATTTTACAAAATAATGAATGAAATGATGAAGGAGATTTCGGCAAAGAGTTTTTTGAGCATCATACTTTCGTCTTTACTAGTGGTTTTTGGTTGCGATGACGAAGAGATGATGGATGACCCGACGCAATGCGACAACGTGCAAAGTGTGTTTACAATCAGGCTGGATACGGATAATTGCGCCATTGATATTGCTGCACAATTGAATACTAGCAGTGTGTACAACGAAACTATCTCGGGTAATACGCGAACTATTACACTTAACAGCATACCAAGCCATGGCGTTGGGCAGTTCCCCAATTCGGGCAACCCAAACACTATCTCAGAGCAAGATAATACCTACAGCATGACTACAAACCCCTCGTTGGCTAGTAGCTCTACCAATGGCAGCGGCTTTGTAAATGCAGTTCTATTTTCAGGAGTTGGTATAGAAGTCTACACAGGAGAGTTTTTTACCGGTACATCCGGTCAAACCAACCGCGACTGGAATAGAACGACCTTGCAAACTATAGACGACCTTGGTCTTGACTGTAACAACGCCCATGTTCAGCCTGAAGGCGAGTATCACTACCATGGGCTCCCTAATGCTTATGGAAGTGACTTAAATGTTACCGGTTCGGAAATGGTAAAAGTAGGATATGCAGCTGATGGGTTTCCTATTTACTACCTCTACTATGAAGACGACAATGGCAATATTGAGAAAGCTGAAGCTTCTTATGAGCTTATAGCGGGAGACAGGGGAGGAGATGGCGTAAGTGCTCCATCAGGTTGTCATGACGGAGAATACTTCCAGGATTACGAATATGTTGCAGGCTCTGGTGACCTGGATGCATGCAACGGAAGAACCGGGCCTACGCCAGATGCTCCCACGGGAGAATATTACTATGTGCTTACTGAAGATTTTCCTTCGGCGCCGCTTTGCTTTTCAGGAACTCCGGACCAGAGCTTCCGCTTTGGACCATAATTATTTACCCCAAAAGTGATGGAAACTATCAATTCGAAAAAATCTGCTCTCATGATAAAGTATATGCCCAAACCCTTGCTGCTAATTTTCGCGCTGACGATGGTCTTGCCGTTTAGTGGGCAGAGCCACACACCAAGCAACATCAGTTTTCTTATTAAGGAAGAAGCAGGTTCAACGGAGCTTTCTATACATCTTACATCCCAAACGATATTTGATTTGCTGTACCACTTGAAGCCAGAGCTGCGAGATCAGGCTGCTATTAACCTCGGGGCCTATGGTAAGCTCTATGAGCAGTACTTCAATGAGAACCTTGATATAAGGCAAGATCAGCGAGCAATTGCCTTAGACCTGATTGCCAGCGATGTCCGATCTCACGACTCTTATTTGACTTTCACTATGAGGACATCAAGCATCGATGCCGACGGGTTTGCATTTGGCGTCGATGCTTTTTCTTTCTATCGTAAGCCATCCTTTGTCGTTTACATTAACACCGCGGGCCTCACGGGCAAGTGGAGACTCAACAAAACAAACAATTCTCTAGGAACAGACATTCAACAACCAGGGGCAGTAGCGGAATTTCCTTTCGCCCTGGTAATGCTGTACTTAGGTTCTGTATTGATGGTCTCGGCGGTGGTTTTATTCGTATTCTTTAGGCAAAAGCAATCCGCATCTCAACCGGCCGCACCGGACCTTTCGGTAAGCCACATCAATTCAAACTACCACAAATGAAGGTCTAAGCTGGAGACTAGTGAATTACTTCCAACGGTATCTAATAATTTATAGAAATAATAAAGCCACAGGTTTTACTACCCGTGGCTTTTTCCAACTCCCACATCCATTAGGTTACGTTATATCACCCACTTTATTCTTCTTTCAAGCTGTCTACCGGCTTAGTTATGGCTGCAGCCAGGGTTTTTTGCGCAATGCTAATGAAAGCTGTAATTACCACTATTACACCCATTAGCGGGAATAGCCACCAGGGAATATCAACTCTATATGCGAACCCTTCAAGCCAGCTATTCATCAAGTACCAACTTAAAGGAATCGAGATGACAATTGCCATGGCTACATACTTAAGATAATCTGTAGAAAGCAACACCACAACCTGTGAAACAGAAGCGCCTAGTGCTTTTCGAATACCAATTTCCCTGGCTCTTGTTTCCGCCAGGAAGGTAGCCAAGGCAAAGAGGCCAATACTTGAAATGAAAATGGCTATTATGGCGAAGCCACTAAAAAAAGCCATTCTATTTTCTTCAGCCTGGTATAGCTGCTCGAAATCCTGGTCAACAAAGCTGTAAATGAATGGCTCCCTCGCCGCAAATTGTTTCCAGATCTTTTCTATATGCTCAATAGCTTCCTTTACTTGTGTGGATTCAACTTTCACATACACCCGGGCGAAGGGAAAGTTGTTGTTAATACGATAGATGAGGGGTTCAATACTTTCATGAAGTGGTCTGAAGTGAAAATCACTGACAACACCTACAACTTGAAAATTTAGTCCGCCCGCACTAATTGTTTTGCCAATTGGGTCACTTTGCCACCCAAACTCTTTTGCTGCTGCCTGGTTTATAATTACCGATTGCGTGGTATCTGCAGATGATGCTACCAGGTTTCTACCTTCAATAATATCAACGCCGAGGGTTTGTACGAGGTCGAAATCTGCAAACAGCGAGGCAATCGAATAATCGCCATCAGGCTTACCCTCAAGTTGGTAAGCCAACCTAAGCGGCTCTTGCCCTAATTCGGGAGTAATTCCAGAAGCACTGCTAAGGGAAGAGTGACTTCTAAGTTGCTCCTTAAATGCCTCAATTTGATTGGGCGGGATGGCATTAGTTCTCTTGATAACTAGTAATTGATCATCCTGAAAACCGAGCTCATACTCTTTCATATGTTGCATTTGCAGGTAGATGACTAGTGTTGATGCAATCAATAGGGCTGAAGCCACAAATTGGAAAACGACCATGCCATTTTGTACTGATACCTTATTGCGGCGATTGGATTCCTTTTGTTTCAAGGCTGAGACAGGCTTTAAGTTTGAAAGTATGGAAGCGGGGTATAATCCGGCCACAACACTGATCAAAAGCATGAACAATAGCAGGAACCCTATTGCTTCTAAAGACAACAGGCTAGCCACGGCAATATTTCTTTCTGAAAAATTGTTTAACGTAGGCACCAGGTAAGTTAATACCAGAAGGCTCAGTAAGGCTGCCACCATGGTTATGATTAAGGTTTCACTGAGAAACTGCCCAATTAGCATGCGCTTTCCCGACCCAAGTGTTTTGCGAACACCCACCTCTTTTGCCCTGCTTATGGATTTTGCGGTGGAAATAGTGATAAAGTTAATACAGGAGATCAGTACGATGGCCAGGGCTATGGCCGAGAGAGCATATAAGGTTTGCAAGTCTCCTCCAGCTTCAAACTCCTCCCGGCCATTCGAGTTAAGATGGATATCGCGCAATGGTTGCAGATGGTATTTATAGCCGTTTCCAGAGGCCTGAAAGGCTTCGAACGAGGCCCCGGCTTCAGCGAAGAAAGCCGGCACATAGCGGTTAACCATATCTTCAAACTTGGATTCAAGTTGAGTGGGATCAGCTCCTTCATTGAGTAGGACGTACGCATGATAGAAAAATCCTGCAGTCCAGACGTTCAGTGGCAATCCACCTGGTTTCTGATCGGTTAGTGGCGTAAGAAACCCGAATTTAAAGTGGGTAGTGGCAGGTTGATCCTCTACAATACCAGTTACTTTCAGCGTCCAATTGTCAATCTCTATGATCTCGCCCATAGGATCCTTTTCCTTGAAATACTGCTTTGCTGTGCTTTCAGTAATCACCACTGAATTAGGATCGTCTAAGGCTGTTGCGGGGTTACCCTCGAGCATGATGATGGAAAAAATATCGAAGAAAGTCGAATCTGCGAAGAATACATTATCTACTTGGGTAACTTCCTGCCCAATACGGAGAGTTCGAACACCAATCGGTACGCCACCGTTACCTCCCGCCAAACGGGTGGCAGTAACTACTTCTGGAAAATCATATACCAGCGGTTCGAATATTGCAGGTGGAGAACCAGCCCACAAAGCGCTGTTACCTTCGCCGTAGAATCGTTCCAATTGCACTCTGTATATTCTCTCCGCGTTGTCATGATGAGAATCGAAAGACAACTCAAAATTGACTATCAGGAATGTGTACAAAGAAACCGAAATAGCTAAGCTTAACCCCAAAATATTAATGGTGGTGTAGACTCTATTTTTTAACACGTTACGATAGGCGATAACCAGGAGGTTCTTGAACATTGTGGAAATTTTGACCAATTAAACGTGCCTAGGTGATGACAGCAGCATCGAGATGTTGCCAATTGCAGAAGTTGATCTGGATGGCACTTACCAAAATGTTGAATTAGTTGCTCAGAATATTTTACCTTGTAGATAGTTACCAATTAACCTCACAGGTTGCTCATGTCTACAACTCCGATGATTCAAGTCGACCAATGCGTAGCTATCTTAATTGATGGCAATAACATTGAAAGAAGCTTGCAAGCGCTTCTCAATAAGAATGTGCTGGCAAACTTTGATACACTGGTGCCAAGATTGCTGGGAGATAGGGCTTTGAACCGGTTGGTTTATTTTAGAGAGGGAAAAGATATTAGCAGCAAGCTTGCTGAACGATTGCATGAGAATTTTCACGGGAGTGTAATTCCCTGCCATAAATCTGCCGACATACCATTGACGATTTTTGCTACACAGGTAGCACAGAAGGTCGATACTATAATCATTCTTAGTGGTGATTCTGATTATGTCGAACTGGTGCGTTATTTGAAATCAAGAGGTGTACGGGTAGAAATTGCGGCGGTGGAGAAGAACACGGCGTCTGTATTGATTGAAGAAGCAGATCATTTTACGCCAATAACCAAAGACGATGTCTTTGAGTATAGTGCACCACGTAGAGCCAAAACTTCATCAAAAAAAAGCAACTAGTAGTTTGATCAGTCTGTAACCTGGTGTTATAAACTTCCGTTGTATTTATTACTTTTACAAATGGGTAAATAAAAAACAATGAGATATGCGCTGGGAGAGTTTGAGGAAATAGTGCTGCTACTTGTAGCTGCGCAACATGATGAGGCCTACGGCCTATCAATTACCAATGCCATAAAGGAAGAGCTAAAGCGGGCAGTGACCATGAGTAGTGTACATACGGCTTTATACCGACTGGAGGAAAAAGGATTTGTAGAATCCAGAGTAGGGGGTGCTACTGCTGAGCGCGGCGGACGCCGTAAGCGTTTTTTCATCATTACCAAAACTGGTAAGGAGGCCTTGCTCGAATCAAAAGATGCCAGAACCCAGCTTTGGAGTATGATTCCAAGCTTCGTGATGGATAAATAGTGGGAAGAGGTAGTCAGATATCGCCGCCAAGGCTGGCAGACAAGTTCTTTCGATGGTATTGCTCAGAGAGATTAAGTGAGACCATCCTGGGAGATTTACATGAAAACTACCCGGCACAAGTTGCTACTAAGGGAAAGCTAAAGGCGCAAGTTAGTTACTGGATGGATGTCTTACGCTTCATCAACCGCCATACGCTAAAGAGAAGCAAGTCTAAATACCACAATACAAACAACTATGCTATGATCAAAAGCTATTTCGTAATTGCAATCAGAAACCTGATGAGGAACAAGGCCTATGCCGCTATCAATATTCTTGGGTTGGCACTGGGTCTTGCCAGTTTCCTGATCATTCTTTTCTATGTTAAGAAGGAGCTATCCTATGATCAATTTCACCAACAGCATGATAGTATCTACAGGGTCACCAATACCTTCGAGCGATCAACCGGGTTTATGTACTGGGTCAGAACTCCTCCCGCTTTGGCGCCCGCCATAAGAACCAACCTACCGGGAATAGAAAAGGTTTGCAGATTGAGATATGCAGATGATCATACCTATTCTGTAAAAGATCGGGTTTTTAGACAAGGGAATGTATTCTACGCTGATTCATCATTCCTAGATATTTTCGATTTTAAATTAATAGCCGGCAATGCAAGTAAAGCCTTAACACAGCCTGGAAGTATTGTAATTACCCAGGAAATGGCCACGAAGTACTTCGGAGACCAGGACGCTTTGGGGGAACTGATTACGTTCGACAATAATCAAAACCTGGAGGTAACAGGTATACTGGAGAACCTACCGTCTAGTTCTCACATCACTTTCGATATGCTCATTTCTTTTGAGACTTATGTCGTTCCCTCCGGTTACCTGGCCGACCTGACCAGTTGGGGTTGGGCGGGATTTCACACCTACATTCTACTCTCACCTGATGTTGATCCAATCAACGCTAATCAGCAAATAGATGATCTGTACAACCAAAATTTTAACCCGGCTAATCTCTCAGTTAATACTGAATTACAGCCATTAGCGTCACTCTATTTAGAATCCGGTAAGTACACAAACATGGGGGAATCGATACTTACCGGAAACCGATCAACAATATATGGTTTGGCCATGGTGGCGCTGCTAGTGCTGGCTATAGCCAGCTTCAACTTTATGAATATTACAACGGCATTATCGCTTGGCAGAGGCAAAGAAATTGGTATTCGTAAGGTAATGGGTTCCGCCCGCTCCAAGATTGCTCTCCAGTTTCTTGTGGAATCAGTAGTGGTATCACTTATTAGCTTTGTGGTAGCACTTGTATTCGTATTTATGAGCCAACCATATTTTTCAACCCTTTTAGGCGGAAGTATCCTGCCACTACCCGACTTGATTTTATACATTCCTTTATTGGTCATGGGCGTAATTCTCTTAGGCATGCTGTCAGGTGGCTATCCGGCAATAATGCTTGCAGCGTTTGGGGTAACCGCTGCACTTAGAGGTACCTTAAAAGCTGGCAAAAGAGGAGCGGCCCTCAGGAATATGCTAATGGTTTTCCAGTTTGTCGTATCCATCACGCTTATAGCGGGTAGCATCATTATTATTACCCAGATGGATTTCATTCGAAATAAGCATTTGGGCTTTGAAAAAGAGAATACGCTACAAATTAAGATCCTGGAAGATGACATGGCCAATCACTATCGTGCGCTTAAAACAAAATTCCAGGAGCATCCTAATGTGCTGGAAGTCGCTATTAGCAGTCATGCTTTTGGAGGAAGTAGCTCTTCAGGGCCGGCAAGATTGCAGGGAGCCCCGGAAGATGAAAGCTATCAGGTGGGCTATTACCAGACCGATCATGATTTTATAGATCTGGCTAATATTGAACTGGTTGCTGGTCGGTATTTCTCACAAGATTTTCCTAGCGACTCTACCGCGGTAGTTTTGAATGAAACTGCTGTAGGTATTATGGGGCTGGAAGATCCTGTTGGCACGATATTAAGTTTTACTGGAGCAGAAAGAACTGTTATTGGTGTGGTAAAGGATTTTCATTTCCGATCTCTTCACACAGATATTGGCCCATTAGCTTTGGTGATGCCCTTTGGTACTCCGGAAAATATCCTGGTGAAAGTATCCGCAGGAAACATCTTCCGAACTATTGCCGATTTGGAGGCCAGTTGGAAATCGATTGTTGACCACTCTCCATTTGAAATGACTTTACTTGAAGACAACATCGAACAGATGTATGTGCAAGAGAGCAAGTTGGCCAGCCTAATCAATATATTCGGAGGATTGGCCATTATTTTGGCTTGCCTGGGGCTTTATGGCTTGGTAGCCTTTTCTGTTCAGGCCAGGTTAAGAGAAGTGGGCATTCGCAAAGTGTTAGGTTCTTCAATGACATCACTGCTGATGGTGCTGTCGAGTAAATTTGTGTTATTGATAACTATTGCGGTTGTTATTGCTTGCCCAGCAATATTCTATTTGGGAAATCTCTGGCTTGATGGCTTTGCTTATCGGATTGGTGTTGAATGGTGGATCTATGCAGGTGCTAGTTTGGTATTACTTTTAATTGCCTTGGTAACAATTAGCGGACAAACCATTAAGACTGCACTTATTAATCCGGTGGAGGTATTGAGGAACGAGTAAATTGCAATTGATCATTAGTCATGTTTGGTGACTTTGTCTAGAAGATCACCGTAAGTAGTTACTCGGTGCCCTTCCTTCCACAGGAACCTTTTGATGTGGCTGACATGAGCGCTGCCTACGGTTAGCAGCACTTTAGTAGCTCCCTGTTTAGTTGCCATCTCCACTATGCGATTGGCCATAATTTTGTTACGCTGGAGCCAGTAGTCCTTTACGAATTGCGCATCAGCTGACTTGGGTAAACGATTTGGGATATCGTCGATCAAGGCCGAAAATGAGCTTTGGAATTCGGCCCCATTGATAAATTCCATCAGCTTGCCGGCCTTCTCGGCTTTCTTGTATTTTCTTTGCGTTCGCAGATAAACCCGCAATGGCTTCCATTTGAAACTGAAAAAGAGCTTCTTAAAGACCTTGTTGCTTTTCGCCAAAAACTCATCTTCTCCGATTCTATAGTCAATAGGATACAGCTGGTTAATGCCCAATTTCATGGCAGCCGGGTACACAATTAAACCAAACTCGGAATTGCCCAGTTTCCTTTGGTACCTGCCGAACGGTTCCAAAGTATCACCTCCCTGTTCGATTTGAAACCAATGATAATAGGCATTGTAAAAGTTATAGGTGGAATAGAGCTTGGCCGCAAGAAGGTGCTGTTTACTAATATCTGGTGCTAGATATAAGCCTGAATTAAGTTTGGCCCTGAGGGTATCAGCTCTTTTTAAAGTGTTTGGCAAAACCTCCTGCAAACTTAGGCTATCATCAACAGGTATTGCTTCAATACAAATAATATCGGGTGAGAAGTTGACGATATAATCTCTTGCCTGCTTAAGCTGCTGTAAACCTTTGTATTCTTCTTTAAGGTGATGTGCTGTACCAAGAATAGCAATTTGTAATGGCTCTTGAGCTACTGCTCTAATGGTTATGCTTGGTAACAAAGCAATGACTGATGCGATGAAGGTAATTCTCACTTTGTAAACTTTTATCCAAATGGACGGAGCCACTGGTGCCAGGTTATGGTATCTGGCCTGAAATCAGGGATTCTTTGTCTGAAATCCTATTATGCGGGATAGTGTCGCCACCAGTACATTGCTTGAATTACCTATATTAATGCCTGAAATCTGGCGATTGTGTGGCTTAATCTTGATTACGAAATGCTGAAAAATTGGAGGGTAGTTGTTCTTACGACCCTCGTATTTCAGCTTGTATACCAACCGCTCATTTACTTGCATCCGGAAAATCAGGATTGGATTGGAAGTGAGTATTTTTCACTGGGCAATGCCCTGAGTTTTATATTCATTGACCAGTTCCTAATTGAATGTATAACCGTAGCAATTATTTTTCAGTTGATTAGATTCTATGGAAATCGCCTTGGTCTCAAGTCAATTAGCCTCAAAACTCAAAGCATACTTATTTACGAATTGAAATTCTTGCCTTTACTAATTATGGCTTTTTTTGCCTTTGGCCCGATTACGTTAACGGTAAGATTTCTCTATCACCAGCTGCCTAATCCTGACTGGGATATCTACTTCTCTGAGTACTTCTATTCTACTTCACTTTATTTGGTCTATTTAGCCCCCGTTCTGGTAATTGGCTATATAGCCATCAACGTGAACTTAATTTCTCACTATAACCGCCAATTGGGAGAAACCAAGCATGATCTCCGGCGGTCTACTCGAAATGGACTCAAAACAAGATTGTTGGCAGCCGATGATACCGGAGAATTGTTTCTTGATTCGGAAAAAATCCAGTGGATTGAGAGGTTAGAAAGGCGAACCATTGCCAATAATGGCGTTGAGAGATTTCGCCTGAAAGAAACTATTTCGGAACTGGAGGAGAATCTGGATGCCAATAAGTTCATTCGCATCAACAGAAGCACTATTGTAAACCTCGAGTTTGTGGCAAACTATTCTTTCTGGGAAAACGATAAATACATTTTGAGAATGAAAAATTACGATCAGGAGTTTGTGATGAGCCGTAACCGCCTTAACAAAATCAAAGACAAGTTCTTGAAGTAAACTTCATAACCAGACCAACCAAGGAACTGCAAGGGGTTTATTATTCCGATACTGCTAAGATTTCTGTATATTTAAAAAGACGACGAAGCCATGGTGAATATTATTCACTGTGGCTTTCTGTTTTTGATACTATATGTAATTCTACCCCTTGGATTTCGGGCATGAGTGAAGGCAACAAAATAAAGGAAGCTACTGATACAAACGGCACTGTTGACTCATTAGAGGAACGGCATCCTCAAAGGTTGATGCTGGCAAAGGCGAAGACTCCTCGGAAAAAGTCTCCGATTTCAAAGCTGCAGCCTAGGCGTAAGCCAGTTTCAAAAAAGAAGAAAAAGAACCAGCCCGAACATTGGGCAAAAGCCACAGTTAAGAATGAGTGGGGCAGCACTATAACCAATGTTCATTTGCACCATCGATTTGAATATGAACATTTTGATGGTCGATCGTGGAAGCAAATAAAAAATGACACCACTGCACCTGGGTTTGCTGTTGGATATTGGACTGGTTGGTTTTCAGGGAAAGATTATTGGTACATCTCCTTTGAGGCAGATGGTAAGATCTGGACATGCAAGAGGAATCTCTATTGTTTTCTAACGAAGGCTGATGAAGGAAAGTTAGTGGTGATTAGGGTGTACAAGGATGGAGAGGATGCCAGAATGCAGATAATTTGTCCAGGTTCGAGTGATTGTAATAACAAGACATTAGTAGCTGAGCCTAAACTCAGGAAAGCACGTCCGGTCTATTTAATTGGCCATCGGCTTAATGATCCCGAGGATATCGGCAAGGGGTTGGCCAAAGGTTGCAATGCCATTGAATGTGACTTGAAGTATGATAAAGACAGAGAGCAGATATTTGTAAATCATGATTTCGAGACTGGCGATAAATTCGAAGACTGGCTGGAGCAGGCAAAGAGATTAAAAGACGTTTATGGCGAAAAATTCGCTCTGATAATATTCGACTGTAAGTTTGCAAACGACCATAAGGACCGCAAATTAGTCGCGGATGTTATGCGCAGAGTAAGGAAAGAAGCGCGAGAAGCGCTTAACCAGAAAGGTAGCAAGCTCAATCTATTATTCTCAATAGCAAGTTTCAAAAACCGAGATGGGTTTGACGGAATACTTGGAGATCTACGGAAAAATGAGGGTATTGCCATTGACGAAAGTAGTGAGCCAGATAAGGTTGAAAAGTATTTTCGCAGCAGGGGCGTTAAGAATTGCTGGTTCGCAAATGGTATGTTTACGTGGTTGCATGGCAGTCAAATCTTTCCGTCAGTGGAACGTGGTTGCATTCTTCGCGATACAAATGGACTGATCAAAAAGGTTTATAGTTGGACGGTAGTAATGCCTTACCACATGCGCTTTTACATTAACGAAGCCCGAATAGATGCCATTATGGTAAATGTGGAAGGTACCATAGCTGGGTCTGCTCCACCTGGGCGTCTAGATGCACTTAGAATAATAAAAGATTCTAACCTTGCCCGATTCGCCAAAAGGAGTGACCCTGCCT
>JANQPQ010000040.1 GCA_028285445.1 Cyclobacteriaceae bacterium | reverse complement strand
TTGACCTGGGGGCTGAATGGATTCATGATAAGCCTTCTATTCTGGCCAAATTGATCAGCGATCCAAGCTTAAGCGCTAATGTTGAACTCATCAACTATACCCCCGAAACCATATACGTGTGGAAAGATAATAAGCTAAGAAAAAGGAATTTCTTCAGCAACTTCTATGGGGAGTACAAGTTCAAAAACACCACCTGGTATGATTTCTTCGATCAGTACATTGTGCCAGGCATAACCGATAAGATGGTGTTCGATAGTCCTATTGCCAGTATTGACTATTCCTCTGACAAAATCGTAGCGATGAATACAGCTGGAGAAATGTTTGAAGCCGATAAAGTAATCTTAACGGTTCCTCTGACGGTTTTAAAACAAAATAGAATTGATTTCACACCCCCTTTACCACAGCAAAAGGTTGATGCACTTGACGGAGTAGATATGCCGGATGGCATCAAGGTGTTTATTGAATTTTCAGAACCGTTTTACCCTGATATCACCTTTGATGGTGGCCTTTTTGAAAGCCTGAATGATGACACGGGTCAAAAGATCTTCTATAATGCCGCTTTTAGAAAGGATAGTAATAGGAACATATTGGGTTTGTTCGCGGTAGGAAGCTATGCTTCACCCTATACTGCCCATGAAACAGACGAAAAGATCATCCAACATGTGATGAATGAGCTTGACACCATCTTTGATGGAAAAGCATCTAAAGCGTATCGGAAACATGTTATCCAAAACTGGACAAAGGAGCCTCATATTATGGGGTCTTACTCCCATTACACAAACTATAATGTTCGTGAAGACTTGATCCGCCCAGTAGGAAATAAGATCTACTTTGCCGGGGAGACCTATTCTCCTGATGAAAATTCCATTGCCACCGTGCACGGAGCGGGGCTTTCCGGGTATACCGCAGTAGAGGCATTGCTGCAGGATGAGTCTTAAGTGCGGCTACTATTACCGGAATCATGAAGCCATTTCCATTTTCACACCCAACCTTCGAGTTCACTGCAAAGCTTTTAAGAGATTTTCTGTGACGGCTTCACATTAGATGCTTGTATCCCTCACCGCAGTCGCTCGTTGCCTGCCCCGAACCCTCGGGGCCCACGCCAGTGACGACTATTCTCTAGTTTTAGGGAGTTAAGAAAAACGCAAGAAGTCTTTATTGTATATTTTGGCAATACTACCTAATATAATCAGGGCCTAATCCTGACAGTGCCAATGAAGCAACCAATTTATCTACTTACTCTTCTAATACTTGCTTGCAATCCAACGCCTAGTTCCAATGAGCAAGAGATGACTTCCAGGTCAGACACAACTGAAATCGAAAAGCCAGCGACAAAAATCGCGGCTAAAACCAAACCCCAACAAAATAACCTACAGCTAAAAGGGATATATCAATACGACTACCCCAATGACACCCCGGACTTGAATGAAGACCAATACATTGCCTTTAAGAAAGAAGGAGATACACTACGAGCATGGTATTTTGGAACTTCAGATGAGTTTGATCTGGCAAGAGAAGGTTATCTTCCTGGCTACTTTGTTTCAGAGATAGAAAATCTAATTACCCGGGGGGACTCTATATTCTTTTCGATAACGACAGCCCATAACAGATGCTTCACCATCAGACCTCCAATTGGATTAATCGATCAAAACGTACTTTCTGAACAATATCAACAATGGAATCATGCCAACGAATTACAGACAGTTAATTACTCTGGTAAACTAGATGGCTTGAATCTGGCAATAAACATGTTTGGGGAGGCAAGAAATTACAGAAAGACTCGAAGTGACTTTTATCCCGGCATTGACAATTATGACACTACAAAATGTAGAACCCAGCCATTGCTAACGCTCGACCAGAATCTCGGAGATTTAACCGATCAAATGGTTCTCAATTTTCTTGATGCGTTCAGCGTAATCTGTGACACCAACATTGAATTTAGTCAGTGGAGCAACGAATTACTATTTAAGGTTCTTGAAGAAAATCCGAAACAGTTGCTTCAAGTTCTATCTGATAATTTAGCAGATCTGGATACAGCGGCAATATATGATGAACTTGAATCTCCTCTACACGATTTAATTCCAATTGACAGCATAACTTCCGAAATCAAACTGCTAAACATTGACGACCAGTTGAAGACATCTGTTCTCGAAAGATTGGGGAATTTAGACTAATGATCATTCATCGCTGGCGCGGATTTGCAATCCCATTCGCAGTCGCTCGCGTCCACGCGAGTGACGACTATTCTCTAATTTAGGGAGTTAACGAAAACGTAGGAATTCCCTTCAATAGGTTACATTGTGATTCAATTCATTGTGCTATATACCAAAAATACCATGAGGCATATGCTACTCTCACTATTGATGATTCCAGCTCTATCGTGCAGTAAAAAAAGTGACAAGTTCCTGAACGAAACTGTTTTTCCTGACTACTCTACTTTGACAAAGGAATTTGAAAAAGAACTAGTACGGACAATTGAAAATTTAAACCAATCTGGATCTGATTCAATTTCTACTCAGATAGAAAGAGATACCCTATATATATTTGTTATGGAAGGCTCTGACGTCTACTCAGGGCTTGGGCAGTACCGAACCAAGGATAATAGTATGAAGCTAGGCATAATTGGAATAGGTAATTTCAGAAATGAATACCCGCCCACTTTCGTTATGTTGGACCATAGCGCTGAGCTGTTTATTGCAGATTCTTCATTTATATCTAATGATAGTCTCTTTGTGTATGGGAGAATAGACAGAAGTTCTGGCATTAAAGATTTTCAAGTGGGGTTCGACTTGAATTTTGATGGCACGTCATTCCCCTGGAGTTCGGAATAATCCTCATGGCAGTCGCTCTCGCCCACCATTCTCTATTTTTAGGGAGTAAATAAAACGCAGAGTAATGCTGATAATTGGTATAATAGTTACCTCTGCTGGGTGTTGTAGATGAAGAAAGTGCTTGTTATATATTGGTTATTGACCTTTTTGCTATTTGCAATCGCTGTTGCTTATCTCACTTACGGAATATCATTGAATGGATATTGGTCAGATAAAGTATTGTTCGCCTGTTGGTTGGTAATGACAGTTGCCGTGACTGCAAAAAAACTTCATCGCTGGCGCGGATTTGCAATCCCAGCTAACAAAAACGCTGTATTCCGAGTGACCTTGATAATGGATGTAGTTGGGAAAAGAGTATTATTGATTCGTTAGCTGTAGTTAGGATATGATTTATATTCAATACAAATTGGGAAATGCCGGATGGGCAACTGTAACCTTTGGGAACGGAGTAACTAAAGAAAGATTTGGTGTTTCTTATTTACATGATAGCTTAAAGGAGCTTGCGACCTCTGCTATCAAAATAAAAGACAAATCCAGTCAGTCTGTAATTTTTATGGATGAACCTGGAGAAATTCAATTACAACTGAAAAAGTCAAAGGGACCTAAATTGGACTTTGAACTGAGATGGTACAAAGATTGGGCGAGTTGGAATATGATCAGCGAAAACGACTACGAAGTGATAATGACTGGAGAAACAACTGTTCCCTCATATGTTAATCAAGTGCGAAACATACTAATTCAAATCCATGATGAAATTGGCCCTGAGTTATATAAAGAGAAATGGATTGAGCATGAGTTCCCAATAACTGAATACGAAGAACTAAAATAAAAATCTACATCACAGTGGGTCGCTGCTACGGGTTTGTAATGCCTGCGCATGAAGTCTTCGGGCTTATAGTCTGAGTTAAATAAAACCCACTAATTCACTATTCAGTATATTGGTTATTAGCCAACCATGAAACTTACTACCATCATATTACTATCAGCAGTCTCTGTCTGTTCAGGCCAGTATGATGATCAACAGTTTGTTTTACGCTCAAGCCTCCCTGACGAGATTAACTACAACCAACAAAACAAATCATTCTTTGAGAAATATCTCTTATCTGAAAAACCTAACCCATTCTATCTAAGAGGCGACTTTAACGGAGATGGCAACCAAGACTATGCTATTTCGGTTGTAAACAGGTCCAATGGCAAAAGAGGAGTCGCTGTTTTTTTCTCCCATACCAATTATGAAATCATTGCCGCAGGAATGCCATTATTGGAAGATGGACGGCACGATGATCTCTGGTATATAGATGCTTGGAGCGTTTACTCAAAAAGAGAGGTAGAACTTGGAGTCGGCGAAACTGAAGAAATTACTCTAACAGCCGAGGCAATTCTAGCCATTAAGACCGAATCATCAAGTGGGATTATATATTGGGATGGTAAGAAGTTTAGATGGTATCAGCAGGGAGATTAGAGTAAAACAAAAACGCAGGTTCTTCTAACACTGCTCCCGCTGAAGCTCAAGGAGCACTTTCAATCCAAATCTCGGGCTTGTGCTTACCTACCCTCAATCAATTAAATTCCTTAACTTTAATTACCCACAAATTAAACCTACCTATGAAGAGCTCAATCATTATTCTACTGGCATTAATCGTGATTCCAGGCCTCGGACAAGAAAAGGCCAGACTTTCATTGGATCACTATCAAGATTACGAATGGACATCAAATCCCAGACTGTCACCCAATGGGAAACAGGTCCTCTATTCCAGAACCTGGATCAACCTTGTTGACGACAAACGGGAGACTGATTTATGGATAATGAACAGTGATGGCTCAACCAATCGGTTTTTCCTGAATGGCTCTAACGGCAAATGGTCTCCTGACGGAAGCAAGATTGCCTTTACCAAGAAAGGTGAGCCGGAAGGAACACAAATCTTCGTGAAGTACCTGGGAGTTGAAGGTGAACCTACTCAGATCACCAAACTGGAGAAGTCACCCGCCAGCATGGAGTGGTCACCAGATAGCAAATACATCGCCTTTATCATGCACGTAGACTCCGAGCCCGCGTTAAGGCCTCAGGGAGTTCCCAAACCACCTAAGGGCGCATCGTGGACCAAATCTCCCCGAGTAGTCGATCAAGTAGATTATAGCCAGGACCGGGTTGGCTTTCTTGAGCGAGGTTTCCGACAACTATTCATTGTTCCTGCTGATGGAGGAACGGCAAGACAAATTACATCTGGTGAATATGACGATGTATCAGGAGGAATCGCCTGGTCAAGAGATAGCAAATCGATATTCTTCAGCAGTTATCAAAAGCCGGAGGCAGAATATGCGAGGGGGCATTCTAACCTCTACTCAGTAAACATCAACAGCCTGGAATTAAGAGAGCTCACATCGCGCGACGGGTCAGAATACGCTCCCCGGGTCTCCCCTGACGGATCTAAAATCGCCTTTGTTGGTTCTACCTGGACAAAAAACTTCTACCATGACCGTAAAATGTACGTGATGGATGCTGATGGCTCAAATTTGAAATCTATCACAGCCAGCCTCGATCAAACACCAAGTGCGGCTATCTGGTCAAGCAATGGCGCTGGCGTCTATTTCAATGTAAGGGAATACGGCCAAAGCAATGTATACTATGCTGATACAAGGGGGAAAGTAAGGAAAGTGACCAATGGCAACCATATGCTCTCCATGAATGACCTGGCCGGCAGTCGTGCTGTAGCAACCTGGAGTGATCCCTCCAACCCCAGTGATATAGTGACCTTCTCCATGGATAAAGCGGATGAGATCCAACGTCTTACCGAGGTAAACGATGACATTTTTTATAATGTGGAGTTCGGGCAGGTAGAGGAGATTAAATACAAGTCAGTTGACGGCAAAGAAGTACAGGGCTGGATCGTAAAGCCTCCCCAGTTTGACCCTAACAAAAAGTACCCATTAGTACTTCGCATTCACGGAGGGCCGCATGGCATGTATCATGTAGGCTTCAATTACAATTTCCAGTTGCATGCCGCGCAGGACCAGGTGGTATTATATACAAACCCCCGAGGTTCTACAGGCTATGGTTATGAGTTTGCCAATGCCATCCAAAATGCCTATCCCGGCAATGATTACGATGACATCATGACTGGAGTGGATGAAGTAATTGCCAAAGGATATATTGATGAGAGCAGAATGTATGTGTATGGGGGTAGCGGCGGCGGAGTATTGACAAGCTGGATCGTAGGCCAAACCGATCGATTTGCTGCCGCCTCTGTGAATTATCCTGTTACCAATTGGTTCTCCTTTGTTGGTACCACCGACGGGGCTGGCTGGTATTATAATTTCGAGAAGTATCCTTGGGAAGATCCCAGTGAGCACATCAAGCGATCACCTCTGATGTATGTAGGTAATGTCAAAACCCCTACTATGCTTATGTGTGGCGAGGATGACTTACGAACCCCTATCTCTCAAACAGAAGAATATTACCAGGCCCTAAAAATGAACAAGGTTCCTACGGTGATGATCAGGTTTAATAATGAATACCATGGAACCACCCGGAAGCCTTCAAACTTCTTAAGAACACATGGTTACCTAAATGCGTGGTTTGATAAGCACGCTGTGAAGAAAACGCTTTCGGAAGAGATAAAGACGAAGTAATTCGGGGATATTTTGTATGACGTTTGGCATTGTTGGAGATGAATAGAAAATACAAAGAACGGAGAGAAGAGATATCAACGCATTTCAAACCAGGCAACAAATCAGATGAGTCTGAGAAGATTTATTCACCTTCCGGAAATTACTTTCTAATCATCTCATCATACAAAACTGGGGAAAACACTTGGGAATATTCTAAAGGAATCATAAAGAATAGTAGAGACAATAGGACCATTGCAGATGTTAAGCGAAACTTCTCTCACTTTTGGTATTCTTGGATTCAACACGTGAATGGAAATGAATATCTATTGTGTGGAGAGGACTATCAAGGTCAAACTGTTGTAAACCTATCCGAAGGAAAAGTCAAAAACTTTTTTCCAGAATCTGGATACGATGGACTTGGTTTTTGTTGGGTTAGAGCATTACCTTCAAAAGATTGTGAAGTATTGGCTGTTGAAGGTTGTTATTGGGCCTGTCCATACGACATTGTATTTTTTGATTTTAGGAATCCTGATGAACTTCCTTTCAGGGAACTCTACAGAATTGATGATATTGGGGAAATTAAAGGATGGGATGAAAACAATAATTTCATATTGGAAAGGGAAATCGAAATTCGAAAATCAGATGGTAAAATTTACAATGAACTAACCGATGAAGAGCAAGAAATACTAGACAACGATTCCAAGCTTATCGAATACAAAAAGGTGATGGAAAAAGTTAACTTGAAAGAAATAAAAAGCAGTGCATAGCAGTGGCTCGGGTGCGTGAGTTGCTTCTCAATAGGCCATTGCCAGGTATCTAAAGTCATCTCAACTAAGGAGCAGAACAGTCCATAAACCAATTCAGAGCAAGAATACCACTTTATCTATTCAAAAAGAATTCTATCCTTGACAATAGGTAATTTCTCCGGTCAACGCTTATTGATGGGTCAGTATTAACAACTTCAATAGTCTGCTTTAGAAGTTCTGCTCCTAGTTCTGGATTTCCGTCAAGTGCTGTCAATCTTGCCAAGCGATAGTGCGCATCTGCTGAATTTGGATAGGCTTCTTTGTAAAACTCAAACCATCTGATCTGTTCCGCAAGCATGCCATAACGATGCAACGTCAATCCAACCTCGTAAAAGGTCTCGGCTGAAAATGGTTGCTCAAGGCTTACCTTTCTCTGCTCGTAGATAACGGTCACTCGCTCAAATCCCTCATTTCTAACTATAGTTAACAACTCACTTGCTGAAAGGGCTTGACTTTCGGCACCAGCTACAAAATTGATTTCTTTCACTTCCGGCAAACGCTCTGTCAATAATTCCAGTTTGCTTTTATCGATTGTCACCCCCTGAATGAAGGCAAGTACATACCTGGTAAGGGTTACAAATCCATTGGAGTTATCCGCAAGCTCACGCCCTCTAAAATTTGTACCGAACAAATCAGCCATTCCCTCAAAATGGTAATCACTATGCCTTAAATTATTCATATGGATTCGGTATTGATCGCTGTACGTCAATCGATCCATTATTGTGTAGTTACTACTCCAATTAAACCCACTATGTAAGTGAAGAATTGGGGTTGCAAACCGCTTATAATCAAAGTAAGGTGTCATAGTAAGCAACTCACCCTCATTAACATCGGCTATTATACCATCCAGACTTATTACTCCCTTTACCCTATTATCTCTGGTAGCAAAGCCTGCCGCAGTTAGACTCCCGTAGCTGCTTCCCACAGCCACTACTGATTGCTGATCAATACTTTCGTTTTCACTAACTTCAGAAACCGCAAACTGGGCATCTCTTATTTGAGTTTCCAAACCAGAAAGCCCCATCTCGTGCCTCTTGCGCAGAGTCCCAGCATTCGGTGTCCCGACAACAGCAATGCCATGGCTTGCCAGGTATTCACCCCAAATCCACCAGCGGTCAACATGCCCATGGCTGAATGTAACCACCGGGAATTTCCCCTTTGCAATGGGCAGGTCTCTTCCCGCCAAGGTGTTAATGTCTATGGCCATATAAGATTGAAGAATAGAATCTGGTATATCGAAGTGGTAGCGCGCATATACCTCCTTCGCTTTTGACTCCACCTCACTCGGTTCTATTTCTTCCCCAAGTGAATAAGCCAAATCCGAAAAGTAGTCTTTCAGAGTCATTGAGGTGCTGGCTGCTTCGGAGCTCGGATACCAAAAATATATTGGCACTATTCTTCCATCCCCTGATTGCTGCTCTTGCATGGGTGCCCTGGATTTATCATAAGCAGTGATAAGTTTATATCCAGCAGTATAGCTTCCGAATTGTAGCTTGTCCGTAAGCTTATTACCGGTTTGTGAAAAGACAATTGTTGGGAGCAGCGTAGCTAATATTAATACGAATTTGGCCATCTAATTAGGGTTTGACTTCTTCGCCAAACATATCTTCTTTCCTCGGCAGATACTTACAGATTAATTAATTGGTAGAGGAAAAGCAGTTCCAATTCGAACCGAAAGCCCCACCATTTCTAAGATTTCCGCCCCTCTCGTGCAACCTTTTACAAATTATCTAGTACTTTAGGCAAAGGTGGAACTAATAACAACGCAATGAAGGGAACACAACTTGGCGAGTTCGAGGAACTGGTACTTTTAACCGTCGGCATACTTCATGATGATGCCTATGCCTTGACCATCTTCGATGAGTTACAGCAAAAGACCAATCGCAAAATGATACTCAGCTCCGTGCACAAGACTCTGGTGCGCTTAGAGGAGAAAGGCTACTTGCAATCGTATATGGGAGGCGCCACCGCCGCCCGAGGCGGACGTGAAAAGCGGCTATACGAACTCACCCAATCGGGGATAAAGGTTTTGAATCAAACCAAGGAGTTACGCAATTCAATGTGGGACAATATCCCCAAGGTGGTATGGGAAGGCAGAATATGAAGACGCCACAGCCACCAAAATGGGCCAGGAAATTTCTGCATTGGTTTTGCCGGGGTGACCTGGCCGACGCTGTGCTTGGAGATCTTGAGGAGCTTTATCACAGAAGTTTCCAGACCAATGGGAAAAGGCATGCCGATTGGCACTTTGTACTGGGTGTTATTCTTTTCTTGAAACCATTCGCTTTTGAACGAAAATCAAAGTCAACAAACTCAAACCATTTAATCATGTTCAAACACGACTTCAAAGTTGCCTGGAGAAACCTCTCCAAGCAAAAGCTGTATTCAAGTATTAAAATAGGTGGATTTGCCATAGGCATTGCCTCTTGCCTACTCATAACACTTTTCATCTTCAACGAACTCAGTTATGACCGGCACTTCTCAAAAGATTCTCAGGTTTACCGAGTAATACGCGAAGCAAGTTTTGATGGCCAAACTAGTAATGGTGCACATTTTCCCCACCCATTCGCCGCAACTTTGGAGGAAGAGTATCCTGAAATCCAAATGGCCGGTCGATTCAGATTTTTTAGATTTTCGGGTGCTGGTAGCGAAGTCAGACGGCTAGATAAACCCCAAAGCCAGCACGAAAAGAGCCTGGCATTTGTCGATCATACTTTGCTTCAGATATTAGAAGCGCCCTTCATCAAGGGCAACCCAACAAATGCACTTCAAGAACCGAACTCGATTGTAATTACAAAAAGTAAAGCGGATAAGTACTTTCCTGATGATGATCCTATTGGTCAAATATTACTGTTGAATAATGATGAATCGACACCATACAAGATAACCGGTGTAATTGCTGACTTTCCCGTTAAGTCGCATTTCCGCTATGATTTCCTCATCTCATTAGCTGATCGCGAGTTTTACTCCGGTGAAGGTGTTAACTGGAGGAATGACAACTATTGCACTTATCTACTCTTAAGACCAGGAACGGATGTAGCTGCTTTTGAGCAGAAGTTATCAGGTATGATAGAAAAGTACTTTCTGCCTCCGCGACTTCAGGCCGGCAGAGAAGATGATATTGCCTGGGTAAAGAGCTTCAAAACCAAGTTACAGCCACTGAGTGATGTCTATCTGAATATCGATGAAGTTGGAGATGGCCTACACCATGGAGACATCCGGTACATTTGGTCTTTTGGGGCTATTAATGCATTTATCCTGCTAATCGCCTGCATAAACTTCATAAATCTATCCACCGCACGTTCAGCGGACAGGGCCAAAGAAGTCGGTCTTAGAAAAGTAGTAGGATCGCACCGGGTCTTATTGATCAGGCAGTTCCTACTCGAGTCTACACTGTTCAGCTTTTTTGCATTCGTGTTAGGAGTAGGAATCGCATGGCTTGCCCTACCCTATTTCAGCCAACTCCTTGGCAAGGCATTGATTTTTCCCTGGCAAGAATCCTGGTTCGTACTTACCCTTCTCACCGGAACAGTCATAATCGGAATCATTGCAGGACTTTACCCTGCTGCCTATTTATCCTCTTTCAAGCCGGTTAAGGTATTGAAAGGTGAGATAAGCCGTGGCAGCAGGAATTCATCGATCCGTAGTGGATTGGTAATACTGCAATTTGCCATTTCAGTAGTATTGATAATTGGTATTCTGATTGTTAATAAGCAGATGAATTTTATCCTGGATAAGAAGCTTGGGTTTGACAAAGACCGCGTGCTGGTTCTTGAAGGTACACATACACTGGGAAATAGCATCCAAGCCTTCAAGAATGAGTTGCTGAGTTTATCTGAAATAAGTTCAGCCACTGTCAGTGAATACCTTCCGATAGAAGGCACAAGAAGAAACAACGGGGGTTGGGCACCGGAAGGAGTGCAACTTGCAGATGGCGTCAGCGGCCAACATTGGGCTGTAGATCCTGACTATGCTCAGACAATGGGTATGCGGATTGTGAAAGGAAGAGATTTTTCATCAGGGATAGCTGCTGATTCAAGTGCTGTGCTTATTAATGAATCTCTTGCCAATTCTCTAAATTTCGAAAACCCGGTTGGTCAGACCATCTACAACTGGCTCGGCGCATGGACCATTGTTGGAGTGGTTGAGGACTTCCATTTCGAATTAATGACCAAGGAGATCAGGCCCTTAGGAATGATTCTGAGGCCGAGCAATAGAATGGTATCAATTAAAATAAACTCCAATAATATGCCGGAGACGGTTAAGGCTATCACGGGCATTTGGAATACATTCTCTCCCCACCAACCTATGCGTTATACATTCCTGGATGTTAGCTATGCGCGGATGTATGATGATGTAAAAAGAACCAGCAACATCTTGACAGTCTTCACAATCCTGGCAGTGCTGATAGCTTGTTTAGGCCTTTTTGCTCTTTCCTCATTTATGAGCGAGCAGAGGGGTAAGGAGATCAGCATACGTAAAGTACTAGGCGCCAGTCTTGGAAATATATTCAGATTACTAACACTAGATTTCCTTAAGCTAGTGTTTCTAGCATTGGTGGTGGGTATCCCCATCGGTTGGTTTTTAATGAATAGGTGGTTGGAAGACTTTGCCTACCGCATTGATACTACCTTGGAGGTATTTGCCATTGCTGGTTCTATAGCTTTGTTGATTGCATTGTTGACTGTTAGTTCAGAATCAATCAAAGCCGGGCTGATTAACCCTGTAAAGAGATTGAAGGAGTAAACTAGAATCCGGTTTATTTACAGACAGACAGATCACAAGGGAGCCCTTCAGATTAGCCCCGGCTGAGGCTGACTGACAAACACCCTTCCATGCAATTGCCAGAAGTAGTACTTCAATATGATTTCAGGATAATTTAGTACAGGGAAGAACCATTGGATAATTGATTTTTAGAGATAATTAACGTTATTGTTTCCCAGCTAAAATGAGTAAGAAACGGACCAAACAAATATTTAGGTTAGTGCTACTACTGGGCACGGCAGTCTCCTTGTACTTTGTACCATGGTTGCTGGTTAAGGCGTGGATACTTCCTCTACCAGATACCGTTCAGGAACAGCTGGATGAAGCCATTGGGCATGGATTTGATGGGATGATTGTCTACATCGACCAGGCTGGTAAACCACCCCAATATTTTGCCTCCGGTTGGCATAACAGAGAATCTAAAATACCCGCCAAGCCTCAGGCTCTCTTCAAGATTGCCAGTATCAGCAAGCTCTATGATGCAGTGGCAGTTACCAAACTGGCAAGCGACGGACGACTTGCTCTTGATAAAACTATCGCTGATTATTTACCGGAATTAGCCGGGAGAATCGAAAACGCAGATAAAATCACTTTGCGGTTGATGGTTCAGCATAGAAGTGGTATTCCCAATTTTACAGACACTCCGAACTTTTGGGCAGCACCAACGGCAACCTTTGAAGAAAGTATTGGATTGATCCTGGACAAGCCAGCCAACTTTGAACCTGGCGCAGACTATCAATACTGTAATACTAACTATCTCTTGCTCAACAAGATTATGGACGATGCTTTGGGATATGAAAACTTCCAGTTCATCCAGGAGGAAATTCTAACTCCGCTAAAGCTTACCAATACCTTTGGCTCACTCAGTGCAGTGAATATGGCCGACGTGATGAGTGGCTATCATGTGGGTTATCCCAATGATTTAAAGGAAGACGAACATGGGATGTTAGCCACCGCAGAAGATGTAGGCACCTTCCTGAGGGCATTGAATGATGGATCATTATTTGAACCAGGAGAGCAGGAAATATACACTTCGATTTATGAGTATGAACATGCTGGCTGGGTTCCGGGATACCAAAGTTTTGCAAACTATTACAAAGAATTGGATGCCGTCGTTATTCAATTCTACAACACAACTGATCCTAAACTTTACAACTGGAATTTATCAGAAATCATAAATGGCAGGATCGCGAAAATACTGAGAAAAGCAAAAGAGTAGATACATAAATAGTGTCACCCGGCGTTGGCTACTATCCAGACACCAGCAACATGCCTAATATTCTATGAAATATTTATTTGCCTTACTAATCTTCCTAGCCACTGCAATTAGTTCCTTAGCTCAGGAACAGCCTGCTCCTGTTGAATCAATTGACGGAATTATTGCCGAACTGCTTGATCAAATAACCATAGAAAAGGGCAAGAAAATGGACACAGCAGCAATAAGGAATTTATTTCATCCAACAGCCATTTTCACAGTTGCTGACTCTGCCAATGCTGAATCGGTATCACTTAACGAATTCCTTACCCTTCTGACAGATCCTTATTACGAAGAAGGATATACTGAAAAGGAAATTCATAAGGTTGTTGATGAATTCAATGGTATTGCCCAGGTATTTCAGAGTTTCTATGGCAAGGACTCTGAGGGTGTTGAAGAGAAAGGTATAAATAGCTATCAGTTAACCTACTATGGCGGCCGCTGGTGGATAGTTAGTATATTGTGGACTATGGAGTCTGATGGTGCCAAGATACCTTCAAAATATGGTGGAGAATAACTGTATCTAGTCTAACCGAATTTGGCCGGTAACGCTGACATCATTTACTCGAATCGCACAAATTATGAGACTATTGCTACTAATAGCCGCCCTAATCGTAACAACCCCGTTGACCGCACAAGACGCTGTTGAAGCTAAAAATTGGTTAATAACTACTATCGAGGAACATTTTAGCCAATTTCCTTCCCAACCTATTGAGCAAATAGCAACTGAACGGTATGCCGAGTACAGACAAGACGCAATTTGTGTTGACTACGATTGCGATACCCCACTAACTTTGGCTCAGTTCGAGCAAAAGTGGGGCGACATTTACGACATTAGCTATGCTGGAATTGGAGAATCATTCCTAATTGGCCAACAAGACAATGGTAAGATTGTAATGTCTAAGTGCGAGCTTACTGCTGAACCGGTACAACTAACATATGTGTTTGATACAGTTGTTGAAGACACGATGTTCAAACTGACCTATTCAATTGAAATTTGGGTTAAGAAAACTTCTAGCGGGTTCAGAATTGATGACGTTAAGAGGCGAAAGCAAAGGGAATAGTCCCAAAAAAACCCTACCACCCCCTATTTAGATACATAAACAAAATTGAGAGGCCTTACCATATCAGTGCTTAACCACTCAACCATGACAAAACAAACATTCGTCAAGAAATGGGTCTTAGCCAATACACTAGGGCTATTAATTGGTTATATACTCTACACCCCCATTGGGCACGGAATCACCGGTAATCACGGGAGGGTGTTAAGTACCGATCAAATTATTGCACATAGTATAGCGGTGGCAGTGGTTGGGTTAATACTATTTCTATTCCAGAGATCTGTTCTTAAATCCTACTTTGAGATCTCATTCTTAAGAATTAGTCTGGCAACTCTGGCATTCACCGGCCTGTTCTGGTTTGGATATTACCAAACCTTCATTCCTGGAGAATTCGATTACGATATATTGCTATCATTCCTAGTTCTTGGTTCTGGCCTGTGGATTACCACTTTATCATTTTCTACAAATAAACTAGGTTGGCTTATTGCCCTGCTTAGTTTCCCGATGGCCAGCTTTATCGGAGAGGTAATACTTTTTGTCATTTTTTCGACTTTTGATCTTAATATGGATGTTCAAAACACAACCAATCATATAATATTTTGGTTAACAGTTGGCGTAACCACCGGGCTGCTTGGAGGTTGGGCCAGTGGATCTGTTCTTTATAAAATGTTAGAGAAAAACACGGCACCTTAAAGCTGTTTGCAAAATCTAATGCTACGTGATTTGGCGCTCATTAATCGAAACCAAGGAAGAAAATCCCGGCTACTTCCCAGCAATGCATTCGGGAGAATTCAAAACTGCCAAGAGTTCTTAGCAAAGTAATTAGAGATGACAAATGCAGAGATCAAGATGTCGGACGGCTATATTCTGAGAAAGGTCTAAATGACTCATTATGTTCAATTGGCTTAGGAAACTATTCGCTTCAACCGAAGACGAATCCGTCTTTGTTGACTACGAGCATGTAGACATTAGCTACTATCGCGAAAAATTTCCGGATGTTGCAATATCTGAAGTCAACCTTCCACGCCTCGAGCATAACCATGAGTTCATTGTAAGAAAGTGGTTCAAGAAAGATGGGGACTATATTTGGAAATATGACAGGATCTGTATAGTCGAAGCTGACTCGCTGGTGCTGGAACTTGAATCGCAGGTTGAAGGGTTTATCTATTTCAGACAAAAACCACTGGTGCCACTTAAGACAGGTCAAACGATTTGTGTAATCGTTGAAAAAATGATTAATAATCAATCTTCACGCAGTTGAGTAAGCACACAGTTCTTGCCATAATAATTTTTGGAGCATTGCTGGCCTGGCTCACATTGGAGTATGTTGATCATTACAAAGCATACCAAGAACAAAACCTGCTGGAAGCAGAGGTAATACGCAAAAGTTGTAGAGGTACCGGCGGAAGCAAGATAAGTGTTTCCAACAAGGAAGATGAAAAGACTTTCGAAGTAACTCGACAGACCTGTAATAATATAATTGTAGGTGACATTGTAGTTGTTTTGAAATCGTCAACTACCGGAAAGTTCTACTGGAATAAAAAACCAACCGGGAGAATTTTTTGGCTGTACCCCATAGTCTTATTAATAATCGCGTACATGATCTATTGGAACAGGAAAAAAGGGAATAAGGAATCTTAGGCCCTTTTTGTAGGATTAGTTTGATGGGAAATGCCATGGGCATAAGGGCTTCCGGATAGGATTGTGCTTATGAATCGGGTTCGCTACTTTTATCCCAAGGAGCTGCATATAGTCATCCATATCATCAAACCAAAGCCGTAGATTGAACTCCAAACTTTAGAATCAATGGAAATACTGAAAATCGCAACCGAATGGGCTAAGGCCGAAGTTTTCTCATCGAGATTTTTCATCCTCGCCGGAATCTTGTTTGTATTGGGAACTGTTGGCTTTTGGCAATTAGGCAAAACTGACATGGCCAAGGCCTTTGTCACTCCAACTTTGGTAGCTGGTGTTTTACTCCTGGCCGTAGGGCTTGGGATTTTCTTCGCCAACAAATCAAGAGTTACAAGCTTTGCAACTGCCTACAATGCTGATCCTGCGGCATTTGTAAAATCAGAAATATCCCGGACGGAAAAATCAATGGGCGAGTATAAAACTATCGTGTTCAAGGTCATCCCCTTCATCATAATAGCCGCCGCCTTAATTATTGCCTTTGTTGACAAGCCTGTTTGGCGAGCTGCCGGCATCACTACCATAGCAATGATGGTTGTCATTTTGTTGGTAGATAGTAATGCTGATACCAGAATTAAAGCCTACAATAAACAGCTACACCTGGTAGAAAAACAGGATTAGGCACTTGCTATCAATTTATTGACTTGAGTTTTATCTTCGATGTTTGAAATTGAGACGATTAACCAACTAACTCCCAACACATGAAAAACTTGCTTATCTATATAATCATCATTGGAGGGCTACTTTTCCACCTGTCATCTTGCCAACCTAATACTTCATCAGACTTAAAAAAAGCACTGACGTTTTATGTTTCTTTTGATGGAGGAACCAATGCAGATTTTGCATTGGGAGATGCCAGTATTTACACTGCTGAGGGATCATACGTTAATTCGGTAAGAGTGCTTGAAGGAATAGAGGCTGGCATGAATGACCCCAATCACAAAGTTGTCCCAGGCAGAGGTCAGTTTGGTGACGCCTTTGAGTTTGGCTACAACGGAGGTAGTCAGGTCGTTTTTTATAAAAGTCAGGGCAACATCGCCTACAGCCCGCAAAGCTGGACTGGCTCTATTTCATTTTGGCTCAGTGTCGATCCTGTTAATGACCTCGATGGATACACAGATCCAATACAAATCACCGATGCCAATTATAATGATGCATCGATTTGGGTAGATTTCACGAATGATGATCCGCCTAATTTCAGACTAGGTGTGATAGGCGATAGAAGTGTTTGGACCTTAGACACACTTAATTCATCGGCAAGAGTTGAATTTGAAAAGAGAGTGGCAAATGTAGGCCCTGCCTCATTTAGCCGCAGCACCTGGACGCATGTGCTCATAACCTATTCAGCACTCGGTACTGCCAGTGGTGTTGCCAACCTTTATCTGGATGGTGAGAAAAAAGGGACAGTAAGCGGGTTTGATGATCCCTTTACCTGGGAACTGGAACAATCAAATATCTACCTCGGATTGGGTTTTAACGGTCTAATGGACGACCTGGCAATTTTTAACAAGCCACTAACTGACGATCAGGTGAGAGAAGTTTATCAATTGGAAGGTGGTATTAAATCAATTCTAGAGTAGTAGTAGAATGTAAATATCTTTTACCGTTTTCAGATGACGATTTTGAACAGCACGAAATCCCTTTCCATTCTGGGATTTGCGTATCTTGACCCCAATACATGTTCCAAATCCCAAAAACCGCCTCATGGATAAGAGTAAATCAAGAAGAGAGTTTATTGAATTAAGCCTGAAGGCAGGTGTTGCCCTCTCCGCTGTGTCTCCCGCATTGTTAAGTTGTAGTGCACCCGGTGAAAGTAAAGAGGCCGCCACTGGTGAAACAAGCAACAAACTTAATATTCTTATTCTTGGCGGCACTAGTTTCTTGGGCCCCCATCAAATTGCCAGCGCCATCAGTAGAGGTCATGCAATATCCACGTTCACAAGAGGTAAGACAATGGCAACCATTCATAACGAGCTTTTTGATCAGGTTGAGCAATTGATTGGTGATAGGGAAAATGACTTGACTGCATTAGAAAATCGGAAATGGGATGTTGTGATGGACAATTCAGGTCGCAATGTGGAGTGGACAAAAAGATCTGCCGCGTTACTTAAGGAAAACTGCGACCTATACCTTTATACCTCTTCCACCGGAGTTTATTATCCTTATTTAGAAGACAATTACAAGGAGAGCGATGAAGTCTTACTCTCACTACCAGAGGGCGTCGATGAAGACATAAAATTTATCTATGATTATGGCATAATGAAAGCTAATTCAGAATTAGCAGCCCTTGCTGAATTTGGATCAGATAGAACGATTGTGGTCAGACCCACCTATATGATTGGCCCTGCGGATAAAACCAACAGATTCATCCATTGGCCAATCCGTCTTAGCAAAGGAGGTGAAATCATGATTCCCGGAAAAGAAACGGATATGGTGCAGTACATGGATGTTAGGGATGTGGCAGAATGGATGATACGCCTGGCCGAGGATAAGAGAAGCGGGATATTCAACGCTGTTGGTCCAAAAGAAGAGCAAAATATTCACTCATTTGTAGAGGAAGCTTCCAAGGCATTTGATGTTAAATCATCATTTGTAAAAATTGATAGCCATGAGTTCCTGGTAGAGAATCGCATTGAATATATCGTGCCATGGATAATGCCAACAGGAAACAACCAAGGGTCAGCAAGAGTAAGTAATGAGAAGGCAATAAATAATGGACTTCAATTCAGGCCCCTAAGTGAGACGGTAAAAGATACTTACGATTGGTGGAATTCAGATGCCATTAGTCAAGAGCAAAGGGATGAGGTTGAACAAAACCCAAATTCTCTCTTGGCCAGAGAACAGTCAATAATTGAAAAATGGAAGGCATTGTAGCTATTTGGCAATACCAGTAATTCCCATAGTGCATTATTAACTTACCCCTCTCCTCTTTTAAGGCCAATTTTATAGTCACGGCTTGCGCATAAAACAAGCAACCGCGCAAATACGTATTTGCAATATGCCCGACAGTAAATTCTGGAGAATTACAGAGCCTATACTTCTTGGAACCCTGGCCAACTATTTTGTCAATTACATTTTTAGTTCAGGTGATCCCGGATTCTCTATCACCGAGTGGGTTGTTGCAGTTATACTCTGCATAATAATCACCGAAATAAATCGAGTAACGGAGGCTCATCTTGAAGTAAAATTGGGATGGACCAGGAGTCCCTCTAAAAGACTGTTCCACAACCTGGCATACCTATCCTTATCACTGCTTTTCGTGGTCAACGTAATTGGCAACTTGTACTTGATCGCCAAGGGCGATACTTTTTATGAGTTAAATGAGATGCTGATTATTAACGCCGTAACGTTCTGCCTAATACTTATTCTCACCACTTTTCGGTGGGCCGCCCAATTCTATTTCAATTGGAGGCAGGTGGAGAATTCCCTGGTAACAGCTAATGCTGAATACCAGAACTTAGCCTTGAGCATTAGCACTTCACAAGACGCTATCGCCTTAAGAAAAAATAGAAAACAACAGCTTGTCAAACTGGATCAACTTAGAGTAGCTATATCGCGTCACGGATTCACAAAAGTGGTGGATGCTGATTGCGAAAACTTCATTTATGATGAAAGCCTCTCGTCTTTAATGGACTTACTGCCGGAACATTTCTTCTTTCAACTGACTCGGAACATTATTGTGCATAGAGAAAGAATAGTGTCTATAACACCAGACGCTCATGGGAAAATTGCAGTGGAGTTCTTGGACGAGAATGACAAAGTAGCAAAGGCCGTTGTTAGTAGACTTAAGGCTTCAAGTTTCCGTAAGTGGTATAAGCGCAGCTTAACCCGAAATACATAGCAGTTCACCCCTTATTGACTATGCAAATTCGATCTCCTTATAACGTAACCACTTCTTTGCGGGAACGATTGAGGATAGATGAGCAGTTCTACTGAAAGATTACATTCTTTGGATGCCCTTAGGGCCATCATGATGCTTCTTGGTTTGGTGCTTCATTCCACCGAAACCTATTTAGTAGGGAACAACTTCCCTTTTGCTAAAGACGAAAACTCCACACACATAGCTCTGAATTACCTGGAACATTTTATTCACATGTTCCGCATGCCTGTCTTTTTTATCGTAGCTGGTTTCTTCGCTGCCATGCTCTTCTATGTTAGAGGATCTAGCAAAATGATTCTGAACAGAGCACGGAGAATTGTACTTCCGTTTATTGTGTTTCTGCTCATTCTGTATCCGCTCTCAATGATCTCGTTGCAAGTGGCAAAAACCGAATTTGCCACGGGTTTGATCGATCTTTCATTCATCTCCGTCAATGAATTCATCCCGGATTCAACACTTCACCTATGGTTTTTGTATTACCTGATCTTGTGCATACCGCTAGCTCTTGGTGTGAGATTGTTGTTAAAGGCAGTTCCAGTGTTTAAAAGAGGTATATTTTCCGCCTTTACTAAAATGGTAAGTAGTGAACTTCCAAGGATATTCTTTGTGGCTTTATTCTCTTTCATCCTTCTGGTACTTATTTGGGAACTATCACCCCCCACTCCGCTGTCATTTACTCCAAATATTGCATCCTTAACATTCTATTTCTTCTTTTTTGGTTTTGGATGGCTGCTTTACCTTGGCAGGGGTACTTTGAAGTCGTTTGAAAAAAACACATGGCCTTACATTATTATTGGCATAGCCATTTTTACTGTTCAATTCATTTTTTACGACCAGATAGATGATATCCTGAAAGGTGTCATGAGTGCAATCCTCATGTCTCTGCTTATTTCTGGACTGTTCGGATTCTTTTTGAGGTACAGCTCGGAGTATTCTCAAAGGATGCGGTATGTTTCAGATGCTTCATATTGGGTCTATTTAGTGCATATTCCATTCACCATTATTATTCCCGTTTTTATGGCTGGATGGGATATCTCAGGAATTATCAAGTTTATGATAACCCTAACCGCAACTACAATCATCTGTTTCTCTAGTTATCACTTGTTCGTGCGCAGAACGTTCCTCGGTGTATTCTTGAATGGACGGCGATATCCATAACCACAATAGATGAAAACGTCGCTTTCGATAGTCTTCCTATTGATTTATTCAGCGCTTTTATCACAGCAGATTAGTCTCAAAGGACAGATTGTCGATAGTGAGAGTTCGAAACCAGTTTCATTCGCGCACATTTTTATTGAAGGAACCAGCATCGGGACTGTATCAGATTTAAATGGCAGGTTTTCAATGAATGTGATCTCGAACGACACTTTGATCATGAATGTGTCGTGCATCGGATTCGCTTCCCAATCTATCCGATGGCTACCAGCAACATCTGCCGACTCACTAAACATCTATCTTACCCCAAACCTGATTACACTCAATGAGCTGCTAATCACAAGCGACCGCACTACCCCACAGGAAATTATTGCTGAAGCCTACTCAAGGATTTCTGAAAATTATAGATTGGAAGAACACCTGCTAACTGGTTATTTCAAAGAATCTGAAAATACGGATGAAGGCCCGCTCTATATTGCCGAAGCACTCATCCAGGCTAAGATTCCATCCCAAGGAGCTGATGCTGATGCTGGAATTGAGATCATACATTTGACAGATCGAAAATGGCAGTTGCCTGACATCAATAAAGAAAAACTACCATATCGAACTGGTGGAGCTTATCGTTGTCTCAAGAACTCCATAAATGATCCAATCGATCCAATATTTCCTTCCCAATTTCCGAATTACGAATATGCTATCGTGGGCTATACCTCCTACAATGGCCGCAATGTGGTTATTATTTCCTTCACGGATTCAAAACGGAAACCAATTTTTGGCAAGCTGATTATAGATTTAGAATCCTATGCATTCATGAGAATGGAAGGAACAAAAACCCATGGCGATGGAAGCCCCCTTGATACATGGAAATGGACCCAACATACCTGGATCGAAGAATATATTCCAGATGGTAGCAATAAATGGGTATTGAATTCCAGCATTTATATTGGAGACTGGATAAGGAAGAGAAACCGTTTCTATTGGATCAAAGCAGAGAGAAATAAGAAATTTCAAACTAAGTCATTCTACTACACCACCAGCTACTCCCAGCGCAACACTTTCTCAGAAAAGGGTATTGAATTTAAGAGAAGCGAAAAATTCTACTTCAGGGAATTCAGCAACAATGCAGACCTCTGGAAAAATTTCGAACTTATTCAGTCTAAAGTGGCTGAGGAAAGGATTCAAAGGAAGGTTCATTAGAATCTGAGCCAAGGTCCCCTTGTTAACGATTCCGGTTGCGCGACTTGCCAACAAGTACTAATTATTAAGACCGCTTATCGTTAATCTTCCAACAAGATTTTACTATTACTGCTATTTTGCTAAGTAAATATTAGGACCTTAAAGCAGAAATGGCTGTAAAACGACAATGAAGAATTCGAAACTGTTGATTAACAACTGGGTGATACCGCTTACTGCTACGCTAGTTGGTGTTTTCGGGGCCCTGTTTCTTAGTGAGTTGGTTTCTTCAAGGAAAGTGAAAAACCAGAAATCGAAAGCAACTGAGAACATTCTAGTGGAATTGTCATCCAATCAAACAAACCTTGAGAAATCAATTGCCACTCATACGCAGTTGCTTGAGACGATGAATTTTCTAGACAAGTACGTTGACGAAGAGGATAATTTAATCGCTCCGGTAGATAGCATGAATAACTTCAAAGCTACATACCCCGGAATAGTGACGATAGAAGATTCAACCCTATTAGATAATGGTTACTGTAATTATAGAGGCGACATATACATTGACTTATCCATTCCTCATATTCAACTGACTAACATAGCCTGGAAAACCTTGAAAAGCAGCGAAATCAGTGCGACCTATGATTTTGATTGCCTTATGTACCTTGAAACGATTGATAAAGTGACTGACGAGGTGCTACAAATGGATGCAGAGTTGCTGGAGTTCTTAACTGGTGCTAGAGATAGTGGAACGAAAAACGAAAAGCTAGTAAGTCATTTGAAGCTCTTAATCGATTATGAGAAATCTCTGGTTAAGCTCTATGAACCTAGGGAGACGGAATTAAATAGCTGTGGCTAAGTATTAAGCACCCCTATGGGGTTGCCTTATAGGGTCTCAACAAGCTGCATATTATTCCCGCAGGTATCGTTAAATACCGCAACCTTCACGGTACCCATTTCAGTTGGCTTCATGCTGAATTCGACTCCCAAATTGATCAGCCGGTCATATTCTTCCTGGACATCACCCACGTCGAACTGCGTGTATGGAATACCCGCTTCCATCAATGCATCCTGATAAACTTTCGCTGGCTCAAAATGTACCGGCGCTGGTTCCAGTAGTAGCTCTGGGCCATCTTGCCATTCTGGTGAAACCAGTGTCAACCATCGATTACCACCTTCCAAAGGAATGTCCAGTTTCTTGATAAACCCCAACTTTTCGGTGTAGAATTGTAATGCCTGTTCCTGATCCCGCACTGGGATGCTAATACCTATAACTTTCATCTTTAGATTGATTTATGATTGCCTTCCAAAGATGAAGTATCATCAATTGATTTATTTCTCGAAAGTTGCTCTTTTTGAAATTGGCCGGGAGTCTTTCCTGTTTTGGTTTTAAATAACACACTAAACGACCCTAAGCTTGTAAACCCAACGGCATAGCATGTTTCTGTAACAGCCATTCCTGTTACCAGGTGTTCCTTAGATTTTGCAACTCGTTTATTTATCAAGTACTGCCTTGGCGTAAGGCCGTAATACTTTTTGAACAACCGTATGAGATGAAATTTAGAAATAAGCTGAACTTTTGATATCAGGTCCATATTCAGATCATTTTCATAGTTAGCGTCTATGTAGTTCTTAACAGCTATTATGGCATTGATCTGATACTGATTCCTGTAAATAGTCTTTCTAAGACTTTTCAGCTTTTGTATATAAAATGTCATTTCCTACCTGCTGGATTTCATCTTTAGGATAATCTTTCAATCTAATATATTCCTTGCAGATATTAGCCACCAGCCAGCAATGTAGGCAGGGGCTATTCAAGCGCTGAATCCGCTTTTTAATAAATAAACCTGACAGATTAATTAAGGTGGAAGGCATTGATAATGAAGTTTGCGTATTTGGCTAGCCTAAATTCTCCGCATATGCTTCGACTGGGTTTTCTCACATTTATCAGAGCTACACTTCGCAATTCCAGGGTTACTGCTTTCATCAATATTTTCGGAATGACGGTAGCTCTCTCCTTCTTTCTTTTAATTTCCATCTATATCCAAAGCGAAAGCAGCTACGACGATTTTCATTCCAAAAGCGACCGGGTTTTCAGGGTGCTGAGTAATTTCAGCCACACAGATAGAGACCTGGCCGTAACACCCTACGCATGGATGCCAGCCTTACTGGAACAAGTTCCGGAGGTAGAGTTTACCAGCTCCTTTTTGAGGTATACACCCAGTTTCAGGAAAGAAGGCATTATGATCAACGAACCACAGGGTTTGGGCGTGGAGCCTTCATTTTTTGAGATCTTCGACTTTCCGGTTATCTCAGGTGACAAAACTCAATTCCTGCAAACAACAGCCGGCATTGTGCTCACTGACAAAATGGCTATTAAATATTTTGGAGACCTGGATGTGGTGGGTAAGACCATGAGTTCGTTTGACGATGAAGGCAATCCGGTTGATTATGTGGTAGAAGGAATTGTGCGGTGCCCCCAGAATTCCCATATCCAGTTCGATTACTTGATGTCCTTCGAATACTCTAAAATATCCTACCGTATTCGTTCTGAGCGGCTTGGTCTGCCCAATCGGTACCAAAGCTGGGATACCCACTTTTGTTCCAGTTACCTAATGCTGACAGAAGGCAGTGACCCTACCATGGTCATTGAGAAACTGAAACAGCTGATTGAAGAAAATCTTGATCAAAATCGCCCTGCCCGGTTTACGCCATTTTTTCAACCGTTAGACGACGTATACCTTAAGTCTGATTTTTCCAATGACTTCCCTCCCAGAGGAAATTACAACTTACTAGTCGTACTGAGTATAGTTGCCGTGGCCCTTTTAGCTACTGCCCTCTTTAATTTCGTGAATCTTTCCATCGCGAACTCTTTAAAAAGAGTAAAAGAGATTGGATTGAAAAAAACTTTCGGATCGACCCGGTTAAGCTTGTTTACCCAATTCATTATCGATGCATTCCTTTTGATATTTATCAGTGCAGTCCTTGCGGTCATTGCTATCACTATACTATTTCCCCAGATAACCGATTATCTTGGAAAGTCAATCCAGGTTGCCTCTTTTCTCACTATTGGCAATGCGCTATTCCTTATCATCTTCGTCGTCGCCATCAGCATTATTGCCGGAGTTTATCCCGCTTTGAAGTTTTCCACCATAAAACCTTCCAAAGTTCTTTATTCTAGCAGCTCTTATAGTCTTGAGTCGGGCAAGTTAAGGAATGGGCTCATTGTTTTTCAGCTTTTCGTTTCGGTAATCTTGATCATTTGCACCTCGGTAATCTATAAACAAATAAGGCACATGACTGATATTGACCTGGGGTTTGTTAAAGAGCACAAGCTGGTAGTTACACATTGGGGAATCGGAGAAAGTGATTTTGAACTGAACAGGCTAAGAAATGCCTTATCGGCGTTAACCTATGTGAAAACGATATCCGCTTCTAACAATGTACCTGGTAGAGGAAGGAGTTATTACCGGTCGTTTAGTTTGCCGGAATCAAATACGGATGAACCTATCAGTATATCCACCTTCTATTCGGACATGCAGGTTATCGATTTTTTAGGCCTGGAGATTATAAAGGGCAGAGATTTCGATGAAAACATAACCTCCGATTCCACCACAGCTTATATTATCAATGAGTCAGCATTAGATCTATTTACCCAGTATTCAGAAGTATGGAGAGATAATCCTATTGGTCAAAGCCTGGACCGGGTGTTATCAGATGGAACGCGTAGTGGAAGGGTGGTTGGAGTAGTGAAGGATTTTCATTTCGATTCATTTAAGAAGGAAATTGAACCGCTCGTAATCTGCATTGAGTCTTTAGGCCGAAGCCGGGTTCTTATGAAATTAGAATATGGTGCAGGCGAACAGCAGAAAGTCATCTCAGAAATTCAATCCATATGGCATGGCCTCCATCCTGACTCAGCATTCAACTACCGGTTTTTGGATGATCAGTTTGATCAATACCTACAAAATGATAGGATCAACGCTCAGCTGATTTCGCTTTTTACTTTGATAACTATCACTATTTCAAGCCTGGGAATCTTGGGGCTGGTTTCTTTCGTTTCAAAATCCCGAACTAAGGAATTTAGCATCAGGAAGGTGATAGGTGCTACTCCGCTCTCATTGCTTTTGCTTCTGAATAGGAAGTTCGTAAAGCTGGTTTTGATTAGTTGCCTGCTGGCATATCCTGTTTCGTATCTCTTGATGAGCACCTGGCTAAAGCAGTTTGCTTACAGGATAGGAATGCCATTTGATTCATTCGTTTTGGCCACCTTGATAAGTTTAGTAGTGACTGCCCTCATTATCAGTGGGGTGTGCGCTATAGATATAAGGAAATCACCAACTGAAGTTTTAAGGTCAGAGTAGTTCACTCCAGGCCAGTTATAGGGAGTTATTGTCGCGCATCCTTAATGGTGGCTAGCAAATGAGCCAGGCTTTAATGGATACGTGGCATTCAGTATGCCACTGTGATTGAGACCGCTGCTATTTGCTTTCTCGCTTACCAAAATGTATACGTCTTCTACCAAAATGTTTAAGTGATTAGCCCCCTGCTCAACCGACATTTGTATCAGATAATGATTTACACAGAAACGAAAATTTCAAACTGATAAACAATGGAAAATCTAAAAGCAGGAAAAAACGAAGTGACATTCAAATCCTTTGGTGTCGATTTAGCAGGTGATTTATACCTTCCCGAAGATTTTGATGCAAGCAAAAAATACAAAGCCATCGTTGGCGCCAGTCCTTTCCCACAAGTGAAAGGTCAGATACCAGCTACCTATGGTCCAGAAATGGCTGCAAGAGGTTTTATCTATTTGGGCTTCGACTATTTAGGTATGGGAGATTCGCCAGCATTGCCTGGGGAACACATGAAGTCGAGGTATATGTTTAGACTGATTGAAAACACATGGGATGCAGTTTCCTATTTGGGTACCCTACCCTTCGTAGAGGAAATTGAAGGACTTGGTGTATGTCAAGGAGGATCTATTATTGCCTCTGCTGCCGTAACGGATCATAGAATTAAGAAAATAGCAACGGTTTCAGGAATGATGGCCGCGGATGGTTTTCAGTGGCTTGGTAGAGAAGTAACTGACCCACAAATTGCTGCTTCAAATGCTTCAAAGCAAAAGATGTATGAAACAGGAGAACCTGATTATGTAGCACCTTTCGGATTGGATGATCAGATGTCAAAAGAAGAGTTTGTTGCAGCTGCAGCATACCCTCAAATGGCAGAGGAAACCTATAGTTACTACGGAAAAGATGGCGTGAAAGGACCAGGAACTGTTGAAAACGCTTCAAACATCCATATAGGTGACCAAGGGATGCAATCTTTGATTTCGATTGGAGAAGCTTATGCAGATAAAATTGTGCAGCCTACTTTAGTGATCTATGGCACAAGTGCTTCAACAGCACCATGTTCAACTGGGTTTATTGAGAAACTCACCAATGATCCTGAAGTTTTAGCTATAGACGAGTTTAGCCATGTGGATTTCTACTACAAGCCAGAAGCGGTTGAGGTATCAACAAATGCCGTAGCAGACTTCTTCAATAAGTAGTTTACTATAAGGTCTGTACCTTTATTAGGATCGCCATAAGATTCAGTATATGAAAAAGATAGTCAAATGGTTCTTTATCACGATCGGAGCATTGGTTCTGATCGTGATATTAGTTGGGGTGGCATTTGTAAACCTCAGTCCGCAGTTTGGTGGTTCGGTCAGTGAAGAGCAAAAGCAGCTATATGCCACCACGGGTCACTATGCTGATGGCATATTCATCAATGCTGAAGAGATCGTGATGGAGATCAACTGCCACAGCATCATGGAAATGCTGAAGGAAACGATGAATCCTGATCCCAATGTTGCTCCCGACCACAACATTGAGGTCCAGGAGATATCTCCGCAGAGTCTAGTCGAAAAAACTGATACCACTACTAGGATCACCTGGTTGGGGCATTCTTCTTTCTTGGTGGAAACAGGTGGAAAGAATATCTTAATTGACCCAGTCTTCGGACAATATGCCGCTCCCCACCACTGGCTGGGGAGAGTTCGGTTCAACCGTGAGATGCCAATAGAAATTTCTGAACTCCCTCATATTGACGCTTTGATCATTTCACATGATCACTATGATCACCTGGACTATCCATCCATTGATAAGCTTAAGGAAAAGGTTAGCCACTTTTTTGTTCCCTTGGGGGTTGGTAACCATTTACGCAGATGGAAAATCGAGGAAGATAAGATTCATGAAATGGATTGGTGGCAAGAAGAAGTTGTAGAAGGCTTGAAAATCGTCATCACCCCGTCCCGTCACATGTCGGGAAGAGGGCTCTCCGATCAGTCGGCTACACTTTGGGGATCATGGATCATTCAAAATGAATACACCAATATCTACTTCAGTGGCGATGGCGGTTACGGCAAGCATTTTAAGGAAATTGGAGAGAAATATGGTCCCTTCGATGTGGGCTTAATGGAATGTTGTCAGTATAATGAGCTTTGGAAAGATGTGCACATGATGCCTGAAGAGACCGTTGTAGCGGCGCAGGATGTCAAAGCCGAATTGATTGTTCCGATTCATTGGGGATCGTTTGCACTGGCTACACACAGCTGGACCGATCCGGTAGAACGAGTGGTCAAGGCGGCAGAAGAAATGGATGTGCCCATCGCCACTCCCATGATTGGGGAACCAATTGAACTTACGGATTCTGTGCAAACAACTACCAGTCGATGGTGGGCACAGGAACTAAAATCCTTAACTTCATTAACCAATGACTGAACTCGTCTTTAAAACCATATCCGACTTTCACGCCTACAGCGGTATGCCAGAGCCTGAAAACCCGCTTTTCAGTGCTTCTTCCTACACAGGGAAGAAAGATGACATCACCAGCTGTGACGAGGACATGGAAGAGGTAAGCTTAATATGTGACTTCTACAGCATTAGTCTTAAGAACATCGTGTCAGGCGAGGTGATATACGGACGAACAAAATACGACTGTACCAACGGCACACTGCTTTTTACCGCTCCGAATCAGAAGTTGATTTTCAAGGGATTGGTTTTTAGTTCTGATGCCTACCACATCACTTTCCACAAGGATTTTATCAGGGGAACGGAGCTTTATAACCAAATCAAAAAGTACAACTTCTTTGAATATCGTGTCAATGAAGCCTTGCACCTGTCGCCGAAGGAAGAAGCTCAATTAAAGTCGCTGTTTAAAAATATAAAGGATGAGTATCACAACAACCAGGATGAATTCTCAAAAGAGATCATTCTATCTCAACTAGAGACTCTTCTGAAATATTCGGATCGATATTACAAGCGCCAGTTCCTTAATCGTAAATCGATTAACCAGACCATGCTCTCGAAGTTTACCGATGTCTTAAACTCCTATTTCGAATCAGGAGATTTGTTGAACAAAGGCATCCCAACAGTAGATTGGCTAGCTGGGAAATTAGAGGTCAGTCACCGTTACATGAGCGATATGATTAAAGCAGAAACAGGAAAGACCGCTGTAGACCAGATCAACTTATTTCTTATCGAGGAAGCAAAGAACCTGTTATTGGCGCCAGATGCATCCATTTCTGAGACTGCATATAAACTGGGCTTTGAATATCCTCAATACTTTTCTCGCCTGTTCAAGAAGAAGACAGGCATGAGTCCTAAGGAATACATAGAAACGAGCTCATCTAATTGATGGTGTTTTCCTGATCGGAACCTTTTACCGCAACCTCATCTGAGAATTCAGGACAATTCGCTAGAATACGCATTCTAATTGTGCTAATTAAGCTAAATCCTCCCAGGGGCCTGTAATTGCCACGGTTTCGCCATTGCTTTGAACGTTTACAAAAAGCGTTTTGCCCGAGGGAGAGAATGTAGCCCCAGCAAGTTCTGATTTGGAGCTTCTATTGATGGCGAATAGCTTTAGCTGCCCTGCCCTATCAATAAAATGCAAACGGTTTAGCTCCGGATTATCCTCACAAATAAAGACAAGCCCATTGGGTGAAACCGTAAGATTATCGCACATATATAGCAGAGTTTTGTCTTCAGACTCAATGAATAGCTCCAAGGAATTGGAAGGAATGTGGTATTTGAAGATCTGTCCAAATTCATTGGGGCCTCCATTGGTGCAGGCAAAGTAAATTTCGTTTTCCCCAAGCCACATACCTTCTCCCCTGGCGAAGCGGGCCGCTCCCATGGCAAACCCTCTATGGCGGAGGTCATCATTTGGCGAGTCGACCTCATCAATTTTTAACCATTCTACCTCAAGCGGTTGATTCAACCCAACCAGTTTTGATAGCCAGTTTCTCGTATCAAGGCTTGGTGAATCCTTTACGGCCAATACTTCCAAATCGCCACCGGCGTGAAGATCATTTTTATCAAATGGCACATATCTATAGATAAGACCATCCGATCGATCTTCAGTCTGATAAACTATGTGGGTGTCAGGGTCTACTGCTACCGCTTCATGATTAAATCTTCCCATACCCAAAATTGGCTTTGGGTCAACCAGGCCAGTGCTTGAAGCAGAAACTTCAAATACAAATCCATGATCGCGTTCAGTGGTGGTGCCATTGGCTTTTGTTACGTTTTCTTCACAGGTTAGCCAGCTATTCCATGGGGTAATTCCTCCGGCGCAATTGCGATTAGTTCCAACCAAGCTGAGGAACTCATCTACTACTTCGCCCCGTTCCTCATCATAAATTATTGTGGTTGTGCCGCCCAATCCCGGAGACACACCAAGGCCATTGTCATATATCTTATCTGAGTTAATTGACCCCAGCTTTTCATTGTTTATACCGAAGGGGCCATTCTCTGTTGGTTCGGGGCTATTTTCATGATTCCTGATAACGACTACCCTACCCTGCGTATCAGCAAAGGTGCCCATGCCGTCTGGCCTGGCCGGTACTAATAAGCCATCAGACATGGTATCGCCAGATCTTGAGATAATCTTGTAAGTAAAGCCAGCCGGTAGGTCCATGTATCCTTCAGGGTCTTCAATAAGATCGAGTAGTATTTTAGGAGTATCAAGCAATTCAAGATTCATGGAGCATTTTGACAATGCCATAAACCCAAGTGAGGTAATTGATGTGGTAGTGAGAAAGTTCCTTCTATTCATCAATTGATGATTTTTTCAATATCTAGAACACTAATCCTCTCAATCTTAGCATTGGTAAGTCACTAATTGTTAATAGGGGTTAGAATAACTCCCAAATTAACCCATAATATAGGGGTTAGGCAACCTTTGCCATAGATAGGCTTGAGCCTAACGTACTTGCGTAATATCCGTATTAAGTAACAGTTTGCTATTTACTTTGGGACATATTTCGCGAGAGAATCACATGTTTTTAATCTAATTGCTTGACTACACAGCTCAACATTTTCCTACTATTATTTGGATCAATCCAGGGCTTTCTCATTGGCTTTTGGATGCTTAAGAAGCATCGTTTCCACATTTCTAATATTTATTTTATTCTCTTCCTTCTTGTACTTGGCATACAACTCACTTTCAAAGTGATCACCAAGGCTTGGCTGATGCATGAGGTGAAATTTTTCTACGTATCCTCTTACCAGCTACCATTTTTGATTGGACCAATTCTGTTCTTGTACATACAAGCACGGAATAAGGGTGCTTATTCCTGGCCACACTTGTTACATTTTGCTCCCTTTACGATTGCTGTAATACTGGCCACTAGCTACACTACCGGGTGGATAACACATGTGCATCTTAGCTCCTACGTATATGCGGCCTTCCAATTGAGTGCACTTGCCATCTATGGTATAGCAGCCTACAGGATTTCCGAGACTCGGTTGCGCTCCTTTATTGTTTCAGTTACCGTTATTGAATCTATCATAGCTATAACATTAGCGGTCATGGTCGTTTATTTCGGGCGCTTTCCTGATGTTCGGCTGGTATTTATTGCACTGACACTTTTGATATATTGGATCAGTTACAAAATGATTTCTGACCAAGCTTATTTTATCTCCAAGAATGGAAAGAATGGGTCAAGAAAATACGCTCATTCAAGTCTAAAAATAGAAGAAAGTGACCGCATACAGTTGATGATCAACTACTGGCTGATTGATCAGAAGCTATTCACTAAATCTTCACTTTCAATCGATGGGCTTGCTTCGAAAATTGGTACTTCGAGGCATCACCTTTCCCAGGTTGTTAACGAGAAGCTGAACAAAACCTATAGCGAATACATTAACGAATTAAGGGTCGAAGAGGCCAGGCAGCAACTTCTTGATCCGTCCTCGCAAAAGTATACTATTGCCGCCATTGCCCACGATGCTGGGTTTAACTCCGTTTCAACGTTTAATGAAATTTTTAGGAAGCACTACGGTACTACCCCCTCACAATACAGGATTGAACGACTGAAGCTGGCCGACTCCTGATTTTCTTCTTCAATCCGATCGGATCGGAAGCCATACACCCAGGATTTTCGTTTCATTGGCAGACTAGAAGCTACTAATTGCCATGAATAAAGCCATTTTCTTTTTTTTACTTCAAGCCATAGTTGTATTACCTGCCCAATCCCAATCAGTATACCAAAACTTGCAGACGGGAAAATATGAAGTGGGGTTTAGAATTGTCACCGTCGAGGACGATACCAGGTACGAGGCTCAGGGCAATGAATACCCCAGTAGTAGACAGCAATTGAAACGCCGGGAAATTTCAATACATATTTGGTATCCCGCTAAGGCTAATTCAGGGAACAGAAGAATCACATACGGAGAATATTGCTACAACCATCTACTATCATCTACTTCAGAAACGATTGATAGCACCAGAATTCGATCCCAATTGAGAAGCAGATGGCGAACCGTACGAAGCTACTTTGGTGAGCCCGATGAAAACGGTTGGGAAAAACTGGTTGCGGCTCCCCTACTAGCCCACATCGATGCCGAACCGGTGAATAGCACCTTTCCCTTGCTGATGGGCTCATTACGGCCACTATCTACTAGCATCGTCAATGAATACATGGCCAGTCATGGATACATTATAGCCATGGTTGAGTATCCTAATTTTAATGGCACTTTCGGGGACATGGCATTGGATGATGTGCGCGATATGCAACTGGCCATGACGTGGATGGTAAATAATACTAATGCAGATCTGGCCAAAATAGGTTCCTACGGCTTCAGTGGTGCCGGTTTCTCCCAGGTGCTGATGGCTATGTCTGAAAAGAGGATTAAGGCCATTGCAGATCTTGAAAGTGGCCTCTTTATGGACAGATTGTTTCAGTCTTTGTCAGCCTCTAATTATTATAAACCTGGAAAACTTCGGGTACCGTTTCTGCATATTTTCAGTAGTGATCTGTCTAGGGAGGAGATCTACTTGAATCAGTTTGAAGATAAAATGAAATTCTCTAGTCGTTACCGGCTTATACTGAACCAACCAGCACTCCATCATTGGGATTTTGCTTCGGAAGGCTACACCGCTTGTTTATTCCTAAATAATCGAGGTGACGACAAGCGTAAAATCGAGCAATCTTTCGAAGTATCATGTAGCTATTTGGTGAAATTCTTTGATGCCTATCTGAAAGACGACCAAGAAGCTATGGCTTTTCTCCAGGGGAAGCCCGCACTTGAAGGATACGCTTCTGAGCTGTGGGACATAACTCGTTATGATGCTGCCCAACCCGCGCCCAGTCTTGACCAATTTGAGTATTTGATCGCGCAAAAAGGCATTGAAGAGGCAGTTTCCATAACCAGAAGTACCATTATGATTGATTCCACCAGCAACGTATGGGAAGGTTCCAGGATGAACTCTATGGGCTACCGATATCTTGCCGACAAGCAATATGCTGAAGCAATTGGAATCTTCAAGCTAAATGCTGAATTGCATACTACAACTGCCAGCTGGATTGACAGCCTTGCAGAAGCTTATGAACTGTCTGGTGACACCGATAATATGAAGAAAGTTTCACAGCAAGTGGTGGCTATTCTAACTGCAAAAGAGACGTTATCCGACTCCGATAAATCACTATTAGAATTGAACCAGGAAAGGTTACAGAAGTAGCCATTCACCGGCCCCACTTGCTGCATGGGCCTTAGTTCCGTTGTTGCTTCTTTCGTTGTCTGTTCCGCTTTATCTCCTGGCGCTGTTGCATTTTGATCAGGTTGTAATTGTGAATTTTGGTATTTCTGTTCATCAACATTTCAAACCCGTAGGCAACATCATATTCCATGTTGTGTTTCTCGGCATCACTCCCAGATCGAGCTGGTTCGTCAGCATGAGTTTCACCATATGCATCATGTTCCATCTTTGCATCTTCAGCGCCTAGGGTCAATATTACGCCCATATTGGCTGCTCCTACGTGGGCCAATTGCTCGTCGTAGACAGGCCCATTGTTTTGAACATAAGCACTGCCTAAAATATGGGCGGCGACTTCATGCCCAATGGCTCGACCCTCATCCACGTTGATGGAGATAATATACGCCTGGTCAACCTCTGACCTTACTACTCCCTTCGCTTTTGATTCCTGCAACTGTTCATAAGGCATTAACACCGTATAGCCCTTATCAGGATCTTCGCTGTTTTGGTGGGTTGTGAAGAAGACATGGACATGCTGATTATCTTGTAATTGGGATAACCATTTTTTGCCTGTAGGAGTGGCAAGAAACCTTCTCCACTCGGCCATGAACCTTTCTTTGTGCTCCTTTCTAACGGAAAACGTATAGTTGATCGGCCTTATAGTTTTCTTGGCTTGCTTTGGCTGCCGCCCATCGGGATCCATGAAAGACACTGGATTGTTGAAGTTGCTGGCATATCCAGACCATTCTGCCATCTTATCTGCAAGCGGGTCTACTGATGACCACCTTGCCAATGTAAAGTCGTAGTATCTGGCCCCGACGTCAAGCCAGTTTAGCCCATGTTCTGCAGTTAGCATCTTGTCTGTATACAGATGTCTATTAGGTTCGGAGAGAAATCGGGTATATTGATTGAAGGGCATACCAAAAGGGTAATAATCAACAGTTTCTTTGACCATCGATTCCTGAACGGTGACCGTGAGATCATCAAAGCAAACCTCAATATCTTCATTCTGCTGATTACTGAGGAATATAAATACATAACCAGGCTTTGTTGCTTCAATAGTCATTTCAATTTCCTCGGGATAGTTGTTTGCATCTTCTGAAACCATTTGAAATCCAGTACTTACTTCATTCATTTCCCAATCGAAGTACATGTAATTCAGATAAGCCGCAGGAACATTGTCATCACTGTTGCTGCCATTTGAAGCCAAAAGTGCCATGCCGGTATTGAACAGATTCTGATAGATCGCCGCCCCTTCACCAACAGATGCGTAACCGAAACTTGAAGCAATTGCGGCCGCAATATTGCCAGCATTGGATTGGCCGCTTTCAGAAGGTTCGCCTACGAACATAGCATTGACAGAGACCTCTACAACATCACCGGGGCCGACAGCCAGGGTTATTCCGGGGCCCACAGTTCTGTTTGGATCTAACCCATTCAGGCACGCACTATAACTAGGGTTTGGCACTTGTGCATTAGGCCCTGTGGTATTAAAAAGCTGATCGTTGGTCTGTGTCTCTGATATCCTGGTAAAGAACTGATCTTCTTCATCGCCAAAAGCTGGTTCGAAAGTGGCGATCAGCGAGTAAGTCTCATTGTCGCCGGAGAAAGTAAGACGGGGACTGCCGAGGTGGTCTTGAATGTCATAGTTGTGCTGCTCCCGCTTGGTGAAATAATTAAAGGATATTTGGCCTTCGCTATGCTTGATGTGCACCAAGGTGTCATTCTCAAAGTAGAATTCGCCGTTGTAGAGTCGATGAAAAGTTAGCTCTCCCCCTTCATAAATACGTTCTCCCAGTCGCATGCCATCCGCAGAGTAATCGTATTCAATAGTATTGCCATCACCAAAATCAATGACCTCTGGCAAGTTGAGCAAGTTGTACGAGATATTATCAACACCCTTATTTCGATCTTCCGTCAGGTTGCCGTTAGCATCATAACGATACTCATCGCCTAGGTAAGACCTGTCGACGAATCCGTTGTCATTACCATTGTCACTAACTGACCTTAGCCTGTTGGTATGAACAGTATAGTTATATGTAAGATCATCCATGGGAGTTGGCACACCGGGGTTAGATGCTGAAGGTTCATTTCTTTTCAGCGATTGGATGTTTCCGTTCAGGTCGTAGCTAAGGTTATCGACAGATCGAGTATTGATGGCATCGGAGAACGTTGATGTACCCCATTGTGCATAGGCAGCGCTGGTTAATTGAGATCGCATATCATACTGGTACATAAACCTACTTCTTGGATTGGAGCCTGTTTTCCATTGCCAGGCACTTATCCTACTATCAAAATATTGGGGTGCTCCTGAGGATATTGGGTTTTGATAGTGGAGCAGCAATCCGAAAAGGTCTTCATTTAATGCATTGTTATCATTATTGGCTGCTGGATTGCCAATAACATCGTTTATGGAAAGCAACCAGCCCCTTTCGTTGTAGCGGTAATCTAGTGACTGCAGAAAACTGTTACCAGCATCTTCGCTGTGAAGGTTTTTATCAGCTAGCTGGCCAATAGCATTGTACTCGTTTCTTTTCTGTAAAATCGTTTCAGTGAAATTACCGGCAACGTTGATCTCCGCTTCACTGGTATAAAATGAGAAGTGAGCATGCATTTCTCCGGAGGATGGAAGTTGGCTGGTATAGAACAACGTGCCATTGCGATAGTACTTAACTTCATTGCCTACTCTGGCGATGCGAAAGATATCCGTGGTGTCGGTGGCCACTCCACTGGTGCGCAGTACACCACCTTCCACTACCAGCGTGTGAAGAGAACCATTGTGCTCAAAACCATAAATGCCAAATTCTATATCGCCAAAGCCGAAGCTATCGAGGTTTGAGGAAGAGATCCCCACTACTTGCTTCTCATGATGGCTAGTGAAGGAATATTCTACCCAGCCGTCGCCATTAAACGACTCCTCTGAACTTGCTCCAGCACTGCCCCAGCTCCATTGATCTAGCGATTTGTGTATTCTGCCTACCTGGGGCTCCTCAATATTGAGCTGATTCTCCCAATGCAGTTTTTGAAGCTGAATATATACATCTTGCTCTCTATCGACATGGTCATATTCAAAGCTCTGTTGGTACTGCACGTGTCCCTGTGGATTGGTGCTAATTCTCTCAATCACCTTTTTTTGACCTGTAAAACTATACTGGGCAGAGGTAATATTTCTTCCTTGTGGGTATTGTTCGGAAATAGTTTGGATAGGGTTATGTAACGAGTCGTAGTAGATTACCTCTTTAAGGAATTGACCCTCGCCAAATACCTTTACTAGCCCACCAGTCCGCAGTCCAATCAGTTGTTCCGATTTTTTCAGGTTTTCCAACCGAGGCTGAAAGAGCAAATGGCCATCGCTGGGGTTCATGAAACCGTAATCATCAAAGTAGCTTGCAGAGAGAACTTCATCGACATGGGTTGGAAATGTGAATGAAGTCGTGTAACCAAATGGTTGAGCGGTATCCCTTTTTTCAAACCGGTACGTTGGGTGATCTACATAGAATTGATCAACTCTGGCTTGCAGAGTTTTTCGGATGTCGTTGTTAATAATCAAGCCAGTTATTATTAGCCTGTTGTACCTATCATACTTGTTAATTTTCCACTGATTAGCAGCCCTAAGATTTCCATCTTGCTGGGCCACTACTCGGTCCCAGCGATCATAGACTATGTGAACGGGCTCTACACCCGGCCACTTTTGTTCAATTATTCTTTCACGATCATCATATAGATATTGATAGCCTAAACCATCCAGTTCATCTTGGTCAATGGTAATTGGGAAAGCTGCAGATTGAAAATTGTGATTATCTACCAGCATGGGCGACAGACGAGCTACCAACTGCCTTTGGCTGTTATAAACATGATAAGTATCTTGATATCCACTCTCTATCACTCTCCTGGAAAGGACGGGCTTTCCATACCTGTCAGTGAACGTGATGATAACCAGGCCATCTTCATTGACAATCTTTTGTCGCGATAGAGTACCCTGTGGATAATAGCCGGTGGCCTTCACTTCTAGGATGCCGGATTGAATCTCAGCTTGCAAGATTACCACCTTATCTGTTGAGCCATTTGTACCTACGCTGTAGACGATTTCATGCCCAGATCCTAACTGCCAGGCCTGGCCAGGGCTTCCCGAGCTAAGTGTTCTCCTTAATGGAGATGCCTCATATTCGGTGTCAGCATAAGGGTAGCTGGTAGCGACAATCTCATCACCACCGGTGGCTGAGTAAAAATTGGCCTGATTACCCAGGGCGTTAAGATCGAAAATGCCAGGAGCTTGTGTTCTTGCATAGGAAAGATATTTCCTCCTTTGGATATTGAAGGCATCCCAGGTTGAATACTGGATCAAATCTTGGGCGGAGTTACTTCCCCTAACGGTCACATTTTGAATTGTTCTCCCGTAGCCATCAGTGTAATTGACCCCATCCAGTGAGGAGCCTAAACCCGGTAGATTTAGGTCGGATTCGGAATAGACCCTTTCTACCAGCACTTTTTGATTTTTTATATAATGTTGTGAGTAGCCCAGAGAGTAGCACATAATACCCACTGTTAGTAGACTAAGTATTTTCATTGCAGTAATTGTTTTAGAAGTTTTGACCTTGTATGAAGTACTTGATTAAGGAGATTAACTGCCCCCAATTGTCCCTCGTTTTAACCAAGCGGTTGAAGTCGTCATATTCGAAGGAGGTTGATTTTCCATTGGGGTCAGTCATGGTTATTAACCCTACCTGAGGCTTAAAGGAGAAAGAGATCATTCTGGCGTGAATGGGGTGAAATCGAACCTCGTCAATGCTGTTTCCATTGAGGGCATCGGTTCTTACATCGTCTCCACGTTGATAGTTAGGATACTCTTTGGTAATATATTTCCAGTCGCCGTCTTCTTCCATCCAATAACTAAGCACATACGATCCATCAGGAAAATTGGAAGGGATACCAAATGCACCAACTCCACTAAGTTTGTATTTGCCACTTTTAGCGCCACCTAAGGTTCCCTGCCCAGGTTCTTCAAATCCGTTGTAATAAACCTCGTTATGTCTGGCATTTTCAATGGCAGCAATCGGGTACTCCTTATCCTGCGACCAAATATAGGAGCTATGGATATCCTCCCCATCGCTTTGTGTGGTCTCCAGAATTCTGCCATGATCGTCATACTCTCTATTCCAAAGCCTAACCCGATAGTAGCTCTCGGCAATAGTCAAAGAATCTGTAGAGGTTAGTTCGGTAGGAAAATCAGCTGCATAAACTTTATCCACTAGAATACGAGAACCGGATATCTTAAATGTAGTTTTCATGGCACCGAGCATGATCTTCTCGTTAGTTGCTGTCCTCTTCCATACAATCTTTTCAACCATGGGTAAGAAATTCCTGTCCATCATGGTAGAAATTATGGCATCAGATGGATCCATTTCATACGGATACCTATATCGGGTAACAACTTCATTACCCTCACTGTCAAAATTTACTGTCTTCTTCAAGTTGAAATAATCATCATACTCCCTTTCAAATAACTCCACATATGCCAGGTCAGAATCTTCCATGTCCTTAGTTTCAATTTTATTAGGAAAGGTGGTTGCGACCCCCAGGCGGATAGTGTAAGAATCTATTAGGGATTCGTCGGTATAGGTCGCTTCGCCATCACCATCATTTAAATTAGCGTGAGCACCGGCCTTAATACCTACTACAACTTTCTCTTTTGATGCAATTGAATAATCAGTTGTTTTAACAACTTCAAAGTCTCCCGGAGTTGAACTGTTCTTTTTGGATATTACCTCTTTAGTTAGAAGGCCTAACTTGTAGGCTCTGTTGTCGGCAGGCGCAAAAGGAAGCGTAAACGAAAAATCTGTATCCGGAAAATTCCTTCTGGAGGTAAAAAAGTATTCTGTCTTTCCCATCGCCTCTTTGTCTATCTCGCTACCTAAGAAAACCGTTACCTTTTGGTATCCAACATAGCCTTTGGATTGATCTATATGGACAACGCTATTCGCAAATCTGCGGAGTTCGTAATGATTAGGAGAAGGAGTACTTCCCAACGGAACATTGGCAAAGAAGTAAGCATATGGATATTCATGATAGGCTCCAACGCCACTTGAGATCATCTCGCCGCCTTCCTCCTGATCGTAGTTGAATGTGATTACTTCCGGAGTAACATCACTGATATTGTCATATCGCTTCACTTCTTCTATTCTTGCTCCCCCGCCTATTTTTTCAGCCCTTTCCGTGGTGTTCGTCCCCTGGTAAACTTCCAATTTGGCCCATGCACTGTTGAAAATGAAGGTTGTGCCATCACCCGTAAGATCCCTGATTTTGCCTCCGTAAACCTCCAAATAGTAGTCTCCCGGATCCAAAAGGCCATTCAATAAAACTCCGGTCAGATTTTCTAATGTCTCTGTGATCCCAGTTCGAATACGCAGGATTGGAGTTGTGGCATTCTCCCTCCAGATTTCGAAACCTACCTCTTCATCTGGAAAACCAAAGTCGCTTCCATTTCCCACAACCCGATAAGTAACGGTGACTTGTGCAGGGCTGGTAATGGTGAAGTCTGTCTTCTGTACAACCCGACCTTCGGGGTCATTCCATACGGGGGTTACGTCATCTTCAACTATAAATTGATTGTAAACATGTTTTCTAATTGGACCTCCATTGATATAAGAATAATCGTGAATGCCGTACTTGTATTCTTCAACTGCCCCAAATGGAGTTTTGAACTTAGTCATCAAAGCGGCGATGCTCCCCGTGACTGAAGGACTTCTATCGGCTCCTTGTAAAGCGATTAGCCCATCTCCACTTAGCACGGGTATACCTACATAGTCGTCTCCTAGTTGAGGATTCCAATCGATGTAGTAGCTACCATTTACCAAATGCGGAGAATTGGTTTTATACTTAATTGGGGGGATTAGAGATTGTACATTGTTATTATTCAGGAAGCCATAATGATCTCTCCTGAAACTTGTAGTTGGTGGCAGCATCCCCTCATAATCGAATTCATAACTACCCAACTCTTTAGAACCGAAAACCAGATTTAACTTCCTGAGGGTATTCCTCCCGGTGATATTGTCATATTCAAAGCCATATTCTTTAATCAAGTCATTAGCTGCGTTCTTAACTTGAAGACTACCCAAAGTGAAGCAATCGTAACAGTCACCATGACTATTACCCATATCTGATCTCAAAACGCCATCAAAGAAGTCTATTCGTGCACCTGAGCTGGACCTAATGCTTTCTATAACTTTTACCTCATTTCTATAGTCACTTCTGCTTACGCTGGAACTTAATGAGGTACCGGTATAAAATGCATGAGTCAGTGATTGGCCCATCACCCCTTCCGATCGGGGGTAGTTTGTTTCGTAATCAAACTCTATCCAGTCTTCTGAGATGGCGCTCTGCATCCTCGTTATCTTCCAGGTAGTCGGGATCTCAGACATGGAGTAGTCATAGCAGCCGTTTAAACTGGCATTTACAAGCTCTCTCTTGCTTATTTCAACGGCGTCGAAAATATATTTCACCCCTCTGGCATCAACAACCTCCCAGCCATCAATCCAATCTTCATACGGTAGGGACTGGCCAATTGGGGGCATTCCTATGGCTGTAACTTTAAGCTTCTGCTCTGAAGCGCAGAGCAAGTTGCCATCAAAGTCATACCTACAGGTGGCGGAAAAACCAGGACCAGTGATAATAATTTCGTCAGGCTCACCATCCATACACTGTTTGAAAATATCTCTGTACCAGGTCCAGTTATCGCTTCCAGCTGGAAAAAAATCAGCCAGATCCATTTGACTAGCCATATATAGCCACCCCTTCAGAGGTATCTCATCGGCCAGGCCGTGGATAGTTCTACTAACCTGGTAGATACCATCTAACGACCAGCCTAGACCAACATAAGAAGCATCTTGGCCAACCTTGTTTCCACAGCCACTATAATTCAATGCCAAGGGTACCTTTAGTGGGCCTGCTGTTAAGGTGTATAGATCAATTGACTTGGTTAGGCATCCATTGTACATACCTCGGGGTTCTTGCTCGTAAGAAGCTATGGCTGCTGCTTCAGGTGAAGTTGCTACCGGACGATTGACAAAGGCATCGGGCGAGTTTCCAATATTGATTTGTGCTTGATTGGTTAAGCTAACTGTTGTTAACAATACCAGCAGCATGAATTTCATCATGGTATTTCTTCCCATTGACCTTGATTTGCTTGGGTTCATTAGATGGTGTTTGTGAGATGTGGTTAAAAAATTATTTAGTGACCTAAATGGTACTCAAGCAAGAAATGATTTAAATAATATAAGTAGTAATTTTGGGAATACTACAAAGCTACAGCTACCCTGCGGCCAGTGTGAGTGGAAAAAAAATTGTTGATTGCTGCTAGTAGGGACTTGCGATACCCGGAGGTTATCCGCCGTTTTTATCTGGACATGCTGTATTTGCCCAAACCCTACTATTACCGCTGGTATTAGTAGTATGCTTTGCAGTTCTTAGAACCAAATAACTTTGGAGATTCAGTTAATTTTAGCCTATGAATGAGATAAAACAGCACCATTCTGATTGGCCAAGCTACCAGTTAGTCCTATTCCGATTTTTTGTCATCTACTTCATTTTATCTACTGCTATCTGGTCTTGGTTGGCATCATTTGCCTGGTTCTCTTTCCTTGGCACCTTCAGCTCCTGGTTCTCAGAGGGGTATACTAATCTATTCAATGACTACATCTATGAGGTCAAGGATGAGTTGGTGCCAACCCGAGGCAGCGGCGATACCTCGATGGGCTGGGCAACACTTTATGCCCAGCTATTCATAGCTTTTATTGGTAGCATCATTTGGTCGGTACTGGATCGCAAGCGTAAATCCTATGTGCTGGGAAGCCTGGCCATTCGCAATGTAGTTCGGTATTACATTATATTCTTCGCTTTCATCTATGGTATCATCAAGATTTTTGGCTTGCAGATGCCAAGCCCATCCAATAGCTATTACGCTACTGATCTGGGCCATTTTAGTGCCATGCGATTCTCCTGGAATTTCGTCGGTTACTCCAAGACCTACGAGTTTTTTAGCGGCCTGTCAGAAATGCTGGTGGGGATCTTACTGCTATACCGTCGTACAGTAGTAATGGGTGCCCTATTGGGAATTGGTGTCTTTTCTTACGTGTTCCTACTAAACATGACCTTTGACATTCCGGTGAAGATATTCTCCTTCCAATTACTTGTTGCCTGTGTGTACATCAGCCTTAATAACCTCAAAAGGATTGCACATTTTTTCATGCTGAATAAACCCGTGGATGCTGATACCTCCTGGGATATTCCTATGATTAAACCATGGCTTAAGTACGCCAGGCTGGGCTTAAAGGCCATTTTCATTGGGTGCTTTGCGCTATATCCTCTTTATAACTACTACAATGCTTTTCAATCAAGAAGTAACATTAGTACCCCGCCACCTTTCGAAAGTGGTTATTACTCCGTAAGCAATTTTGTGCTTAATGGAGATACCATTCCAGCCAATATTAACTCCAATGTGCACTGGCAGGATCTGGCGATAGACAATGGCAGCCGTGGGAGTATTGGATTGGTAGATTCTACCTTTCGGGTGCGGTACGGCCGGTCTTACTTTTTCAATTACTCCGTCGACAGTGCCTCCAATCAATTGACCATCAAGCGATTCAGAAATGATACCCTTGCAATATTTCAGGGTTCTTATATGCTCCTAAGCGATCAAGGGCTAAGGTTGTATGGGATCTATAAAGGCCAGGATTCTTTACAAGTTGACTTGCTGTGGGATGATCGTGACTATCAATTGGCCCGTAAAGAATTTAACTGGTTATTGGAGAGTGTGCCGTAGGCCTATCTTTCCCGACAATTAATCTTCATAGTTTCCCAATACCAGATTCGCTTTCTCCGCGGCGATGCCTATCTCAACCGAACTACCGGTATTGAAAATCAGGAAGTCAGACTCTATACCGTCACTAAATATCACTCCGTTGGTAGCCATCTTTGATTCTACCTTTAGTCTCTTATTCCGGGTTAGGGATCCATAGCCAATGCCAGTTTGCGTCACTTTACTGAGGAAAGGCTCTCTTACTACGAAAATCAATTGTTCAGCCTCCCAGTCCAGATCGATTTGATGGTGTTTTTCATGCTTGTTAGAAGATCGCTGCACATTATAGGCCATATTAAAGATAGAACTGAGCCAACCGGTAGACCCAGCGCCGGTAGATACAATAATGCCGCTGGAAGATTGGTTTTCGGTAACTCCGTTAAAGCTGATTTGGTAGCGGGATGAGACATGCGAAGCTGCCCCAATATAGAAATCGTTGAAGGCTAGTAGCCGCTGCCCATCATGGAGCTTGGCCTCTGCCATGGTAATTCGTTTCAGTTGATGTCTATCACTTTGCAGGTCGCTGATACCGTTCTCTATATTGTCGCAACTGAATGGCAGTAATACTCCATCGTACTGTTCGGGGTCGGGGTTGATGGCAAGAATTGGTAATTCATTCACGTACTTGGCGGTATTGGCGACCAGGCCGTCTTGTCCAATCACCACAATCAGGTCTTTCTCACTAAAAATATAAGTTGGCAGGAACGAGCGGTCAACCACCTTGGGTTTGTACCAGGTAGCTACAGCCTCCTGTGTCGTTTTAAGCGAAGCATAAAATGTGTGATGCTCTTGCTCGTACTGCTCAAAGTTGCCACCTGAGCTTTCAATATAAAACTTGGCTTGAGCCTTTGAGTTGAACCGCTCAATCAGTTGCTCAAGCCTTGTCTTATCACGAATTATGATTGCCTTGTCAAAATGCATTTGCTGCTACTTCTTGCTATTCATAATAGAATCTAAAAGCTCAGGAGATATGTTCACGCTGCCAATCTTTTCCGCGTTTTCTGCCAGTTCTCTGAAGGCCAGTGCAATGTTATCTTTGGCGTGAACGCCTCGAGAGTTGATGGCCATCAAGGTCTTCCAATCTAGTTCTTTGTAAGGATTGAGGGAAGCCTGCAGCACGTACTCTTTGGCGTCGGCCTCTTTCTTTTCATTCTTCACTTTGAGGTCAATCAGCTGCTGCTTTTTCTCTTCTAAAGAAATGTCAGACTTCATGCCCATTTCCTTCAACTCTTGCTCATTTTCTTGTTTAACCACCTCTGTTTCCATTTGCTTTTCAGCAATTTGCTTTTGCTTTTCTTCCACGGCAATTTCCGTATTAAGCTCACTCTCTTTGATCATACGCTCCTGTTCTACGGCGAAATTTCTACGCTCATAAACCGCTTGGTCAGCCTCTTTCTGCAAAGACTCCCTTGTTTGCGCTTCCAGGGCCCTGGCCATTTCTGGGTTAGGTGTTACACCCAGCACATTCACACTCATTATCTCCAAGCCAAGCATTTGTACTGTCTTAGATTTTTGCACACTCTGGAAGATATTCTCTTCAATTTCCCCCAGTTGCCGCAAGGCCTCTTTTAAACTAAGGCGCTGAATAATGGCAGAGCTGGCAGTTTGGGCTTCGTTGATAATACGCTGTTGAATTTTCTCGTGATCGTCTTTCAGGTATTGCCCCCGAGAGTTGACAGTGAAGTCTAAACTTTCGGCCAACTGTTTGGGGTCAGTAACCTTGTAGGTTATCTGCCCTTGCACTGTTACATCCTGGTAGTCTTTGGTAGTTTCCTTAAATACAAATTGCAGGTCATTACTTTCCATGGGTATAGATACGATTGAAGAATTCGGAGAGAAGTAGAAGAAAGCCAACCCTCTCCCTTCTTTTTTTACGTTCCCATTCTTGTAAAGAATGACATGATTCATGGAGTCAAACTTGATATAATTAAATCCGAACATATTGCCTGTGTTTTAATTGAACAACCTATTTGTGTATATTATACGCAAATAGAATGGAAATGTTCGAGACATACAAGATTATTTGCGTGCCCTAAGTGCTAGGGGTGGTATTATACTACCCCTCCCCTATCTTCTGAAATAGCTATGTAAATGCAGGTGTGGTCAAAAGCTACACCAAGGAAATCAGTTGTAGCTAGCAGCTTACCTATTCATCTTTCAAAAACTGCACAGGATTCAACTTTGCGGCCTTAATAGCCTGGTAACCGACAGTTATAAACGCAATAGCCAATGTAATGAACCCTGCTGCTGCGAAAAACCAAATTTCCAGTGGGATCCGAAAGGCAAAACCCTGTAGCCAGTTCTCCGCAATCAGATAGCTAATAGGCAAACCAATTATTACTGCAATGAATACCATTTTGGTAAGGTCATACACTAGTTTCTTTGAGAGGCTTAGCTCAGAAGAACCCAAAACCTTTCGAATCCCGATTTCCTTGCTTCGACGCTCGAGGCTGAATGAGGCCAGCCCAAACAAGCCTAAGCAAGAGATGATCACAGCAATTGTAGCAAAGTATCCTGAAAGAACAGAAACCCTGTTTTCTGCTTCATACAGCTGCTGGTAGTCTTCGTCCAGGAATCGATATCGAAGTTCAAAGCCCGGATTTATCGCCTTGTGCAATTCTTCGATCGCTTCAACCGCTTCTTTCTCGTGGCCAGTAGCAAGCTTAGCCATAAGGTACCAGGTGTCGTCGTCTTCCAGCGATAGGAAAAGCGGCTTCACTTCCTCGTGGAAGGAATCGAAATGGAAGTTCTTCACCACACCGATAATCTCCACATCCTGGTTGAACAGTCGGACACTCTTTCCGATCGGGTCTTCAAAACCTATGTAGTCTATGGCAGCTTCATTGAGAATAATTTTACTCCAATCAGTCATGAAATCCTCTGTGAATGATCGCCCATCCACAATTTCCATGTCCATCATTTCGATAAAACCTTGCTTGCACAACATTCGCTCAAATTCTGTGCGGTCGTTAGGATCCTTTCCAGGCCAGGTGATGTTGGAGGTTCCCCCATTATTACCGGTCATGTCGTGGTTTGCACCAGAGGCAGCAACCACATTCGGAACCTGCGACAGTTCATTTAGGAAGGTGTGATACTTCAAACTATCAAACAGACCACCATTTACATCCATTATCAGGATATTGTCTCTCTCGTAGCCCAGGTTTTTATTTTGGGTAAACTGTATTTGCTCAAACACGACGATCACGGAGACGATGAGCACGATAGATAAGGTGAACTGCAATGTCACCAGCCCTTTCCGTGCCCAGGCTTCACCGGTAGACCTATTTAGCCTGCCCTTCAATACCACATCAGGCTTGAACTTGGATAAGTAGAAAGCCGGGTAGCTGCCCGTGATTAAGCCCGCTCCGAATAAGATGATCAGGATTCCCGAAATAAGCTCGGAAGTGAAACCAAGTGCCAGCGTCTTCCCTGTAATCAGGTTGAACTGTGGCAGCAACAACCATACAATTGCCAAGCCCGCCAACATGGAGATTGACATAAGAAGGATTGATTCGCTTAAGAATTGGATGATCAATGAGCTTCGAGCCGCACCTACCGTCTTCTTTACACCAATTTCTTTCAAACGACGGGAAGCACGCGCCGTCGAGAGGTTCATGAAGTTGATGCATGCAATAAGCAAAATGAATAAGGCGATGGCACTAAACATTTGCACGTACTCAATTCGGCCACCTGCCAGTACCCCGTTTTCATATTTACTGTGGAGATAGCGTTCACCAAACAGCGTAGCAAAGGGCGAACGGTGATTGCCCTTGCCTTCCGTCTTTTCCCGTACGTACTCATATACTTTATTATTAAACGCCTCAACGTCAGCATCTTCTTTGAACAAGATGTAGGTGCTAAAGGCGGTATTGTTCCAGCTTTGCGCCCACTCATATTCATCGAAGAACTTGGCAAACGGCATTACATATTCGAACCGGATAGTGGAAGCCTCTGGAATGTCTTTGAAAACCCCGGATATTTTAACAGGATACTCGCCCCGGTATTCAATGGTTTGACCAATTGGGTTGGCATCTCCAAACAATTTCTTGGCAAATGATTCTGAAATCACAATGTTGTTCGGGTCTTTCAGTAGCTCATCCGGATTACCTGCGATCACTTCCCAGCTGAACATTTCGAAAAATCCTTCATGAGCATAATGGCCATAGGCCGTCACGCTTTTTTCCCCTACAAAAAAGGCATCACTACTATCCCATGTCAGGGATACTGCCCGTTCTATTTCTGGAAAATCTTCCATCAACGCCGGAGACGTAGGGCCTGAGGTTGTGGTTCGGGTAATGATGCCGCCGTCCTGTTTTACATTCTCCATGAGCTGATACAGACGGTCTCCCTTGGTGTGAAATTGATCGATGGCCAATTCATCTTGTACCCATAGAAAGATGAAGAGCACACAGGCAAGCCCGGTGGAGAGGCCCAGCAAATTGATTAAGAATGAGCTACGGTATTTATTAAAGTTCCGAAACGATATTTTGAAACTGTGTTGGAGTAAGTCCATTATTCTGAGTTTTTGATATTGAATTTTTGATCGGATCATGCCAGGCCTAAATAGAAGCAGCACATCGAGGGTGAAGAGCCAGCCGGCCTTCATGCGTCCCATACTTTCAACCCTGCGGTCATAGAGCTGCAGCAGGTCCCCTTCCACATCAGGTAGGTAGTCTGGCTTGCAGAACCACTTCAGGAAGTTCCATGACAATCTCGGTGGATTAGGCGGATTGGGTGGATTAGTTAGTTCCTTCACTTGAGATCGAGGATTATCTGTGGCATCGCGTCCCAAAGCTGGTTACGGTTCTCACGAATGTTGACCAGGACATTCTTGCCGGATGCAGTGAGGGAAAAGAAAAGTTTGGGTCTCCCCCGCCGGGCATCTTCCGTATCTCCATGGTGGCTGTCTAGTAGTCCTTTTGTTTCTAGCCGCCTTAGGGTGACTTGCAGGGCCCCTACCGTCACCTTGCGTTTCATTCTGTTCTCGATTTCATCCTTGATGGTTACACCGTATGCATTGCCATGTAAAATGCCCACGGTAAGCATCACAATCTCTTCAAATTCACCAATCTTATAGTCTGACATCGTCTTTATTACTAGTTTATAGTATAAATGTAGGCAAACAATAATATTTAATACTATTAAGTAGTAAAAAGGTTACAACCGGGGTTGGAATTTGTTAGTATTCAGGGAAGAACCCAAACACCTAAACACCTTCAAAACGTCATTCCGGAAGCAGCGCAGCGGATATCCGGAATCTCTTTTAGCCCTATTAATTGAACTAACAACGCGAAAAGTTAGGAGCAATAGAAAGTCGGCACAATCGCGGACTCAGTTCTAAGCGTATATAAGTGTGATTGATTTTTCGGCTCTAGTTGCTGTTATATTTAGTTGTATTGAACCAGGATGGCTGAGAACCATTGACGATAAACTCCTTTAATGAAGAACCATCTTTATTCATCATATAAAGGTCCAAATCTTCACCAGTGTCAGATGCAAAAAGGAGTTTGGAACCATCTGGAGACCAACAGATATCCCAATCCGGAACAGCATTATATGTTAGTCGTTTTTGGTTTGATCCATCTATGTTCATCACATAAACTTCTTGATTTCCATCGCGGTCTGAAATAAATGCAATTTGCTTTCCATCAGGCGAAATCTTAGGCTGAATATCTTTGGCTGTATTGTTGGTTAAGGTAATGATGTTACTTCCATCACTATTGGCGATACAAATCTCACCCGTTTCTGTTTTGGAGTGAAAGAGTATTCTTCCGTCTTGCATAAAACATGGAGCTCTTCCAATCAATGTTTTTAGTTGGACTTGCTCGCTACCATCAGCATTCATAATCCAGATTTCTTCTTGCCAATCTCCAGCCGAGTCCAGGTATTCTCTGGCAAAAGCAATCTTTTTTCCATCTGGAGACCACGTGGGTGAACTGTCCCATTTGTTTTTTGCCTGAGTCAACCTTTTCCTATTCGTACCGTCACTATTCATGGTATGCACAGACCATGTTTTTCCCTTATCATACTTGGCATAAAAAGCGATGCGCTTTCCGTTTGGTGACCAATCGGGATAGCCATCAGACCCCTCAAAATCAGTAATCTTGATCCTCGACTTTCCTTCGATATCGGTTAGGAAGATTTCCCTGCTATTACCATCCTTTGATGAATATGCAATTGGATAGGAAGTTGATTTAGGTCTTAGCTCCTCAATAACTTTCGCGTCCACCCAATTAGGGCCTCCTTCCACGTAGGTACTTCCATCCCTAACCTTTACATCTCCCTTCCAAAAGAATAGATATTTTCCGTCAGGTGTCACTTTCGGGCGTTGCTCATAGCGTGCTGTGTTTATCTTATCTCCCATGTTTATGGCTGCACCCCACGAACCATCTGGCTGCCGGAAGCTAATATAGATGTCAGGCGTACTTTCGCCATCTTTCTCAGCATCCCACATCAAGTAAGATTCATCTGGAGCAATAAATGGATGGGCAATATATTTTCCCGTATTAATCGCCTTGCTCATTTTTATCGGCTTTTCATATTTGCCATTAACAAGACGGGAATAACTCATATGCCCACTGCCATCACTGAAATCTAAAACATAGAAATATATCGTTCTTGCAGAAGAGATTGAGAAACCTATGATGGGAATATCCCGGAATACCTCATGGCTTTTTATCTCTGACAAACTAGGGCTGAATCTCTCTTTATAACTATCGATAACAGCTGAATCAATAGACTTCCTGCTCCACTCCTGATTCTTATATTCCATCACAAAGAATTCAGGATCTTTATATTCTAGATCAGACCTGGTGAAGGAGAGCTCTGACATGTCAGGCAAAAACAAAACCTCACTTTCAAGATACTCTTCCGTCGAAACAATACCCGGAGCAAATATTTGGGGAGTTAAGCCTGGAGGCTTTTGACCAAGATAGCGATCTGCTAAGGGTGGATAATTGGAATTGTTTGCGCTATTTTCTTGAGCAAATGCAAAGTTGAGTGATAGGACACATGCCAATATCAATAGTCTCATTTTGTTCATAATCAATAACGTTCTTGTATTAGAATAACCGCTCTAGTTCCCCGATTCGTTGTTGCCACCATCCACCTTAGCCAAGGTTGAAATTATGCTTTCATCATTTCTATCCAGATAAAACAATTTGATGCCTTCATTATCAGTAGCTGGCTTGAATTGAATCAAGCGACTGGCATTTCTTCTGACGAAAGTGTTATCTGAAATCGGGATTAGCTCTTCGGTACGTTCTTGCTGGATGCTTTTAATGAATATAAGGTTGTTCTCTTGAAACACTTCCACCTGCGTCTCATCGGCTTGATATCTACCCGTAATTTGATCTACTAGAGACTGTTCAACTTCCACCCTGCTATGAACCGGAACATAATTCCTCCATTTGTACGCCCCGGCCACAGCGCGAATCACTTCTGCATTAAATTCCGGGAAAGTGGAATTGGTCATCACAACCACCCCATGCTCTTTGTGTCTATGCGCTATCATCTCCGCATAAAATCCCCTATTCCATCCCCAATGTCTTAAGTAGGTCTCATCTTTTCTCTTGAAAATTTGAATTCCCAGCCCATATTCAGAGCCCGGTCCATAACTGCTAATACTATGTGGGGTAACCATTAATTCTGTCATCTCTTTTGATAAAACCCTATCACCCTTCCCTTTTAAGGTTTGCTGAAGGTGGACTATGAATTTGGCCAGGTCACTTGGGGTTGTCCACAAACCACCTGAGGCCAATACCGGGTTGACAAACCTCTTACCCTTTACCATGTTGCCGTCTGCCAAATAAGCAGTTGCTGCTCTGGTTATTTGTTCTTGAGAAAGCGATGGATTAAAGGTACTGTTGGTCATCCCTAAGGGTTGTAGCACTAAGTCATTCATGATCTCGGGAAATTCCCTTTCCTCAACATCTATCATCATTTGTTGAATGATCCCATAGCCAGGGTATGAAATGTAATAGCTTTCGTCAGGTTCTTTATTGACGGCAAGTGGTTCATTCTTAGCGGGAGGAGTGCCATCTAATACCTCAATCAGTGTTGGTATGACTGAATCTGTACTATACCCGGGAGTTGCATGCAGGTTTATTCCTGCGGAATGATTTAAGAGATTTCTTATGGTCGCTTTCTTTTCTTTGGTAAACTCATTGTCTGGTAATTGCCATGATTGCAAGTAGCTGTTAATGTTCTCATCTAATGAAACTTTACCTTGTTCTACCATACGAAGTGCAGCGTAAGCACTAACAGGAATACTAAGTGCTGAGGCCTGAAAAAGTGTTTGGCTGGTTACAGGAGCTCTACTCTCCCTGTCCATGATACCGTATCCTTTTGCCCACACGATTTTTCCATTGTTTATTACGGCTACACTCACACCAGGAATACCGTAGTGTTTCATTCGTTCCTCAATAGACCAGGTTGAATCGCCTTCTATTCGTACTGCTGTGGTGAGGCCAGTTTCTGTATTCTCAATTAATTCGGCTGTAGTATCAGTATTCGATTTCTCTGTACCTTCTGTACATGATTGAAATAGAATGATGAGCAATAGCAATGAGATTATGTTTTTCACTGGTTGTATTTTTTCGATTCCCACTGTTGAAAGAACAATTCGAGACTCTGGTTTCACTTGCAGACAGTTTGGCCACGGCGTTGTCTGAGGCCGCAACTGGCGGCCGAGTTTCGGCGGGGCCTTGACTTTTCTTTGGTTCGTTTCTTCTAAACCCTTTGGTCAAGCAAAAGAAATCGAGTCTTCGAGATTCACGAGCTCCTTTTGAATCAATCATGAGCGCGAGTAAATGAATAAACAAAGATGGTATCCTGAACGCAGGAAAACTGTTGGGTGGCAGATCTGCTAATTCTCACCATGATTGACAAAAGCCGGCAGGACCCTCTCTGCAGTTAGTTGCAGATAATTGGTATCGTTATCATGGGCCGTATGCACAATCAACAGCTCCAGCTCTTCGATGAAGGTAATGAATTGGCCATAACCTCCCTGAGCTGATGTCGTGTAGTAGCTTTTGTTGCCCACTTGCAAATCTGCATTCCACCAGAAATAACCATAACCCTGATTGGCGACATCCTTGCCACCGTAGTGAATTTCCAGATCACCGGTACCGATGATCCTGCTCGTTGCTTTGTCAATAAAGGCTTCCGGAATAAGTTGCTCCCCATTCCATTTTCCTTTGTTATAAGTCAAAATGCCGAACTTAAGCATATCCCGCGCTGTTAGGCTTGAGCCCGATCCCGATTGGGGTAAACCACTAATATTTGTTGGCCATTTATAGTTAGTAATACCCAATTTGTCTAGCACTTCAGCTTTAATAAAATCCTTTGCCGAACCCGGTACCACTGCTGCAACCACCTGCATTACCAACTTTGGCCCCCAACCATATTCGAATGTCTGCGACTCAGGGGTAATCGGCTCTGTATACTCGAAGTAAGTCTGGATTTCTCTCTGACCCCGCATTCTAAGCGTATCATTCCTATATTTCTCTTTGTCCTCATCGCTGATGCGTATGCCCGTTTGCATGGTTAGGGCATGGTTAAGGGTGATCAGTTCTACGCCCTCAACAAACTTTGTGTGGTCCAGGTCTTTGAGGAAGCTGACAACGGGTTTGTCCAGATCTTCCATGGTGAGGTAGCCCAGCTGAATAGCACGGCCTAAAGCCAAACCCGTATAGGCTTTAGTGGCTGACGCCTGTGGATGTGGCAGGTCAACCCGACCGCGCTTAAAATAGGATTCGAAGAGCAGCACACCCTGGTGGGCGACGAGAAAGCTGTCCCAACCCCCGTGTAAAGAGTCAGCAATTTCTTGGGCAAAGTTGAGAATGGTGGCTTTATCGATACCACCCTTGTCTAGTTGGCCCACGGGAATGCCATCTCTCCTATCTGTAGGTGCGGTGGAAAGATAGGCGGGCTCTAGCAGAGGAATGTTCCAGAACCTGGAGATGGTATCCTCCGTAGCAGTGACCTCCGGTGGCGCGTTGCCGGCAATATTCTGCGCGCAGGCCGTACCGAGGAATACAAATTGCGCCAGTAGCACCAATTTCATAATCCCAATGCCCTCCTTTACGTTCAACTGCTTGAAATACTTTATTATGGTCATAAGTAGATTGTTATTGAATTTCTGATGATATACCTGAATATGCCAAGAGGAGTTGTTGATGGCGTCCCATTAACTTACCAACCGCTCTATTTATGAATGAACTGCTCCAAACAGGCCATTATTATGGTAGGGCCTGCTTAGCTTGCGTCAGTAATCCCATGGAATGAAGCTGAACTCATTACTCGGTTTTATAATACTATGCTCTTTGCTTCTGGTTAGCTCCTGCAGCCAGGAGCCGGTTTTTGAAAGAGAGCGAGCTGTTTATAAGATTGGGGATGATCCGGCATGGGCTAACAAAGACTGGAACGACTCGAGGTGGCAAGGAAGGCCCGCACTGGTACCCGACGGTCAGATTTTCTGGTTCAGGATTGGGGTGGACTTAAAACAGGCTCCGGAAGCCTTTCAACCTTATGGCATACAGTTAGAAGTATATGGAGAGTATGAGGTTTTTTGGGACGGCGTTTTAATTGGTAAGAATGGTAACCCCGGACAAGAAGAAGCACTCGGTCCGGAAGGTAAACTATGGACTACCTACAGCATTCCTACTGAGCTAACCGATGGCGGAGAACACGTGGTGGCCATTCGCGCCAGCATCTATCACTTCCCCGACCATACGGCCATCTATGCATTTAAAATAGACTACTACGATGATCTATTAACAGACCAGCTTATCGAGACCTCTTACATGCACAGCTTTGCCGGCGCCTTTCTGATGGCCGCGTTCTATTTTCTTTTTCTATTTCTGAGCGACAGAAAACAGTTGCCTATGCTGATTTTCAGTATCAGCTGCTTCCTCTTTTTAGCCCTCACAATGACCCATTTCGTCGGGACGGCCTTGCCCATCCATTATAGTCTGCATGTTGTACGATTACAGACTATCGTTTCCCTCATGCTATGCATCTCTTTTACCATCCCCCTTTACTTTTCCATGCACTTTCCTTTCCCAAAGAGAAAACTGGTCTTGAGTATTTATGCAGGCTTGCTGGCGGTCTTTTACTTTTTTAGCCACGACTTTTTCGATTTCACAGCATTGAGTACAACACTGGGCATGTGGGTTTTTTCTGTGGTTATCGTAATTATGGGAGTCTATAGAAAAGAGAAAGGTGCGCAACTGGTATTGCTGGTGTTACTGCTAGCCGTGATCATTAGCCTGATACGATCAGTAGGTTTCGGCCTCTTTGCAGGGTTTAGCCTCACACTGTTGAGCATGTTTTATTTGCTTTCACTAAGGCTGAAGCAGCAACGGGTGGCTTATGAAACTTCTCTGGTACAGTCTACCCGGCTGCGACTGGAATTGTTAAAGAAGAACATACAGCCCCACTTCCTGATGAATACCCTCACCTCATTGATAGATTGGGTTGAAGAAGCACCCAAGATGGGAGTAAAATTCATTGAAGCCCTGGCTAAGGAATTCGACCTGCTAAACCAAATAGAAGACCAGACCTTGATACCGATTAGCCAGGAGATTGCGCTCTGTCGCACGCACTTAGAGATTATGGGCTACCGCAAAGAGATTAATTACCGCTGGGAAGAAGAAGGCATAGACGCTAATCAAAAAGTGCCACCTGCTGTGTTACACACCCTATTGGAAAACGGCATCACCCACAGTCAACCTGGGACAAATAATAGTGTGAAGTTCAAGCTGATTTATAAGACGACAGAGCAGTACAAGACCTACACTTTCCTCACCCTTGGGGCTGTAGTGAGTGAAGCAAATACCAAGAAGGAAGGCACTGGACTAAAGTACATCAAGGCCCGACTGACTGAAAGCTATGATACCAATTGGGAACTAACTTCCGAACCGGCGGAGCATGGTTGGAAGAGTGTAATCAAGATATACCACAAACAGGCATGAGGATATTAATAGTTGAGGACGAAGCCCGCATAGCCAAAAGAATTGAAAGGATGACTGGTGACATACTAGGCAACAGTATCCAATTGCTGACCCATATCTCTACCCTACCCGAGGCCATGGAGTTTACCGAGAACAATACCCTGGACCTGGTGTTGTTGGATTTAAACCTCAATGGCGAGGATGGGTTCAACTTGCTCACTACTGCCGTCTCACAAAGCTTCCATACCATAGTGATCTCTGCCTATAAAGACCAAGCTTTGGCAGCCTTTGAACATGGTGTGCTAGACTTCGTGCCCAAACCTTTCAACCAAGAGCGACTAGCCCAAGCGCTGAAACGGGCCCAGGCCAAAGAGAAGCTGGAAACACCGAAGGTCAAGTTTTTGGCGGTAAAGCAAAGAAGCCGTATTCAGCTCATACCAATTGAAGAGGTTATCTACATCAAAGGAGCCGGTCCTTATAGCGAACTCTTTCTTACTGACGGTAGCAAAGCCCTGCACGACAAGTCTCTGGAAAAGTTGGAACAACTACTCTCCCCTTCCTTTGAGCGTATTCACAAGTCTTACTTAGTAAAGATGACTGAGGTAAAAGAGATACTAGTAGCCTCCGGTAGTAAGTATCAGATGGAGCTGAAAAATGGAGTGACTCTACCCATTGGCCGCACTAAGTATAAGGAGGTGAAGGAGCGGTGGCTATAGTAAATGTCTAAGAGACGAAGATCTAACTTCTGCTGTGTCTGGCTTGAAGCTAGGCAACAGCTGAGGAAATTCCTAGTCACTATTTATTCAGAACCAATAGATTTCGCCGGATTTCTACTGGCAGCCCTTAGCGATTGCGAAATCACCGTCAGGAAGGCTACAATCACTGCTAGTACTGAGGCCACGAGAAAAGGAGTGATCTGAATATCAGTTCTATAAGCGAAACTGCTGAGCCAGTTGCTAATGCCAAAGTAAGCGATAGGCCAGGCGACAATATTTGAAATGACCACAAGCTTCAGAGTATCTTTCGTCAGGAGCAAGGAAATATTGGCCGAAGATGCTCCCAAAACTTTTCTAATGCCAATTTCCTTCATCCTTTGTGTGGCCGAAAACGAAGCCAAGCCCAATATTCCAAGACAGGCTGTAAAAATGGCCAAGCCAGAGAATATGCTGAACATGGTAAAGAATTGCGCCTCGGTAACGTAAGTAGATTGCAATTCTTCATTAAGAAAGAAATACCTAAACCCCCTTTGCGTTTCATACTTTGCCCAAATAGCTTCGATTTCAGATAATGCCTGTTGTGTTTTACCTTCTTCAATCTTTATAGAAAGATAACCGAGGCCCCTCTCAGGCCACAAAAAGAAGGTAATGGGCTTGATTTCATTATAGAGTTGCTCAAAATGAAAATCTTCTACCACGCCAACCACGTGCCCGATAACCCTATTGCTGGAGTTGCTACCGCCCTGTCTTATTACGCGCCCTACGGCATTGGCCGGATCTTTAAAACCAAGTGCCTCTGTTGCTTTGACATTCATAATAATGGTACGCAGCGTATCACTTGCGTATTCCTGCGAGAAAAACCTGCCTGCTACCAACGTAGCGTTGTGGAAAGACAAGAAATCGTAGTCACCATAAACCGCACTAATACGGGCATCGCCAATTTCCCCGGTGTCATTCTCTGTTTTAATGTTGCCAGCGTTATTAATATCTCTTCCCAATTGCTTATTCGTGGTTGTAACTCCCTTGATGCTCGAGAGTACACTTAACTCTTGCTTTACAGAGGCGTATTCTCGTCTAACATCCCTCGTGGCGGGTACCAGCAATACCTGGTCTACCTGGACACCTAAGTCCTTATCTCGCAGATAGGTCCATTGATTATAGACAAGTGCTGTCCCAATGATCAAGCCTATAGAAAGAGCAAACTGAGTGGTAACGAGGATTTTCCTTAACAAGGCTGCCCGGCCTGAATTTCCTTGCTTACCCCCTTTCAGTACAATTGCTGGTTTGTATGATGAAACAAAAAATGCTGGATATGAGCCAGAAATAAGCCCTAGTGCCAGTGCAGTAATTGAAAATGTTAGAAATAGGTTTAAGTCAGTGAGTAGATCTAGCTCTATTGTTCTGCCGGCCAGGCCACTGAAGAATTCCATGGACAATTCAGCGATAAACCCACTTATGATCATTGCCAGTAAGACTAGCATAAGCGACTCCCCCAGGAATTGAGCAACTAGCTGTTGGCGAAAGGCTCCAAGCGCTTTGCGAATACCCACCTCTTGCATCCTTTTGATACTGCGGGCGGTAGCCAGATTCATATAATTAACCGCAGCCAGGGTAAGAATAATGATGGCAACTGCCGAAAAAATATAGATATAACGGAAATCGCTGTTCGTCTCTATCTCGCTGTTTTTATTTGATCGCAGATGAATGTCTGCCACCGGCTGAGCGAAGAACTTAATAAACCAATCACCCTCAATATGGCTGCTACCAAAGTCAAGCAAGCGAGACTGAAATTCAGTTGGATCAAGATTCTCCGGGAGCCTTACATAGGTGTAATGTGAGTCCCATCCCCAGCTACTATAGAGTGAGCGTGGGAATACGGATTCACCAGTGGCCATCGATATCATTACGTCCATATGGAAATGGGAATTTGCAGGCATCTCCCTAATGACTCCTGCAACAACAGCCTCGATATCTTCGGAGCCATAGGGATGTTGAATTGTCAAAAGCTTGCCGATGGCTTCCTCTTCTCCAAAATAGCGGGATGCTACCTTTTCCGTAATCACCACCTGGTTAGGCCCAACTGCAACGCTTTCAGGATTACCCTTGATGAACTCGTAACTAAAGAAATCGAAAAACGCAGAATCCACGAAAGACATCCTCGTCTCTCGAAATTTGATATTATCATGCTGCACTTCACCCTGGAAAACTCTGCTGAAGTGGATCACCTCTTCCAATTCTGGAAAATCAGTTTCTAAAGTTGGCCCCAGCCTATGAGAAGTACTAGCAATACTTTTGGATCCGACTCCTAGGCTGACATCAAACCCTACCCTGTAAATGCGATCAGCATTAGGATGGAAGTTATCATAACTTAATTCATGTTGTAAGAAAACTAAAATGATGAGGCTACATGCCAGACCAATAGCTAACCCTATCACATTTACGGCGGAGTAGAACTTGTCTTTCCATAGGGTTCTTAAGGCAATTTTGAAGTAGTTTCTAACCATGGTACAGCTTTATCCAAGTCTATGCCAGTTACCATAAATAGCTGATAATGAGATGATAATTAAGATTTTGAAGAGCTCCCTATATCCCAGTTGTTTCGATCTGGAACATAGCTGTTTCAGATCGAAACATGGTATTACCGGAGTTTGGAATAGGGCCAAGATGCAAAGATAAGCGTGTGAAGTCTAAGACTTCTTTTTTATGCTGAGCCTGATAGTCCGGCTGCCGAAGACTTAGGTAAACGGTTGATTTTTTGTTATTTGCTACTTTGAGAATAGTCGTCACTCGCGTGGACGCGAGCGACTGTGCTGGAGGATGTAGTGCTAGGTTCCAAAATGGTAATACAGGCGGATTATATTGCTTGGCTTTGTCTTTCTGGCCTTTGAATAGGTGTAGCATATTTTGGCAAGCTCGCTGGGAGCAATTTCTTCATAGGAAAAGCAATAGATAGTTGCATCTACCTCCAAATTGTCTTTAATAACAACAGCTGTTTTTGGGCTTTGTCCCCAATATTCTTCTTCCACCTCCGAAATGAAAAAGACCGGGAAATAATTTTCCGAAAGACGCTCAATACGGACAATTTCGTTTTTGGGCACTTTTTTGGGTTGGCCCAGTAATATGATTGACTTTTCAGGAAGGGAGAAAGTTAACTCCTTTACGCTATCTGGTGGTTGGTCAAACCTTCTTTGAATGAATTGATATCCATAATACTCTGTATCGTCAAATGTGGCTCTGGTCCATAAGTTGAGGCTATCGGGTATGTCATTTTTGTGGGCAGGATGTTTGGCAATCTCTTGGAAGTTATGCTTATCAAGGAAAGGCGCCATGGCCGGTGCTTGCAATGAGATATATCCCTCTAGCATACTTTCGTTACTTAAATGAATTTTGACCTTAATACCCACTGGTGGGCAACCGTCGCACTCAAGAATATGGTGCGAAGCAGAGTAATTATTAGCAAAGCTGATGGTGAGAGAAAGTATGAAGAACAAAGGGAGTGCTTTCATTGATGCAAATTGCTAATAGTAATTGAGATTTGGACTACGGTCTCTGAGCAGTCACTCGCGCCTGTGTGCCGACCCCGAAGGGATTCCCTCGGAACAGGCAGGCGCGAGCGACTGCGACATATTTTCATCATTGGAGTTCGTTTGCTCTCTGGTGATTGGTTTTTGGTCATTGGCAGACCTATTCCTTAACCTTCCCACTATCGCCACTAATCCTCGCCCGCATTGATGCGCTATCCCACGAGGTATCCTCTTCTTCAATACTGCCACGTTTAAGATCTTCTTTTAGCAGGGCCTCCTGCTGGGCAATCTCTTCCCGCACTTTGAAGATATATTCTTCACTATTCAGCACCTTATCTGCCAATCGGCGGAGACTTTCCTCATCGTATTTTTTGAAATTCTGGGCCTGCCGATGGATAGTATACTTGCGATGGCCCAGGAAATGTAGGGCTTCTTCTGCTACCCGCACAGAAGTATCAAGAGACTCCCGATAGATATGGGTTACGCCGGCATTGAGTAACTGGTAGGCATCTACCCTGCTTTTGGCCCTTACCATCAGCTTAAGGTTAGGAAATTTATGTTGAAGCACCTGAACCATTTCTAATACTGCATCGGGGTCGTCAATGGCGGAAATGAGGATATCGGCTTCACTGGCACCGGCAGATTCTAGGAGATCTTCGCGGGTGGCATCTCCGTAGTACACTTCAAATCCCAACTTTCTCAGTAGGTCTACCCGTGAAGAATCGTGATCCAAAATGGTTGGTTCTACCCCATTGGCGCGAAGAAACCGCCCCGTTGTACTACCAAAATGCCCGAAGCCAACCAGAATTACTTTGTGTTTCTTCTCGATAGTATCCATCGGTTTTTCCTCGGACTCTTTGGTGCCTATCCTGGGCAGAATGAGGCGCTCGTTGAAGATAGAAAGCAAAGGTGCCAAGGTCATGGAGATGGCTGTTATTACTAAGAACAGGTCGAGCTGATCGCTGGATATGATACCGAGCTGATTGGTGAAAGACAGTAATACGAAAGCAAACTCTCCTACCTGGGCCAGACCCACAGCTATCAGCAACTTCTGATCTATCTTAATCTTGAAAATGGAGGCGACGATAAACAATACCACTGCTTTCAACGCAATCACCCCAATTACCAAAAGGGTTATTCTAACCGGACTATCGATAATCATGGCAAAGTTGATGGATGCACCTACGGCAATGAAAAACAAGCCCAGCAACAGCCCCTTGAACGGTTCCAGGTTGCTCTCCAATTCATGCTTAAACTCGCTGGTGGCCAATACAACACCACCCAGAAAAGCTCCTAAGGCCGGACTCAACCCCACCAATTCCATTAAATAGGCAATGGCAATAACAATCAATAAGGCACAGGCAGAGAATAGCTCACGCAACCTGGTACGGGCTACTACCCTTAGCACCGGCAGGTAGCGACCGGCCAATACCACAAACACCACAGAAAGCAGCACAAGAACTGTTTGCAATCCGATGGGAAGATTATCGAGCAAGGAAACGTGTCCGGCGTCATGGCCTCCTGCAGCCGTCTCCTGGGCAGTACCAAGCAGCGGAACAATGGCCAGCATGGGGATAACAATGATATCTTGAAAAAGAAGAATGGAGAAGGATGATGCACCATAAACGGTGTCCATCAGGTTTTTCTCCTTGAGGGTCTGAAGTACGATGGCGGTTGAAGAAAGTGCCAGCGCCATGGCGATGCTAACGCTCGATTGCCAATTGTAGCCTAGCAGTATTAAGACGCCAAAACATAACAACACGGTTAATGCAACCTGCGAACCTCCCATGCCCACGATGGTCTTACGCATTTTCCAGAAGGCCTTGGGTTCGATTTCCAGTCCAATCAGGAACAACATCATAACCACGCCGAACTCAGCGAAATGCAGGATGTCTTCTCCTTCTTCGCCAATGAAGCCCAACAAATAAGGGCCAATGATGATGCCGGCTAGTAAATAACCAAGAACAGAGCTCAGCCCAAATCGCTTAGCAATTGGCACACAAACCACTGCCGCCAACAGGTAAATGACAGCTTGAAATAGGAAGTCGCCGCTCATTCGGTCTTTGTATTTTGCAGAATGGGTAAATCATTTAGGAACTGACACGCGTCCCCTTCTGGCACTTCCATATCAGCTCCTTGCAGGGACCTGATAAGCTCCTGATATTGATCGACATGGGCATTAAGATCATCCCTGGTTAAGCCATGCGTGCCCATCACAGCGTATGGCGGCAGGTATTCCATACCACAGAGCCGGGCAGTCTGCTCAAACGGCCGCAGAAATTCCCTGATAGTATAGTGATTTCTCCCTTCAGCACAATAGACAGCTCTAGAGCCTCCGGCAGTCATCACATTCAGTGCCGTTTTTCCTACCAAAGCATTACCGTCCGGGCCATAAGCCCAACCAAATTCAAGCACAATATCGATCCACTGCTTCATCAGTGGTGGGCAACTGTACCAGTAAAAAGGATGATGCCAGATCATCACATCGTGTTGGGTTAGCAAATCCTTCTCGGTGAGAATATCAATATTGAATTCGGGGTAATTTTCATAGAGATCGTGTATGGTTACACCTTCCATGTTTCGGATCCCCTCAATGAGAGCGCGATTTGTACGAGATTGCTCGTATCGCGGATGGGCAAATAGTATTAATATCTTCTTCACAGTTTAAAGATTACTCCAATTCCCCGGAGAAAAAAGTGACATGGGAAGTTAGTGGCATATTCCTCACCTTTAACCGCAGAAGGTATGCCCCCTGAGCCTGTGCGTGGACAAGCAGGCCAAAAGGAAGTATTTACATAAGGAGATACTTTCTGATGTCAAAAAAACCTTCAAGTACCTTGAAGCAAAAGGAAAGAGATAAGCAGTGGCATTGCAACTCAAAGGATGGCGACTGCGTTGCTTAGCAGGGATGGAATTCATTTTTCTCGCTGCTGTGACGGTTAATAAGTTATATTCTACTCCATGCTTTCAATTCTGAAGTATGCTTTGTTTGGTGGCGCCTTAATCGGCCTTTTGTTTCTGTTCAACCGAAACGGAAACAAAACTGCCAATCGGCTCTATGGTGTCATCGTAATTTTGCTTTGTATAGCGGCATTCGAAAACTATCTCATTCTCACCAGGGATATTCTCGACTATCCGCATTTCTTTAGTCTTGGATCGCCACTGCTCTTAATCTTGCCGCCCTTATTCCTGTTTCTTATCTATTCACTTTTAGACAGGTCTTACACAGTTTCCCCGCGGAAGTTATTATTGCACGCGATACCCTACCTGCTTGGTATGATGTCCCTATTGCCACTGCTAACCCTTGATGCATCAATTAAGCGGGAACTAATCGAACTGGTGTTCTATTCAGGTTATGGTTTGAAGAGTAGTTACCCCTACTCTGCATTCAACATTGCGCAGTTTGTTGTGTACAACTGGTTTATCTGGAAACGGATTAAGGGAGGCAAAGAAAAGAGGCAAAAGAAGAAGGTTGTGGCGCTCTATCAATGGAGCCACATTATGTACGTGGCTATCAATATTGTAATTATTACCTATATCATTGGCTACACTTACTTTGTTATTACCGCTGAATTTCAAGGTACCTTTTTTGTCATCTTTATCAGCGGTATTACACTTCCGGTGTTCTATATGGGCATTCGGTTGTTGCAGAATTCTTCTTTCTTCGTAAACCCGGAAGCTAACTACGAACGATCTACTCTTAGTGAAGATATTCAGCGTATGCTGGAAGAGAGTTTTGATGATAGAATGCAAAGCACTCAACCCTTCCTTGATCCCAACATTAGCATTGGCGATTTGGCTAGGTCGCTAGCGGTAAACACCCATCAACTTTCTCAGTTTATCAATCAGCGCAAGGAAACTACCTTCAATGAATTAATCAATACCAGCAGGGTTGATTATGCCAAGGAACTGATGATCAAGAATCCCGATAAAACCATGCTGGCCATTGCACTGGATTCAGGCTTCAATAACCAGGAGAGCTTTATTCGCACCTTCAAGAAGATCGTCGGCACCACGCCAGGCAAGTTTAGGAGCAGGGAAATTTCTGTTGACAACTTATAAGATGTAAAGCAATTGATGCTATTAGATAGCAGGTTTGTCATAAAAAGATATGACGAATCAGAATCATTCCCGGTATTGGGTCGTACTCTTCATTTCTATCCTGCTAATACCACTCCTGGAGGGGTTTGGCACAATACGCATTCCGCTTCGAAGCATATTAACCTTCACTGATAGGCCATCCTACTGGTCCTTTGTAGTTTCCATATTCGCACTGCATTGGCTAAGCGTCATTTTCATTTTTAAGCTGATACCACAGCCCTTCGAATTTATGAGCCTAAAAAAGGCATTCTTCATTCGGCATAAATACATACTAATTGCCAGTTTGGTAGTCATAGCGATTATTTCTTACCTAGCTCCGAGTTACCTCTACGGAGATGCCCTTCCAGACAATTCGAAGGTATTGGGGTGGATTGGACCAGTGAGCGGTATTGATCGCTTAGCTTTTGTATTGCTGGCCATTACTGCTGGCATTTGCGAAGAGGTTATTTTTAGGGGATTTGGCATTAGTGCACTTGAAAAGCTAACCAAAAACAAATGGGTGGCACTGATTATCTCTTCCTTCTCTTTTATGGCTATCCATGGAATAGCATTCCTTCCTCTTGCGATGTTAGCGCAGTACTTTGTAATTGGGCTTGTTTTCGGCTGGTTCTATCAAAAATATCGCAGACTGGAGTACTTAATCATTGTCCATGCCACTATTGACTTACTGATACCGATTGCGGTGCCGTAAAGTGGGTTGACTCCAATTCGTATTAAGCTGTAGAAAATAAAAAAGGCCCGGTAGAGCAGACTACCGAGCCTATAAACTGCTTTTGTCGTTCAAAGTAAGATACTAAGATGTGCATTAACGCATAATATGCTGAACTGAAAGTTGAATTAAAGTACATACGTTCATTCCAGTAGCGGTAAGGACTTCCTCTTCACTTTATGGCGGCTAGTCAGCAATCCAACCTTAGCCACCTATTATCCAACCAATTCACCGACGGCCCTGATGGCTGAGCGTGCTGCAGTGTGCACGCTGCTCCAGTCTTCTCCGGTTGTATAGGCATCACCGGCAAAATATAGTTTGTTGTCTACCGATTGGCCTAACGTGCGTACCCTACGCCAGTCTTCGTCATCATATACGTAGGCTCCGTTGGCATAAGGCGCTGCATTCCAATTCTGAAACATATGTTTTACATAACTAGCCGATGCCTTACCCTGAAATAGCTTATCCAATTCGGTAAGCATAAAATTTTTCAAATCGGCATCAGATAGGTTAACATATGGCTGCGTGCCCACTCCCACTGCAAACAGTCCCAATATATGCCTGTTGGTATTCTGGCCATAGGAAGCATCATAGTACAACTTCTGCCCTGCGCTTTCCGGTGTGATATTGAAACCTACAAAAGTTGGGTAGAACTTCTCTGAGAACTCAATAAAGGCCTTGCACCCATCCCAAACTGTCACATTATTAATAGCATCTAATTTATTCTGCGGTAACTGGGGAGTAAAATTGATAATCCCATTTTGCAGCAATTTTACCGGGACAGTTACCATTGCTACATCAGCAGTGAATTGTTCATTTGCGGTTTCTACTATTACCTCACTACCCGAATAATCAATGGAAGTGATGACCTTATTAAAGGAGATTGTATCTCTAATAGAAGGCACGATGTACTGCTCAAAGAAATCGAACCAGGTAGAGCCAATAAACTTCTGATCAATTGTAAATCCGATGTCTGCAGGGGTAACCTCCATGCCCTGATACAGTCCTACGTCCTCACTGCTGTAAGGAGTAGTCTGGATATCTACCTGGATAGATGCGTCATTGACAATTTCATCAAAAATGCCTCTTTCAACATGGAGCCATTCCGCGCCTAATGGGATAGGGAAATCGGCAAAATCCGTGTTTCGCATCATCCTGCCCCCATGAATATCGGAGGCCTCTAATATTTGCACATCAATACCCCGCTGATTCAGCAAATAGGCAGCGGAGAGACCTGCTGCCCCGGCACCAATGATCAGCACCTTATTGGGGGCTGGCCTAATAACCTCGTTTTTGCATGAGCTAAGTGATGCCTGGAGTGGCAGTCCGACACCAAGCAATCCGCACATTCTGAGGAACTCCTTCCTGGTTATTTGCATATGAACCTCTGATCTTCTAAAGTATATTACACCTTACCGTTCGAACGTCCCTACCACTCAATAACCTTTTTATCCCTAAAGAAGCCGCCGTTAGGGCCGTCGTCAGCAAGGGTTGCCAGCCAGATGGCGGTTTCAGCTCCTTGCTCAGGAGACCTTGTGGCATCGGGACCACCCATATCAGTGCGTACCCAGCCGGGGCACATGTTATTCACTTTTACTCCTGCCGGCAGGCTCTTGGATAGTGAAAAGGTCATTGCATTGAGGGCAGCTTTGCTGGTGGCATAGGCTGCCGGGCCTCCAAGTCCTTCGCCAAAACTGCCCCAGCCCGATGAAACATTGACAATACGACCAAACTGCCTGGCTATCATTCCGGGGGTAATCATACGAATCAAATCAAAAGGAGCCTCAAAGTTGACACGCACCGATTGGTAGAATTTTTCTTCATTAACTTCCAACAAACCTCCGGACTCAAGGATGCCGGCATTGTTTATCAGAATATCCACATCATGACCACCCAAGATGGTTTCAACCTGAGATTTGAGCGTTTCGCGATCTGATAAGTCAAGTTGTACCGGAATTACATCGCCTACTATATCAGTTGCCGCGCGCTCTCCTACTGAAACATCTCTACATCCTAACAGCACCTTGTTCCCAAGATCAGCTAAGCCTTTTACAATGGCTAATCCAATGCCACGATTACCTCCTGTTACTAGTGCTGTTTTGTTTGTGTCAGTCATGGTTCCGCCATTTTGCTGTTGTATTAGCTAATATAACCACTATTCGCTGTATGCCGGTTAAGATAAAGTCAATCTGAATTCTCTGATTAACCATTTTTTTCTTTTCTTTATTTCAACCAAAAAGCATAGACCATGACAGAGGCTATGACCTACGCCTATGCCGATGCTTCCACCTTGCGCAAAACGGCATCTGCCAATGAAGAGGAGCTCTTCCTCGCCCAATATAACGAGCTGAATCGGGGCAACAACCAATGCTTCTTTTGGGGCCGACTAAATGATCCTTTCACCACGGCCCGTTGCCTGATCACCTTAAGCAATACCGTGCAATCCAGTTTCAACCTCTCTCCTTTCCAGATGGCCATGCTAAAGGATCCCATTGTTACGGCTGGTAATGAGAAGATTAGATTTGAAGGCTTCTCGCACTGTGCCAGTGTTTATGCCCGGGTTGATGTGTTGCCCGAAGGTCACGATGGTGAATTCCTGGAGGCTGGCACCACTAATGTCGACTTTAACCAACCGATGATTAATGCCCTTAGTGCTATGAAACGACAAGAGGATGTGGTGCTTTCTGTTGGGCCCAAAGAGGTTGGAATACACAAAGAGGGCAAGAAAACAATAGAGAGAAAGGTACCATTGCCCACCAAATGGATTAAAGGGCTAACAACAGTGCAGATCTATTTGTCAGATACAAATCAGCATATGAGCCTTAACAAAATGCAGGCTATACAATTATTCCGAAGCATTCCTAAGGGCAAAGTCAAAACTGATTACCATCTCATTAAACGGGGAACGCTTTATTCTTTTTCTCCGGTAGCTTCGAGAGATGCCATTTGTGTTGGTGGCGTCCATCGCCTTAGGCTTTTGGAACCTCTAATGCCAATGATCGATGAGCTGAAGGTATTTGCGCATGAGGATATGCAGTCTACTACCTGGCAGCTCTATTTTGGTAAGGTACGCTTCTCCATGTCTTTAAGCCGCGATCCTTGGAGAGGATTTTCCGGCGAAGGTGCGGCTTTGGAAGCGCTAATTGAGGATGTGCCGGACCAATGGATCAAAAAAGTTGACAACTACAGTTACGCTAATCAGTCGTTTAACCCAACAATGCTGGCTATTGAAAATGCCACCAGTGTAGAGCAGCTGAAAAATGTAACCTCTAGGCTTGCAGCCATGGGCTTGCTGGGGTTTGATATCGACGACAATGAGTACTTCTACCGCCGTCTGCCCTTTAAGTTTGAACGTATAATGGGCCTAAACCCAAGGCTTAAAGGTGCCGAAAAGCTGCTCGCGGAAGGCAAAGTAACGATAGTACAAAAAGACGACTTCAGGGTTGAGGCCAGGGTTGAAGGCAGCGGGGTACATCATACGGTTATCATCGATAATGAAGAGGCAAAATGCACCTGCACCTGGTACGCCCGCCACCAGGGTGAAAGAGGTATGTGTAAACACATTTTGGCAACGAAGAAAATGTTACAAAGCGTTTAGGAGATGGATGCTGCAGTTCAGTTCGAAGAAATTCTCGCCAAAGAGAAAGTTGATGAGATCGTTGACTTCGTTAGTTCCCTTGATAACAAGTCGAAGAAAGCCGTTGGTAAAAAGCTGAATGGCAGTCGCTTTGTATGGGAGTATAATACGAAAAAAGTCAACCAGGGAGGGTTTAGCTACAATCAGCCTACAACACCAAAGGGCACTAAAGCTCAGCAAAAGATATTTGTCATTGGCTCATTCTTTTGTCACGGTCGCCGTGATTTCAGCCGGGAATGGTCAGCCCAGGACTTTCTAACCAAAGACCTACTCGACCAGTTATTACCCATTTTTATTCCTGCTTGGTTCTCTGATTACATTAATGACATTAATAAAGAGGGGTGGCTAAATCACCGGTTTACATATCTGGAACTATTGGATTTAGAAGAAAAAGGCTACCTGGAGCTAAGTCCAGCCATGATAGCACACAGGATTGCGTGGGCTATTACAGAATATACAGAAGACAATAAAACCTACTACCGGCCAGAAGTACTACTCAGGTATAAAAACACACTCGCTCGAGATATTTGGTATTTATTTGAATATGAATCCAATGTTCATTTTGGTGATCCATATAGGGAGTTCGAAAATGCAGAAGGCAACAACGCCTGGGAGTCCGCTTTCAAGTGGTTAGCGGATGAGAACAAAGTCTCACGCGACAGGTTGCTCAGTGAGGCATTGCTTGCTTCGAACCGTAATTTTAACAAAAGCGTTTCCGGGTGGTTCATACGATTGTTCTTTTTGTTGGAACCGACAGAGGATGATTTGCTTGCTCTCCAGAGCCAGTTAGTAGGCATACTGTCTTCCCCACACAGCCATGTGGTGAACGGGTCGCTAAAAGCCATCAAGAAAATACAAAGCAATAAAACTTTTGATGCTCAGCAGTTTATCGGGTCTGCGGTTTTCCTTTTGACGTCAGAAGTAAAGTCTGTGGTGAAATCGGTATTGATGATCCTCGAAAAGATCGCCAAAAGGAATGAAAATTTAAGGGAGTCAATCTGTCAAAGTGTGGTGCAGGTTTTTGCCAGCCAAGATGGCGAGTTACAACTACGAGCTGCCAAGTTAATTATGAATTATGCGCCGGAAGGTGCTACTGCAGTACAGGAGGAGATTGGCGTCTATGCTGGCGCACTGCTTTCTGATGCCAAGGCAATACTGGATGGGTGGTTACCCGAAGTTTTATCGACAGCCCATGACAAGAATTTAGAGCCCGAGTTAGACGTAGCTTCTGGTGGAGAACCAGCTACCCTTGAGAAATTCCCGGCGGTTTCCAACTTCGAGGAGTTACTTTTTCATGCCAGCCAGGCTTTTGATAACCATGACCCTTCGCACTTTGACATACTTGTTGATGGCCTGATTCGATTTAATCATGAGGTAACAGGATCAAATATTGCCAAGTTGGAGCCAGCCCTGCAAAGAGCGATGAAGTTGGTAATTGGGGATTTCCATGCTACTATCGGAATACTTGATAATATGCTGGCCACTTTTTTTACAGAGTATTGCGACTACTTGGCCAAAACTTATCCTACTGATGCCCTTCCACTCAAAGAATTATCGGAAGATTTTAGACGTAAAGATCGCCATCAGGCCCGGGAATTCTCTTGGTACCACCAGCGTATAACGCCATTGTCAACCTGGCACACTAGCCAGAATACCCCTATCTACTATCTGTTTCGAAAGATGCTAATGCTTGCATTGGCCCGTCTAAAGCAGGGTATCCAACTTCCGCTGCTGTCTACGCCTACTCACTTACCCTGTTGGATAGACCCCAATGTATTGCTGGAGAGAGTTGCTGAGTATCAGCAGGCCAATGTTGAGATTGATGCCCTGGACTTTCAAATGGCCTTAGCCCGGGTAGATAACGACTTGTCTGAGGTGGATTACACGAAGTTGGAACAGGTCAGTGCCGAGCAAAAGTCACTGCTGGAGTATGCCTTTGGCAGAACCGCGGAGATTCCCGAGGGCAACATAAACCTTCAGCTTTTGATTGCTGCCGCTATAATGAGGAATGATGGCGCGCTAAGGGAGGTGTTGGCTGAAAAAGGCAGAATGTTAGATGCCGGCAAATATACCGGTGATTTTGAATGGGGTCCCATTCATGAGAAGTTCACGGACAAAAGGTATGACTACCAAAAGAATCGGTATGTGCCTTTTGAGAATGAGAGAAAAGAAGTTAGGATCGCAAAAAGGGCAATTCCTACCACGGAGAAGCCAGGAGGCCTGCTGGGGTTATTTAGACGAAAGGTCCTACCAGGCTACAAAAGCGTGTACTACTCTGTATACGCTGATCAGGTGCTTAAAGAGCAGTGGTTACAAGGCGTGGATAATGATGTTCCAAGATTTCTTTCCCTTGCACCAAACAACCCCGGGTCACTGATCATATCCATCATTGAAAGGTGTTGTAAGTATTCCCCTTTCATTTCAGAAAACGATAAGAGGTTAGTAATAAAATCTTTAGAGTATTTGCTGAATATCTGGAAGAAATACGACGGCATTACCCAGGATTACCTCGGAATTTGTATGATGTGCTCTGATAAGACTGCCAGAACCATTGCTGGGGAAATTTGGATTGCTGGTTGCGAAAATGATAGTGTTGATCAGATACGTATTGGAGCAGCAGTTGCCAAAATGAATGCCTTTGACTTCTCTCCATTAAAGCGATTTACAGATTTAGCTACAACCATCTATTCAATATCAGCACTGCATAAGAAAAGGATGAATGAACTCCTCTATGCTTGTATTACTAATTTATCAGATACTCCACCTCGCAATGTGAGAAAGGTGTTAGAGCTCTTTAAGGAAACGATTGCCAACCGGGAGGAATTAAGGAAGGATCAGGCCTTTATTCAAAAATTAAACGGATGGGCATTGGAATCACAGTCATTGGCTAAATTGGTTAACTCAATTTTGTAACTCTTAGGGCCACCTTACGCATCCGCATGGCACAAAATAAATCAAGAACATTCACAACTACAGTGATGATAGCCATTCTGGTGCTAGCAGTTGGTTGCGGTAGCCCTGGTTCGAAGGATGAAGTCAGCAGTGTGCCGGTCATTACAAACAACAGCGAGGAAGAAACTACCAATACGGCACCCATAGATACTACAGAGCCCGAAGAAGTTATTGAAGAAGATGTAGATGACCTGGTGGACTATATGATGGCCACGAACATTGCTAACTATGTGGTAGCTGCTAATACATCCCTGCCAGAGGATGTCTTGGTAATTAGTGATTCTTCGGCCCTGCTACGTATGCCCGATAGCGATGAAATTGATGAATTGAAAGCGCGTGGAGAGGAGGATTTCTACACCGTCGCGGATGACCATAATTACTATCGATACCTGGCTATGCAATTTCTTGATTCCGTAAAAACCAAAACCTATCACACCAGCGCCAGGTATGTGAAATACGCAATGGCCCATGGAGATACCCTAACCTTGGATTTGAAGGACGAATGGGCTCTACCCTGGAATTTCATTTTATTCAACACGGTGGATTTGCCCATGATTGGTGATATAATAGACCACGAAACTGATCACTCAACCGTATTTGGTGGCGGCAAAGTGTTTATGGATGAAGTTTACTACTACAAGGAAACTAACGAGTTCTCAGCTCCGGCCTATTACAGAGACAGATATGATGCGGCTACTCATCAGTACCTGAAAGATAATCTTGGGGAAGAGATCTTTAGTGATATGGAAATAAGAAGGATAAGGTTACCTGCTAACCTGGCGTTTAAGTACTTGAATATTGATGGCCTCAATGAAGTAATGATTTTCAATGAACAGAATGAGCATATTGTCTCAGCTCGTTACAATGGTGCTGAGTATTATGATGGACTGATCGAAGGGGGCTTTAGAATTAACTTCATACCATTGTCTACCTTTGACTCTATTGATTATCGGACCTTCACCTATTGCGTAAGTGCCCAGGCCCGATCCAACGTTGTCTTGGGAAGGATAACAGAATCTACCGATGACTCCACCCTGTTTAAGCTCATTAAGAAAGACATCGGTCGGGAAGGCCGATTTGTGTGGAGCAAGGATGCAAAATTTGTTGGCGGAGATCTGTCCAAAACGTATGCAATCTTTTCGCAGAGTTCCAGCACTGGTGAGCTTTCCTACCTTCATAAATACGACGGAACCAACCTAACTCGCCTACTGAACAACGAAGCAGGGTGGGCTTTTTACCGCATCTACCCTACTGCTCTGCAGTCATTCAATGAGCCCGTATTTCTGATCTATTCTGGGAAACCAGAAACGGATTTGACTTTCGTGCAAATCGCCACCTTCACCGGTTCAGAATACGAGTTGCTCAACACCATGTGGTTAACGGTGGAGTGATGATCTTTTTTCTTCATAACAAATGAGAACATGGCGGGATTCGAACCCGCATTTAGAAGTTTTGCAGACTTCCGCCTTACCAGTTTGGCTACATGTTCTTGTTGCGGAGGGAAAGGGAATCGAACCCCTGAGGCTTTTACACCCGACTGTTTTCAAGACAGCGTCCTCGACCAACCGGACTCCCTCCGTTATGCGGAGAGTGAAGGAATCGAACCTTCACCGCATCATGCGGACCCGTTTAGCAAACGGGCGCGACGAACCAATATTCGCCTACTCTCCAAGTTGGCCTGCCGGGAATTGAACCCAGAACCTTCACCTTATAAGAGTGCTGCTCTAACCGTTGAGCTACAGGCCATTAAATTGCAGAACGCTTTGCCATGTGGCCACCTCCCGCCTGGTACCCTGTGAGGGATTCGAACCCCCAAAAAACTGGGTCTAAGCCAGCTGTGTATGCCAGTTCCACCAACAGGGCATTATTTAATTGATCAATCAGGTAATGAACCTCGATCGTAGTTTTTGCAGTACTGACGGGACTCGAACCCGCAACCACTCGAGAGACAGTCGAGCGCTCTACCCTGTTGAGCTACAGCACTGGATATATTGCACATAAAAAAAGCATCCCATTTTCGGTGGGATGCTCTCTTGCTACTTGCTATTAACCTGTCGTCAATTAATAAACACACCCCATATATACCGATCTCGGCGCTGATCAGACTCACAACTGAGTCGATCAGTGGATATACATAGTGAGGATATATATGAGCGAGTATGTTTCATTATAATGTCAGTCTCTTTTGCTTGATTCGGGAACAAATCTTGGAAGTATTACGGTAATAAGCAAGCAATTGTTGTATTTAATTAATTGATAATCAATATGTTAAGTATACTTTAGGCAATAGTCTTCCACCCCACCAAATGGTGAGTTTTTTTGAACCTTACAACTGCCTGTCTCTCAATTGCTTGTCTATTCAAAGTCCTATCGTTATGCTATTTAGCCTCTCAGCATCCTTTTAAAACATTTGTCATAAAAAAAGCGCCCGACTTTCGAAGGACGCTTTGCTTTATTTTCAGTTATGAATTGTGCTAATCAATTCTCAAACAAAGCATAAGCGTCCCAAGCCCCATCTATTACGAGGGCAGACTGGCAACTTGATGTCAGGCATATGCTTTGTGTTCTTGTATTCATTTTTACAAACTTAAGTAAAACAGGTTGCTATTTCAAAGCTTCGTTTGTAGGGTCATAGACCCTGACTTTCACCTATCCAAATACGCAGTTCTTACCATGAAGTTCATTATATTGTAAAAGACCTATCAATCTCAACCTAATGAAATCAGCCTATACCCTTATCTTCCTGATGATTATTGCATTTGGATGTAGCAGCCCTAAATCTCAAGAGTCAGTCGAAACAGCAGATTCCACTACAGTCAATACCGATACCCTTACTACCAAGGAAATTGTGGAACAGACTGCCAAAGAAACTAGCGATCACCCTACTGAAGAAGAAAAGGGTTTTCTTGATTTTATACAGAGGTTTAAGGAAGGCAGAGATATATCAACCTACGCGGAAGAGAATTATTCCGGGGAATTCATGACGCCAAACTACGGTGGACCTGTCGCGATGCAGCACCTGTGGTCCAGTGATCAGGCCCAGATTTTTGCGGTGCAATGGGGTGAAATGGAGGTAGAATTTAACCAAATCTGGGTTTACAGTAATGAGGGCGAGCGAAAATCTCAATGTCCTTTACCAGTGCAGGATGCTAAAATGGAAATTCACGAGTTTAGAATTGATACCTTAAAACCAGACGAGGTTGCGTTGCACATACAGGCCCTTTATAGCGAATACAAGGTAGGCACATCGGAGGAGGGGTTCCCGGAACGAGGCGAATTCATTCAAAAGAGATTCTTGTCGATGATATTGGGAATAACAGATGACTTACAATGTTATTTCGCCGAGCGATCAGCAGACCCGGTTGGGGAAGATATAACCTCAATTCCGGAGGAGGTAATTGAGGAGGAGATTATCCCGGAATTGCCACCGGCGGTACCTTGCCCTGGCATGGAGCTATTAACAGACAAAGAGGGTTTCGAATATCCGACAGTTGTCTTTGACACCATCTGCTGGACGGCAAAGAACCTTGAGTCAGTTACTTATCGCAATGGAGATTCCATCAAGCATGCGCCAACTGCGGAGGAATGGAAAAAATGCGCTGAGGAACAAGTAGGCTGCTGGTGTTACTACAATAATGATGAAGAAAACGGAAAGAAGTTTGGTAAGCTCTACAACTTCTGGGCTGTTGTGGATGAAAGAAATATTGCCCCGGAGGGGTGGATGGTTCCTAAGAATGCCATGATCTTCCAGAACATTCTCAAAAGCGAGGCAGGTATTGCTATGAAAAGTACAGATGGATGGGCGGCCAATGGTAATGGTGATAATAGAACTGGCTTTAATGGCTTGCCCGGTGGAATCCGTTGGGACAATGGTACCTTCCGCCAAATCGATTCAGTGGGTTATTGGTGGGGTACCATCTTCAAAAGCTGGCTGAGGGCTGAAGAAAGCGAGCATGGTCGCAGCCAAAACGAGTTATTTGTACGCTATGCCAAGCGCTCAGAAGGACAAGGGTTGTCCGTGCGGTTGGTTCGGGAAGAGTAGTTTAGAGATATTTTGCCTGGTAAGACTTCGTTACCACGCAGCCGGAGAATTGATATTTTGACTTAATACCAATGCACATTTAAGTAATGCAAGATCGTAAGACCCGTCTCATCATGGCCGGCGTTTGCCTGTCCATCGTTATAGGAACACTGGCCTTCTTCTATATCCAGGTGGAAATTGCGAAGAAGTCTGCCATTCGAATTCTTACACCGTACATTGAGGGTGATGCACAAATAGAAAAGGTGATTAATAATCCCAATTTGTCATCTGAGGCCATTCCAAAGAACAAGGTAGAGACACTTAAGACTCAATATCATATTATAAAAAGTAAGAAGAAGCATCATCTGGAGATTACCAAATTGATGAACGCCTACTATTTCGGTTCCACCCTTTCACTGGCCATATTAACGATAGTTCTGGCGGTTTTGCTGATTAGGGTAGCCGATAAGGGTCTCCAGGCGAAGTCTATCCTCTTTAGAACGGTGTTTTACACTATACTAAGCTTAACTACTTTCTTTGGCGTACTAATTCAGGTCTTAGATCATAAAGAGAACATAGCTATCAACAAGGCTACTTTCATTGCTTACTCCTCTACCCAGCTGAAAATCTACAATTATCTTATTACAGAGGGCAGAAATGATTTAGGTGCCGATACAGTTGGAAACCAGACGGTTGATGATTTTATAACTAGCATCAACCAGGAAATCAATGTCATTAATAACATCACCTTTGGTATAGAGCACGAAAGAATAAAGAGCGCTGATGATATTCTAAAGGACGATTAAGCACCACGTGGCCTAACCAAAGCCTAAATCCCTACACCAGTGAAAACATCCAAAGTACCATTTTTGCTTTTTCTTGCCATCACCTTTATTACAGCATGTAACAATCCGAAATCTGAAGCTGATACCGAGCTGAAATCGGCGCCGGAAATAAGGATGGTGCTGGCTGGTCAGGCATTGATAAAAAAAGACCCACGATTACGCTGGGAAGATCCCTTCGCCTCTCTAAGACCGATACTACAGCAAGCGGATATTGCCTTTACAAACTTTGAAATGGCAGTACTTTCTAAAGCTGACCGCTGTGGTCTTCCTGCAAATTACGAAGTTTCCTTTGCCACGCCACCACTCCCCAGAGGTGGTAGACCGGGGAATACCGGTGGGCCACATGCCGTTCAACCAACGGTTATGGATTTCCTGGCAGACCTTGGTTTCAATTTAATGTCACTCTCTAATAACCATGCCTGGGATCTGGGAGATTGCGGAGTTGAGGCCACAATGCTAGCTGCTGAACGAAACAATGTTGCCTACGCCGGGGTTGGTGCAGATATTGCCCAAGCCACTGCTCCAGGCTATTTGAAAATTGGAGATTTCACCGTGGCTTTAGTAGCTGCCACCACCAGTCATGATGAGCGCAGCCTGATTAAGCACGCTGTAAATGGTGTATGGACTGGCCATCAGGAGGATTGGGACCGTAATATTGCTTCGGTGCGTGAGGCGGCAGCTAATGCCGACTTTGTGCTATTTTACCAGCACTTTCAAATTGATCTCGACGAATTTATTGATACATCCCCTGGAGATTCAACTATCGATGGGCACATATGGATTGAAGATGTAGCCCAATGGCAAACTGATTTTGCTTATGCTGTTTTGGCTGCTGGTGCATCGATATACGTAGGGCATGGTCACCGGGCATTCGACGGCATTGAGATATACCAAGGCAAGCCTTTAATACGTCAGCTTGGAGGCTTGGCATACCAGGGGCTTAGACCTCAACTAGGTGCTTACGACGAGCATCGCCCATGGGAAGGGTTATTACTTGATATTGGCATTCGCAACAATCGCGTATATGAAATGGAGTTCATTCCCTTGGATCTTGATGAGGGTGAAGCCTATCGCGCAGAAGTTGATGACCTTGAGTTTCTGTCTCGGCGTGGACTGGCCCAACTTGCCATTGGCAACCAAGCTGATTCCATTCTAAATCGGCTGAGCCTGCTATCATCCCATTACGGTACAGAGCTATCCAGAGAGGGTTCGAAATGTAAACTAAGAATTAATTAAGCAATATGGTTAGCGGCAGGCATAACTTGAGCTATTCTACCTTCTTAGCCTGCCCCTTCAGACCCAAGTTGTAGATATCTCCAGGCATATCTGAAAGATTACTTTTGTGCTCCCGCTGGTAAGTTTTAAAAGATTCATCAAACACGATCCTGTCAACATATCTTTCCGTTCTACCCCGGGAATAGCCCAACGAGCCATTGATTGCGATCAACCTCTTTTCAGCTTCATAAACCAGCAATTCCTTTGAGGTGGAAGACCAATGACTGAAGAGGCCGTAGCGTTCGAACGATTGGGAGAACTGCGAATAGCGGATTGATTCCTGGAACGACCGGGTTCGCCCCTTTTCATTGGTCACCTCACCGGTACAAATGATAAACATCGGTACGTCGTTGGTGCTGAGGGCATATTCGCATATTTGAAACCCGCTTTCCCTAGAGACAATGCCCTTTTCAGGTTTCTTAGTGTTATAGAGATCGAAGTTTATTTCCCACTTCCCAATAAGGAATTCAAGATCTTGAATTGTAGGCTCTTTGTTTATTGGCTTCTGGGCCAATAGCGTCGTGCTAAACAGCGTAACCAGAATGGCAAGGCAGTAACGATATTTGAACACGGTTTGAAATTTTGCTTTGAAGACAAATAAGCAGCATATAGAAGGTTGACTTATCCAGCTTAATTAATTCAATACATTCCTTAGTTAATTAGACCTTACAGCCTTTACTTTAATGTTAATGTATTGCTAAACCCAACCATGTCCCTGTTTAATCCCAAGTTCAAACGTAACCTTTCCCGCATTTTTCCCTTCGGGCTAATTTGGGTTCTAATGGGCTGGTTTTTCTCTCTATCAGAGGCCCTCCTGCCTCAAAGTAGAAATGTAGAAACACCGACAGATCCTACCGATATTGAACTGACAGTGCCAATTTTCATCTTTGCCGCTGTTTCCCTCTTCACCCTGGGTTCAATAGTTGGCACTCTTGAGACGCTGATATTTCAGAAGCGCTTTGTACGCTACAGCTTCTTAAGAAAGATCACATTCAAGTTCCTGATCTACATGGCCATTATGCTGCTGGCCATTTCAATTACTTACCCCACCGCCGTTGCGCTAGAGTTTGAATCAAGTTGGGCCGACGCCGCTATTTGGGAAAAGACTGCGGGATTCTTGCTCAGTCCTTTATTCTTTAATGCCTTGCTACAACTTTCTTTTTCCCTGGTATTAAGTCTCCTCTATTCTGCTATTAGTGAGAATCTTGGGCACAGCGTACTGCGCAATTTCTTTACTGGCAAATACCACAAACCAGTTGTTGAAAAAAGGATTTTCATGTTCCTGGATATGAAAAGCTCAACAACCATTGCCGAGAAGTTGGGGCATGTGCAATATTTCAGGTTACTGGGGGAATTCTACGATCTAATGTCAGATCCTATTATCAATCATTTAGGAGAGGTCTATCAATACATTGGAGATGAGGTAGTTATAAGTTGGAAAGCCCCTGAGGGTTTTCAAGAGAATAATTGCATCAACTGCTTCTTCAAGATTAAGGAGAATTTAAAACTGAAACATAATCATTTTGCGGAGAGGTATGGCTTGGTTCCGGACTTCAAAGCCGGTCTACACGTTGGAGAAGCCACAACCGGTGAAATGGGTGCCCTGAAAAAAGAAATTGTGTTTGTTGGAGATGTGCTGAATACTGCTGCCAGAATACAGGGTATGTGTAATGCGTATGAGGTTGATCTGATAGTATCGGAGGAATTGCAGTCTGAATTACAAGCTGGAATTGATACGGAGCTCTTAGGTGATATTCAGTTGAAAGGTAAGGCTGAGTCCGTAAAGTTGTTTGCTGTTCGGCAATAGCAGCTTGCCAATTGGGTTATTACCCCCTCATTCTACTTCATCTACCAATAGTCGCTCGCTAACCTTCGTGCTTAATGATTCATTTTTTCCCTCAATGGCTACTTGCACGCTGTTATCAAACGCAGACATAGAAATTACTTTCATCCGTGAGCCTAGTGTTAGTCCACGGCTGTCCAAAAATTCCAGGAATTCTTTTGATGATTCACCCAGTGCCCTAAGTACGACTTCTGTACCAGGACTGCATTCATTGAGCCGCTTGTTGGTTTGTGTGGCAATTCGCCCTTCTTTGTCTGGAATAGGCGATCCATGAGGGTCGGCCCTTGGAAAATCCATGAGCTCATCCATGCGATCAAAGAATGCCGGAGATTCAATATGCTCTACCTGTTCGGCAATTTCATGCACTTCTTCCCAGCCAAACCCCATTTTTTCCACAAGATACATTTCAGTTAAGCGATGCTTGCGCAAAATGAGGGCCGCGGCTTTTCTGCCCTCTTTGGTTAATGACAATGGCTTATATTTTTCATAGGTAATAAGACCCTTTGCTTGTAGGTTTTTCACCATACTGTTAGCTGTGGGTTTGCTCACCTCCAATGCCTTGCTTAATTCTGAAATACTAACCTGTCCTGTCTTGCCGGAAAGATGAAATAATGTCTTCAGGTAATTTTCTTCGGTGGTTGTAGCCATTCTGGATTCTTAACAAAGCAAAGATAACTATTTACTCAATCTATCGTTTGTTAGATTAGTCTAACTTATTATTTTTGTAACACTAACCATTATAATAAGATAAATAGAATATTGGGCCGGTTCCAGATTATACGTTATCTATGCTTTGCAATTATATGCTTGTCATACTTTAATGCACAGGCTCAGCGGGAACTTGGGTCTGTCTTTGGTAAAGTATCAACCGCGGAAAATCAACCATTACAGTTTGCCAGCGTGGGCCTTGAAGGTACTACCTATGGAACCAGTACTGATTACCAAGGTGATTTCGCCATCAAAAACATACCACCTGGGTCTTATCGTCTTAAGGTAAGTGCTACCGGTTTTCGTAGTTACAGTGTAGCATTGCAAGTAAAGGCTGGAGTGGGCACGGAGCTTCAAATGCAGCTGTCTCCCGATTTATTGAACTTAGAGGAAGTGGTGATAAGTGGGACCCGCTACAAATATGATCGGGCCAATGCCCCGGTGGTAGTAAACGTACTTGATAACAAAATACTGAATGCCACACAATCGATTGCCATTTCAGAAGGGTTGAATTACCAACCGGGTGTACGTGTTGAGACTAACTGCCAAAACTGCGGCTTCACTCAGGTGCGAATGAATGGATTGGATGGCGGCTATTCTCAGATTCTAATAAACAGTCGCCCAGTATTTAGTGCGCTCAATAGCGTTTACGGGCTGGATCAAATCCCTACAAACATTGTAGAACAAATTGAAGTGGTGCGCAGTGGTGGCTCCGCACTTTATGGTTCTAATGCTATTGCCGGTACTATTAACATCATTACCAAAGAGCCTGTTGAAAATACCTGGGAAGTGAAATCCAATACCGCACTCATCGATGTCGATGCACTCGATCAAACTTTCAACTTCAATGGCTCCATAGTAGATGAGAACCTAAATAGCGGAGTCACATTTTATGGAATGAATCGCAATCGGGATAGTTACGACGCCAATGATGATGGGTTTACTGAACTAGTCGAATTGAAAAATACCGCCTTGGGAGCCAAAGCTTTTATTAAGCCAGGCAACCGTAGCAAACTATCCGTTGATTTCAGTGCTTTGAGTGAATATCGAAGAGGTGGTGACCGCTTAGACCTGGCTCCACATTTTACAGACATAACTGAAGAACTAACTCATAATACCATTTTCGGTAGTCTTAATTATGAGTTATGGAGCAAGGATGACCACAGCAAAGTCACCATTTACACCTCAGGCCAATCTACTGGTAGAGATAGCTTCTACGGAGGCCTAGGTGGGGGTAGAACCGCAGAAGACAGTCTCTTAGCTCTCAATGCCTATGGATTCACAAAAGACCTGGCATTGGTCGGTGGGGCTCTATACAATCGCTATTTGAGTAATGATGATGTGATAGCTGCAGGAGTTGAAAGTCAGCATTATGACACCAGGGACGAAATAAGAGGCTACAACCGATTAATAGATCAGCAAGTAAATTCAGTGGGCTTTTTTGGACAATATGAGTGGAAGCCTACCAATAGGTTGACCGCCTTGCTGGGTGCGAGGTATGACCTGACTGGTGTAAGGGGGCAGTATGAGGTCAGTGGTATTAACAGGCTGGTTGACACCAATCTGGAAGTTTTTAGCCCCAGAGTGACTGTTATGTATAAATTGCGTGAAGGCATTCGCATAAGAGGTGGATATGCCAGAGGCTTCCGGGCGCCGCAAGCATTCAATGAGGATTTGCATATTTCATCTGTAGGTGGCGAGCCGCTCTTTGTGATCATATCAGATGATTTGGATAAAGAAACGTCAGATGCCTTTACCAGCTCAATCAACATAACGAAGGATTTCGGTCTGGCGCAAAGTAACTTGTTGGTAGAAGGCTTCTACACGCAACTGAAAAACCCTTTTACCCAAGTAAGTACCGGTTCTGTACTTCCCAATGGATCAATCTTAGAAGAGGTGCGAAATGGAGAAGGTGCAACAGTGGCTGGAGTAAACCTAGAAGCTGGGTTCTCCCCTTCTGACAGATTTGCTTTGCAATTTGGTGGCACTGCTCAACGAACCAGATACAAGGAGTCACAGATACTTTTTGAACCGGAGGGAACACCATCAATTGGTGAGGGAATTGTGACCGTTGACGAATTTACAAGAAACCCAAATATCTACGGCTACTTTACCTCCTATTACAACATCACCAATGCTTTGAAGGTTGACTTCACTGGCACCTACACCGGTCCTATGATTGTCCCGCGGGTTGTAAGCAATACAGGGTTTATCAATCTGATAGAGTCCGAGCCTTTCCTGGATATGAACATAAAGGCGACTTATCATTTCGATTTAATTGAAGATTTCCACCTGGAGCTAAGCGGTGGAGTTAAGAACCTTTTCAATAGTTATCAGAATGATTTCGAAGTAGGCCCTGAAAGGGATTCTGACTTCATATATGGGCCGGCAGCACCGCGTTCAGTATTCTTCTCTATAAAAATTGGTAACCTACATTGATTCTGAAGCCATATAAAGTTGCCATTTGGGGCATTTTTGCAAGTTGTGCATTGCTGTATTCACTTCCATCCTCGGCACAGAATGTATTGCCCGTGCGATGGCTATCATTTGAAGAACTTGAAACTGCACTGAAAAAGGAGCCCAAACCCGTATTTATCGATTTCTATACTGATTGGTGCACCTATTGCCGTAAAATGGACAAAGTGGTATTTACCAAACCCGAGGTAATCGATTTATTGAACAAGGAATACTACGCGGTCCGTTTCGATGCGGAAACCGATTTAGAAGTGACTTTTGAAGGACAGATCTTTAAGAACGAGGAAATAGGCAAGTCCAGGATTCCAATTCACCAACTAGCAAGATTACTAGCCTCCAGAAATGGCACCTTTGCCCCTCCTACTATGGTAATTCTTGATGAAGAATTTAATGTAACTGCTCGGTACTTTGAGTATATGAGTAGCAAACGTATGCTACGGGCTTTAGCGCTTTAATCCCGACAACCAAAACTGACCTCATACTTACAAATTGGCCAATGCCAGTCCGGCAAATGTCAATGCCAGGAAGAACCCAAACATATCTGTTACTGTGGTAAGTATAGGCCCTGACGCCAGTGCGGGATCGACATTCATCCGCTTTAGGATGAGAGGTATGGTACCCCCAAGAGAAACGGCTACAAGTGTGTTTATGGTGAGTGCCCCTCCTACTACCAACCCCAGATAGAAATTGCCCTGCCAAAGCCAGGCTGCAGTGCCAATCAGTATACCTAATACAAGGCCATTAAGTAGACCCACCGATATTTCCTGGATCCATACCCTGGCCACTTCAAAAGGCCTTACTACCCCTAATGATAACTCCCGCAAACTCACCGCTACGGCCTGGTTTCCTGAGCATCCACTCATATCTGAAATAATCGGTAAGAAAACCGCCAAAGCAATAACAGCCGATAGGGTATCCTGGTAAACCGCAATAACACTTGCTGCTGCAATGTTTAGCAATATATTGACGCTGAGCCAGGAAAGTCGCCTTCTGGCACGTAACAATACCGGCATCGTACGAAGCTCTTCACCGCCAACAATACCTTGGGTTTCGAGGTGCTCTACATTTTCTTGCTCCGCTTGTGCTTCTCTCAAGTCCTTCCTGAGGATTACGCCTTTGAGCTGCAATCGCTCATCAATCACCGGCACACCGTAAAAGTCGTTGGTATCAAAAAACCGAATCAGTTCTTCAAGGGTATCGTTGTCTTTTACCGTAAAAGCATTACGCAGTACAATCTGAGAGAGCTTTACAGTTGATCTGGAAAGCAACAAGGTTCGCATATTGAGCACCCCGGAAAATTGCCCTTGGTGAGTAACATAGATATACTGAAGGTGGTACTTTTCGTATTTATCTGCATTCGATTGTAAGTCTCGTACTACTTCTTCCACTGAAGTCTCCTCTTCGAATGAGAGAAACTCGGTAATCATTAATCCACCGGCACTATCATCATCATATTGAATCAGCTCTCGGATACTTTCGGCTTCCTCTGTTTGCATCTCCGACATGATCGCCTCAGCATTCTCTTCAGGTATTTCGCCAAGAAAGTCGGCTTGGTCATCACTAGGTAGTTCAGCAATGATAGCTGCAGCCTCTTTGCTGTCCATCTCCTCAATCAGTCTTACCGCCTGCACCTCGGGGATGTCATCAATAAGCTCGGCGGCCTCTTCCGGTGTAAGAAGCGAGAGTAGCTTCAATCGCTGTTCTTCGCTTAAGTGGCTGACACTCGCCGCTATATCTTCGGCATTAAGCTGCGACAGATAAGCCTTGAGGTCATCAATGGCCTCAGTGTCTATACACTCCTTCAGTACTTCCCACGGTTTTGCTTCCTGGATCATGCTACTCGATGTTAGTATTCAACTTAAAAATCAAGTTAGCAAAGGCTCGTTGATTTGCAGCGTTGGAGCACTCATAATAAATTGGCCAAACAACGTTTATGTATTAACACCAATTCCTAGTCCTAGGGTTGGTAATGCCATGAAACCGATACGAAAGGTGCTCAAGTTCCTCTTCCTTTTCGTGGGCCTCACAGCGGTCACCCAGGTGGGAGGATTGGTGTATCTGGTTTATCAGCCAATAAGTCTGCAGATCAAGACTAGGTTCATTGGTATCAGGGGACTGCTACTGCGGGTATCAGCATTTTTGGCCCTATATCTTGTAGCCACCCTGGTCCTTACTCCTTACCTGGCCAGCAAGCTAGGAAGGGTGCCCCTGCCCAGGTTGGAGGAAACAAGATTGAAGCCTGCCAATTCATTTCTTTGGATTGCCAATCGAAATTATGTTAAACCTGAATTGAAGGAGCTATTGATGCAAGCGACCGGTAGTTTGCCGCAAGGTGTAAAAATTGTCTATCTGGATGCCAACTTTCCTTTTCTCGACGGATTTCCAATGATCGGCCATCTCAGTCATAATGATGGGGAGAAAATTGATTTGGCATTTATTTACTCAAACAAGAGTGGTGATTATCTCAATCGTGGTAAATCCTTCTCAGGATATGGTATAGTGGAAGAACCAATTAGTGGTGAGGCTGATCAATCAGAAGTTTGTGCTAGACAAGGATTTTGGCAATATTCACTCTCATCCGATCTTACGTTTTACGAGCGTCATAAAGATTATAAGTTCGATAACGATGCGAATAAAAGGCTTCTGGTCGCGTTGGCAACGAATGCTAAAACGGGCAAGATATTTATTGAGCCCCACCTAGAGTCTCGACTCAACCTCACTGCGTTTTCCAAAGTGCGATTTCATGGATGCCATGCGGCTCGCCATGATGACCACATTCACCTGCAGCTTTAATTGACTTCCCCAAAGTCAGACCAAGGCCTTTCAGGATTAGTACTTCCCACAAGAGATTCTATTAGGGTGAATGCGCCTTATTATGGAAACGTTACTTCTCAAAGGCCAGGCCAAGCAGCAAATTCCTGGTATCGAAAAGCATAGTCTCAACTTGCTCCTGGCTAAATATTCCATTACTGTAGACTCCTGGTTTGCGCCATGTATCCAAGAAATGATATTCATTGTCTCGCTTATAGCAAATAATATAATGATTGCCAGGGGCACCTTCTCCCACGGGCTTACTTTCACCGGTTTCCATCACTTCGTGAACGCCCATAAGTATAGCTCCCCGGGGGTTTTCTTTAAAGAATTGCTCAACCCGATCTCTTTTACTGTATTCCTTGTCTTTGGTTGGCCCTAATAAAGGTTCATAAGTAAACCCAAACGCGTTCAACACGTCGGGCAATTCAACACCCTTTGGCATGTACCACCCATCTAGCTTGTTCTTCTTATTCCATTTTGGTTTAAAACTGCCGTAGATACCAGGCTCCCCATCGCTATCGGCAATTCTCAGTAACGTATCCTGAAGCTGATGAACAGCTTCGAAAGTAAGCGCATTGTCAAGATTATACCTTGTGCTGAGAGCTCCCCAGTCACCTCCCATCACGAGGTATGCGTTCAGGGAAGCCGAGGCGGAGCAACGGGCGTAGTCGTTGTCTGTATCCGCCAGCTTGTCAATCTGAGAGATATGCTTGAGTTTCTCCTCCATGGTTTTCCCTGGTAATACATCTTTTTCATTGTAGGCAAAATCAGGAATGGTTTTGTCCATGTACTTGTCGAACCAGGCCAGAATTGCAGTTAACCTTCCCACAGTACCACTACCACGAGCATCTATACCGTGAGATGCATTGGGAATTCTTATCATGGCAGTTTCCACCCCAAGCATCTTCAGAGCTGCGTAATATTGCTCGGTGTCGGCAATTGGTGTTCGGTAGTCTGCCTCTCCAGTTAACAACAAAGTAGGCGTGCTCACCTTGTCTACAAATGAAATTGGCGATCTATCAAGGTAGTGAGCAGGGTCTTCCCAGGGATACTTTTCGAACCAATAAGAAAAACGTTGGGGCCGATCAGAATAGAGCGAAAAGGAATACCAATTTATGACTGGCTTAATTACGGCAGCGGCTCTAAACCACGCCGATTTTGTTGTGATCCAGGCTGAAAGGATGCCACCCCCACTGCCTCCCGTAACAAACACGTTGCTTTTATCTATGTAGGGCTGATCACGCATGTAGGAGACAGCCGTCATTATATCATCATAATCATGTGAAGGAAAGGCATGGTGTATCTCCTGGGCAAACTTCTCACCATAGCCGGTGCTACCACGGGGATTGATATACAACACCACATTGCCTGCGGCAGCATAGGTTTGGTAATCGATAGAGAAGAACGGACCGTAAGAAGCATGCGGCCCTCCATGAATTTGCAGCACTAAGGGGTATTGCTTGCTTTCATCAAAGTCAGGTGGTTTTACAACCCACCCCTGTATATCAAGCTTGTCATAACGCGACTGCACCCAAATCTCTTCCACTTCCCCCATGGTTTTTCGTGCGAGGTATTCGTTGTTGACTGAGGTTAATTTTTGGTTGGTACCATCTTTACCAATGCCAACCTCAGGCGGTGCGGTTGTACTACCATATTCAAATGCGTACGTGCCATCATCGGCTACAGAGAATCCACCTGAATCGGAATAAGGTCTGTGAATGAAATTACCACCTAGGTTGCTGGATAATTTCGTGAGCTTCCCTTTTAGGCCCAGATACGATAGCTGTAAGTTGCCAAGGTCTTCATAGATGATATAAAGCCCCTGGTCATCATCGGCCCAGGCAAAATCCATAATGCTACGGTCGAAACCCGCAGGCACTTCTAGCTTTCTTGCATTGCCGCCATCTAGATTCATCACATAAAGATGCCATGACTGGTAGCTCATCTTGATGTCGTCAAAACCCCGATAAGCGACTTGCTTGCCATCATTGGATATTTTCGGGCTTTGATCGGGCCCGATCCTGTTGGTCAAGGCCGTTAGTTCTCCAGTCTCTACATTTACTGAGTATATCTCAGTATTGAAAGGTTCATCCGTGCCAGCTTCTCTAATTAGCCCATGGGCAAGCAAGCTTTGGCCATCCGGACTCCATATCGGTTGGCCATGATTGAAATCATCATGGGTAATTTGCCTTGTGTCTCCGCCTGAGGCAGGCGCTATGAATAATTGACGTTTGCCACTTCTGATATAGCCTGAACCGTCAAATCTAAATGGCAAAATATCTATATACACCGGATCATCATTCCACTTGGCACTGTCTGGCCTTTTGGGAAGTTCATAAAAGGTTTGCAGTGGGACTTTTACGAACATATCGAAAGCCAACCTTGTATCATCTGGCGACCAGGAAATAGCACCAGGAGATTCTTCAGTTTCCGTTATTGCTTTTTCCGTATCCCTATCAACATCACGAATATAGATCCTGGTCTCACCATCCTTATTCGATTTATAAGCCAACCGATCTCCCTTGTTTGACCAGGATAACCCTGAATCATTGAAATTGCCATTTGTTACTTGTCGATTGTCCGAGCCGTCAACATTCACAATCCAAAGGTTGCTGTAACTCTTGTCAGTCATTATGTCTTTGAAATTGACCAGGTAGGCGATTTTTTCGCCATCTGGTGAGATCTGCACATTGGTGACATGTTTCAGATCAAACACATCCATTATCTTGAATTTTTCCTGTGCGTGGAGCTGTACTGAGGTTGCACAAGCTATAAGCGTAAGTAACTGGATAAGATGCTTCATTGGTACTCAGATTTAGTTATTGGCTGTAATCTTGGCAAGCAATTCGTCTACAACCTCATCAGCAAAGGCATGCAGTTCTTCGGTCGTTTTGTTCTGCATGGGATGTGGAGTAAAAACAGAGGCCCCATCAAAGCCGATTTTTTCACATTGCCCAGCAAAGGCTGCTCTGAATTCCTCGGTGAGAATGCTAACTCCTGGCATGCCCAAGTGATCAAGGTCGTTGAGGTCGTGGGTAGAACACGAAGTGCAGGACCCGCAATCGGATAGCGCGATTACTACGAGGTCAGTTTCTTGTACTATTTTTTGAATTAACTCTGCTGGGGCAGTTCTGGTATTGGTGGGTTTTTTATACCGTTTGGTACTTATATTTCGTTCGCTGAATAGCTCTTCGAGACGATCAATAAATTCATCACCTCTCATTTTACCAATGTCCATCAAGGCCACAACCTTATTGGTAAGGTCAGCTGGCGGGTCAAGCCTTTGGCGTTTGGATCCAGCTTTCTCCGCTGTGGGGTCTCTTAGTACTGATGTTGTCATAAAGAAATCCTTTTTGTCACAGGTGTAGATTCATGCCGAAAGCGCCCACCAGTCCATCCCGCACATATGGCGGAGAATAAGCCGGCCTTCCCCCCTGCCCGTACTATAAGCAATCCTTCAGGCCAGAATTTATTCACCGTTTCATCTAACCTCGATTTATCAATGCCTTCGCCTATGCCGTTTGCTCCTTGTATTAACTCAGCTCCCGGTCGCTGCATTTCATGGTGCAGAGCCTCAGTTATTTTGTTTCTATCCCATCCCTCTTTCTTGTAGATCTCATAGTGCTCCGGAGAAAGAATTAGCATAGCGTTTGTAAACTCTGCCAGCTTTGGGTGTCCAACCGCGAGCAAAGAAGAGGCCAGGGATTTGGTAATCTCCTCTGGAGTCTGCGATCGTTGATCAATGAATCCCTGGATGCCGTCTCCTTGAAATAGGGTTACGGTATTTTCTCCCGGTTCAAAACCTCTTGATACCGACAATGGCTGCCAGCTTGGGTCAGTTTCGTCTTCAGCAAAACAAAAAGTGAACTTACCAGGGCCACCAAGAGTAGATCTGTCAAGATCGCCAGGAATGCCGCCACCTACATTCCGTATTATCAGTTGCAATGCCCTGCCTATGGTAGCGTTAGCACGATTACCCTGCCCAAGGGCATTCATGCCCCAATTCATGCCTATAGACTTTGCGATTGGTCCGTTAACTACGATTACCGGACTGGAAAAGCAGGTAGTACAAAGGAGGCCGTGCATGGTAAAAACTGGATCCAGAGCAGCTTCTAAGGCAGCTAAGACTATCGGCAAATATTCTGGCTTGCATCCAGCGAGTACTGCGTTAATTGCTGCTTTCTCTACAGTGATAGGTACCAGATTTGGAGGCACTCTGCCTATGATCTCATCGGGCTTACGGTTAGTTCCCTGCAGCATCTTCAAGATTCGGGCATCAGTAGGTGGCGTTACCGGTAGTCCATCAGTCCATCCGCGATCATAACAGGTTTCTATTTCGTCTTCCCATTTTCCTACCTCAATTTTCAGAGCTTCTATTCCTGGCTCGCCATAGCTAGCCACCAGATTTTCGTAAACGCCTGGCTCCCGGCTTTTAGAACCGCAGCCAGGTCGAAAATCAGGAAGGTCTGCCCCAAGGTTCTCACTTCCGAGTACCCCTTGCCAACCTGACTTATCCCAGCCTTCAATACGAATAGACTGCCCATTATCTGATGATTTTATAAGAGTTGGTGTAGTCTCGATATTCCAGTTAAAAGAAGCCTCAAGGGAGGTATCATCTACCGGAGACAATTCCCGGTAGTAATCGGGGGCATCCTGGACATAGACTTGAATTCTCACCCCATCTTTCATTAACTCGCTAACCAAGGGTTGCACTAACTGACAAGTCTCACAGTCTTGTTTTAGGAATAACAATAGTTCGCTGCTCGCATCTTGGCTTGCCATCACTTTTTCTTTATTCCTAGTATCTCTCTTGCTTCATCCGGCGTGGCAACCGTTGCACCCATGCTTTCAATAATGGTACGCGCTTTTTCCACCAATTGTCCGTTGCTAGCAAAAACACCTTTACTTAAGTATAGGTTATCTTCCAATCCCACCCTCACATTTCCTCCCAACAAAACGGATTGTGCTACCATGGGCATCTGCATTCTGCCCAGGCCAAAGGCGGCCCAAACGCAATCTTTGGGAAGTAAATCTCGCATATAAATAATGGTTTCCGGAGTACTTGGTAGTCCCCACCTTACCCCCATCACTATCTGGAATAGTGGTGGAGCGTCAAAATATCCTTCCTCAATCATCTTCATAGCCAGTAGGGCATCTCCAGGGGCAAATAGTTCTATCTCTGGCTTCACACCAATTTCCTGAAAACGCTTAGCCATTTTCTTCAGGGTATAGGGGGTGTTGAGGTACACCATGTCCGTACCGCTTTCAACTTGGTTCTGGGTAGTGACATCTAGCGAACAGAGTTCTGGCAAGGTCATCTCGATATGCTTCACCCTTTCTTCCGCTGATGCCATATCAGAACCAGGCCCGGCCTTGCTTTCGTCGGTTGGGTCAGGCCGGAATTCTCCACCTCCGCCACAAGTAATGTTGATTACTGCTGATACTCCGTTGTCGCGTACCCGAGTGGCCATGTCGAGAAAAAGTTCTGGGTCTCTACTGCCCTCACCAGTCTCAGGATTTCTAACGTGCAAATGCACCGCTGATGCCCCAGCTTCTTCAGCCTCAAGAGCAGCATCAGCAATTTGCTGGGGAGTGATTGGGAAATTAGGATGATCCCTATTAAAAGCACTCTCGCCCGTTACAGCACAAGTCAGTATTACCTTTTGATTCATTATCACCAGATTTTCGGATGTCGTCTATCGGTTTAGTTTCGATCCCATTTCAAATTTAGAATAAGGCTTTGACTGAATTTTATCTGGATTTTGGCATATGTTTAAACTATTTTGGCATAATTATCTTCATTAAGAATTAATTCGAGCAAATAAATTATAATTGTTTCAGATGAGAGCCTCCGAATTACTCACCATTGTTCCTCTGCTCAAAGATCCTTATCTCCTTCTGAGAAAGACCGAAAAGAAGGAGTTCCACAATATCTATCATCATCACCCGCAAATTCAGTTGGAGTATATTGTAGAAGGCAGTGGCGTGCAAGTGATCGGCGAGACCTACAGCAGATTTCAATCTGGCGATATGGTCTTGATGGGGGCTGGGCTTCCTCATCTGCGAAAGCCTGATACACTTGGTAGCGATTCTCCTCTTAGTGAAGATTGCGAAGTAATCACCTTGATCTTTAGCCGGGAGCTTTTCAGTGATGAGTTGTTATCGATATCTGAAATAAGCGCGGTACATAAGTTGCTGGAAGATTGCAAAAGAGGAATTGTGATTAAGGGCGATACAAAATTGAAGGTGGCAGAGCTAATGGAAACCTCTTTTGGAGGGAATATGATCCAAAAAGTGGCCCACCTTCTGGAGATGCTCTTGCTCATAGCCAAATCAACAGAAACGGAATTTATTCTCAATCACTCTGCCGATGCCCCAATGAGTGAACAAAGCACAAGTAGGATTTCCAATATCTACTCCTACGTCCTTGATCATTTTCGTGAGAAGATTACTACCAAAGAGATTGCGGAAGTCGCTAATCTCAGTGAGCATACTTTCTGTCGCTACTTTAAGCAGAAGTTCAAAATAACCTTTTCGAATTTTCTCAATGAGTTGAGGATCAACTACGCTACCACGCTGCTGGTTGAAACGGAACTCTCTATCTCTGAGGTGTGCTTCAAAAGTGGTTTCAACAACTTCACAAACTTCAACAAGTGCTTTAAGGCACTACAGAAGAGTACGCCAACTGAATACAGGAAAAAATATCAAAATCTACGCATTGAGCAATCTATTAGGAAAGCAAAGCACAAAACCATATGAATGATTTTCAACCATTTAGCATGGCTAAGCCCATCGCCATTATTGGATCAGGCGTAATGGGCACAAAGGTGGCCTGGGCCTGTGCAAAATCGCATTTAGAAACCAGGGTTTATGACATTGATTTTGCTGGGTTGGAGCTAGCCAAAGAAAGAGCAATTGGTTGGTGTTCTAAAGAAGAACGGGAAGCGGTGGAAAATAACTTTATCCCCTGCCAATCACTTAAGCAGGCACTTGATGGTGTACAGCTAGCTTTTGAGAATGTCCCTGAAAAGTTGGAGCTGAAAGTACGAGTTCTAAAAGAAATCTCCACACTGCTACCGGCAGAGACATATATGGGTACCAATGCCTCTTCTATCACCTGCACCCCATTGGCCCAGGCGTCTAATCGGCCTGAGCAATTCTTTAATCTCAACTTCTCCGATCCCTTGGAATCTCCAATGGTGGAATTGATGGGTTCCAAGCAAACAGCATCAGAAACCATTCAATTCGCTAAGGACTGGAGCAAGGGCATTGGCATGGTGTGCATTCATGTGAAAAAAGAGCAGCTAGGGTATTCTTTCAATCGCCTATGGAGAGTAATTAAGCAGGAAACGCTACGGCAGTTGGATCAGGGCTATGCCACTCCTGAGGGCATTGATCGGGCCTGGATGCTGAGCTTCGGAACTAATGCTGGCCCTTGCGGAATTATGGACGAAATTGGGCTTCATACAGTGTTGTCTATTGAGAATATCTATTACCAAGACAGTGGGGATGAGCGCGATAAGCCACCTAGAATCCTGGAAGACATGGTAGCGGCCGGAAAGTTGGGTGTGTTAAATGGGCAAGGCTTCTATAACTACCCCAATCCCACGTACAAGGAGCCTGGTTTTACTAAAGGCTAACCATGACACAGAAGCGATCCCTAACTAAGCTCGATTATTTTGCCCTCACCTTTGGGATGATCATCGGCATCGGCTGGATCACCGTCTTGGGATTTTGGCTCAGTGATGCAGGCCCACTCGGCGCCGCCGTGGCCTTTGTTGCAGGCATATTGTTTCTGGCCCCAGTTGGTATTTGCTATGCTGAAATGGCCGGTATTTACCCACAGGTGGGTGGGCCTATTGTTTATGCACTTCGTGAAATTGGTGTCAAAACCTCCTTCATAGCAGGCTGGATGCTTGCATTGACAATGTTTCTCACCATTATATTCGAAGCACTATCAATTGGTTGGTTGATGGAAACGTTGTGGCCAGCAAGCATGGGCCCTCTACTTTACAGTTTTAAGGGTTCTAATATCCACGTTGGCCATTTAGTCTTTGGCATCGGATTAAACTGGATGCTGTGCTACACAAATTTGAAGGGTGGATCAACTTCAGCCGTTACTCAACGGTTTCTTACCGGGGTATTGCTGGTGATAGTGGCTGTTTTAATTGGCGCCGCCATCTTTCAAGGCAGTAATAAAAACTTAATCCCTCTTTTTGTTGAATCTGCTAATGGCTCGGTCTGGCCAGGGATTATTGCAGTATTCGTTGGGGTGCCGTTTTACCTTACCGGCTTCGAAAGCATTGCCCAGGGAATATCAGAACGGGATAAAAATGTATCTGCAAGGGCAATTGCCAATATCATCATACTTTCCATTGCCTGCGCCGCGTTGTTCTACGTAGCAATAATATTTTCAGCGGCTGCGGTGGCTCCCCGGGTTGAGCTGATTGGTTCTGACCTGGCAACTGCTAAGGCTTTTGAAATTGGTCTGGGCTCTACGGCATTAATGAAAGCAGCATTAATTGGTGGACTCCTTGGACTGTTGTCTACCTGGAATGCTTGCATATTTGTCTTTGTGCGGGCAATGCTTGCACTGGGCAGGAACCATATGATATGGCCGGGCTTTGCAAAAGTCAACAAGAATGGTATATCAATTTATGCCATAGCCTTTGCCGCTGTAGTTGTTGCTTTGGGTGTACTCTTGGGTAAGAATGCCATAATCCCCCTGGTTAATAGCAGCTCGACGGCAGTGGGCATGCTTTTCTTCATTGTGTGTTTGTCTATGGTAAGGTCAAGGAAGAACAAGCCTCACATGTCTAGACCCTACCGCGCACCTGGAGGTTTGCTCCTACCAATTTTGGGCTGTATTTCCTCTTTGTATATAATGGTGTTGACCATTATCGACCCCTACACTCCCGGCGAACCACTTCCCCTGGAATGGTGGCTTTTTGGTGGGTGGGCTGTGTTTGGAGTAATTCTTTGGTTTGTAGGATCAAGTGCCAGAAGGAAAGAGAATTTCGACCTAAATAAAATGATTGAGCTAACAGAATCCGAAGCATCTGAGATCGCACAATGAAGCTTTCTAAGGAAGAACAACAGATATTAGAAGGTCAGCAGGGCCAATTAATGCGCCGGATCATGGAAACCCTTGTGCTCTACGGAGAAATCCTGGAAGCCGATCGGTTTTTAGATATTCAGGGCAATGGCCATTTCTCAATCTCGGGCTCTACCCCTGGTGTCGATGCTCCGGTGGAACTTCTTGAAGAATTGGTAGCTGCAGGTCTCAAAACAAAGTTTCCGTTCACGCTCGACCCGCGGGAACCATTGGATTTTAGAAATCTGGGCATAACTCCCGAACAAGAGTTGGAATTCAAGCGAATGTTTAAGGATAATGGTCGAACCCAAACAGCAATGAAGCTTTTGGGCTTGGAAGATCACCATGCATACACCTGTTCACCCTATGTTTTCGAAGGTGGCAATATTCCTGGCCGTGGAGATATCCTCGCCTGGTCTGAGTCTTCCTGCGTAGTTTACGCGAATTCTGCGCTTGGTGCCCGAACCAACAGAAACGCAGCCATTATTGATCTGCTTTCTAACATTGCGGGCAAAACCCCTAGGTTTGGCCTCCTTACAGATGAAGGTAGAAAAGCGAATTGGAAGATTGAGATTTGCACGGAAACTTTACCAAATCCACAATTGTTAGGAGCAGCCATTGGCGAGAAAGTTCAGGATGGCATCCCCTATATCACTGGAGTAAGGGAGTTCTTGGGAGATGGGATTAATAATATCACCAGGGATTACCTCAAAGAAATGGGAGCGGCTTGTGCGGCCATTGGCGCAGTTGCTCTCTATCATATTGAAGGCATTACACCAGAGGCAGTTGACTACAAGGAAAATCTACTACACCAAGACTACCAATCTTACAGGATCACTGATGAAATACTTTCAAGTCTGATTGCTTCTTACCCGGTGATGTGGAAAGATCCAGGTGCAACTCCACAAAAGGCAATGATCGGTTGCCCGCACTTGAGTTTGAGAGAATTACATGAGTGGACCGACAGAATTAGCAACGCTTTGGCCTCAAATAACCGTGATACAATTGCAGTTGATACGGTGCTGGTTGCACCGCCGAAAGTCCTTCGTCAATTTCGCCATGACACACCAGAAATATTTAACAAGTTAACAGCAACCGGAGCACGTCTCAGTGGTACTTGCCTCGAGTCTTACATGAACAATAGTCTTTGTGGTAATGAAGCAGTATTAACCAACTCTAATAAGCTTCGAACATTTACCAATGCCAGGTTAATTCTTGATGCCCAATTAGCTGAAATAATTGCCACCGGCAAAGTACCAGCACATGACAAAGCACCAGTCAAGCGTGATACCCCGCTGGAAAAACCTAGAAGCGACACTGCCGAGCTTACCAAGAGCGTGAATAGCCAAAAGAACTTTCGAGGCCGACCTCTATTCAAAGGAAAGTTGCATGCCAAAGCACTTGTTAGCCATACCGGTTTTAACTCCCTGGCCAGTTATTATAGTACGGTGCTTAAAGATGATGATATGGCCATCTGTGGAGATCATAACTCTCCAGAACTTTATGGAAAGGATCTTAAGGGCAGTGCACTTTGTATCCCTACCACGGTTGGATCAACCTCAGCGGGGGCGGTCTGGGAATTGGTGGCCCGAAAGGGAGTTGCTCCAGCGGTCATTCTCCTTTCAGAGAAAATTGACTCTCTTTCAGCTGCCGGACTTGCCTTGGCAGAAAAATGGGCCAATAGCAAGATACCTGCTGTAGATAGCCTTGGCAAGGAGTTTTTGCAGTCGGTCAATGAAGGCGATGTGGTGGCAGTGGATGAAGATGGAAACGTTACTATCCGGCCATAATGAAGCATTGCAAGATTGTTTTAATCCACGGCAATCAAACCCTAAGGTGGAACTATGCCTGGCTACCATGGCTAACGGCTGAAATTCAAAAACTTGGATTACCAATCATGGCAGAAACTTTCCCTGACTCCGTTATGGCCAGGGAGCAATATTGGATTAAGTTTCTTGAGAAGCACGCAAAGGCCGATCAGGACACTATAATGATCGGGCATTCTTCCGGAGCAGTTTGCGCCATGAGATATGCAGAAACTCATAGAATATTAGGAAGCATACTGGTAGCGGCTGCCTACACCGATCTGGAGGATGACCTGGAAAAGCAAAGTGGGTACTTTGATCGACCATGGAATTGGGGAGCCATCAAGAGAAATCAACAATGGATAGTCCAATTTGCATCTGCTGATGATGAATATATCCCAATTGCCGAAGCCCGGCATATACATCAGCAATTGAATTCTCAGTACTTTGAGTATAAGGACAGGGGTCATTTTCTTAGGGGACAGAAACAATTCCCGGAAGTGCTGAGAGAGTTAATAAATAGGCTGAATTGAAACCTAAGCCTGAAACTTCCTATCTTGAGTGTTACAAGCCCATGTGCTCCACAATCTCCGATGACCCCATGAAAACCTCCAGCCTGATCACCCTAGGAGTCCTTTCAATTTGTTGCCATCTGCAGGCCCAAAATGCCAGCAGCCAGCAAATGGCCCAGTTTGTTGATGCCTGGACAAAAGCCTTCAACGGTGAAGACATCGATTCATTTATGAATCTTGTAGCGGAAGATGTCGTATTATTTATGCCTGCAGGCCCTGTAAAGGGTAAAGAAGCAATGAGAGGATTATACAGTCCATATTTCAATACCTATGATCTTCAGGTGACTTTGGATGTGAAGGAAACAGAGACGCTTGGAGAAAAGGTATACTTAGCCGCTTGGGTTGGTGGCACACGCACATTGAAGGAAAGTGGAACAGTTGAACCTATTTCGGTACATAACATGTGGATACTTACTCCGGAGAAAGGAAAGCTGAAGTTCTGGAGGATTATGTTTGTTGGAGGCACCACAGCAGATTAAATCAGCATTATACGAACTACTCCCGCAAGCTAAGGGATAAATCTGCTGGCCATATTATTACTTCATTAATTTTTATTATCGGGTTGGAAAAGAGCTACTAACTGGAGTTTAGGAACGCCTGGATGAGTTGCGTAATGTCATATTTTCAAGGGTGGAGTCTTATGAAGAAGTTGAAAACGGATACATATTCCAGTTTAAGATAGAAGACGAATTCCTTCCAAAACTGACTTACTACATGCTGTCGGAGCGCAAATGCTGTCCATTTTTTGATTTTGATTTGTCAATTAAGGCCCAGGGAACTGGCCCCGTTTTGAAAGTTACAGGACCTGATGGTGCCAAAGCCATGATTGAGATGATGATGGACAAGCAGTAGCAACCGGTCACTAGCCAAATTACTTGACAAACCCTGCTTTAAATAGGTGGTAGTTTAGAAACTGATACGCTTTTCACGTTGCGGCTTTCTAGTATTAGGCCCAATAAAAATTGTTAGCATATATCAGGGCTGGATGCGGGTGCCTAAGCCATTTGACGAGTAAACCAAATTGCTGGATGTTTTGGTTGGTAACCCACAATCGACCTGGTGTGAATTAAGATCAAATAATTATGGTGACCTACGAAACTAGAATAGAAATCGAAAAATCATTAGAACTTGTTTATGATGTTATTAGTGATCACTCAGTCATTCATCAATGGCTCACTGGTCTAAAAGAAGTCAAGCCTTTGAATGATCTTCTCAATGAACCGGGTGCTAAATTTCAATATCTGTTCAAGGAAAATGGAAGAGAGGTTGTGTTTGAGGAAGAGTTGCTTTCTATTGAGCCACCGTTCCAATTCTCCTATAGGCTTGAAAGCAAACAAATTTTGATGGAAGCGCAGACTCGACTGCGAAGTATCGATGGCGGTGGAACGGAAGTACTCATGCTCAATGAGGTAAGACCGAAAGGGCTGGTAATGAGGCTCCTTCTTCCACTACTGAAGAGATCTATGATACGGCGTCAGCTCAATGACTTAAGAAGCTTAAAGCGCCTTATTGAGAGCTAATTGAATGGCATCTGGCACCTTCCAGGCTACTCCACTTTCATCTGAAACCAATAGGCTGCAAATGCCAATTGATTGATCTCAGTTCTGCGCGTAGTTGCATGGCCTGCACCCCAGGCTATTTGCAACAATATGGGGCTAGTATTGTCTTTCTGAGCATTCTGCAGTGCAGCAGTAAACTTATAGGCGTGTAATGGATTGGCCATTTGATCTTTCTCTCCCGGCGTGATAATGGTTGGTGGGTAGTTTGCAGGCTTCACATTGTGGTAAGGAGACCATGCGTAAAGTGCCTCAAAATCTTCTTTGTTTTCTATAGAACCCCAACCAGTAGTTATTATCTGACTAATGAAGTCGTACATACGTACCATATCCAGCAATGGAATATCAATATAGGCAAGTCCGAATAGTGAAGGCTCTTGAATAATAGCCGCTGCAGGAAGTGGCCCGCTGGCGCTTCCACCATTTGCAATTAGCTTGTCAGCGGTAGTATACCCCGCTTCTATCAGATACCTGGCAGCATAGATATAGTCATCAATAGCATTTTGCTTGTTTCTGGCAGCACCAGCCTTTATCCAGTTAATGCCATAGTCAGATCCTCCCCTGATCCCGGGGTAGGCATAAATTCCTCCCATATCCAGCCAGGTCATAATACTGCCTACATAATATAAAGTAGAAGGAAAGTTATAGCCATAGGCGTAGAGCCAGGCTGGAGTGTTCGCATTTTTCTTTAAGCCATTTTTGTAGACAATGAACATTGGCACTTTGGTACCGTCTTTGGAATTATAGAACACCTGTTCGGTAGTATAGTCTCCGGGATTGAAGGCCAATTCAGGTTTGCTATAAACCGTAATTTCCCCCGTTGTTGTGTTAAGTCTGTAAATGGAACCTGGATCAGTTTGGCCATTCATTCCAAAGAAGGCCTCATCATCATTCTGATTACCAATGACCCCGTTCATAAACCCAGTGCTACGCCTAGATACCAACCAGCCCCCAATGTATGGCAGCTTCACCCTTGTCTCCAATTCCCCATTTAGCGTATGTATTTCCAATTGAGGAGAGACGTCTTTCAGGTATTCAATTACCAGCTTCCCTCCCACCAAAACCGCAGTATTAATGGCATAGTCCCTTTCCGGTACCAACTCCACCCAATTTTCGTATTCTGGTTCATTGATGTTAATCTTTACTACTCGCAAGTTTGGAGAGTTTTTGCTTGTAGCGAAATATAAGTCGTCGCCAATGGAACCTATATAGATATATCGATCACTCCTGCCTCCTACCAGTTCTGCCACAGGCTCTTCAGAATCTAACTTTTTGTAGTAAACATTGTTTACTTCCCGACCCAGGCTTGTAAATACAAAGTGTTTGCCGTTGTTGCTAACGTCGCCACTAAATATCCATCCGGGATTTTCCAGATCTTCGTATATGATTGCATCAGCATCCTGGGATGTGCCAACACGGTGATACCGGATTTGATGACCCGTTGGTGTTTGCATATCAGAGCCTTGCGGCACCTGAAATCCATTATAAACGAAACCCTGGCTATCCTTCTTCCAGGAAATCTTCGAGTAAAACAAATACATACCATCGAGTTGATCATCAAGTAGTTTCCGATTGGCCACATCTAAAATGTACCATGTGTTCCACTGCGAGCCACCATTTGCAATTCCGAAAGCCAAATACTTGCCATCTGGGCTAGGTTCAAATTCAACAAGCCTCATATTTTGATCCGGTTCACCCAACTTGCTTATTGCCTCAAGTGAGTACAGCAGATTCTCTGTTCCAGGTTGGCTGCTTTCTGATACATAAATACCTACTGGCTCTAGTTTGCGGCTGTAGAAGAAGTATTTGCCGACGGCTTTTCTAGGTACCCCGCTGATACGTCCGGGCTTGATGTTCCTAATAGCATTGTATCTGTTAAGGACAGCCTGTCGTATTGACAAGGTATCGATGAACGATGAAGCGAATGAATCCTGGGCTTGCATCCAATTTCGCACTTCGTCACTTTCCAAATTCTCAAGCCACCTATAAGGATCTTCCACTTCGATATTATGGTAAACATCGGTTTGGTCGACTATCGTACTCGCTGGATATTCCTTAACCTCTGGCCTTTGAAACTTTTCCTGAGAGTTACAAGTCATAAATGTTAGTGAAAAAATGACTACTGTCATCGTTAAGTTTTTCATCACTGATAGCCTATTGGTTCAAAATGAGTATTACCGCCAGCAAGGTGGTATTTAAAGGGTCATTGTCGTCTGGACTAGAAGAGAGTACTTCCTGTGGTAGTACTCTCTTAAGGGAAATTCGCGGGGTCTGCCCTTAACGAATCCAACGTCATAACTAAAACTTACCTTGGGCCTTCGGCCCTTGTCACTTTGCAGCGACTTTGAGTGGGGAAGTTGGGAGAATCATGAGTTTTTTTTGGCTCACTTTAGAATCTATTACCCGATTCTGAAATTTTGCCTACTTCTTACAGCTGGGAATCCGTTACCATGGAGTAACTAATCATGTAGCCAATGTCTTCAATTCAAATAGGCCTGGATGCAGCCTTAATACTAGCAGGAGCCATTTACGGGTATATATTATCACTAAACTTAGTGGTTGGCAAAGAAGGAAATCAAACGGCCAGAAACCTGGCTGCTACTTTCGTTTTGGTCTATTCTATCCATATTACGGAGTATGTGGCACTAATGTCAGGGTTGATATTCCACCTTCCTTACTTAGTAGGTGTTACATTTCCTTTGCTTCTGTTGGTAGGGCCGGTGTTCTTGCTGTATGTAGAAGCCTTGAATAGGCCCAATTTCCATTATAAAAGGCAGCACCTTTTGTATGTCACTCCATTCCTGGTTTGGCTGGTTTATTTTGTTCCCTTTTATTTCGAAAGCCTTAGCTCGAAGATGGACTTTATCAACGAGCTAGCCTCTTTACAAATCTCGCCAGCTCCCTTTCTTTATGGACTATCAACATTGATGACAAACCTGCTATTTGCCTATTTGGCCTATCGCAAAATCTTCCAATACGAAGTATGGCTTAGCCACAATCACTCCACTGACCGCCTGTTTCGACTTAAGTGGACTAAGAAACTAGCCTTGGGGTTTACTCTACTGATAGTTCTTAATACTATCTCCTTTATAGCCAATAAGATTAATAACACTTACGTACTTGAATTGGATGTGCTGTTCGTTTTAGGCATGGTCGTTATAATTATTATGATTGGTCATAATGCCCAAATACGAAGTAATACCTACAGCATCTATTTGCCAATAACCAGCGCCAACATAAATGAACCGAAATATCAAACATCGTCGCTTGACCAGTCAAAGGTGGAGCAAATCAAGGGACTACTTCTCTCCCACATATCTGAACATAAGCCTTACCTGAATAGTGAATTGAAGGTTTCTGATCTGGCTGACCAGATCAACGTTCCGGCCTATCACCTATCACAGATAGTTAATCAGGAGTTCGGGACCAACTTCTTTGAATTTATAAATCAGTATCGCATCGAATCTGCGAAAAGAATGCTGAGGGATGAGAGTTTCGACCATTTCAAAATATTGGCTGTTGCAATAGAGAATGGTTTCAATAATAAGGCTTCCTTCAATCGTGTATTCAAAAAGTATACTGCGGTTACTCCATCAGAGTACAGAAGAAAAGGCAAAGACCGCTTGGAGACCAAGCAGATCTCTGCCTAAAAACCCGTTTTGCATTTCTGCATTGCAAGCTTATCAGTTAACTGAGACCTAATTGGCGCAATTTCTAAAGTGCGCCCTGATTTCCAATATTTAGTCCTTTTGGCAGTTTCAAGATTCTTTTTGGAAATCATGATGTCGATTTCGGTTTATTCTCTCAGTTACCCTGTCAGTCCTGAACGGCGGGTATTATATATTCCTCAATTAAGTAATTGAATTTTACTGGGGCCGTTTCTTGTGGATTCCAATGCCCTCCATTTAATACTACAACCAAGTCTAATGCTGGAACTACAATAATAAACTGCAGGCCCCAGCCTCTGGCACTGAAGCCTTGTATTTTCCCGTTGTCATAGCTCTCCACCCACCAATGGTATCCATATTCTTCGGCGTGCAGTGACTCGAAAAACGAGGGAGGTAAATCGAACTGTGGTGAGGTTGATTCGCGAATCCATTCCGCTGACACTATTTGCTTGCCATTCCATACACCTTCATTAAGAACCAACCGTCCCAACTTTACCATAGACCTGGCTGATAAATAAAGCCCGCCGCCACCTAGGGCCAAATCGTTATTCTCGACATGCCCCACCCATTCGAAATCATTAATTCCCAGTGGCTCAAATAACTCTTCGGCGGCAAATTCACTTAGGGATTTATTTGCGCTTCGAGCAACTATTTCCCCGAGAATAGTACTTACGCCACTATTGTAATTCCACACATTACCTGGGCTAATCTCCAGAGGCTTAGCAAGCAAATAGCCGACAGGATCTTGGGCGTTCCACATCTCTACCAGGTTGTTTGTAGGATTAACAAAATCAGTATCTTCAGACCACTCAAGGCCGGTTGTCATACTTAGCATATGGTGGACGGTAACATCTAATTTTCCGTTCCCAAGGTCTTGGTAGTCGTCAAAAAAAGTAAATAGAGAAGTATTCAGATTTGCCGGCACAATTCCTTTATCTATCGCTATCCCGTAAAGTAAGGAGGTGACGCTTTTCGTAACAGAAGCCGAAAAGTGCAGGCTGCTTTCATCGAATTGCTGAAACGGAACCTGGCCCAATTCGTAATCTCTAATTTCCAGATCAAAGCCTCCAAAATACTCTTCCAGTACCAGCTTGTCATCCTTGAAGATTAGCATACTATGGTAGCTATGTGAAGGATCATTCAATAGCTCATCCATCATACTCGTAATCAATTGCTCATCCATTCCAACCTGGTTCAGGCCACCCACTTCTATCCCATCATTAAATTGAGTCGGGTTAGAGTAAGAATACAAACTAGGCGGTGGTAGTTGGTCGTTTTGGCAAGACACTAACAGAACCAACAACCCCATACAATACATCATTCTCAACTTCATGTCTAATCTTATTTTAATTCTGATAGCCATGGTACTTCCGTTTGACATCTTATATGGCATACTTTCTAAAGTGCGCCTTCCTATTTGATGTGAGGTACTACGTTGGAGTTATGTTCAGAACCTGTACTATCAGACGTAGCATAAATATTGGGATGTTCATAGGGCTATTTAGTTGCACTCAGTTTACCATGGCTCAACAACATGAGTTTGCCTTAGGCATTGGCCCAGCCATTCCAGATGCTGATATCGTATTGGTGAGAGGAAACAGAAAAGTAGTTTCTCAAACCTTATCCAATAGTGTTCAGGCTGGTTTTTCTTACAGGTACTTAATGAAAAATCAGCTTTACTTCACTGGATTAATAACCTACTCATCTTTTGATTTTGAGGTAAGCGAAACTTTCTCTTTGCCAAACCAGCCTGCATTTAGCTGCACTCACCCAACGTTGAATTTGTCATTAATAGCCGGCGTAGGTAAAAAATTCAAAGTTGGCAATGGATGGATCCATGCCGAAGGAGGAATTTCTTTCGTAAAGAGAAATGCTAGATGGACAGACGTTCCCAGCGAAAGGGAATTGCCCCAGGATTTAAATACGGTGAATATTACTATTATACAATATGATCTATTTGATGAGCCAGGGGCTTATCTAAGTGGTGGCTATGCTCACAAGCTA
>JANQPQ010000036.1 GCA_028285445.1 Cyclobacteriaceae bacterium | reverse complement strand
CACTGGTTAAGGGGGCATCGCGTATTGCCCTAAGACTACATATTTCTCCATTGGTAGTTGGCCTTACAATCGTTGCTTTTGGAACTTCGGCCCCGGAGTTGCTTATTAGTCTGAAGTCGGCGCTCTCAGGAAGCCCTGATTTGGCTATGGGAAATGTTGTTGGTTCTAACATTTGTAATCTTGCTTTGGTGCTGGGGGTAACCGCCACAATTTCAAATATTCATGTGGGAGCGGATAGCATGAAGATTGACTGGCCGATGGCTATGGGAAGTTCACTGCTAATGTATTTCCTGGTTGGCGATGGTGATCTTACTTTCTATGAAGGGGTGCTTTTCGTTTCGCTATTGATAGGATACACGGTATTTATAATAAGACGATCGCGATCTCAGTCGCAGGAAGCAAGAACTATTGAGCAGGAGTTGGAGAAACCGACTGAAGATTCCCCATCTACTAATATATGGAAGGATTTGGGCTTTATAGCTTTGGGTTGTGCGGGGCTGTATTTTGGTGCCGAGTGGTTTGTGGGTGGGGCCCAGGAGTTAGCTCGCTTTCTGGGAGTTAGCGAAAGAATTATTGGTATCACTGTGGTTGCATTGGGCACTAGCCTTCCAGAGCTCGTTACTGCCATTGTTGCTTCTTTCAAAAAGGAAACCGACCTGGCACTGGGTAATCTCATGGGGTCAAACATTTTCAATGTACTTTCCATCCTGGGAATAACCAGTATAGTCAAAGACATTGAAGTCAACCAGGCGATTAGAAACGTTGATATGCTTTGGATGCTGGGAATTACCTTCCTCATATTGCCACTGATGCTCACCAGCAAAAAGATAGAGCGCATCGAAGGTGTGTTACTACTGCTGATCTACTCCGTATATATCTATCTAGTAGTCTCTTAATTTCTTAATAATCTACTGGGATGTTGATTAAGTACCTATCAGTCTACTTGACTAGTATGATCAAGTTTGTATTTGCTCCACCTTTGGCTTTCGCTTCAGGGGTGGATTTCGCGATTACAATCTTGCTTACAGTTTCGGGGATGATGACAACTGTAATAATATTTACCTTAATTGGTGAAAGGCTTCGGGAGAAACTATTGAAGCGCTTTTATTCTCTAAAAGGCACAACAAATAATGAAAAGGTGCTAAAAATTTGGAAGCGCTATGGAGTTTTCGGTGTAAGCTTCCTAACACCAATACTATTCTCTCCACCAGGCGGCTCAATAATACTTACAACCTTTGGTGCTGATAAGCGCAGGATAATCATCTTCATGCTGATCAGCGCAATCTTTTGGTCGTTTACTCTTTCTTATCTAGTGTATTTTCTGGGTTACAAATTCACTTAGACTTCTTGATCAGGCAAGATGTCGATGTCCTGAATCAGTACTTTCTTGGCGATGCTTTGTCCTGTGGTTGTTGCCGCCAAACCACCTAAGGCTGTTTCTTTGTAACGTGTTTCCATGCTCTGGCCTATTTCACCCATGGCTTCAATACATTCATCAACCGGTATCACCGCACTTACATCAGCCAGGGCAATCTGTGCTGAAGAGTTGGCGATTGCGGCCGCGCTGGCATTTCTCACAATACAGGGTACCTCTACCAGGCCAGCAACGGGGTCGCAGACTAGCCCTAACATACATTGAATTGTTATAGCCACTCCATTAAAAACCTGATCGATATTACCACCGAGGCAATAGACAATAGCTCCGGAGGCCATAGCAGCGGCACTTCCGGTTTCGGCCTGACACCCCCCCACAGCACCAGCTAATGATGCCTTCTTTTCAATGATCAGGGCAATGCCTGCTCCAACCAATAGTCCTTCCAAAATTTTCTGATCATCCAACCCGTGGATCTCTTGCAGGGTAACCATGGTTCCTGGCAGAATTCCCGACGCCCCAGCAGTGGGAGCCGCCACTATTCTACCCATGCAACTATTAACTTCTTTGGCGGCCAGCGCCCTGGAAATTAGTGTCTGAAATTCCTTAGAAAGAACCGTTTTGTCATGCTGGTACACTTTCTTGGCCCCGTTATTAACCATGCCTGAGCGGGAGTTCATGTCCTCGGAGAGGCCTGTAGCAACCGCCTCCTTCATCACTTGGTAAGCCGCACCCAAAACTTCCCAGACTTGCCCCTCATCATGCCCTTTTTGTTTCTGCTCATATTCAAGAACAGGCTCAAACAAGGTCAGGTTACCTTCTTCACAATAGGTTTTCCAGCCTTTGAAATCATCGAATAGATAAGACATTCCTGTAGGTAATTTCCATCAAAATTACTGATTTTCTGCGCTAACAGTCACATCTGAGCACAATTGGTTCTAAAGGCACCTCTTCTATTTGGCTAGTTCCGCTTTTGGCTTTTCTTCGCCGTCTCGCACAAAGCGGTTAAACCACGTGATAAGTTCGCTGAACATTTCATCCCGGTGCAACCTCAAAGCGTGATTATCACCTTCATACATTATCAATTTGTACGGGAGCTGATGTTTGTCGAGCTCAACAGCAAACTTTAAAGTTTCCCTGGCTCTGGCCGCGATATCCGCCGTGCCGTGCATAATCAACATCGGTACATCCTTGGGTAGTTCATCAACCCAGAAATAAGGAGATCTTTGTTTCAGTGCAGCTTCCCAGTCTTCTTTAAATCCAGGGATAAACTCCGACCACCATTCCTTTAATTCCGGCCTATCTTGGGCTACTGCAACCAGGTTGGTGCCAGGTCCGCCAACCGCAATAGCCTTCAGGCGATTAGTTTTCCTCATGGCTGCAAAAGTGGTGGCACCACCCCGACTCCATCCGAACATACCTATTCTGGATGTATCGGCGTGAGGTATGTGGCTTAGCAGCGGTATGAGGTTTGTAACATCGTTGATGTCTGCTCCCATATACTCTTCTTTGCCTTCGCTACCGCCATTGCCTCTGTACTGGCTGGCGACGACCACATAGCCTGACGCGGATAATCTTGCCAAATCACCGAGACCAATTGATGCAACATAGTGAGTTAGCGATCCCCAGCCCAGGCTGCCTCCTCGATTGTAGATTATCGCAGGAAACTTTCCGCTTTCTTTTGGAGTCAACAGAAAGCCATTAACCTTGAGGCTATCACTGAGGTAGGTGATGCCGTGAAGATTGGCTTGCTGCAAGTAAGAGTATCGCTCGGGATCTAGCTTGATACTATCCCTTTCCCGACCTTCGGTTTGCACAATGTAATTAATTAGCTCTTCGAAATTGGCAATTCTTTTTTGACTGATGATATCACCGTCATTTTGCGCTGGAGATTGCTTGCTGGCATCTAGTTGGCCCTCAGCAAAATCGCGACTAAACTGCTCTTGTTTTGGAGAGAACCGATAGGGATTATATTCTGTGGTAACTACCACAAAAAGAGTTAAAATAAATACTAATGGGGTCTTCATAATGCTAAATCTATAGTTTTAGCAAATGTCAACTGCTGGTGAAATCCTCCGTGGTAATAGGGTACCAATCTCTGGGAATTATGTATCGGGGTTGTTAAAGCTCGATATGCTGAAGAGCTTCCTTTTTCAACTGCTCCTTATCGATTGGCACTACACCCACATGTTCGCAGACCAGGCCACCACCAAGGTTGGCCAATGCCGCAATAATTTTCGGGGACAGCTTAAGCGCCAATCCGAGCGCTGAAATAGATACTACCGTATCTCCGGCGCCGGAGACATCAGAGATAGACCTTAGGTGGGCGTCAATATGATGCTGCTGATCTTCCAAATCAATATATACGCCTTTCTCAGAAAGCGTTACTAAGGTGCCAGCGCAGCCCAGGTTTTCCCGTAGACTGGAGGCTGCAGATTTAACGGAACTAACATCCTCAATATCGACATCGATTTTTAAACCTTCTCTTAATTCCTTTAGGTTAGGTTTGAATAGGGTCACACCTTTGTACTGGGCGAAGTTCCTAAGCTTGGGATCAACCACCGTTGGGATGCCAGCCTCTTGAGCCCTGGCCACGGTATTTGCAATTATGGTTGGAGTGATGGTGCCTTTATCGTAATCTTCGAAAACAACTACCTGGCTATTTACAATAAGAGCATCGATCTTTTCTTGCAAAAGTTGCTCACTTTCAGCAGAGAGATACTCTTCACTTTCAGAATCAACCCTTAGGATGTGTTGTGAACCGGAAAGTACGCGTGTCTTTACCGTTGTCTCGCGGTCATTGCACTTTACTATGCCTTCGGCGGAAAGCCCCCTGTCTGCTAATCTTGAAATGAATTTTTCTCCCTCGTCATCATCTCCCACAGTTGCGCACAATATCGGTTCCGCTCCTAAGGCCTTAAGATTTAGGGCCACATTAGCAGCTCCACCTAACCGAAATTCCCGCTTCCGGGTTCGGACTATGGGCACCGGTGCCTCCGGGGAAATTCGACTGACGTCTCCCCAGATGTATGAGTCAACCATAACATCGCCAATAACCACCACTTTAAGTTGGTCAAAGGCTGAGAATATATCGTCAACTGAGGAGTAGCTCATTATTGCAATTTAGCCAGTGCTTCTTTGATACGCCGAATTGCTTCTCTTAGCTCTTCCTCACTGGCCGCGTAAGATATTCTAATATTACTAGGAGCTCCGAAGGCCTGACCGGTCACTGTAGAAACTCCAGCTTCTTCGAGTAAGTACATAGCCAAGTCGTTGGCGTCGTTGATAGGATTACCATTAAACGACTTTCCGAAGTAATAACTAAAATCAGGGAAGAAATAGAATGCCCCTTGCGGTACGTAATTTTTGACTCCCGGTATTTCAGCAATTAGATCGTAAACCACATCTCGACGATGCTTATAGGCAGCGGTCATTTCTTTGGTTGGGGCTAAGTCAGCCTTCAAAGCTGCTAACGCTGCACGTTGGGAAATAGAGCTGGCGCCAGAGGTGAACTGGCCCTGCATCTTGTCGCAAGCCTTGGCAATCCAATCAGCGGCTGCCATGTATCCGATTCTCCAACCAGTCATGGCAAAGGCTTTCGACATGCCATTTATGGTAATGGTGCGATCGTGCATGCCCTCAATGCTGCCCATGCTTACATGCTCACCAACGAAGTTGATATGCTCATAAATCTCATCAGCAACCACCAGAATATCAGGGAAGTCTCTTAGTACCGTTGCTATTTCTTCAAATTCTTGTCTGCTATAGAGGGAGCCGGTAGGATTGCAGGGCGACGAGTAAATGATGAGTTTTGTCTTAGGAGTAATCGCCCCTTTAATTTCTTCAGCAGTGGGCTTATAATCATTTTCGTGTTGACCATTGAGTATTACAGGTACACCCTCAGCCAGCTTTACGATTTCAGAATAAGTGACCCAATAAGGGGCCAGCACCACCACTTCATCGCCAGGATTTACCAAACTCAGCATAACGTTAGCTATAGACTGTTTGGCGCCAGTTGAGACTACAATGTTGTTGGCTGACCAGTTGAGGTTGTTCTGTGTTTTAAGCTTCTCGGCAACGGCTTCCCTCAGATCTAAATAGCCCGCCACCGGGGGATAGCCGAAATAGTCTCCACTGTTGATAGCCTCTTTGGCGGCGTCAGCAATGTGCGGAGGAGTTTTAAAATCTGGCTCACCAATACTAAGACTGATAATATCTTTACCTTGCTCGCGTAGTTCGCGGGCTTTTTTGGTCATGGCAATGGTGGCTGAAACAGCCAAAGATTGGATCCTGTTTGAAAGTTGCTCCATGTGATTTGCTCTAGTAGAGGCGGCAAAAATACTGATTTACCAAGGCCAATACCAGATTATCTTTTGAATATTGCTTTCGATATTGTTGAAGGGAATTAACGCTGACTTTAGACTTCATACGATACCCTGTTGGCAATACTTCGCCCCAGGGTTATTTCGTCAGTATACTCTAGTTCCCCACCAATTGGCACACCCCGGGCAATGGTGCTCACCTTCACATTCAAATCTTTCAGTCGTTTGGTAATATAGAAAGTAGTTGTGTCGCCTTCCATGGTAGGGCTTAGTGCCAATATCACTTCTTTCACTTCTCCATCAGCCTTAACCCGATTAATGAGAGATTCAATGTTAAGGTCACCCGGTCCGATGCCATCAACTGGAGATATGATGCCTCCAAGCACATGATACACACCCTGATACTGTGCTGTGTTTTCGATGGCCAGTACATCAGGCGTATCTTCAACTACGCAGATTATAGTTCGGTCTTTTCGATGGCTCTGACACATACAATCGTCCCCATCAAAAATCATATGGCAAGTCGGACAATATTCAGTTTTCTCACGAAGATCAGACAGGGCTTGCGCTAGGTCGATTGTCTTCTGTGGCTTTTCCTTAAGCAGATGTAGCGCTAAACGAAGCGCGGTCTTTTTTCCAATACCAGGAAGTTTGGAGATCTCTGTAACTGCGTCCTCTATTAATTTCGAGGGATATTGCATAGGAGGGCCTAAACTACGGCAGCATTGATGCCGGCATCAACGATGGCTTCCTTCATCGGCTTAAGCTCAATGAAGCTACCTTTCTTAACTGAACATTTGCCCTTGTAGTGGATGATCCAGGTGCATTGCTCGGCTTGTTCAGGAGAGTGTCTGCATACCTTCATTAAGGTATTGATGACATGATCGAAAGTATTAACGTCATCATTGAATACAACCAGGTCTTTCTGGTCTTCGGTTTGAACCTCTTCTAAAAGTTCTTCAAGTTGTTCGTGCTGATAAGAGAATTCTATCATCTTACTCTCGATTACATGGCAAAACTAATAAAAAAATAAAGTAATATCGCGCAGAGGAGGAGTTATGAATCAATTTTTGGTAATCGGGATTATTCTTGGGTACTTCCTGCTGCTGATCGCCATTTCTCATCTTACGGCAGGTAGGGGAGATTCAAAGACATTTTTCACTGCTAATCGTCAATCGCCCTGGTACTTGGTGGCATTTGGAATGATTGGCGCTACGCTCTCAGGGGTAACCTTTATCTCGGTTCCGGGTTGGGTAGGGGCTAGTCAGTTCTCCTATTTCCAGGTAGTGTTAGGTTACATACTTGGCTATACTGTAATCGCCACAGTTCTCCTACCGCTTTACTACCGACTAAACCTCGTCTCAATCTATTCCTATTTGGAACGCCGTTTTGGTTTCTGGTCTTATAAAACAGGAGCATTTTTCTTTCTGTTATCGAGAGTAATTGGTGCTTCATTCAGGCTTTTCCTGGTGGCTGGAGTTTTGCAGCTGGCACTCTTTGATGCCTGGGGTATTCCATTTTGGGTTTCAGTACTAATAACTATTGCCCTGATCTGGGTTTACACTTTCCGTGGTGGTATCAAAACCATTGTGTGGACCGACACGCTGCAAACTTTATTTATGTTGATTGCTGTGGGTACCTCCATCTATCTCATTGGCAAAGACTTGAATCTATCTGTTGGAGGTTTGGTAGGGGCCATCCAGGAAAGTGAGTATTCCAAGATTTGGTTTTGGGATTGGAACGACAGTCAGAATTTTTTCAAGCAGTTCTTCTCTGGAGCTTTTATAGCGATAGTGATGACGGGCCTCGATCAGGATATGATGCAAAAGAACCTCACTTGTAGAAATATTGAGGACGCCCAGAAGAACATGTACTGGTTTACGGCGGTGTTGGTATTGGTGAAGATTGTATTCCTTGGACTTGGTGCACTGCTCTACATATATGCTAACAAGAATGGTATAGCATTACCGGAGAGGTCAGATGACCTCTTCCCCATGCTGTCACTCAATCACTTTTCGCTGTTGGCAGGAATAACTTTCCTGCTGGGGCTTACAGCCGCGGCTTATTCCAGTGCCGATTCCGCCTTAACAGCGTTAACTACTTCATTTTGCGTTGATTTCCTCAATTTTGATGTTAATGACGAAGAAGGGAATGGCAAGAGTACCCGCTTCAGAGTTCACCTTATGTTCTCGCTAATCCTCTTTGCCACCATACTTATTTTCAGGGCTATCAATGATCAAAGTGTGATTGCTGCCGTGTTTACTGCCGCCGGTTATACTTATGGGCCGTTGCTTGGTCTTTATTCTTTTGGCTTGTTTTCCAAGCTGAAAGTGAAAGACAACCTGGTACCTGTAGTGTGTGTGCTAAGCCCCATTCTTTCCTACATATTAAATATCAGCTCACAGACTTTATTTGGTGGTTACCAATTCGGTTTTGAGATTCTGATTGTAAACGGTTTCTTCACTTTCATGGGACTGTGGATTATCAGTCGTAAGGAAAGTGAGACAGAGACTGCTATTACTTCAGAGTAGCTCGGTAGCAGGGTCCCAGAATATTTTATTGAAATCCTGCACTTTGTCTTTTACTACTTTCACCCCGTCGGCTTCCAGTAGCTCTTGCATTCTGGTCGGAGTTTGAAAATGGTGCTTGCCGGTTAATAGTCCATTTCTGTTTACCACCCGGTGTGCGGGCACATCCGGATAAGCTCCGGCACCATTCATGGCCCAGCCTACCATGCGGGCACTGCTCTTCAGGCCTAGGTAATTGGCGATGGCGCCATAGCTGGTAACGCGGCCTTTGGGGACCAGTTTTGCTACTTCGTAGACGTCTTCAAAGAAGCTGGTATCCATGAGAATTGGAGGTTGTAAGTGTGAAATCCAAAGTGCTACAAATTATTTGATTTGAAAAATATTTCAGATTACTTTTGCTCTCCCGTTGGAAAAACGGCCACAAATGCACGAAGAGGGTTGGCGGAGTGGTCGAACGCGGCGGTCTTGAAAACCGTTGTACCGCGAGGTACCGGGGGTTCGAATCCCTCACCCTCTGCAAGGTTAGAATACTCCTGAGTTCGCTTAGGAGTATTTTTTTTATCCACTCTCACTCGTCCCTATTTTGTCGTCCCGAGCCCCTAAACCCTTGCCGAGGGATCTTGTTGCCATGAAATGATAATGTAGTCTAAAATCCAGTTGTTTAAAGGGATTACAAATCCCTCTGCTCAAGAGGCACGGATTGCAAATCCGCGCCAACAGAGGGGTTGGACAGGCCAGCCTTTAAGTATATCTCAACTTTCACTTGCTTTCAATGTCTCCAGTATTGGGGTAAAATCCAATATTCTTTTTGATTGTATACAGTAACCTAAATTCATGGGAATACTGGTTGAAAAAACCGTGTTAGTGGGTACTTTGAACTTTTGAATTTGGCCTTCTGCATCATATTCAGGCCCTGCATAAAGAACTCCAAGTAGAACCATTCTATTTCCGGCTTGTAAGGGTTGTTTATGAAGAGAATAACTACCTTCATTTACTATGAGAACAGGAGAGCCACTAGAACCTGGAAAGCATGCACAATCAATTAAAAATTCAGTCTCTCCATTATGGTCAATATAAAATGGAGTTGCTGTGATCCCTTTTCGTATCAATGGTAGATTATTCTCTTCATCACCTAATCCACTAGGATATCCTACCATATGAATTTCTTCGGTGGGTTTGTAAATCTCCATATTATCAAATTCCGGCATTTCACTAGCCCGTATTGGAGCAAAGCATGGTTTCTTGCCCTTTTTATCCATTTCTGAGAGAACTCGACTCATCGGGAACAAGCACAAATCGATGTTGTCATCAGGGTGCATTACCCACCCGTTTTCGAAATCAGCAATTGTAACAATTGTCTGATCTTTATAGTTGGGTTTTCCACTCCCGTCAAGTGCAGTTATTTTAAATGCTCCAGTGTGTGAATCGTCAACCACATGCTTGTTAGTTATGATTACTGTACTACTCGTTCCATCGTCAAAAGTGAATTGATAAAAGAACCCAGTCCCCAAAGATGTATTTCCGTCATTTAAAGTGCATTCTACTTTAACCGTTGCGTGCTGAAGAAATTCGAAAAGTGAAAACATAAGACTGTATTTAGATAGTTATTGCTATTATCCAGCCTAATGAGTAGGCTCCTCGTCGCATAAAGTCACAAATCCCTTGTTCACGTTTTATCCTATTTGATTAATCCAATCTCTTAGGTGCATTTCAAGTCTTTGCCCTTCTTCGGCTGCAAGAATGTTAGTATGGGCTATCACATTTCTTGTCCGTTCCGAGTCACTAATTCGACTTGTGATCCATGCTTGATCCGGGAAATAATCTTGAAACAACTCCCAATGATTAATAATTAACTTTGAAAGATCTCCAAAATCCATGTAGAAAATAGGGTGTTCGTTTCGGCCGGTATGCCATTGGTTCCTAAGTTCACTTTTTTTTCGCTCTTCCAATTTGTTCCTCATATCCCGATTCGATCTTTTTTCAAACCAATCTTTACCATCAACTTCTACAAGTGTGTTTTGGATAAACTCCCGAATGGAATTTTCAAATACATATAGGATTCGAAAATATCTCTGCATAATTATGGAACTAGTTCTTATGCTCTCTGAAGCTACCGCAAAGAGGTCGTGATCTTTCCTTTCTTGATTATCATAAGTAGGTGACCTAAGTAGTCCCTTGGCTTGCAGATCTTTAATACAGTATGTTGAAAAAACACCTTTCAACATGAATGAATCGAGCTTCTCTTTCATGACAGTAATTCCTCTTTGAGGGCCTTGAAAATTGCACGATGAGTTTCTATGTTTTGAGTATCTGGAAGATGTATTTCAAAACGATAAACAAGGCCAAAATCTGACCTTCTTGATTTTGCTGAATCTTTTTTTTCTTCTATTGAAATAGAAGGTGGAGTAGCAGATTGTTCCAGAGTTTTGGTCCTTCTGGAAGCTGATGTGTCAGTTAGCTCAGAAAAATCCCCAAAAGATGCCAGAGTCTTAAATGTGGTTGCCATTTTTACCGCAACTGAATCACTTTTTCCAGTTTTAGTCTTAAACCACCCTTTTAACTCATCACCGGACTTTGTATGCGCATCCTTATTGCTATTATACAAGTCGTCAAACGCAATTTTAATCCTTTCTGCAAGTATTTTTTTAGACTTTGTCTCATCAACGAACTCCTTGTAAGCAGTTTGTGGTTCCCCACTGGGACTCAGAAACCCCAAATACTTAAGTATTTTAGAGATAGCTTGATCATTTGAACTTTTGAATCCTAAATCTTTTAGAAATTCGTGAGTAAATCTCTCAGGTACAGCCGCCTTTTGAATCTTAGATAGGATTGAGTTCAAATTCTTGACAGATGGCATGTAGGGTACATTAATATCCATGGGCAGTAGTTAAAAGTGAACAATATCTAAGTTATAGATACAAATACTTCAATATCGGGGCCGTATCTCACCTCGCTACTTCGCTTTCAGTGAAACACAAACACAAAAAGCCACAGCGATCGCAATCACTGTGGCTTTGTCGTTCATTTAAATATAAGGAATTTTAGGGGAATTAGGGAGGGTAGTGAGGATTCAGGTGCCCTGAAGCAATTACATTTCATCGCAGTCATTAGTCTGTACACTGCCACTTTGCATTTTCGCTCCAGACTGCGGCGATGTACCGCCCAACAGTTTTCCTGCGCTCACGACACTACCATTGTTCATTCATTTCTTTTGCTTGACCAAAAGAAACGAACCAAAGAAAAGTCAAGGCCCCGCCGAAACTCGCCCGCCTGCGGCGGTCTCAAACAACCGCCGTGGCCGTCCAATGCAATCGGCTAACCCCTAAGTCAATTAAATGTTATTTCAATTCTGAACAGACAATTGGCTCTGGACAGTGTGTCACAACATTATTAGACAACTAAGTGGTGGCTCAAGTCCTTGGTGAGATGTATCTGCAGGTACGGATAGAGCTTCTCGGAAAACCTTGCAGAGCCATAGATTTTTTTGGTTCGTTTTTTCATCATGGAAAAAATGAACAGAAAACATGGTCGATTCGTTAGCGCAGGAGAACTGTTGAGAGGTATATAGTATCAGTCAAGAGAGCGTAAATGCAGAATTGCATCGGTAAGACTAATGACTGTTCTGGTGTGACACATATCGGACTACCTCGATCAACGAGATCCTTCGACAAGCTCAGGATGACAGACAGGACGAAGGGTAGGGTGGCAGGCAGTGGATTCCTGCTGCGCAGGAATGACGGAAATAGCGGCCAAAGCGGGAACAAAAAAAGCTCCGTGGATTACCACGAAGCTTTCAATATCTTTCTGTGCGGTATACAGAAATTGCAAATTAACGGCGCTTACATAAAAGTCACCACTTTGCTACTGAGATCGTAAACAGCTCCAACAATAGCAATTTCTCCCGCGTCTTCCATCTCCTTCAATACGGCACTGCGTTCTCTAATGTCGTTTACTGTCAATCTCACATTAGACTCGACAACGCTTTGCACGAAGCCAGCATCGCCAGAGCTGCCATCAGCGCCGGTTGACTTCACATCGCTAACAGCGGGCTTCAGTTTGGCCAGCATACCGGTAAGGTTGCCGAGTTCCACATCATCAATAGCGCCTTTGATAGCGCCACAGCTGCTATGCCCCATTACCACCACGGCTTTGGAACCTGCCACTTTGCAGGCAAACTCCAGGCTGCCGAGAATATCGTCGTTGACGAAGTTTCCGGCAATACGCGCGTTGAAAATATCACCGATGCCCTGATCAAAAATCAATTCGGCCGGAGCCCGGGAGTCTATACAGCTTAACACTGCGGCAAATGGATACTGGCCACCAGTGGTGGCGTCGGCCTGTGCAGCCAGATCGCGGCTTACTTGAGAGCCGCTTACGAATCTTTGGTTTCCATCCCTCAGGATATCTATTACCTGTTGTGGCGAGATGGATGATTGACTTTCTTGGGTTTGTACTTGTGAATTATCCATGGACTGTTTCTTTTTTATGTTCAGTATTAGATTGTAGTTGCGATTCTTGATTATCTGTGTCCTCAGGATGTTCTATTTCTACCCTGCCGTAGCTATCAACATGGTCTTCAGCTTCAGTGTTTTTCATTCCTAATAACTCTACAGTTATATCCCGAGAAGCAGCATTTACCTTAAAATCGTCAATTATCTCCAGAATGTCTACATGCATACTTTTGGTATAGGTAGCATCAATTACCACGTGGTTATCATCCGGAAGACGATTTAGGGTCTGCAATACGCTGGCCTTGTTCAAAAAGCTCATATTCTCAGCTAGTCTTATCTTAATAGGCTCACCCTCCTTGCGGTTCTCAAAGTCGAGTTGGTAAGGGTTCTTATAATTACTCCACAGGATGTGGATAATACCAACAGCCAGTCCCAAACCAATTCCAATGAGCAAGTCGGTGAAGACGATACCCAAGATGGTCACAATAAACGGAATAAACTGTGAATTTCCCATATGGTACATCTGCTTGAATAAAGAAGGCTTAGCCAGCTTATATCCTACTATAAACAGAATAGCAGCTAAACTAGCGAGAGGAATCATATTGAGTACTGTTGGAATAGCCATTGCAGTGAGCAGTAACAAGATGCCGTGGAAGAAAGCAGAGGCTTTACTCTTAGCTCCAGACTGGATATTTGCAGAACTACGAACGATTACCTGTGTAACAGGCAGGCCACCAATTAATCCAGAGAAAATGTTTCCTGCTCCTTGCGCTACTAGCTCTCGGTTAGTAGGGGTAACTCTCTTCTGAGGGTCAAGCTTATCTGTTGCCTCTACACAGAGGAGGGTTTCTAAGCTGGCAACTACGGCTAGTGTAATTGCTATCACGTACACCTGCGTATTACCGAGTTGGGTAAAATCTGGGAAGGTAAACTGATTGAAGAAACCACCGAGCGTATCTGCAACTGGAATACTAACAACCTGATCTGCTCTTAGCGTTAAGATGGGGTTATCAGCAAAGAACATATTGGCCAGGATACCGATCGTTACAACCACCAACGGCCCCTGGATTATTCTGGTGAATGACAGCTTCTTCATAAATGGCCTTTCCCACATAATGAGAATTACCATCGAAACAGCCGAGATAGCAATGGCACCGGGGCTGATATCATTCAGCATATATCCCAACTGGCTCAGGGTGTTGTGTCCATCTACCTGGAAGAATGAAAAGTCACCTTCCGGGTCTTTGTCGTAACCAAAGGCGTGCGGTATCTGCTTAAGTATGATGATGATGCCGATACCCGACAGCATTCCTTTAATTACTGATGATGGGAAGTAATACCCAATAACTCCGGCCTTTAACAAACCCAGTATTAGCTGGAAAACTCCGGAAATTACAACGGCCAGCAGGAATGTCTCAAAGGCTCCCAAATCTTGAATTGCCGAAAGAACAATAACGGCTAATCCTGCTGCCGGGCCACTAACGCCCATGGCAGAACCACTAATCAAGGCAACAATCAACCCTCCAACTATTCCGGCAATAATGCCCGAGAAGAGCGGTGCGCCCGATGCAAGTGCAATACCCAGACATAGCGGAACTGCTACCAGGAACACCACTATACTTGCGGGTAAATCGTATTTCAGGTTAGAAAAGAAACCTGTTTTTTCTTGTGGACTCATTTTAACGTTTGATATTTTTTGCCACATCGTGGCTGGTTAATAAAGGGTACAACAAACTCGGTCTACTTGTAGTTTGTTACACCAGTAATTTTGGTTGGTTGATAACTGGTTAGGCGTTTCAAGTCACCTGCGGCGGCGGAGTAAATATCTCTATCCAAGGCTTGCACCACTGGAAAGGTGCTACAGATACTATAGTTGCTAAATGTCTGTTTTTTAGTTTCGATTGGAAAAGCCTGCCCAAATGTTTGTCCTTTTCTGCCTGCTCAGCTTGCTTCCCGTTCTCTTCGCCAGTGTCAGCTTCTCCTCGCTCGGTTAACTCGATTGCACAAGCGTGCCCATCCTGATAAAATATGGAAATGGCATTGGTGAAGAGTAGCGCCACCATTACCAATACCAGCTGGAATGCAGCCTTACGTAAGAATGGAATTGCCCTTATAATGGTACTGGCGTTCATCTCTTATCTTCCTTAATTACTTCGTTTACCATATTTAAATAGAAACTGGTCACAGAGTCATTATCCTTACTCACATTGGTCAAGCTTGGCAGATGCGTTGCAAAGAACCGCTGGTGATGGGCTCCTTCAATAACCGTGGTTACCAGCATATGTGGATACTGGTAGCTTGGATTTATTTCAAGAATAATGTTTGCAATTCGTGCGACCAACTGCTTATAGCCCATAAACACACCATCCTTATTCTCTTCATCTACATCCTTCGTTAAGTACGATTTCGAGGATTCAGCGATAACCAGTCGATTTAGCTTGACCTCGTTAACATGCAAAAAGCTGCTATCTGTTGTTACTTGCTCGGTTAGGATTAAAATGGCCTTTTCCAGTCTCTCTTGAGCTGAATTGATATTGGCCAGCCCAAAAACCAATCGGTATTCCATCCAACCCCAATACCAGGCAGTGAGGTAGAGCAAGAGTTTATGCTTATTCTCAAAGTAGCGGTAGATTGAAGCCTCCGGGGATTGTATGTGAGCAGCCAGTTTGCCAAAGGTAAATGACTCAAACCCCAGCTCATCGATCATATCTATGCTCCCGGTTATGATCCGCTTTCCCAGATCACTTGACTCAGGATCTTTCAAATAGATCTGATCGCTTACCTGTATCGTTATTTTAGATAGTAAATCTAGCATGCTGAGTATTATGCCTGCAAGTATAATAGTATTACTATTAATATTGCAAAGAATTATAACGAAAACTTCTACAGAAGGTTTGAAAGAACTTAGTTTTTTATGGATGGTAGAAGCCTATCAACTATTCCCCATCTTTTACCAACGCCACGATGGTGTCCCCATCATTGGGTACGGTTTTGCTATCATTAGCAAAAACCGACAGCTCTTTACCCTCGCTAATGATAAACAAAGGTAGCACCTCTCCGGGGTAGTGGTCTTGAAAGTGCTGAAAGGTAAATTCTGAGGTGAGATGTGTGGCTTTGAATTCAAATCCTTCGTTGAGTTTTCTTGTGAAGAAATAAAAAGTTGCCTGCTCATCGAAAAGGTAGCGACCCCTTAGATGCTTTGGAGTCTCGGAATCGGTTTGTGCTAAGGCTTGCTCAACCGGGTGCAGTTGATATAGGTCCTCAGAGCCAAATACTTCTCGAAGATGGATAGCCGCTAAGGAGTTGACCTCATCATTAGGCGTTAATGCTAAAAAGCGACCAATGCCGGCGAGGTTAATATCGTCTATGATGGTTTCGGATAGTATGCTACCGTGGATTGTAGACATTTCCGCCATTTTTGCCTGTTTTACATCCGTGCGGTTGGTATCAACCATCATTACTTCAATACCATTGTCTTTCAGGGTTTTGGCCATTGCTCGCACCCAAGGGGCTGCTCCTGCGATGAGTAAACCCTGAGGGTTGGCCTTAGATACACCTAACCATTTTGCCACCACCGAAGAACTTAAACCATAAACGGCCACCGTACCTACAATCACCACAAAGGTTAGCGGTACCAAAAACTCAGCACCTTCAATATTAGCCTGGCTAAGCTGCAAGGCGAAGATGGACGATACGGCAGCAGCCACGATACCGCGAGGAGCCATCCATGAAAGGAATAGCTTTTCTTTCAGATTTAATTTTGAACCAACGGTGGAAGCAAAGACGGATAGCGGCCTTCCTACGAAAATCAATATGAGTAAGAAGACAACGCTCAATGAAGAAATGGTAGAGAAGGTAGCGAGGTCTAACCGGGCAGAAAGGATAATGAACAATGTAGAAATAATAAGCACACTGAGGTTCTCTTTGAAGACCAGTATGTGCTGAACAGAGACTTTGTGTTGGTTAGCCAGAACGATCCCCATCAAAGTGGTTGCAAACAATCCTGATTCATGCTGAAAGTAATTGGAAACGACATAGGAGGCCAAAACCAGCATCAGGGTAACTGCAACGTGCAGGTAGTCGGGCATCCAGAACTTTCTGATAAGGAAAACAAGTATTTGAGCGAAAATGAAGCCTGAAAGTCCTCCGAAGAGAAGTGTTTTTCCAATACTAATCAGCACCAGAGTTGACGCTTCACGGTTGCTGCCGGCAAGCACCGCCTCAAAGACTAACAGGGCTAAAAGGGCTCCAATAGGATCGATTACAATTCCTTCCCACTTCAGAATATCTCTGACCTTACCAGAGGGCCTAATGTGTTTAAGCAGCGGACCTACCACAGTGGGGCCAGTTACCACCAGTACTGCTCCTAATAGAATAGAGATTTGGAAGCTGAGCCCCAGCAAATAATATGCTGTTGCCGTACTTATTCCCCAACTAACTACCATACCAATAGAAACCAGGCTAAACATCGTTCCACCGATTTCGCGCAGTTCTTTGATATCAAGGGTAAGGCCACCTTCAAAGAGTATTACTGCTACTGAAAGTGAAACAAATGGAAGCAGCAGATCACCCATCAGTTGATCTGAATTCAAAAACCCAGTGATAGGTCCGGCGATAAAGCCAAAAACTAATAAGAACAAAATTGATGGGATCTTGATGCGCCAGGCTAACCATTGTGCACCAACACCAAGAATTATGATGCTGGCTAAACTAATTAAGGTGTGTTCAGACATAAGCTAAATAGTGAGGCTTGAATATAGAGAATTGGAATTAGATGCCATTAGGTAAGAGGTGTTTTTGACCCGATAAGTGTAATGATACTAGGCCAATTTTTATAAGCCCAAGATTGAATACCGGTCTGGCAGAAATGAAGCGTTATCGCGAATCAAATAAGTGAGCTAAATAGAAGGAATCAATTGTTCCGTATTTAGGAATTATTCCCAATTTAAGACTATTTCCCAACTGTAATACCCTCATACGGGCTGGAATCGTACTTGGCAGACTTTTGGCATATATAATATCAAATGAAAATGGGTAAGGAAAATAGAGATCATCACCAAGAGATTAGCCAGGTCAATTGGCGACGGGCAATTGTAGCAACTATTCAAAGTGGGAGCAAAATTCCTTACAGCCATCAAGTTTATCATCAAGAAACATCATCTGTATCATGCACAGCAAAATCGCAAAAGTCTGACAAGCGCGACAGTATGGATATTGTCGCCAATAATTATTTCACCCGGCCTTTCGTAGGAAGTGAGTTGCTCAAAGCCGTGGAGATGCGGCTTAAGAGGAGGGAGGTATCAAAAGCAGCAATTATAGAGGAGGTCAGCGTAGCAGAATCATTACAAGAGGAAGCATCTACCCATATCGGGATTGGCACTTGTTATGGTGTATTGGATGCTTTTACAATGCTCGCTGCAATGTATGGCAACTACACGAAATACGAAGCGCTGGGTTTTGTTGGAAGTATCTACTCTTCTGATAGCATTCTGAAGAGCCAAGTCCGACAGGGAATGCTAGGTTCAGACTTGAAGCAGATTTCGCAAGATGGTGGAATGTTAAAAGAAAGGCGGCAGGATCAGTTCATCGAAGGCATAGCCGATGGATCAGTGTCCTGGCCGCTTTTCTTTAACTCAACTTTGCAGGATTAGAACGGGCCAAGCAAGAAGTGATTGCCTGCGAAACGAGACTCCTCATTTGGACAACCTTCACTACTCAATAGAAAGGGGCCGGCATTAGCTGGCCTTTTTCACTTTTCAAGTCGTTGCTGGTTTTTATGGCATTGGCTGTCGGAGCGGTAGATGGGAAAGTTGTTTCAGAGATGAATCACTAAGCAAATGCCATCTCTCGGTTGTATTTGTTTCGATACTCTAGTGGAGTCATTCCTGCATAGCGCTTAAATAATGTCCTAAAAGTCTTATCATCATTATATCCGCATGAATACATAACCTCATGGACTGACATTGTTGAGGACTCTAGCTGCCTCTTTGCTGCTTCTATCCTTACTCTTTGAATATATTCCGTAGGGGTATTATGAGTGGCCTTTTTAAACCTTCTTATAAAATTGCGATTACTAGTGGCGGCTCTATCCGCCAGGGTCTCAATACTTATTCTTGTAGCATATTCTTGCTCGATATATTCCTGGGCAGCAATAATGTCATCATCGGCATGTTCCTTTTGGCAATTGAATATGATGAACTGGTTTTGATCGACCCTATCAAAATCAATCTCAGAAACTTTTGAACACCAAATGGCAGTTTCCCGGCCGTAATTCTTTTCGATGAGATATAGTAGTAAGCTTAAGAATGAGTAGGCACCTCCGCTAGAGTAGATGCCATTATCATCACTTATTACTTTGCCCGGAGTAAGTTCCACATCGGGATACATCTCTCTGAAAGTATCATGAGTGAGCCAATGGGTAGCACAAGACTTGCCGTGCATCAATCCTGTTTCCGCTAGCAAAAAGGCTCCCCGGCAAAGGCTGGCAATTTCAGTATTGTACTTTACACGCTGAGATCTCATCCATTCTACAAAGGGTAGATTCAGCGCTATCTGTTCCTGCATGTTCCCGACCACTCCAGGCACAATAATCAAATCTGTCTTTTCGATTGCATCGAGTGTTGTGTTGGGGGATATGCTAATAAAGTTGTTGTACTGCTGCGGGTCAGTACTTACTCCAACCAGGTCTATCTTGAATTGCCTTTCGCCTAAGCCTTGCTTGCGATGGTAGTCGTTGGCCATTTTAAATAGGTTGTATGATCCAATAATGGTGTCTACAATTACCAAACCTCTGGGTACTAAAATGCTTAGGTGTTTCATGTTAATTTCAAAGGTATGAAGGCATAGTGTCATAATCAACCCTATAAGATGTCGTAAAATACCCCTAGGGTGGGTGTTATTTTGCCAGATATTTGCTCCTGTACTTCAATTAAAAAGAAAAGCACAAATGAAAAATCAAGAGATCACAGTAGTTTATAAATGGATAGCTAAACCTGGCAAGGCCGACGAATTAAAGGCTATCTATCGCAAGGTAGAGCAGCAAATGAAAGACACGGAGCCTGGCGCCCTTAAGGTAGATTGCTACTTCGATGAGAACAAGAGCGAGCTGATCGTGTCAGATCTATTTGCAGATGGTGCCGCCCTGGGACTGCATCTAAGCACCACGGCTGCCGGCCATTTCCCTGCCTTACTACAGATTGCAGATCCTGGTCCATTTCTATTTTGCGGCAATGTGCCAAAGGAACTGCAACAGGCAGCTTTGGGTATGGGTCTGGATGCTACTTTCGCACCGCTGGCTTTCGGATTTGACAGGGGAAGCAATTAATATTATCACCTATCAGTCCGCTCTTCAGGCGGCAGATCATTTTTGAACGGATTCTTCTTAAATGGAAAAACAAGCTGCCGCATGAACCCCTTTGGGAATGAAGCGTCGACCAATCCTGTGCCTTTTGGCCACTCCTTACCCGGCAGGTGATAGGTGCCAAAAATCATATCAATAAATGGAAAAACGACAGCGAAATTCTTCCCATAGTGCTCAGGTTCTTCACAATGATGCCAGTGATGATATTGTGGGGTAGTGATGAGGTATTTCAAAAAGCCAAAATTGATACTGGTGTTGGCATGGATCAACACCGCGTGGATGGCAATGAAAACAATGTATACGTTGAAAGTTAAGGTCGAAAACCCCATCACATAAAGCGGTATGAATGTCATACTTCGAGTAAAGAAGATGTCTATAAAGTGTGTCCTGGAGCCCGCCAGCCAATCCATGTTTTTGGTTGAATGGTGTACGGAATGAAACCTCCAGAGATAATGATGAGAATGGAAAATCCTGTGAGCCCAGTATTGAAAAACATCAGTTACTACCAAAGCAACGAACAACTCGACAACAAAAGGCAACCCGCTAACCCAAGCGTGCACGGCATCAAGGTTCATCCAGCCAAAAAAAGCTTCCGCAGGCTTTTTTGTTAAAACACCAAAAAGCTGAATTGCCAAATGACTGATTCCAAAATAGATGAGGTCGGTTCTCCATTCCGGGTGAAATTTTGATTGCTCTTTGTTCTTTGGAAACGCTAACTCAATTGGCACAAATAGCAATGCCATAATAAACAAGTCCAGTATAAGCCAGTCTAATCCTATACTCCAGCTTACCTTTTCTACAGAGCGCCCTTCAACAGTAAATCCCCCAAAGGCAATGGCCAGCACACCCAGTGCCATTCCGATCACTGCGTTTTTCCTCTTCTTGTTAAGCAGCATACTGATCAGGGCAAAAAGAAAGGTAGCTATGATGGCGCCATACATCAGATTCTCCACCATTTCGGCCGTATAAATTTCCCTGAATTCTGGTGTTGTCAATATCTCCGGGAACTTGAAACAAAGAATTCCAACAAGTGAGAGGGCTCCGAGGAAAATAGAAATAGCGGCGCTAATCCTTCCTTCACCAACTCGCATCCGTTTAACCTGGTCTTCCATCTTATGGTTAGTCTTAAAATAGCTGGGCAAATTAACCCTTGCTGAAATATAAGTAATTATGTCCATCTCAATTCCAATTTTGTCCGTCTCGCCATCAATTGTATTTCTGTTACCCTGAGATTCTAATACCATTGCCCTTAAAAACCGAAAATGAAAGGACGAACCCTGTTTTCAGCCCTATTTATATTGATAATTACCTACACCGGATTTAGCCAAAACATTCATAACACCGCCTGCCAGGGACAACTACAACGTTTGGATTCACTGCTGCAAACGGCTTCTGTAGACACGGTCAATAGCGCCGGCACCTCCTTACTATTGGCAGCAGTCTTTTGCCGTCAACAGGAGGTGTTCGATTACCTGATAGAGAAAGGGGCAGATGTTACTATTCAAAATGAATACGGGGGAAGCCCTATTGTGTATGCTGCTCGCAATGCCAATGTTAACATGGTTACTACTCTGCTTGATAAGGGCGCTGACGTCAATGCCGCCACTATCGAAGGATTTAACCCTCTTTACGTTGCAGTGCAAAGAGACAGTGAGGAAACAGTGCAGCTGCTATTGGATAATGGGGCAAAAGTCGCAAGCGACACAGCAGGGATTTCTCCTTTGCAGTGGGCAGTGCTCAATGAAAATCAGAATATCGTTGAGAAGTTAATTGAGCATAGTGCGGATATTGATGCCGTCAATAATATCGGGAATACGCCGCTGGCAATTGCGTTGAGACAAGGTTCAATGAAAATAGCTGAGCTGCTTATTTATCATGGGGCAGATAAAAACAAAGTACGCACCTTTGATTTACGTGGACCTTACGCCGGGCAGCCTGATCCCGGGCTTAAGGCCACAGCATTTGCTCCCGGCTTTGTAACCACTGAAAATTTCAATCACACACCGGGCTTTTCTCCTGACGGCAACATCATCTATTTCACCACAGAGTCTAAGCCATTGCATTGGGGCTCGATTATGGAAACGAGATATGAAAATGGCCGATGGACAGCTCCGGAGCCTGCTAGCGTTGAAGGAGACTTCCGCGAGATAGATCCCTTTGTTACTCTAGATGGTTTAGCCATGTACTACAGTTCCGATCGGCCCATAAACCCGGGAGATACAGTTACAGGCAACATCGATATGTGGATGGTAAAAAAAGAGGGCAATGGATGGGGAGAGCCAATCCACCTGGGGCCGGAAGTAAATAGTGAACACGCAGAATGGTTCCCTACGCTTTCGGCCAATGGCAATTTGTATTTTTCCACCGGACCTGGCCGCTCAAGTAACATTGTCTATTCAGAATTCAAGGATGGCAAATACCAGGCTCCAATAGATCTTGGCGATTCCGTAAATTCGGAGCGCAGAGACTACGACCCCTTCATCGCACCCGACGAGAGTTATGTCATGTGGTCTTCCAACCGACCTGGCGGATTGGGTTCAATAGATATCTACATCAGTTTTAGAAAAGGGGACGGCACCTGGGGAAAAGCCAAAAATATGGGTGAGCTGGTAAACTCCAGTGCTGGTGAGTTTGCTCCAAGGGTATCGCCAGATGGTAAATACCTGTTTTTCAACAGGAGGGGAGATATATATTGGATATCAGCTGAAGTAATTGAAACGCTTAGGGAGTAGAGATGTTTGCCTATCTTGCCGCTACAGTTGGGATTAAATTTCAAAGACCTTGTTCAATAAAATTCCTACAGTTTGGGTCATCGTTGGGGCGGCTGTGCTGGTTTCCGCTTTGGGTAATATTCGCGTATTTACGCAGGCCTATGACCTGGCTACTGCTAAAGGGCTCTTAGTTGCTAAAGAAACCGAATTGAGGTTTCTGCTGAATCTTGGGATCAAAGACACCCTTTCGGAATTAGTAACTTTTGCATTAATCGTTTCCTTCAACTATTCGTGGAAAGACAAGCTGATTCCTCGGAGGTTGAAGCAAGCAAGTAGAATTGCACTTATTGTTCTCGGCAACGTCCTGCTGTTTGCAATTATTATTTACGCTGATTTTCGTGCAGAGGTAGGTATTAGTATTAAGGCCTTCAATGACTACAGTTACTATCCTCGCACCTATTTGATAAAGCATGGAGCGGTGATCGTTATTTCGTTCATCGCACCTTACTTGCTCTTGCAAAGGGAAAAAGTGAAACAAGCTGAGATCAACTTGACACGGCTTCAGCAAGAAAAGTCGAAAGCGCAACTAGCAGCGCTGAAAGAGCAAATCAGTCCCCATTTCTTCTTTAATACTTTAAGTACGCTTAGTGCTATTGTGAGAAACGAGAACCCAGAGGCTGGACTTCAGTTCATTCATGACATGTCTGACACTTATCGCTATACACTTACTTCGGGCCGCGAGCACTTGGTGCCTCTACGCGATGAAATCGATTTTATTCAATCTTATATTGACCTATTGCAGAAAAGATTTGGAGATAAGCTTCAGGCACAGATTGATGTACCAACACAGTTAATGGAAAAGCAAATTCCTCCAATGTCTTTGCAACTGTTGGTTGAAAATGCCATGCAGCATAATATAATTACCACATCATCTCCATTAAAAGTAGAAATCAGTATAGAGGGGGAACTCATCTGTGTGAAGAATAACTTGCAGCAAAGAGAAGACGTAGAGAGTTTTGGCATCGGGCTTAAGAATCTCCAGGATAGATACCAACTTCTAAGTGATCGAAGTATAATTATTGATCGTACGGAGCTGAACTTCCTGGTTAAACTACCGCTGTTATGAGAGTGCTAATCGTTGAGGATGAACAGAGTGTAGCTCGAAACCTTTGTGATCTGCTACTAGAGGTAGATTCCAAAATTGAGATCATGGACATTCTGGAGTCAGTTGAAAGTGTGGTAGAATGGGTCGGCCACAATCCACCTCCCGACCTGGGATTCTTCGATATTAGAATCGCAGATGGCACTTCTTTTGAAATTTTCGAACGGGCGGAGATCACCTTTCCTATAGTATTTACTACTGCATATGATGAATATGCCCTGCAAGCCTTCCGAGTTAACAGCATAGATTATCTAATCAAACCAATCAAGAAGCAGGAGCTCGCCAACGCTATGGAGCGATATAGTAAACTGTATGCACCGCAAACCGACAACAAGGTGCTATTGGATGTAATTCAGGAGCTAAGAAGCGAAAAGAAGAAGTACAAGAAAAGTTTTTTAGTTTATGTAAAAGACAAGATTTTGCCTTTGAATACATATGAGATCGCTTATTTCATCCTGGAGAATGAAGTCAACCATTGTTACACGCATAAAGGCGAAAAGTACGACCTCGATCAGTCATTAGAGAAGATACAAAGCCAGCTAGATCCTGATGACTTCTTTCGGGCCAACCGACAGTGTATTGTTTCGCGTAAGGCTGTCAACGCTGCCGCCATTCATTTTCATCGCAAACTCAAACTGGAATTGCTGCCACCACCTCCGGAGGATGTGCTGATCAGTAAACCCAAAGCCTCAGAGTTTAAGCGCTGGCTGATGGGCGAGAATTAGCTTATTGGTTTAAACCACCCAGGTTCGGAATCAACTTTAGCATGTTGTTGCGAAGTTCATGGGCATTAAGAAGCTTTTCTTTGCCGAGCATAGTGATGGTATAAAACCGCTTTCTTCTACCCCCCCGCTGCGCAGTTGCCCCAGACTCACTAGATTCCACAAAACCCTTGTTCTCCAGCCGATAGAGGGCGGCATGAAGTGATCCAACACTAGGTCGGTGCCTGGTATGTTTTTCAATCTCTTCGTTGATGGTTACACCGTAAGCGTTATCACCAAGAATACCAATGGCTATTAATACAATTTCCTCAAAAGCCCCTAAGTCTGTGCTTTTCATCGGTTATTCATTTCTCAGGGTGGAAGCAGGCTGTATTCTCATGGCATTAATGGTTTGTATGGCCATTGTTAGACCTACCATAGCTGCCACAATTAATATTGGCATTACGAAAACTATCCATTGCAGAGATACTCTAAAAGGAAAGCTTTCAAGCCATCGTGAGCCGCCAGCGTAAAGTAAAAGGCAGGCCATCACGCTGCCAATTGTTATTGGAATGAAAAAGGATGAGCTAAGGAGTGCAAAGAGGTGTGATCCTTCGGCACCGAGCACTTTGCGCACTCCAATTTCTTTTTTGCGTTGTGTCAATAGGAAAGTAGATAGACCGAATAACCCCATGGCCGCCAATACAATGGCCAGGATGGAGAAGCCTTTGAAAACTGCAGCATAACGCAGCTCAGCCTGGAACTCCTGGTTGAAAGTTTGGTCTAAAAAGAAATAATCAAATGGGCTGTCAGGGAAGTGCTCTTTCATTTGACCCTTTATTTCCTCCAGCGTCTGTGGCATTTGGCTGGTGTTGACATTAAGGCTCAAGTAGATTGTTCTCTGCGGCCGCAGCAAAAAGGCAATGGGCTCGTAAGTTGTTTTAAGAGAGGTATGGTGATAATTACTAACTACGCCAATAATGTTGAATTGAAATCCCCGAGAGCCGATTTTGCCATTTAGGGCATCTTCCGCAGTAGTGAAGCCCAGGGCTTCCATCGCGGCCTCATTAATAACTACGGCGCTATCATCAGACATAATAGCATCGGAGAAGCCACGACCGGCTAAAATCTGGAGGCCGTAGGTTTCAAAAAAGCCATAATCTGTTGTATTGAGATGCATTGAAACCGGCTCGGGATTGTTAATCCCCATTCTCGCTACTGTACCTGCGCTCATCACCTTTCCAGGTACACTACCACTGTGGGTATATGCATTTACACTAGCACTGGTAATCAGTTCGTTTCCAAAACTCCTTATGGCGGTAAGGTAACTTCGATTGGGATCAGTAACTCTCGGAGCATTGATTACCAGTACCTTGTCGCCATCAAAGCCCAAATCTTTAGAGAGTAAGTAGTTAGTCTGCTGGTTGAGCAATATTGTTCCCCCAATCATCGCTACTGAGATAATGAACTGCGATGATATCAGTACCTTCCTTAGCAAGCTCCCTTTCTTGGAACTAGCGAATTTGCCACGGAGTACGGAAATTGGTCGGAAACCAGAAAGAATTAGAGCAGGGTAAATACTGGATATGAGCGCTCCTACGGCAACCAGAGATACAATCAGGATCCAAAACAAGGGATTGTTTGAAAGCCCGAAAAATGTGCCGAGCAAATTGGAGAAATACCCAACAGTCAATGCCACCACACCAATAGCCAGAAGCAAGCAAATCGCATTAAACAATAAGGCTTCAAAAACAAATCGGATTACAATATCGAATTTTGGAGAGCCCATAACTTTCCGTAGCCCCACTTCCTTAGCTCCTTTTATGGATAAGGCTGTCGCTAAATTGATATAATTCAAGTAGGCAATGAGCAAGATCAGAATGGCAACTCCAGCTAAAAAATTGACCGCCTCCCGATCGCCATTCTCATTCATTTCGAAGGTCAAATCGGAATCAAGGTGGATGTCCTTCAGCGGCTGAAGCTTGAAGTATTCGGCGTTACCGTTTTCTTGTCCTTGGGGCCTATTGGCTAATAGTACAGCATCTGCACTTTTTTCTACAGCCTCAATTTCCGCGCCTTCCACAACCTTAATGTAAGTGTGATAAAAAGGAAGTTGCCAGGAGCTTTGCTCAAAAACCGGCCACTGATCTAGCGTCCTCATAGAGATGAGCATATTTAATCTCAAATGCGAATCTGGGCGGGGGTTGTTCATGACCCCTGTTACCCTAAGGTCCGTTGCGCCATCTTCAAATGAAAATCTGATAACCTTATCTATTGGGTCTTCAGTGCCAAAATATTTTTCAGCCAGGGCTTCAGACAATACAACTGCATTTGGGTTTTCCAGCACAGTGTTTTTATCACCTACGAGTAGGTTGTAAGAGAAAAAGGTAAAATACACGTCATCAACGAATACTGGCTTCTCCTCTGTGTATGCGTTTTCTCCAATGTTGATTACACCATGAGTAAAGGGGTAGTAAAGCCGACACTGGCTTGCAACCTCAGGGTAATCAGTATTTAGTTGAGGACCAACCGGATAGAATGTTGTCGCTCCGTTAAATACTATGTCGTTGTTTACCTTCCTGGTGAAACTCAAACGGTAAATGTCATCATAGTCCTTATGAAACCGGTCATAGTTAAGTTGCGAATTGACGTATTGGCCAATTAACAACGCGGCAAAAAGCCCGGCACTAAGACCGAAAAAGTTGATTCCAGAGGATAGCTTGTTTTTAGCCATGCTACGGAGCGACATTTTGAAGTAATTGCCAACTAGGGACAAGGACCCAAACTTTGATCCTGAAGTAGGTTTTTTCATAGCAAATGATTTAAGCATGCTGAAGGTGTCTCGGACAAAAAGTACTTTAGCTTTTAGGGGGCCAACTTTCCCAACTCTTTTGTAAAAAATCTCCAGTGAATCTCCATAAAGAATTTCCAATTGCTCCTCGGAGCAAAGCCTCTTTAAGATCCACATTGGCCACCTAGGTGGATTTTGTTCCTTCATCTTGCATCATAAACGTAATCAATTTTATATATGTTTCCTAAACATAAAACAAATAGGAAAATTTCAGGGCCTTAGAAATGAGGTTAGGAAAACTATTCGTGTCTCAATGAAACAATGGGATCCTGGCTGGCTGCCCGCCGTGCTGGCGTGATGCCGAAAACGATGCCTACTCCGGCGGCAACTCCAAAGGCAATAAGGATGGAATAGAACCTGATGATGGTATTTATATCAGCCAGAGAGGAGATTGCCAAAGCGATTGCAACGCCAAGCATCACACCTATCAACCCCCCGGAGACACTGATCATTACAGCTTCAAATAGAAACTGAAATACAATGTCCTTTTTCTTTGCTCCGATTGACAGCCGCAGGCCAATTTCTTTGATGCGCTCCATTACCGAGGCCAGCATAATATTCATAATACCAATACCCCCAACCAGCAGGGAGATGCCGGCAATGGCGCCAAGCACAAAATTGAAAATGCTCTTGGTCCTTTGCTGTTGCTTTAGAAGTAATTCAGGAATGGTAATTTCATAATCTACCGTTCCGAAGTGTCTTCTTTTTAACAACTTAGAAATGACCTCCGCCACACCGGTTAATTGCTCGGTGGCCTCCACTTGCACAACCAATCTATCGATTTGGTGATAGTTGGGGTTCTCCTCCCGCTCGTCTTCATCCAGTCTCTGATATCTTTTAAGTAGGGCTTCGGTAACCAAAGACCGATTTTTATAGCGGGTGAGTACGGTGTTGATAGGTGCATAGACGTCCATGTTATAGTCGCGGATGCCAAGGTTGGAAATGCTTTTTTGCGAAATGAAACGCTCCTTTAAAACGCCAACTACCTTAAGCCAGTGCTTGCCAACTTTGATTCTCTTACCAATAGGATCTTCCTGACTGAAGAATTTCGCCTGAACTCCTTTGCCTATAATACAAACCGGGCCTCCAAAATCGAGCTGGGTTTGGCTAAAATGTCTTCCGCGCCAAAGATCGAAATTGGCAACGTCGAAGTAACTGTTGTTTACCCCGACAAGCTTGGCGCTGCGCTTCCGGCCATCTTTGATCAAACTGGTTTCGATCAAAATCTCCGGGCTTAGCGATTTAACTCCGGGAACAATCTTTTCTATACTTTGAATGTCTAGCAGTGTAAGGCCTGCCGAAAAGTTCTTTTCTTCTTTCTTTTGATCGTCACCATCTTGCAGATCTTCTTCAGTTTGCTCAATAACTGGTTCAACCACAATATTGTTAACCCCCACCAGTTCTATTTGCTCCAAAATCTCTTCCTGCGCCCCACTACCGATTGCCAGCATAGAAATTACTGCGGCTACGCCGAATATGATGCCTAGCCCTGTGAGTAGCGACCTTAGCTTATTTGACATAACAGCCTCAAGGGCTATCCACAAATTGGAAAGATACTGGGTCATACTGGCCTAGTTGGAGCTTCCGGTAGAGGCCATTAGACGGCGAACCGACTTGGCTTCGAAACCGTCAGGGTCGGAGAGGTAGAGAAGATCACCTTCCGAAATACCTTTCAAAATAATCACTTCATCAAGGTTAGATTGGCCGACTTCGACTTCCTGCTTAATATAACCCATGCCGTCTTTCTTGAGCACGTAGGTTATGGAATCGCCTTGAGAATGCAGTGCTTCCAGGGGAACATAAACTACCTGCGGCACTATCTCAGCGATGATAGTATTACTGGTAGTCATACCAGGTCTAAGCGTGGTATCAGACTCGTTTATCTCTACATCAACCTGGAAAACCTTTGAATCGGAGTTGGGCTTTTGTTCACCAACATTTGCCACCTGCACCACCTTGCCCGTGAGCTTCTTATTGGGGAATGCATCAAGGCCTATTACTACTTCCTGGCCGGTTTTAATAATTCTGATGTCAACTTCACTAACATATGTTCGCGACACCATGCGCGACAGGTCAGGCAAAGTGGCAACAATAGGGTTCCAGGCCTGTACGGTGGATCCAACTCCTTTTTTGGTACCATTCCAACTACGATGATAGATCAGCATACCAGATTCCGGAGCGAGAATATTAAATCCCTCCTGCAGATTGGTGAGGAAATTCACTTTGATCTGGTCATCTGAGCGCTCCGCGGCGGCCTCAGCCATTTGTGCCACGGCTTTTTCTTTCTTTAGCTCATATCCATCAACCGCCTGTTTGTGAGCTCTTTCCGCTTTGTCATGGTCAATCACTGCCTGCTGCTTTACGGCAGGCGGCTCAAACTCGGATTGGTCGAGCGCAATTTTTTTCTCATCAATGTCATATTTCAAATTGATGAGTTCATCCCGTGCCTTTCTCAGCTCCATGGCTGTATCGAGACGGGTCTGAGTGTATTTGGAGTCACTCTGCTGCAAGTCATTCCGGGCTTGTTGTATTTTATCCATTAGCTCGGTTTGATCGAGCCGGGCTATGTAATCCCCCTTTTCAACGCGGGTGCCCTCATCAACAATGTCGTCGATTTTCACTTGCCAAATTTGGGCCCGCTGCAATCCCGGAGGTCCCTGGATTCTTACAGAGTTTTTGGCTTCGAGCTCACCACTGGTGGCAATATCGATTACAAAATCTCCAAAACTGGCGGTGGTAAGTACTTCGGAACTTTCGCCCCGATCGGATTGGTTGGTGGCATAGACAATGCCAATTGTCACAACTAAAACGACCGCAATAAGGATATAGATATTCTTCTTTTTCACGGATTTGGTCTGATAATTTTGAGTTTTCCTTTTATGTTATAACGTACAAAACGCCTTTTGATACATTTTATTAACAATTTTTGCATGATACGGATATCACCCAAATAACTTAATTACCGCAAAATTTACTTAAGGTTACTGCTTGACGCCGTTATGGCTGGTCTCCCTGCCTCAACCATTTGTAGCAACCTTCGCCTATGGGATGAAGGAGAGATACCATAAAGTTCTATGAAGGTACGAATAAATAACACTGATCGCCATGCCTGCGCTTTTTGTAAGCGCAATTTGCTATACGCGGATAAATATGGCTCCAGGCGGTTACTCACCAAAAGATTATGCTAATGCTGCAATTCCATCCGTTCATAAGCGGCCAACATGGTCTTCTCAGGTGGTGGGTTAAGGATGTTGGTATCGGCAAATGTTTGGGCTTCGGTTCATCAACCCCGATCCGGTCCAGGTCCTTTAGCACCGCTTCCTGTGCTCGTAAATTTCCATGGATATCCTAGAGTGCTGCTATCTTCATCTCAACATTGTTCTTCACTAATTTAAATCATATAGCCAAATAACTATCTTTAGCGCCATGGCTGAAGACAGCTCACTATCTAGTTCAGGTAAAAGCAGGTTCTTGATCATGCTGGCCCTGGTTATTTCGGGGGAGACTATCTTCTTTCTTCCCTTTATCTTACCGCGAGTATTTCGGCCAACATTACTGGAAGTATTCAACCTCACCAACCTGGAGCTAGGCACCAGCTTTTCGGCATACGGTATCGTAGCCATGGTGTCATATTTCCTGGGCGGACCCTTGGCAGATAGGTATCCCGCCCGAAACTTGATGTCGGTAGCTTTGATTGCAACAGCCCTGGGAGGGTTTTTGATGGCGACCATCCCCTCGATATTCGTACTTACGATTATTTACTCGTTTTGGGGCATGACCACCATTTTGCTTTTTTGGGCAGCTTTGATCAGGGCCACAAGGGAGTGGGGAGGAAGTTCGACACAAGGAAGAGCTTTTGGACTGCTTGATTCTGGTAGAGGCCTGGCAGCTGCTTTGATCAGCACTGCTGGAATTGCCCTACTTGCCGGTTTGCTTCCGGATGAAATAGGAGCTGAAGACAGACAACAGTCGTTTCAGGGAGTAATCTTGCTGTTTTCAGTATTTACACTTCTGGTAGCGGGCCTGGTTTGGTATGCTTTGCCCGGGGGCACCATAGCAGGCGATAAGAGCTTTAGGGCTGGTTTGGAGACAATAAATAAGGTGATAAAAATGCCTGTGGTTTGGGCGCAATCCCTGATTATTCTTTGCGGTTATGTAGGTTACAAGATCACCGACGATTTCTCTTTATATGCCCAGGATGTCTTGGGTTTCAATGAAGTTGATTCAGCTGGGGTTGGCACATTCGGCCTATGGATGAGGCCGGTTTTTGCTCTAATTGCGGGCTTTCTGGCAGATCGCTACTATTCATCAAAACTCATCGCTATTAGCTTTGGACTACTGATTATAGGCGGACTAGTCACCGGATTGGGATTGTTGCAGCCTTCTGCGATGGTCTTGTACCTGCTCACCTTCATCGTGGTGGCTTGTGGCGTTTATGCATTGCGGCCACTTTACTATTCCATTATGGAGGAAGGCAAGATTCCGCTTGCATTTACTGGTACGGCCGTAGGAATAGTATCTGTGGTGGGATATACACCCGATATATTCGTAGGACCTTTGATGGGCTGGCTTATCGACAGTAATCCGGGTGCCCTGGGTCATCAGCACCTATTTCTGGCTTTGGCCGGCTTTGCAACAGTTGGATTTCTAGCAGCAATTTGGTTTATCAAGGTAAAGTCCAAATAATGATCGCTGATTCGTCTTAGAAAAAGAAATCATCATCAAAAAGATTACACCATGGCTTACAACGAAGAAATAGCGCAGAGGGTAAGGGAATACCTCGCGCCGATTAAAGATCAAATCGAAGAGAAACGTATGTTCGGTGGACTTACCTTCTTATACAATGGAAAGATGTCGGTAGGAATAGTGAAAGATGATCTTTGCGTAAGAGTAGTTTCTGAAAAATTTGAGAGCTTTCTGGAGCGCCCAGCTGCCAGGCCAATGGATTTTACCGGCAAGGCGATGAAGGACTTTGCTTATGTAAGCCAGGAGGGATTTAAGGATGAGCAGGCGTTAGCGGAGCTGATCGAATTAGGCATTGAGCATGCCAAATCTAAGTTGAAGTAGGAGCGTCTTTTCCATTCTCTGCGGCTTCGGCTTGCATTAGTTTTTCCTCCCTGATTTCAACAGTGGTGGAATGGACACTGGCATTGATCTCATAACCAACCAGCATTACTACCGATAGCAGGAAAAACCAGATCATGATGGCTATCATCACTCCGATGGAGCCGTAGAACTTGTTATAAGTACCAAAGTTGGTGATATAGAAAGAGAAGCCGTAAGAGAGGGCGAGGCAGAGAACAGTGGAGAATAGTGCCCCAATTGAAAAGAAGTTCCATTTGAGGTGAATAGCCGGAGCGAAATAATAGATGAAAGAGATGGCTATCAGGAAGACGATGAACATCACTACCATCCGCGTTAATAATATTAAGAAGATGGTGAAATTGCCGTCTAGGTGCCCTAATTCTGTAATCATCGCTATAGCTACCTGGCCTCCAATTAGCAGTAGGATCGCTAGTATAAACACCATGGCCAACATTACAGTAAGGCCGGTAGCAATCAGTCTTGCCTTAAAAAAGCCTCGAGTATCCACCGTACTGTAAACGCTGTTGAAAGCTCTCATCAGGGTCATCATTCCGTTTGTGGCAAGAAAAAGGGCAAACACAAAACCGAAAGAGAGCAACCCTCCACGAGGGCGGCTAATAATATCCAGTATAGTTGAGGCGACGACGTCATACATAGAAGGAGGGAGCACCGACTCCAGAAAATCCATAACCTTGTCTTGCATATCAGGTATGGGATCCAAAATTGGAATAAGGGTAAAAAGGAAGATGATAGCGGGGAAAATTGCCAAAGTGAAACTAAAGGCCACTCCGTTAGCCCTTTCAATAATCTCGTCGTTCCGAACTTTGGCGATAAAAACTACGATGATGTCATAGAGCGATATCCTGCCTTCGTGGAATTTGATCCGCTTTAGGAAGTTAATCAGGGCATGATAAAGCCGGTGATTAAAAATGAATTGCTTGATCCTATTCTTCATTGAAGTAAGGCTGCAATAATGACAACATTTTCTCCGGAGCCCTGCAAGGCCTTCCAGAACTCATATTTACAAAGGCCAGTGAAGTTCTCCCTTCATGAATTAGCGCCCCTGCCTCGTTGGTAATATCGTAATTGAACGTTATCCTGGCAGTGGGCATTTGGGGTATGGAAACCGTAATGGTTAGTAGATCATCGTACTTGGCGGCGTTGATAAACTTGGAGTAATTCTCCAGCACCGGCATCATAATACCACTTTCTTCAAGTTTCTTATAACTGAAGCCCAGGTTGCGAAAAGCTTCTACTCTCCCTACTTCATAGTAGGAGGCATAATTGCCATAATAGACATAACCCATCTGGTCTGTTTCGGCGTAACGAACCCTGATTTGGATCTGGTGTTGATACATCAATTGGTCCGTCTTAGGCGGGCTTTGCGTTGCTCAATAGTGAGTTGCCGCTGATAACGGTTAGCATTGTTAATGTGATCTCGTAAGTTGGTGGCAAACCGATGATACCCCGAGAAATCCTCCTTGGCCACCATATAAAGATAATTGTGTTTCTCATAATTTAAAACCGCATCAATAGAGCTCACATCGGGCATATTGATAGGACCGGGAGGTAAGCCGGCATTCTTGTAAGTGTTATAAGGTGAATCAACCTCTTTGTGAATATTAAGCACCCGTCTTAAAGTGAAATCGCCTACAGCAAATACCAGTGTTGGGTCACTGTCTAGCTTCATGCCCTTTTTCAACCTATTTATATACAAGCCAGCAATGGTGGGTCTTTCCTCAGCATAATTCATTTGCTCTGCCTGTACTATTGATGCCAGCGTGTACACTTCAATTGGAGTAAGCCCCAGTGCGTCGGCCCTCGACATTCTATTTTCATTCCAGAACTTCTCATATTCATCGTAAAGCCTTTTAATGACCTGCTCACCAGATACATTCCAGTAGAACTGGTAAGTATTTGGTATGAACATGGCCATAGCGGTTCGCTCATCGAAGCCCCATTCATTATGAGCAACGTGGTCACTCAATGCACTGCTGAATTCTTGAGGCGAAATAGCCAGATTTTGACAGACCTTTTCCGGTAGCTCTTCTAACTTTCGAATACTGTTGAAAGTGACATTCACTGGCTCTTGCTCACCAGCTCTTAGCATGCGGATCGCAGTGATATTCGACATATTTCGACGAAGACGGTATCGCCCTGGCTTAACTGTCTTATCATAATCCATTAGCTTTGCCAAAAAGCTAAAAGCTACCAGATCGTGTACATACCCCTTGTCGAAAAGAGAATCTTGTACAGATTTGAATGTGGCGTTTAGTGGGATTAGGAGTGTGGCATCGTCTTTTTCCACTAATATGTTCGGAGCATTGATAACCTGATATCCATAGAAAGTAACTGATGTAATGCCGATACCGAAAACAACAATAAAAACTGCGACAACCTTTCTATTTCTCATAGCCGGCAAAATTAGCAATACTTTCTCTAAACGAACTTTAAATGGCTAAGGATCTGAGAGATCATGAGTTACTGATTGAGTTGCACTACCTGGGAAGTGTTCAATACTTCAGCCATCTGCTAAGGCATAGGAAGGTTTGGTTTGAGACGCAGGAGAACTACAGCAAACAGTCTTATCGTAACCGTTGCCTAATACTAACTGCCCAGGGAGTGAAGTCATTATCTATACCTGTAGAACACAAGGGAAAGCAACTGGCCAAAGATGTGACTATAGACTATCGCCAGGGTTGGGTTAATGATCACTGGCGCACCATCTCATCAGCATACGGGAAGGCTCCCTTTTATGAGCACTTTGCAGGTGAAATTCAATTGTTACTCCATAGCAAGCCCAAGTTCCTGTTCGACCTTAACCAAAAACTGCTGACACTTTGTCTGTATTTGGCCAATCTGCGATTAGATTTCTCGCTAACCGAAACCTATCAAAAGGAAGCATCTGAGGGCATTATTGACATGCGATCGAAAATCTCGCCAAAAGAAGGGTGTAAAAATGACGCGGTCTTTCAACCCGTTTCTTACCATCAGGTCTTTGGCAAAAAGTTTGTAGAAAACCTAAGCCTAATTGACCTCCTGTTCTGCGAAGGACCTAATTCAGGTTACGTAATTCAGGAATCAACCATATATGAGTGAAACATTACTTGCTCGTTTTTGGTTGTATTAAATAAATATTTGGCACAGTTAGTTTTTTGTCTTTTATCTTATACATTTACCAGTAACATATTAGCGATAAATGGAGGCTAAATTTTCAAATAGAGTGAAGGAAGTTATCTCGCTAAGCCGGGAGGAAGCACTTAGGCTAGGGCACGATTATATCGGTACAGAGCACCTATTATTGGGCATGATTAGAGAAGGAGAAGGTGTGGCAATAAGCCTTCTTAAGAAGCTAGGAATCAGCCTAGATGAGCTCCGACAATCAGTAGAGCAGGCCTCGAAAGGTACTGCTACTCATAACGTAAAAAATCTTGCAAACATACCGCTGACAAGGCAGTCAGAGAAGGTGTTGAAAATAACATATCTGGAAGCAAAGATCTTCAAGAGCCAGTTGATTGGTACCGAGCATCTCCTGCTCTCCATCCTGAGAGATGAGGATAATATTGCTACCCAGATTCTAGACAAATTTGATGTGAATTACGACGTAGTGAAAGAGCTCCTTGAGTATCAAACTGAGAACCCAATTGCATCCTCCTCTGAGACAGATGATGATGATGAGGATTCATCAAGGATCTTTGGCAGTGGGGGTGGATCTGGTGGAGGCTCAGGCCGGGAATCCGGTTCGAAAGGAGGAGAGAAATCAAGAACTCCGGTACTTGACAATTTTGGCCGCGACCTAACCAAATTGGCCGAGGGTGATAAGCTTGATCCAATAGTTGGTCGTGATAAGGAAATTGAGAGGGTTGCTCAAATACTAAGTAGAAGAAAGAAGAACAACCCTATTCTCATTGGTGAGCCTGGTGTCGGTAAAACGGCAATTGCAGAGGGGCTTGCCTTAAGAATAATTCAGAAGAAAGTATCTCGTGTGCTTTTCGGTAAAAGAGTTGTTACACTTGATCTCGCTTCACTGGTTGCCGGTACAAAGTATCGTGGCCAGTTTGAGGAGAGAATGAAGGCAGTGATGAACGAGCTGGAGAAATCTCCTGAAGTGATCTTATTCATTGACGAGCTTCATACTATCGTAGGTGCCGGTGGAGCATCAGGTTCACTTGATGCATCTAACATGTTTAAGCCAGCACTAGCTAGAGGTGAGATTCAATGCATCGGAGCGACTACCCTTGATGAATACCGACAATACATTGAAAAGGATGGTGCCTTGGCCAGAAGGTTCCAAATGGTGATGGTAGATGCTACCACACCGGAGGAAACCATGCAAATACTTGCTAATATCAAGGAGAAGTATGAAGACCACCATCATGTAAATTATACCCCGGAAGCTATAGACGCCTGTGTGAAGTTGTCTGATCGCTATATCAGTGATCGTTATCTTCCAGACAAGGCCATAGATGTACTTGATGAGGCGGGTGCCAGAGTGCACATCAACAATATCCACGTTCCTGATAACATCGTAGATCTTGAAGACAAGATTGAGGACATCAAGAAAGAGAAGAACCAGGTGGTAAAATCTCAGAAATACGAGGAAGCCGCCCAATTAAGAGATAAGGAGAAGAAGTTGCTTGAGCAACTTGAAGTAGCTAAAACGGCTTGGGAAGAAGAAACTAAGACCAAACGGTATAAAGTTACTGAGGACAACGTGGCGGAAGTAATAGCCATGATGACGGGTATACCTACCAAGCGTATCGCCCAAAATGAAAGCAATAAGCTTCTTGAAATGGCCAGCGAGCTTAACAGCAAAGTTGTCGGCCAGGATGAAGCGATTAAGAAACTGGTCAAGGCTATACAACGGACAAGAGTTGGGCTTAAGGACCCGCAGAAGCCTATAGGAACATTCATTTTTCTGGGACCTACGGGCGTTGGTAAAACAGAATTGGCCAAAGTGCTTTCAACATACCTATTTGATAAAGAAGACAGCCTAGTGCGGATAGATATGAGTGAGTACATGGAGAAATTCTCTGTGTCGCGATTAGTGGGAGCGCCTCCGGGCTATGTGGGTTATGAAGAAGGCGGACAGCTAACTGAAAAGGTAAGAAGAAGACCGTACAGTGTGGTGTTGTTAGATGAAATCGAGAAAGCTCACCCCGATGTATTTAACATATTGCTGCAAGTGTTAGATGATGGCATCCTCACCGACGGCCTTGGCCGAAGGGTTGATTTTAGAAACACCATTATCATTATGACTTCAAATATTGGGGTCAGGGACTTAAAAGACTTTGGAGCTGGAATAGGGTTTTCGACTCAAGCCGAAGATCAGTCTGATGATGAGGTGATGAGATCTACCATCCAAAGTGCACTGAAAAAGGCTTTCAGTCCAGAGTTTTTAAACCGGCTGGATGATGTGATTGTGTTTAACGCTTTAAGCCGTGAGCATATCCATGAGATCATTGATATCACTCTAGACAAGTTATTTGAACGCGTAGTAGAGTTGGGATACAAGGTGGAATTGACAGAAAAAGCCAAAGATTTTCTCAGTGAGAAAGGCTACGATCCTCAATTTGGTGCCAGACCCCTCAATAGGGCTATTCAGAAATACCTCGAAGATCCTGTTGCAGAAGAAATTCTCAAGGGTGACGTTAATGGCGGAGATACCATCATCGCTGACCACGACGGTAAATCTGACGAGCTTAAGATCAAGCTAAAGGCGAAGAAGTCAACAGCCAAGAAAAAGGAAGAAAAAGGTAAAGAAGAGAAGGGCAAGGAAGGTCAATAAGCTCCGCTATACTTTCTGGCAAACCATTCAAGGCTTACTATCAACAGAAGTAGGAAAAACAAGTACTTCAAATTGATCAATGGCAGGTAGCTTTCAGAGCTATGTATCAATCCCTGGTAATTTCGTGCATCAAGCTCATTTTGCAGTAAATCCAGATCCTGGGCTTTTACAAAAGTGCCGTTGGTACTTGATGACAATTCTCTAAGCACATTGTGGTCGGCGGTGAGGTTTACACCTTCAAGTTGTTGTTCCCTCACCAGGAATTCTCCACTGACCTGATACCGTTCAGCGTTGTAGTTTGTGGTTGCCGTATAGCGATAGACACCCTCTTCCAAATTGTTGATGGTGTACTGAGAGCTATTCTGATTGGTAACGAAGGTGTATTGTGTTTGCTTTTCTTCCGAGTTGGTGATGTTGAGTACAATTTCATTCTCGTATACTCGCTCGTAGAGGTCATCGTACAGTTCTGCTTCGAACACCACTCCGTCAGTGGTGCTCACTTCATTCCTTAAAGGGTAAACCTTAAACTTTCTCTTATCTTCCTTCGAAGATAGAAACTGCACTACCTTAGAAATCAACTCATTAAATTTCGTACGATCCTCATCCTGGAAATATTCGTGTAATCTCCAGCGCCAGGTACCTTCACCAAGTAGAACGGCAGACTTAATTCCACTTTCATCCCTAAATACCAGGAGGGGATTGGAAGTCTCTACATTTCCAAATTTCTGGTAGAGCAACGGTTCAACCTCACCCTTGTATTCAATTTCTCCGAAGGGCACGGTAATAGGAGGTAGCTCACTAAAAAGTGATTGTAGTTCTTCTGTTAAAGTAAAATGCGAGAAAACCGTGTTAAACACTCCTGTAACGTTATCAGCGTCAAAGCGATTCGTTTTGATTTGCAGCACGGGATTTAGCGTGTTGAAATTTCGCAGATGAGTTTGTTTCCCAACGACTATCAAGGTTGAAACCTCTTCATTCATATAATGCTGAAATGCAGGTGTTAGCCTACCACTGAGATCTGGCACCTGGTGAAATATTACCAAGTCAAATTTCTCCTTTTGAATGTCGGCTAGGTTTTTTTCAGAGACGCCCGGGATGAATAATTCTAGTTTGTAATTCTCATTGCTCTCAATCGCTCCGCTGATGGCCTTAATGTCGGGATGGGGAGATGGGGCCAGCAGCAGGATGTTTTCTTTTCCTTCAACAATATCTACGTACGCTTGTTGTGTATTATTTTTTGTTGTCAATTCACCCTCAAGTGGCGTGGTTGTAATTTCATAACGCTGAATGCCTTCTTCTTCTGCTTCCAGTAAAAACTCCACAGATTCCAACCGATTTCCGGCACTAAGTGTTAGCTGCTCACTTGCAACAACAGCTCCATCTTTTCTGGCGGTTACCCGTACAACTTCTCCGTCATAACCTTCATTGGCTATCTCGGCAATTACCGGGAATTTATTGCCCTGGTAGGAGATACGGTTGTAACGAAGGGATTTGAGTGAAACATCTTTATGTGGTATGGTATCTCCAATGCCAACGGTAAAGAGTTCGAAGCCATATGAATTGAAAGTTGGAGAGGCCCCTAAGTTGTAAATGCCATCTGACACCAGAATAACACCAGCCAGGTTCCGACCTTCAAATTCATTTTGTATATCTCTAAGTAGTTTGTTTAGATCCGTACTTTCATGGTTGAACTCTAGTCCGGCAAGGTCGTTTGGCTGGCTATTGAAAGTACGAATTGTGGTTTCATAGTTGTTATCAACAATTGCACCTTGTAAGTCGGTAAGGCCCTCCAACACTTGCGAAACTGATAGGCTATCCATAACCTCACTAACTGATGCGGAGTTATCAACAGCAATTACGAAAGTAGGTTTCTCAGTATTATTCTCAATCTGCCGGAGGATGGGACCAAGCAGTAGTACAAATAGTAAAGCTACCAGAATAACCCGGCTGGTAGAAAGAGCATATCCCATAGTTTTTGTCCAGGGGCCTTTACTGCTGTACAGCAACCACGCATAGAGCAAACCGACTACAATTCCTACCAACGTAAGCCATGGAGAGTTGTCAAAAATCAGAAGGGAGTTATTCATACCAAATGATTAACGGCAATCACCATCAATGTGATGCCGAAAGACCAAAATACTTATTGGTATGCAAAAATTGGGCAACAATGCCGGAATTGTGTTGGATGGTGTCAACTTTCGTTTAGTGCCTTAGTAGGATTAGCAGCCGCACTTCTGTAGGTCCAGAACAATGCGGTTAAGATTGCAATTGTAAGGGAGGTGCCAAGTGTTGAAATGAAAACGGCAGTGCTTATGTCAACCTTATAGGCAAAATTTGAGAGCCATTTTTCGCTTAGCAGATATGCTAATGGCCATGCAAATATGTTCGCTGCCAAGGCCAGGACTACAAATTCCCGGTTTACTGAAAACAGCACCCGGAGGAACGACGCTCCCAGTACTTTCCGTATACTAATCTCCTTTCTTCGCAGGCTGGTACTTGACGCGGCAATGCCAAAGATCCCTAAAGCGGCCAACAGCAAGGAGAAGAAGGTTGCTCCCATAAATATTTGCCCAAACCGCAGTTCTTTTTGATAGGCCTCTCCAATTTCATAATCAAGTATACTAAAGCTAAACAAGGCCTTCTCATCTAATTTCTTGAAGGTGCTTTCAATCTGAGCCAAAGTGCTTGCAAAATTTTTCGAATCTAACTTGATAGTGATCACCTTTAGATGGTCGGCAAGCCTTTGAGAATGGAATGTTTGGAAATGCATTGGTACAATGCGGCTATGCATTGACTGAAATTGAAAATCTTCAACCACTCCAATGATTTCAGATGTGTAATCATCGTCTCCCCATTTCACTTTCATTCCAATGATCTCTTCGGGGCCCACACCAACAAGTTTAGCAGCAGACTGATTGATAATAATACTATTGAGAGAATCAGTAGAATGGTCAACAAAATTTCGACCACTAATGAATTTTTTATTGTAAAGCGAAAAGAAATCAGCATCAACTACAGCTCGATAAATATTAACGAAGTCCTCGTGGCCAGGAACCGTGAGACCATTGAAGGAAGTTAATGGTGAGATGAAATTTTTGTTTGAGCCTGTTATGGCCAAAACATCGGCATTCTGAAGCAACTCTTGTTTGAGTACTTGGTAATTATCCCGGAGTGTGAGGGAACTGACCGGAATATTGATAATATCTTCTGTGTTAAAGGAGAATTTACTACTCTGCAGCATTTTCCACTGCTTGAAAACCACAACGGTTATAATCATCAAGAAAACCGCGACTCCCATCTGTAGAGTAACTAACAAACGTCTCGGAATCATTCCTCCCTTACCAATGCCTTTGCTTTTCATGGCCGTAGCTGGTTTCACCTTGGTCAAGATAAGCGCGGGATAAAACCCCGATAGCAAGCCGGCCAATAGCACAATGCCGGCCAGCAACGCTATAGTTTCTATCTGTTGCCCTGAAAGAGCAAGCGTTTTGCCGGTGAAGGCGTTGAAGTTGGGCAGCAAAAAATAGGTAAGAATAATGGCGACAAAAAGTGCCGCAGTCGTATTCAAAAATGATTCTGTAAGAAACTGCCCGATTAGCTGTTTTCTAAACGCTCCTATACTTTTGCGAAGCCCTACCTCTTTTTCGCGAAGAGAACTGTTTGCAATAGTTAGATTGATATAGTTGAAAAATGCAATCATAAGAATGAGCCCGGCGATTCCCACTAGCAAGTATACTTGCCTGACGTCGCCATTGGTCTCCAGTTCGTTCTCCATATTGGATTGCAGGTGAATAGAAGCCAAAGGCTGCGGGTGGAGGTGCATATCATGTGTTGCGTAGAACCTTGGGGCATAAGCCTCCTCTATCTTAGGAATTTGCTCAGCAACAGCGGCAATTTCAACGCCCGGAGACAGTTTCAGATATCCGTATTTAAGCGGAAAACTATAAATGCGCTCTTTTTTGTTTTCAATCTCGCCGGTGGCCATGCTTACGAGATAGTCGAAATGCATATGACTATTCTCTGGCATGTCTGCAAAAACTCCGGTTACTGAGGCGACAAACTGCCGACCACTAAAGGCCTCTTTAATCGTTATCTCCTTGCCCACTGCTGTCTGGCTTGGGAATACTGCTTGTGCCTGGCTACTCGAAATAACCACAGTATAGGGTTTCGACAAAACAGACTTTTTGTTGCCTTGTATCAAATCGAAGTTGAAAAAGTCAAAGAAATTGTCCTCTACGAAGGTGATGTGGCTTTCAGAAATGGTTTTGTCTTGGTGTTGAATTACCTGATTACCAGAAAATGGCTTCAATGTAGTGGTGCTTTCAACACCTGTAATCTCATCCCGTATGTGCTCAAGCAGATAACTTCTAAAGGGAACGGTTTCCACCTTTTTGTCGCCATTGAAATAGCTTTTAGTAACGCGATAAATTCTGTTGCTATCCTCATGGAAATTGTCATAACTAAACTCATGGGAGATATATAAAGAAACAAGAAGAGCAATTACCAACGCCACGGAAAGGCCAAAGAGATTAACCAAAGAATAACTTTTTTGCTTTCGAAGATTGCGAATCGCGAGCCGCAGGTAATGATGAAGCATAATAGTATTAGCAGTTGTTTCTACAGAGTAAACGGGCTTGATTACCTCCTTCCTGAGAAGGAGCAAAACCTCCTTGCATAGCAGCAAATAGGCTTGGAATGGCCCCCTTTTTTTCAATTGGAGTGCATAAACTTCAATGAGGTCTCCTTCAATTGCAGGATAAAACTCCGATCGGCAAAACCACTTGAGAACCAGGAAAGGAGGCTTAGGGTGTTTTTCGTTTTTCATTTCTTCTTTGCTCCACTTAGTTCAAAGGCAGTTGCCGGAATTTCGTTCCAGAGAGAATTCCTCGTGGCTCTCACAAACTCCAGCGCTTTTTTGCCTTCCATGGTAATTCTGAAATACTTTTTGGGCCTGCCTGCCCGCTCCTGTGTTCCTTCACTTTCATAAGAGGTAAGGAAGCCTTTGTCTTCAAGGCGGATCAATGCCGATTGCAATGCACCTACGCTTACTGATCTCGAAAGCCTGCCTTCAATAGCTTGTTTGATTGCGAACCCGTAGGCCTTGTCGGTCAAGACTCCCACTGTGAGCATCACAACTTCTTCGAACTCCCCAAGCGGATACTTTCTCATAATAATTGATTCCTATTAGTAGTAATATTAGGCAATAGTACCACGACTAATAATTAATTCCTAACAGTAGTATTATTATTTTAAACGAATACGGTGATGGGCTGGAATCTGGAGATAATTATAGATTGAGCCAGTAGGTGATCTTCACTACAACGCCGCGGTTTTTTACGTTTAGGTTGTCGGTAGCGTAATTATCGCTATAGACAATGAATAGATCAGACATTGGCCTATAGCGCCACTGGAATCGGCTATTAATGTTAAAGTTTTCAGCTTGCGTGTTGAACTGCAGAAAGGAGGTCCAGAACATTTTGTTGGAAAAAGATACTTCTGCCTGCGGCCCAATAAGGTGCAAAGTGGTATTGCCAAAGTTTTCAGGTAGATCAACTCTATTCTGAGTGTAGTTAATTCCGAAATTTCCCCAGGGCTGCTGCCTGATGTTTAATCCACCGCTCAATGTTAGCTTGGTGCCATTATAAAAAGAGCCATAAGTAATTTCAGAATTGAATGAAATCGTTCTTCTGGAGTCGCTTTCATAACCGGCCCAAACTTCCCTAAAGATATATTTACCGGCCGGAAGAAAATCGTCACCACCAATTAGGTCCAGGGCAAAAGGCAATGTCACCTGACTATCTGAAAACCTGATTCTGAAGAAGCTGGTATTTCTAAACCCCAGCACATAGAAGAGGTTGTATCTTCTCTCCGTTAGCTCGCCATCGTCATTGATGTTGAAGATGTGCCATGTGCGAGGGCCATGGAAATTGAGCACTTTACTTTCCGGAGTAAAGAAATTGGCTCCCACCCAGGGATTGATAAATGTATAACCTATACGTACAGTGGTATCTCTCTCAGAATCTGTATTGTTTAGCCTCGGAGCGAACCCTACGTCAGTTACATAATTCTGGCCAACTTTATCCAGATTAAGGCCAGTAAAGAAGTTGCGCGAGTTGTATTCCACATTGGCCCCGTAATAACTATTGTCATCAGTATCCTCCGGTGTAAATGAGGTGTGATAACGTAAGGAACCGCCAAAGCGCCCACTTTCATTTAGATATTGAAATTCCAGCCCACCCACACGATTGTAATCCGTTTTATTGAATCCTTCGCCTTTGTCAGAGGATTGTCTGTTTACAAAAATGCCTTTGACAGTTGATCTTTTTAAGACCCGCTGCTGAAATGCAGCAACTGCGTAGTTCTGCGCTTTGAATTCATCAGTTGCTCTTGTTTGTACATCCAAAGCACCAATTCTTAAATCATCGGTAAGGTTCCCGCTAAGCCTGGCGCCATATAGAATTGGAATAGCCTCGCCATCGTTCAATCCGATTTTTCGCGAAAAGAAGGGGCGAAGATTCCAAGTGCCGAAGTTTGAGAATAAGTCGCTGTTTTCCAGGAAGAAGTTTCTCTTCTCAGGGAAGAAAATGCTAAATCGAGAAAGGTTTGTTACTTGCTGGTCGACATCAACATTTGAAAAATCCGGATTAACAGTCAGGTCAAGGTTTAAAGAGGAGGTAACAGCAATTTTTGCATCCAGTCCTACGTCACCATCATACTTGGTAGACTCATTGTCTTCATGGTTGCGGGCAATATTGCCAGATGCGTAAGGGATCAGAATAACTTTTCCCTTTGATGGTTGAGGTGCTGCGTCCCATTGCAATTGGCCAGTATAACCGATGTCCAGGGCAGGAAGATTTCGGGGCACGGCAGACCAGGTGCTGTATATGTTGCGCTTCATATCATTGCGCACAAAATTAATTCCCCAAGACGTGCTACTGCTGTTGTATCTCAGCGTCTTAAATGGAATGGCCATTTCAACCACCCACATATTTTCATACTGCCCAATTTCAGACATCCATTTGTTGTCCCAGTTCAGATCGACATTGGTCTCATTACCCTGGGAGTTGGCGGTTCCCTCCATCTGAGCTCCTCCAGCATTTACACCAAATACAAAACCGTTGCTTTTGTTGTTAATAGGGTCGAAAATCACGGTGAAGCCATCGCTGTTCCAGTGGCTATCATTATCTCTTCTTAAAGATTGGATTATACGATTTTCACCATCATCGTAGAGAATAGCGCCAATGTAAATGAAGTTTTCGTCATAGGTTAATCTCACTTCGGTTATAGCTTCCGCCGCCCCGCTATCTGATGGCCATTGATTTACAAAGTTTGAAGCTACCTGAGCTTCCAGCCAGTCATCTTCATCAATTCTGCCATCAATCTTAATTTCAGCATTGGCTTTTTTCACATCCAGGTTAGCCCGGTTGTTTGCTGAGTTTTGACCTTGCGAAGTTGCCGCTACCAACAAAAAGCAAATCCAGAGAAGTAGGTGTTTTTTCATAAATCTTAGGACGTTCACCCCTCTTTTACTGCTGTAGGGTTTGGAAGTTTAGGCCAAAAAGTCTTTTTGGATGAATTAGGACAAGTCTAGACCTGAAACAACCAGTGAGCCGTCTATTGCCATTGATGTGGGCTCAAGCGTTGCTAAGGCCAATGCCGAGACTGTTTGTCGAATAAAGCCGCAATTTGGGGGGCTTGGGATAACAATCCTGATAACTTTACGGTTATAAAAGCAAACTAAGAGCGACAAGTTGCGGGTACAGTTTGAACATCTGGACAACAAACTGCCAAGGGTATGGAAGCACATCCTTTTCTGGGTGATCTATGTTCTTTTCTTTGGATTGCTTTGGGGCAGTTTCGACGATGCATATGGTAGAGAGATTTCAGCCCAATTGCTGATGCTTCCTCCCAAGCTTGTTGCGACTTACGTTACCCTCTATGTACTGCTACCTAAGTTTCTACTCAAGGAACAATACCTCGGTTTTTTCATATACCTGGCGCTTCTATTACTGTTATCAGGTTTTTTCCATTGGGTGATGGCTATTTATTTGGAGCAGCCTATTTTTCATCCCAACGACTACTGGGGAACGATTTGGTATCCAGCCAAGATATTGAAAAACATGACCGGCATTTATCCTGTAGTGGCCATTGCGGTGGTGGTTAAGTTGATGAAGATCTGGTACAAAGATCAAAGGGCCACTCAGCAGTTAGCAAAGGAAAAACTTGAGGCTGAATTGAAGTTTCTCAAGGCACAAATACATCCTCATTTTCTCTTTAATACGCTGAATAACCTCTACGCCCTCACCTTAAAAAAATCAAATAACGCACCGGAGGTTGTACTTAAGCTTTCTGATCTGCTTAATTATATGTTGTACGAGTGCAACGCCCCCAAAGTGCCAATTGGCAAAGAAATAGAATTGGTTAAGAACTACATTTCGCTAGAGAGAATTCGCTACGATAACCGCCTCGAGATTTCACTGAATATTACCGGGGAGTTAGAGAGTAAAGAGATTGCACCCATGCTTATTCTTCCTTTTGTTGAAAACAGTTTTAAGCATGGGGTAAGTGGAGAAATAGATCAAGCCTGGGTAAGCATAGACATTTCGCTTAAAGATTCCTTAATGACCTTAAAAGTAGAAAACAGTAAAAGCACGAATGGGGCCAAGGATGAGCATGATTACAAAGAAGGCATTGGCTTGAAAAATGTTAAGCGACGCCTGGATCTTTTGTACCCTAACCGTTATGAGTTTAAAACGTTTGACACTGAGGACGCCTACATGGTTGTCTTAAAACTCAGTCTTGACGAATCATTATCAGCAGTTGCATGAAGCTAAAATGTATAATAGTAGACGACGAGCCTCTGGCTATTGAGGTAATTGAATCCTACCTGGCCAGAATAGAGGGTGTAGAAATAGTTGCGACTTGCAATAATGCTGTAATGGCCTTCGAAATATTGCAGAAGCAATCAATAGATTTGATGTTCCTGGACATCCAAATGCCAAAGCTAACTGGTATCGATTTCCTTAAAACACTGAAGAAGGCGCCAAAGGTAATCTTTACCACGGCATACCGTGATTATGCCATTGAGAGCTACGATCTTGATGTGGTAGATTATCTGCTCAAACCCATTTCATTTGATCGATTTCTCAAAGCGATTGGTCGCGTCTATCAAAGGGAGCCCGACTACAATGGTTTCGCAAGTAATGGCAATGCTATCGGTACCGAAACTAACGGCCATATCTACCTAAAGGCTGACAAGAAGATGGTTAAGATATTGCTGGGCGAAATTCTCTACATTGAAAGTCTGAAAGACTATGTGCGTGTAAAAACGCCGCACAAAGAGGTAATATCTCATCAGAAGATCAGCTACCTTGAAGAAAAACTGCCAGAAGAATTGTTTCTGAGGATTCACAGATCCTTTATCGTTTCTTTAAATAAAGTTGAAGCCTATAGCGCTTCTTCAATTGAAATTCCTGGTAAGGAGCTGCCAATTGGCCGCAATTATAAAAACCAGGTGTTGGCAGTTTTGGGCCGACAAAACAACCTCTAATTTTCGGCGTCACCAAATAGTTCCATCTGAGAGGGGATTAACTGATATGATCTTCGGTGATGGGGGGTTATGCCAAGTGCCTTAATTGCTGCTTTGTGTTCTTTGGTAGGGTAGCCTGCATTCTGATCCCAGAAATAACCCGGAAACTCCTCATTCAGCTTTGTCATTAGCTCATCCCGGTAAGATTTAGCCAGTATTGACGCAGCGGCAATAGAAAGATATTTGCTGTCTCCTTTCACTATACATTTATGCGGAATGTCTGGAAATCCATTAAATATTTTGCCATCGACAAGTAATAGCTGGGGCCTGGTTTTCAGCTCTTTTATCGCCCTATGCATGGCCATGAACGAAGCATTGACGATGTTATACCTGTCAATTTCTTTGTGGTCGGCATTACAAACAGCCCAGGCCACGGCATCACTTTCAATTTCCTTACGAAGCTTTTCTCTCTTCTTTAGTGAAAGCACTTTAGAGTCGTTAAGGTCTTTGTGCTTGTAATCTTTAGGAAGAATTACAGCCGAAGCTGTCACCGGCCCGGCCAGGCAGCCTCTTCCGACTTCATCGCAGCCGGCTTCGATTAAATCCGGGGTGAAACTGGATTTCAGCATTTCACAAAATTATGGGGCGAGGCTAGACTTCAAAGTAAATGCATATTTTTGTGCCACTCCAAAATCATCATGCAATGGATACCACTATCAACCCCTGGAAAACCCTGTCAAGACGCGAGATTTATGATAATCCATGGATTTCGGTGGAGGAGCACCAGGTGTTGAACCCTGGTGGAGGGGAAGGTATATATGGAAAAGTTTCGTTCAAGAATCATGCAGTTGGTATCATCCCATTGGATGAGAAGGGTTACACTGTTTTGGTTGGTCAGTATCGCTATACATTGAATGAATATTCCTGGGAGATTCCAATGGGGGGAGGATCATTAGACGAGAAACCCTCAGAGACGGCGCGTCGGGAGTTAAGTGAAGAAACAGGATTGTCGGCTGAGAGGTACGATCTACTGATGAAAATTCACACCTCCAATTCTGTGACGGATGAGGTGGGGTATGTATATGTTGCTAAAGGTCTCTCGCAGCATAAGATGAACCTGGATGAATCTGAGCAGGACATCCAACTGCGCCGGGTATCACTCGAAGAAGCGGTGCAGATGGTAATGGTTGGTGAAATCACAGACTCAATAAGTGTGGCTGGACTTTTGAAATTAGCCAGGCTTTCTAATCTTGGCTAAAGTTGTTCTCAAACGATCACATAGCACATTATAGAAGAAACTTCCTTTTAGCCTCGCCTGTAATGCTTAGTCAGCTCGGGCAAGTGATGGTAGGAGTTGCCGATAGCATGATGGTAGGAAAGTTGGGTGCCGTACCTTTGGCTGCTTCCTCACTAGCTAATGTTATATTCTTTCTGCTGCTCACCTTTGGTATTGGTGTTAGCTACGGCATGACACCCCTCGTGGCTTCAGCTGATGGCGAAGGGAATACAAAAACCATTGGCCAGGTTCTAAAACATGGCATTGTAATTAATGCCATTACCGGTATCATCCTTCTTTTGATAGTATTGGTCGGCTCAAATGGCCTGTACTATTTGGACCAACCCGAAGATGTTGTGGCTTTGGCAATACCATACCTGGGATTAATCACCTTCTCTCTGGTGCCTTTCATGATGTTTCAAACCTTCAGGCAATTTGCTGAGGGTTTATCGCTAACCCGCCAGGCCATGTTTGTAACTATCAGTGCTAACTTAATCAACATTGGGCTTAATTATGTTTTGATTTTTGGCAAACTGGGTATTGAGCCAATGGGCTTAATGGGTGCTGGATGGGCCACGTTGGTAGCAAGGTCATTAATGGCCTTGATGATGTGGATGTATGTAAGAACCGGAGAACGTTTTAAGGTTTATTGGGCTGAATTTGGTTTTGGCAATTACGACAAGCAGTTGTTTCGCAAATTGCTGAAAATTGGCATTCCGGCTGGGGTGCAGTTCATATTTGAGGTGAGCGCCTTTGGTTTCGCAGCCATAATGGTTGGATGGTTTGGTGCTAATTCTCTGGCGGCTCATCAAATTGCCATTAACCTCGCTAGCATTAGTTATATGATGGCCTCGGGTCTCTCTGCTGCCGCAGCAATTCGAGTTGGTAATCAACTTGGCCAGAGAAATATTCCAACACTAAGAAGAGCTGGTTTCACTTTGTTTACTATGGTTGTTGCGTTTATGACCATGGCAGCTATCATTTTTATTCTAGGAAGATTCTTCTTTCCAAGCCTTTATATAGATGACGTGGAGGTAATTACGCGGGCCAGTTCGTTAATAGTTATTGCTGGCCTATTCCAGATTTCCGATGGCGTACAAGTGGTGGGTTTAGGAGCCCTTCGAGGTATGGAAGATGTGAAAGTGCCAACGATGATAACTTTCCTGGCCTACTGGGTTTTGGGGCTGCCTGCTGGATATATATTGGGCTTTACTTTGAAATTGGGTGTGCAGGGCATTTGGTACGGGTTGGTTATAGGCCTTAGTGTGGCAGCTATGCTACTTTTCTTCCGTTTTCGGTCATTAAGTGCTAAAATGCTTGAGTCTGCATAGGCAGCATTAAAAAAGTCTGCACTGGCAAACTTATTTTCCTATCTTAATTCCGAATTCAATAAACGAACTTATGGATGAGCAAGCCAAAGCCGCCAGGCATTCGGAAACTACCATTACAGAATTGATGATACCATCCTATGCCAACTTTGGCGGAAAGATACATGGAGGTATTTTACTTTCGCTAATGGATAAAGTAGCCTATGCCTGTGCCAGCAAACATGCCGGAACGTATTGTGTTACTGTCTCGGTGGATACTGTTGACTTCTTGCAGCCAGTGGAAGTAGGGGAATTGGTTTCTCTTAAAGCGAGGATAAACTACGTGGGGCGTACATCGTTGGTGGTGGGAATAAAGGTAATTGCCGAAAATGTTAAAGATGGATTGGTAAAACACACTAATACCTGCTACTTCACCATGGTGGCCAAAGATGACGACAATAAGCCGATGGTGGTACCCAAATTGGTGCTGGAGACTAAGGAGGAAGTGAGGAGATTTCTACAGGCCATAATTAGAAAATACCTGAAAACACAGCATCGGAAGGAAATGGAGGATGCCAAGTCGAAATTCGAAATTGATGATATGATAAAGAAACTGGAAGGCGAGAGATGTGTAATAGACCTGAAAGAGTAATCATGAAGAACGTATTAATCGGTATACTCATTTCATTGTCATTCTCTGCCTTTAGTCAAGATGATAGATATCCAATCCTTTCAATGAAAGAAAGGGCCGCCACTATCGACAAGTGGTTAGAAGAACGAGTGGAGGAAGTCTTACCTCCCCTTATGCGCAAGGCTGGTATCGATATGTGGATTATAGTGGCACGCGAATACAATGAAGATCCGGTTATTGAAACAATGCTACCTGCAACCTGGTTGGCAGCTCGTCGCCGAACGATACTGGTAATTTATGATCGAGGCGAGAGCCAGCCGTTGGAAACGTTGGCGGTGGCTCGCTATGATGTGGGCAGCGTTTTCAAAAAGGCATGGGACAAAGAGTCGCAGCCAGATCAATGGCAACGGGTAGTCGAGATTATAGCAGAGCGCAGGCCAGAAAAGATTGGTTTGAACACTTCCGAGTACTTTGCCCTAGCTGATGGTTTGTCATCTTCAGAGCATCAAAGCTTTTTGAAGAAGCTTCCGGAAGAGCATCACGCCAAAATAGTTTCAGCTGAAAAGCTGGCTATCGGATGGCTAGAGACAAGGTCTGATAGTGAAATAGCCATGTACCCAACCATCTGCAAAATTGCTCATGATATTATCGCTGAAGCCTTTTCAAATGAAGTAATAACTCCAGGAGAGACCACCACCGAAGAAGTAGTGTGGTGGTTGCGTGAGCGTGTTAGGGAATTGAAACTGATCACTTGGTTTCACCCTTCGGTCTCGGTACAGCGGGCCGATCCGGAATCATTCGATCACCTTAGAACCTTTTCAAAGAGGCCGGAGCAAAACGTAATCCTACCTGGCGACTTACTGCATGTTGATTTCGGTATTACCTATTTAAGGCTTAACACAGACACGCAACAGCACGCCTACGTACTTCTGCCAGGTGAAACTGCCGCACCTGATTACCTGCAAGAAGCCCTTGCCAAAGGCAATGAGTTGCAAGACATATTTACCGGCAATTTCACCCAGGGATCTACCGGAAACGAAATACTGGCAAAATCGCTGAAAGAAGGTAAAGAAGCCGGCCTCAAACCAACAATCTATACACATCCACTGGGTTTCCATGGCCATGCTGCTGGACCTACTATTGGCTTATGGGACCAGCAAGGTGGTGTGCCCGTCAAAGGCGACTACCCTCTTCACTACAATACTGCCCATTCTATTGAGCTTAACAATGCGATCCATTTGGAAAAATGGAACAAAGAGATTCGCATTATGCTTGAAGAGGATGCTTTGTTCAGCCGAGAAGGAGTTAAGTACATTGATGGACGCCAGACTGAGTTGCTGCTGATTTCATCCAAATGACTTTCGTCATTGTTAATTGGCTCATGTTGATATAATTTTGCATCAACCAAAACATTTCAAAAATGAGATATTTAGTTTTTGCTGCAATCTTATTTGTTGCAGCATGTAACACCAAAACCACAGAACAGGTAGCTACAACTGAAGGGCAGGCATCTACAGAAAATGAGGCAGTAGCATCATTTGGTGCAGACATCTCAGTTGACGGGGCGGTTGATATTAAAACCGCCATTAATAACTTCTCCGGTGATTCTGCAATGGTGAAGGTTTCTGGTAATATTGTAGAAGTGTGCCAGGCCAAAGGTTGCTGGCTTACTTTAGAAACGGGCGCTGAGCCAGTGCGCGTTACATTCAAAGACTATGGCTTTTTTGTGCCCAAGGATTCTGATGGCAGCCTGGCAGTAATGGATGGCATTTTGAAGAAAGAAGAAGTAAGTGTAGAAACATTGCGCCATTATGCACAGGATGCAGGTAAAAGTCAGGAGGAAATTGACGCCATTACTGAGCCCGAGTTGAAGTTTACATTCGAGGCAAGCGGAGTGGTAATTAGCGACGTCGCTTCTACTCAATAACCTATCTCACTAGGTAAATTCCGGCCCAGGTTGCTATTAGACCAATAGCAACACTAAGAATTAAGTAGCTGCTCACGGTCAGGTAATCACCTGATTGGAGCAGCTGCACTTTTTCCAGGGCAAAAGTAGAGTAGGTAGTATAGCTGCCAATGAATCCCACCAACAGAAAAAGATTCCATTCTGCAGGCACAGCCCTTTGCTTTTGAAGATAGGCGTAGGTAATGCCGATAAGCAGGCAGCCAACTATGTTAACGAGGAAGGTGCCGAATGGAAAAGTACCCGGAAGAAGTTTACTTGCTAGTTGCTGTGAGTAGTATCTGCTTACACTACCGAGGAAGCCCCCTAGGCCAATTATTAACGCTGTTTTCATCATATTATAGAATTCCTGCCACTAAAAACCCAAGATAAGTACCAATTCCGTTACCCAGAGATCCAACCAGAATGGCTGGTAGTAATAAATCATTGCGATTGAAGCTCTTAGCTAATGCCAATGCCGATGTGGAGCCGCCAATATTTGCCTGAGAGGCGATGGCGATGAGATCCCAATCTTGTTTCATCAATGCCCCAAGGCCAAAACATACTGCGCCATGAACAATGGCCAGGATGCCGGCAAAGAGCAACAGGGAGAATGCTAAAGTGCCAATTTGAGCCAAAGTGGCGAGCTCCGAATAGGCACCAATTACTGCCAGAAAAAGGTAAACCGTAAATAAACCCAAGACTTGCTTTCCTCTCAGTCGATTTATTCGTTCCGATTGAGCCATAATGAGAGCGATTGTGGTGAGGATGAGAATTGACGGGATTTGGAACCCAAGAAGGGAGCCTAGCCACCCAGCTGCATAGTTGGAAATTAGCAATACTGCCGGCCCAAGAACCAACAGAATTGCCAAATCTTGTGGACTAACTTTTTCCTCTTCGTAACCCTCGTGATTGCCAGTCGCTTCCCCTGTTGCAATCTCCTGCTTTTTTCGAGGGTAGTACTTGTGTAGCAATTTTGGTATGGCGATGGTGAGCACCATCCAGAGGGTTGTCACCACGTTGTCAACCGCCACCGAGCCAGCAAACAAAGTGCCTTCGTCCATAACTTTATAATGGAGAGCCACGGCATTGAAGTTAATACTGCCTCCAGTGTAGGTTCCGGTAAACATTCCTGCAATGACCGAATACATTGGCCCAATTGTTTCCGGCCCTCCAGCCACCCACATACCTACAATCGCTCCCAGGAAAGTACCCCCGGATCCTATCAGAAACATAACCAGCATAGGTATACCGGCTTGCTTCAAATTTTTCAGGTTGACATCTAACAACAAGTAAAAAATTGAAATAGGGGCTATGTGCGAGAAAATTATTCCATACAACGGTACGGTATCCGAAGCCGATGGCATCAAACCAATGTTAGCGACGAATGCAGTTACTAAGATCACCAGTAGGGCTACACCGAAATGCTTGAGAAATGTTTTCTTCACCAGCCACTCTGAAAGGATAATGTTCAGGCAGAGGAATGCAATTACATACAGAGGGTTGTAGATAAAATCCATTAGTCGCTTTTCTGTTGCTTCTTTGAGGCCTTCTTCTGCAGGTAGGAGAGGACCTTGGTATAGTCAGTGTTTTCCTGGAAGGTAAGTGTCACTTTAAAGCCTTTTTCAAATAAGATGGTTAATTCACGAAATAGTCCACTGTTGGTCTTAATGGTTGTTTCATGCCAGGAGGCCAGCTGATTTAAGCCATAGCGGCGATTAATAAACCGCAGCGGATATCGAATTTGGAACCTCTCTTTAGAGATATTTACCGACTTGAAACTCCACATCACTTTGAGCATAACCAGCACTGCAATGGGTAGTAGTATAGCTGCGATGAGGTAGTTAAACCACGCTGGATCCCCATCCACTAAAATCACTTTTATGTTAAATCCAGCTCCTACGAAAGATAGCACTACAAAGGTGCTAAGGGCAAAAATTGTATTGGGTTTGGGTTTGGAGTGAATCACAGGCGTTAAAGATATTTTCTTATTTTTAAAGCCCAAAATCAACTATTCCAATGAAGAACTTAAATCCTCCATTCAGCATCTTGTTCGCTCTCTGTTGTGTTGTGAGTGCCTCTTTAGTACGTGCGCAATCCCAGCCTTCAAGTGCTGAAGACATAAAGAGAACCATAGCCAATTGGAAAGCGCACCAGGAGCAATCAATTCTAAAGAACTATCCTGCGCGTAGTATTGGTCCGGTGGTCCAGGGAGGACGAATATCTGACATTGAGGTTAATGCTAATGACGTAAAGGAATTCTATGTTGCCTATGCATCTGGAGGTGTTTTTAAAACTGTCAACAATGGCAACACATTCACGCCAATATTTGATCACCAGGGGGCAATAGGTGTGGGTGATCTCGGACTTTCTCAATCGAATGTAAATATTCTTTATGTGGGAACAGGTGAGAAAAATAGCAGCCGCTCGAGCTATGCAGGCTCAGGAGTTTACAAAACTACTGATGGGGGAACAACCTGGTCTCACTTGGGTTTGGAAAATACACAGCACATATCGCGAGTGGTGGTTCATCCTACTAACCCTGACATTGTGTGGGTGGCATCGCTAGGAGCCCTTTACACTCATAATGACGACAGAGGGGTTTATAAATCAACTGATGGCGGAGCTACCTGGAATAAAACACTTTTTGTAAGTGACAGCACTGGAATTGTAGATCTGGTAATTGACCCTTCCAATCCTGACAGGTTGTGGGCTGCAAGCTGGGAAAGAACCAGAAAAGCCTGGAATTTCAAAGGCAACGGTGCGGAGTCGGCAATATATAAATCAGAAGATGGGGGAAATACCTGGCAAAAGTCGACCTCTGGATTTGCCAGTGACAATTTTGTTGGCCGTATAGGTTTGAGCGTTAGTCAATCCCAGCCGAATGTACTTTACGCTCTTTTGGATAATCAAGAAGAAACAAAGGAAGAGAGAGAGCAAGAAGATGATGGTAAGTTCAAACGCCAGGATTTTCTTGACATGACCTCGCAAACCTTTCTGGCTTTGGACAACAAGAAATTAGGTGATTTTCTGAAAGACAACGGTTATCCGCAGAAGTACAACTCCAAAATGGTCAAAGACGAAATAAGGGCGGGCAAGTATCAGCCTGAGGCCCTTGCCAATTACTTTGGTGATGCTAATGCCGCTTTGTTCAATACAACTATAACAGGTGCCCAGGTGTATCGCTCTAATGATAGCGGCCAAACCTGGGAGAATGTTACGGAGCATAAACTTGATGGAGTTTACTTTACCTACGGGTATTATTTCGGTGAGATAAGAGTAGACCCACAGGATGAAGACAAGATTTACATTTTTGGTGTGCCCTTGTTAAAGTCTGTTGATGGGGGTAAGAATTTCCACCGCCTGGATACACTGGGCAATGTGCATGTAGATCACCAGGCGCTTTGGATCAATCCCAGTGATCCCAAACATATATTACTAGGCAATGATGGCGGCCTTTACCAAAGTTACGATGAAGGAGCTACCTGGCTGCATATCAATAATGTTTCTGCGGGTCAATTCTATACCGTTAACGTTGACATGGAGAAGCCATATAATGTTTACGGAGGCCTGCAGGATAATGGCGTTTTAAAGGGTTCATCAAGATCTATACCTAACCGTACCAAGAAATGGGACCGCATTTTTGGTGGTGATGGCATGTATGTGGCGCCAGACCCTCGCAATAGTGATATAGTTTATACCGGCTTTCAGTTTGGTAATTATTGGAGACTGAACCTGGAAACAGGACAAAGGAAGCGCATCACTCCGCGCCATGATATCGGCGATGACCGGTTGCGGTTTAATTGGTGTACACCAGTGGTTTTGAGCCCGCACAATGCCGATATTGTCTATTTCGGATCGCAGCGACTATATCGCAGTATGGACCAGGGAGAGACCTGGTCTGCTATTAGTCCCGATCTTACTACTAATCTCAGTCCGCAAGGCAATGTGCCATTTTCAACCATTACCGTGGTGGCAGAGTCGCCATTAAAATTTGGGCTCATTTATGTAGGAACTGATGATGGCAATTTGCACGTTTCTCACAATGCTGGCGGGAGTTGGGAATTGGTTTCAAATTCACTACCCCAGGGCCGTTGGGTAAGTAAGGTGTTCGCATCTCCTCACAGCGAAGGAACTGTCTTCGTTTCATTAAATGGATATCGTAATGACGAATTCAAAACGCACATTTATAGAAGCGATGATTACGGAAAGACCTGGACAGATATTAAGGGGGACTTGCCTGAGTCAGTTGCGAATGTAGTTATTCAGGACCCCAAAGACCCCAATATGCTGTATTCCGGTCTGGATATTGGCAGCTTCGTGAGCTTCAATGGCGGACAAAACTGGCACTTACTTAATCAAATACCTAATGCGGCGTCTTACGACATGATTGTGCATCCGAGAGAATTGGAACTAGTAGTAGGAACACATGGTAGAAGTATTTATGTGCTGGATGTAAAACCTTTGCATGAGATTGCCTCCAAAGTGAATAGCGGCTTGGTAGCTTTTGCCCCTGCCAGTATAAGGCATTCTTCTAATTGGGGAAAAAGTAGGTTCGGATACCTGAAGCCAAATGAACCAAAAGTGGAAGTGATGTATTACTCAAGTGCTCCCGGATCAATAGAGATGGAAGTAAAGACCGACAAAGGTGATTTGGTTACGAAATTCACGACTTCAAGTATGAAAGGCTTCAACCAAGTCAAGTGGGATCTTAAATCATCTCAATACGACAAGAGAGGCCGTGAAGTAAATGGCGAAAAGAAATATGTGCAAGCGGGCAAGTACAAAATCACATTGAAGGGAGCAGCCGGTTCACATACGGTGGATTTTGAAATTAAGAAAGGTCGCTAGCCTATTTCGCTACTAATTCATATTTCGAAGCAAGCTCTCGAAAGGCCTTAACCGTGTCAAAGTCATAGAGTTTGTCTGCTGCATCTATCGGTAGGGTCATCTTTAGGTTAATTCTGGTTACGCCATCCTCTTCCTCCAGGAAATTAATTATCTGGTGAAGGTTCTTCACATTTGTGGTAGTAGAGGTCAATCGTGCAGTCCACGAGGATCCCTTAGACTTCACCGTCATTTCGGTAATTTCACCTTTGTATTCCGATGATAGCTTATCAATAACCTTATTCCAGGTTTCCTGGCTGTCATCGTCAATACCAATCTTAATCGATAGCTTATAGATGTCACCAGTTCCTTGCCAGGCCATACCTGCAAAGGGAAGAGAAATTAGCAGAACTATAAGTAACTGTTTTATCATTGATTGATGACGTTAAATAAGTCGATAAGGCCCTTTTCTTTTTTTACTGACCCTTTGTAAGCTTTTATTCTATTGAGCTGCCCGGCGCTGGCTTCACTCGTTTCAAGTTGCAGCTCTATAGCCTTTTTACTTTTCTTGATTGCAAAGATTTCATTATTGGCGGTTGCAATGAAATAAGTGGGGACCGGCATTTCCGTTAACGACTGTTGAAGTGTAAGCGCATCTACAATGGTCTTCTTTTGCATTGTCATGTGTTTCAACAAGCTAAACTGCCCCGGCACCAGTATCTCAAAAAATGATTCTTTGTCGTATTCTACCTGGTCATTTGAGTCTTCTTGCGAATCATCGATTTCGAAGCTCTCAAGAATTTTCACCTCGGTAATAAAGCTCTCTCTTTGCAATGTGCGTCTTAGTTGAAAAGCTTCACTTTCGCCCTTAGCACCAAATATCAACCGGCCTTTTATCTTGTCTTTCTTTTGCTTCAGATCAAAGGAGAACACCCTCACGTATGAGATGCCATAAACTTTTTGCATCATCGGTACTACCTGCTTGATACTACTTTTGCCAGTAATGCCGAAACCATAGGTTATTGTATTATCCTCTTTCTTAGAGGCCGCAGATGACTCAATTAATTCAAATCCATTGCGAAAGGAGGAACCTCCTCCTACGCTAAACCCGGCTATTTTACCACTCTGCAGTTTTAAGAAGCCGTTGTTGTCCCTGATCTCAACTAAGTCAACATCGAAATTATAGCGCAGCTGTACATCTTGCAGGGTTCGACCATCTACCAGGGTTATACTTCCGGAATGCCAGAGGTCAGGATCTTCACTGGGAATGTAGCTAGAAAGCTTCAGGTCTGGTTTCTGCTTTCCTTTACCAAAAGAATATTCATCAACTTCATGCTCAGCCAGAGATTGAGCTTTAAGCGTGAACAACTCTAGCGGCGTTAGTAAGATAAGAAACAGAGAAAGCTTTATTATGTAATTGGGCAAAGTGGACAATGTTTAGTTAGAATATAATACGACAACTGGCTATTTGGGTTAATAATTGAGCGCCTCAATACATACGGGCAAAATTAGCTTATACTTGCAGCTAGAGAATATCAAGTGGCTAATAAGAAGGAAAAAGTTTTCACCTTTCAATTCTGGTTACTCTGTACCAGTTCTTTCCTGTTTTTCGCCAGTTTCAATATGATTATACCAGAGCTGCCAAACTACATGGCAGAGATGGGTGGGGAGAGATTTATTGGTTGGCACATTTCTCTCTTCACGGTAACAGCTGGCTTGTCTCGGCTAATCAGCGGAAAGTTAGCAGATACGGTGGGTCGTTTGCCAGTAATGATTTTTGGCGCGATTATTTGTCTTATTGCCGGCATCGCCTATCCTCTGGTCAATACCATATACTTGTTTTTGTTGCTGCGGCTATTTCATGGACTTTCTACGGGATTTAAACCAACGGGTACTGCAGCGTATATTGCCGATATAATTCCAGCCCACAGGAGGGGAGAAGCTATTGGTATTCTTGGTGTATTTCTCAGTTTAGGTATGGCTGCTGGGCCGGCTCTAAGCACCAGAATCGTGGATTGGTTTTCGATGGAAACACTTTTCTACATTTCCGGGGCAGTAGGAGCTCTCTCCGGATTAGTAGTTGTTTGGATGAAGGAATCTCTCCCTGAGCCAAAACCATTCAAAATAAACTTGCTTAAACCAAATGTGAGGGAAGCCTTTGAGCCTGCTGTTCTTGCTCCGGCAATAGTAATGGTGATAGCGGTGGTGCCGTTTGGAATCATACTCACCATTATCCCTGATTACAGTGGTTATTTAGGTATTAATGATAGGGGAATTTTCTTTTTCATATTTACCCTGGCTTCATTGGTCATCAGAATCTTCGCCGGAAAAGCATCAGATAAGTTTGGCCGGGTTACGGTGCTTCTATTGTCAACCACCACTATTGCGGTTTCAATGGTACTATTAGCCTACTCAGCGTCATTTCTTAGCTTCGCTGTTGCTGCCATAGTTTTTGGGGTAGGTGTGGGAATGAATTCGCCAACCATCTTCGCCTGGGCAATAGACTTGAGTTTTGAACATACCCGAGGCAGGGCGATGGCAACTGTCTTTATCGCTTTGGAAATAGGGATTTTTTGCGGCAGTTTACTGGCCGGTAGAATGTACCAAAACGATCCGGAGATGTTTTTCCCTACTTTCCTTACAGGAGGTGTTATATGCCTTTTGGCTTTCGTTTATCTGGTAACTGGGCTTTGGAAGAAAGTGCCAACTTCAAAATCAGAGTCGTCGCAAACGGCCGCTGCCGGAGACGTCTGATCTTACCTTATCTGGGTTACCCCGATAATAGACAGATCCACTGCCACTAATGTCGGCGTCAATTCTCTTGTTAGCATAAATTCTGCAACTGCCAGATCCACTGATGCTGATATCATAAGATTCGGATTCCATATCAGCCGCTGCTAGTTTACCTGAGCCACTGATGCTAAGCCGGTTATCTCCGCTGGTGCCTTCCAAAGTAATTCTTCCTGACCCTGAGATACCGATGTCGATATCCTTGGCATTGGCATCTATTTCTATGCTGCCTGACCCGCTAACACCTAACTCCAGGTCATCCATGCGAAACTGGCTTTCAGTCATAACTCTTCCTGAGCTACTAACGCGGATTTCCTGCAGGTCTTTTACGGTGATATAAATATCAACCCGTCCCCGGCGGTTCCACCCAAACCAGCTACTAGCTCGGCGGTCATCAATGATAAGCTTCCCCATTCTCACCCGGGTTTCTACTTCTTCAATGTCGTCTCTGTCCCCCTCAATGTCTAAACTATAACTTCCACCCTGGCGCAGGTAAACGTTAGCATTGGTCCGAACTGAAATGGCGTCAAAGTCCTCAACATTACGGGATTCTTTACGCTGAGCTAGAGAAACTGCAAATGTTGCAGAAATAAAGAAAAGGGCTAAAAGTAGGCGGGTTGTTATTGAGTTCATCTTGTTTAGGAGTTTAGAATATAGACTGCTCGCGGCACCATCAGGTTGCACAAATGTACGAGTTTTTACCTGCTCAGGTTGGGGATTCTAATCTCAAAGGTGGTTCCTTTGCCCAGGGTGGACTTCGCCTTAATTGTACCGTTTAGTTTGTTAACGCCTTCTTTTACGATGTATAGGCCAAGCCCTGACCCAACATTGGTTTCGGAGGCCCGATAGAACATTTCGAAGATTTTGGGCAGATATTCTTTGTCGATACCTATACCATTATCAGTTATTACGATCTTGGCTTCGCTGCGGTCGCTGCTAATGTTAATCTTGAGATACTGCTCTTTCTTGTCAGGGTCACTATAGCGAATAGCATTAGAAATGATATTGCTCAGTATCATTTTTAGCCTGTTGCGGTCGGTATGGAATCCTACCTTTTCCCTCACCTTTGTTTGCTTTGAGATGTCAGCCGCGCCTTTGATATATTGCAGCTCTTCAAAACATTCTTGCAGTAAAAGGTCAAATTCTATCTCATCGATTTGATTGTCGAGCCTTGAATTACGAGAGTAGTCAATTATGTCTTTTACAAAAGAATCGAGCTTTTTGATACTCTTTTCCATAAGCTCGTAGTAAAGTGATCTTTCGGCTTCCTTTGTTTCAACTTTCACCAGGTTAATAAGTCCTAGTATTGACACCAGGGGAGCTCTCAAATCGTGGGAGGTGCTGTATACGAAGCTATCTAGCTCGCTATTGATCTTTGATAACTCTTCATTCTTTTCAGTTAGGCTACGTTCTGCGGTCTTACGTTCGGTAACATCCCGCAGTGAGCTAATGATGAATGTCTCATCTTTGGTTTTGAAAACGCTAACAGATATTTCCAGGTCGAAAGTGGATCCATCCTTTTTGCGTCCAATGAACTCATAAAATGCTGGAACGTTCTCGCCCAACAATCTTCTTCTGCCAAATTCCATTGCCTTCTTACCGAAATCCTGGGTTGTTAGCATTTCCAGTGTATTGCCAATTAGCTGGTCTTGAGAATCGTAGCCAAACAACTGTACCAGGGCATTATTAACAAAAAAGATCTTCTCGTCCTTTTCGACTAAAACCCCATCACGAGATGCATTAAAAGCGGTTTGAAGCCACTCCTGGCTCTCTATCAAGCGCTCCTCTGTCGACTTCCTATCAGTGATATCCCGCTCGATGGATATTATGTACTTACTGTTATTTATTTGAAATAGAGACGCTGAAACCTCTACATCAAATATTGACCCGTCGCTGCGCCTACCACGTGCTTCGTAGAGGTCCGGCACTTCCTCGCCTTCCTTACGCTGCTTGCCGTAGCCCAGTAGCTTCTCATTGCTTTCGTCTGCTTGAATAGTGGATAAATGCTGCCCTAACAACTCATCAGCACTTTCATATCCATAAAGCCTTACCAGGGCGTCGTTCACAAAAATGATCTTCTCTTCTTCTTCTATTAGAATACCATCTCGGCTGTTGTCAAAAATAGCTTTGAACCATTGCTCACTTTCCTGTAATTTCTGGGAGGTTATCTTCTGCTCAGTAATGTCTTCTATCATTCCCAGGCCGTATATAGGACTACCCTCATCATCCCTGATCACCGTGGCAGTAAGTTTGCCATGAACAATTACTCCATCTTTGCGGATAAATCTTTTCTCTAATTGAAAGAGTGGTATTTCGCCCCGGAATACCCGCTCGGATTCGTATTGATCCTTTTGTAAATCTTCAGGATGAGTGATGTCTGCTATTCCGTATTGAAGCAATTCTTCTTCACTGTAACCCACCAATTCACACATTTTGGAGTTAACAGTTTGATAGCGACCATCCAAATCGACAATGGCCATGGCCAAAGGCCCATCCTCAAATATTTTTCTAAATTTCTCCTCGCTCTCTAAAACTAGATTTTCTGTTTCTTTAGTGGCGGTAACGTCGGCAACGGTAGTGATCTTAAAAGTGTTACCATCGTCAAACTTAAAGGCTCTGCCAGCAGCTTTTATCTCAATCAGGCTTCCATCCTTTCTCAATCCCTTCAGCTCTCCATGTTCACAAGTTTCAGAAACCTCTAAGTTTTGATTGTATAGTTCTATGAAGGTCTTACGTAGCTGTGGCTCTACTACTTTGGTAAAATGCTGCCCAACAAGTTCATCTTCCGTGTAGCCATAGATATCGCAATAGGTCTTGTTTATTTTAACAAAATTTCCCTGTACGTCAGTAACACAGATGCCAACATCCGTTATGTCAAGAATCAGGTCCGTCCATTTAACTTCATCAGCCAGAGATTGCTTCGACATTTCCTCGGCCGTAATATCGCGAGCACGAAAGCTAACCCTTGTCTCATTACTGTCTTCATCTAAAACTGGTGTGAAGGTATATTCGAACTGTACCGATTGCCCTGGACCAACATCGATTTTCTTTAATCCGGTGACTGTTTCTCCGGCCAGAGCTTGCTCGAAAAGGCTGCGAAAATGATCTTGCTCAGATGGGAGTACATAATCAAGATAGTTGGCTCCCGCTTGAAGAGTCATTCCTACTCCATCTTCCATCACCTTATTGTGGGTTTGGTTAAAAGAGATTACAGTGTAGTTGCTATCCAATAGGCAAAAAGACTCTGTGGTATGATCGAGAAGGACTCTAATGTTCTTTATTTCCTCTTCCTGGCGACTGGCAATAGCTTTTAACTTCCTGTACTTGGCCAAAAGCTCCTCATGCTCCACCCCGGTAGCATTACGTTGGGGGCTGGATAATAGGGCCTTGGTAGGATTTCCGCTATCGTCAACTGCTTTCATGAGTTTAGAGGAGGGTAAGGGTTTAGGAGGGTTCGGTTGGGTTTATGGTTTATGGTTGCTTCTAATTCTTGGTCTTCACTTTGGTCCAGTCTTTAATTTGCCAATGCACAGATGCAGAAGTAAGGTGGTTTCCAGCCTCATCATCCACAGAAACCTTACATTCTACTACGGTTGATTCATTTTCGGCTAAGGGCTCTATTACGTTGCTTTTCAGCCAGTTGTCGTCTGTTTCAAAGTTTGCAAAGGCGTGCATTTTACCTTGGTAATGGTAGTCAACCGTTAACGATTTTAATATGATTCTATATTTTTTTGGGTTGAGTTTTGTTAATAAAAGTACTCCAGTAGTAAATTCCGAGATAGTGGCAAAGGCGCAGGCATGAAGGCCTTTTATATGATTTAGATTATTCCTTCGGAAGGGCAGTTTCGTTGTTACCGAGTTCTCGTTGATCTCTACAATTTTGAACCGGTGAGGCTTGTTGAACGGGATCATTCTCCATAACAGCCAGTTAAGCAACCACAAATAAAATTTTGAGGTCTGGGCTTTCCTTATTAATTCCTGGGGATTTAGCATATTGCTTTATTCCTTTGATAAACCTGATTATAACTATTACCATCCACTCTAAAAAGTAACCGAGAGTAATTCCTATGATTGCCACTGCCTTTATTGGTTCAATGATATTTCTTACTTCACTGCCAATTGGTTATTTATTCCTGAAGACTCCATCAAACGAAGGCAGTAATAGATATTTCATTTTGGATTATATCCTGGCAGGTATTTCCCTGCTGATGGCTTTGGCTGCTCTAATCTCTTTTGTGCTACCAATTGCCCTGCTCCCTCTTCTGTTACTATTGGCGGCCGCTATCTTTCTATGGATAAGGCATTATACTGCCCTACGTCAGCTCGTGCTATCGTGCTGGGCCTCACTGAATGGGGTGGAATGGGCTGCATCCTTAATAATTATCGTTGCCATGCTTCTATTGAGTACTACCAGTCCAAGCTGGGTAGATGCTGGACTCTACCATGCACAAACTATCCAATGGATTGATAGCTTCCCGGTAGTACCAGGGTTGGGCAATTTGCATTTACGGTTGGCATTTAACTCACATTTTCACCTGATCACTGCTTTATTTGATTTATCGTTTCTCAACCTCAGTCATTTTCATGGGGCGGCAACGGCGTTTCTTGTTACTGCATTCTGTCTTCATTATTACTTTCAGACCACCAGAGGAAATGGTGATAATAGATCTCGGGCTTGGTACCACGTTTTTCTGATCCTGCTCTTGTTAGCAGCATTTCAGGGCTGGTATTCTTCGCCCTCCAGCGATTTACCTGCGGCACTATTCGCCCTCGCAGCCGTGGATATAGCGCTATTGAGAAAGCAAACAAACCCGATTTACCTGGCGCTGATAGTAGCCAGTGCAGTTACCATTAAATTGACCGTATTCCCCCTGCTGGTGCTCCCAATAATAGTTGTGTATAGGCAGTGGCGAACCGCACCCTTAATCAGGTCTATGGCAATTGTTATGGGAATAGTAGCTCTCATTGTATTTGCACCATTTATCGGGAGGAATGTGGTTTTGTCAGGCTACCCCCTTATTCCCTCTACTGAATTTGATTTCTTCCCGGTTCAGTGGAAAGTACCCGCGAAGGTTGTTGCAGACCATGCAGAAGAGGTAAAATATTTTGCACGACGCCCATTGCCTGATTGGGAAATTGCCAAAGATGCGGCTTTTAGGGCCTGGCTTCCTGAATGGTATAATCAACAGTTCCGCTTTGACAAGTTGCTGCTATGGGCTACAATTATATTGACGCCATTAATGGTGCTGCGGTGGGTTTTCGGACATCTGGATAAGCGCAATCGGGTAATTCTGATTTTCAGCTTTGTTTCAGCATCCATTATTTTCTGGCTAGCTCCAGCTACAAGATTCTTCTACCCGTTCTGGCTGCCCTTTATAGCCATTTCTGCCGCAGAGTTAGCCAATGCGACCATTAGCAAATTGTGGTTAATTGCAGTGGCAAGGCATTGTGTTCCATTACTTCTGATTTTATTGGTTCTTTATGAGAATCGGAATAGTGAAATTTCGATTAACAATCAATTTCTATTCCCGGTGCCCTATCGTAATGTAGAAGTTATCAAATCCGAAATCGACGGTATTCCGGTGTCCATCCCCACTGATGGTGACAAATGCTGGAATCAGCATATACCTTGTTTAGATCAGGCACCAAATTCGGAGGTGAGATTGCTGGGAACTCAACTAGAGCAAGGATTCTATGTCGAAAAAGCAAACGAAAGCAACTGATGGCAACGAATAAGCTCCTGAGCAGGGTAGGTAAACCCAGCAGATGGCCTTGTTATTGTTCTACAGAGCAATTGATTAGAAAATAATAGTATCTTGAACGCTATTGCAGGAAAATGACCATGACAGAAACCAGAAAACCAACCTTACTTGAAGCTTTCATACCAGTAGTGGTGCTGATCGCATTACTAAGCCTGAGCGTTATTTTTTACGGAGATGGTGCCCTTGGTGGACCCAATCAGCTTTCACTAATACTTGCCACAGCGGTGGGTGGATTGATAGCCATGCGACTTGGTTACAAATGGAGCGATATGCAAACTGGTATGGTTAAGAGTATTTCGTCTGCAATGGCCGCAATTCTAATCCTTTTAATGATCGGCGCTCTCGCGGGAACGTGGCTTTTAAGCGGTATTGTTCCAGCTATGATCTACTATGGGCTGCAAATTCTTAACCCAACAATTTTTCTCTTCGCCGCTTGCATAGTCAGTGCCATAGTTTCACTTGCAACCGGTAGTTCCTGGTCAACTATAGCTACCCTTGGTGTTGCACTATTAGGAATTGGCAAGGCACTGGGCCTTGGGGAAGGGGTAATTGCCGGAGCCATAATTTCAGGAGCGTACTTTGGGGATAAAATGTCGCCACTTTCGGATACAACTAACCTGGCCCCCGCCATGGCCGGAACCGACCTTTTTACGCATATTAGGTATATGATGTTTACTACGGTACCATCTATCATCCTGGCCCTAATCATTTTCCTTATCATTGGTCTAACCACCGAAAGCGAAGGAGCTATTGGCGATATCCCGCAGGTTTTGGCCGCTATCGATGGAGCCTTTAACATTAACGGCTTGCTGTTCTTAGTTCCGGTAGCCGTGATATTTCTGATCATTAAGAAAGTGCCGGCACTGCCGGCATTACTGGTTGGATCATTGCTTGGAGGGGTATTCGCTGTAATCTTTCAACCTGAAGTAATAAACTCTGTATCGGGTGTTTCTGATAATTATGCTGCATCTTCTTTTATGGCCATACTAAATGCTATGGGAGCAAGCATAAGCATAACAACAGAAAATGCTATGGTGAATGATCTGTTGGGAACCAGCGGCATGTTTGGCATGCTAAATACCATCTGGCTTATAGTCTGCGCTATGGCATTTGGTGGAATGTTGGAAACTGCAGGATTGCTGCAAAGAATTACTACCGAAGTTATAAAGAGGGTACAATCCGTCGGTTCGTTGATCTCTTCTACTGCGGCAACTTGTATCTTCTTCAATGTTACCGCCTCCGATCAATACCTGGCTATTGTTGTGCCCGGTCGTATGTATGCGGGAACCTACAAAGGCAGGGGATTGAAACCAGAAGTGCTGAGTAGAACATTGGAAGACTCAGGTACCGTAACCTCGGTACTGGTACCATGGAATACCTGTGGAGCAACACAAGCGTCAGTGTTGGGTGTAGCTACAGGCACATATCTGCCTTACTGTTTCTTCAATATAATTAGCCCATTCATGACAGTACTATTTGGGTATTTGAACATTAAGATCAGACGGTTTTCAGATGATGATAACCAAAATGACAAGGATACCGTTTGAAAAGAACATTTCCCGGGAAGACCTTAACGAACTACCCCTTAAACAATATACTGGATCAATCCAGGTTATTGACGACACTTCCAAGCTTCATCAGGCACTGGGTAAACTGCAGAGGCATAATACGGTAGGTTTTGATACCGAAACAAAACCATCCTTCTCCAAAGGTGAATATCATCCGGTAGCTATGGTGCAGTTGGCCACCGTTGATGAGGTATTTTTGATAAGACTCAGCAATATTGGCTTAACTCAAAATCTGGCGGAGTTCCTGGCAAATGATGCAATCAAAAAGATAGGGGTAAGCATTCGTGACGATCTGATTGCTTTACAGGAATTAAGAAGTTTTCTACCAGCAGGTTTTGTGGAATTGCATGATGTAGTGAAGCAATTAGGAATTGAAAGCGAGGGCTTGCGAAAACTCACCGCCACATTTTTGGGGTTCAGGATTTCGAAGAGCCAGCAAACCAGCAATTGGGAAAAGCAAGAGCTGAAACCCGGACAAATTACCTATGCCGCTACCGATGCTTGGTGTTGCCTCGAAATCTACAAAAAGCTCGAAAGGCAGGGCTATCTGGATTGGATATCAGAGTAAGGATTTTCTTACGTATTTGCTACAAATCGGACAAGTCGAGAAATCATGACTTCGTGCCGGGCAGTACTCCCTTCCGAAGAATATAATCTGCAGATGGAGCTTATTCCATAGCTCCTTTGGCGTTAGGCGTTTGAGGTCCTTTTCCGTCTGCTCCACATTCTTGCCATTACTTAATCCCCAGCGGTATGCCAACCGGTGAATATGAGTGTCTACGGGAAATGCGGGGTGCCCAAAAGCCTGAGACATCACTACCGATGCAGTTTTGTGACCAACTCCCGGCAGGGCTTCAAGCTCCTCAAAAGACTCCGGCACTTCACCATCATACTTATCGATAAGAATTTGGGAAAGCTCATAGATGGCTTTACTTTTTCGAGGCGATAATCCACATGGCCTTATGATGGATTTGATCTCATCTACACTCAGCTTTACCATATCGAATGGGTTGTTGGCCTGAGCAAAAAGCAAAGGTGTAATCTTGTTTACACGCTCATCAGTGCATTGCGCTGAGAGCAAAACGGCTATCAGCAAAGTATAGGCATCCTGATGGTCAAGGGGTATAGGAACCTCAGGATAGAATCCCTCCAGGGTTGCAATTATATCTTTTACTTTTTCAGCTTTAGAGATGTCGGCCATTGTTGCAAATGTAGTGTTCAGCAGGGGCTAAACTGTACATCGTGTCCTTTTTCCTGTAGAAGCCCTAATTGTGCTATTAGTAATTCTGTTTTTGAGGCGATGATAGACAACCGTAAAGTACTGCGCTCGTCGTATCGTTCCTCTTCTAGCTTCAGGCTAAATTCCTTTACCAACTTCAGGATGTCTGCAGTAGAGTCGTAACTAAAATTTACCATGATACATGCTCTCACATCCTTAATAACAATTTTGCTGCTGGCCAGCGCCTCACCAGCTGCAGACTTATATGCATTGATCAGGCCACTTACCCCCAGCTTGGTGCCTCCAAAATATCTCACGACTACCACGGCCGTATCACTTAAACCCAACGACTTAATTTGCCCGAGGATTGGGTCTCCGGCCGAATGGCCCGGCTCGCCATCATCGTTTGCTCTAAATACATTTCCTTCTGGTCCGAGAACATAGGCATAGCAATGATGTCTTGCATCGTGGTATTCCTTCTTAATCGAAAGAAGCTTGGATTTAAAGTCTTCCTCTGTGTTGACAGGTAAAGCGATACCTATGAATTTACTTCCCTTTTCCCGGTAAAAGCCTTCAGATCTTGCTACGATGGATTTGTATTGGTCAATCACCTTCAGCCTAACATATTAATAATCTCCTGGTGCGATATCATAAAAATGGCAAGCAGCGCCAGAATTAGACCCAGCTTGTTCATGCGAGACAGCTTCTCTCCAAAAGCCATCACGGAAATAAGCGCCGATAGTAGTATAATACCAATATTCAGCGATGGCCAAAGTATGGCCCCGTCATTGTCAAAGTCTGAGAGAGCCTTCAAAATAAAATAAACTGAGAAGTAGTTGATTATGCCGAGTAGGATGCCAGCTTTAATGCTTTTTATGGAAAACCGTTGCCAACGGTAAATTGATATGATAACACCAACCAGGGCAGCTCCGGCGAAGGTGATAATAGGAAACAGAGGTTCTTCAGCTGGGGTAAGGTAGTTCAGGTTTGTAAAGTTCAGCGTAGTGTCAATCACTCCTCCAAAAACAAATACTAATACCGGCAAAAGAATGAGTTTCTTATTTCGGATCTCTTCGACATGATCGCTTTTTCGAATTGAACTGAGGAGTATGGCTAGCAAAGCCACGAATACACCGGCGTAGTTGAAGAAATCGAAATCTTTACTTTCAACCTGAAATACAAACAGACTAAATAGTACTGGTATAGCCAATGACATTTTGCTGGCCACTGATGAAACCGTTATACTGAATATTTGTGTAGTTCGGGCCATGGTGTAAAAGGTGCCAATGAAAACCATGCCCAACCCCAGGCCTATGGGTACCCAGATTTTTTCAAAAGATATTTTGGCCACAGCATTATAGTCGCCAACAAAAATAAGCCCCGTAACAACGCAGGTAATGTAGTTGATTACAATGGCCTGGAAGGTGTTAATTTTTAGAATTGAAAAGAATCTGAAGACCACAAAGATGCCAACATTGAGAACTATGGAGGCTAGTAAAAAGATCATCAGTAATTCTTAGGGGAATATGAGAAAGGACTTAAAATGTATATTTGGACTAAGATAGAGTAAAAAATGAGCGAAATGCCGCAGGGAGCCAACAATTTGGTTTTCCAATCCAATAGCCCGCCAAAGGAGGTTGAACTCCCATTTGCATACTTTTTCAACACCCCAGGATTTGTACGAGCCAACCATGCTTCAGGCGTTACGCAGTTTCTTGCCCTTTTGGATAACCATGTTGTTGGATGCATGAATGTCGCCCATTCTGATGGTGAGTCTTTCAGCTTACCTCTTGGTTCTTTTGGTTCAGTTCAGTTTTTGCCGGGGCAGACAGAGCAAAGCATAGGGGATTTTGTGGATTACGTTCTTAACGAGCTTAAGTCTGAAGGGGTGGGAGCGCTAACCATTAAACACTGGCCCCAGTGCTACAATGTTTCTCAGTGGGCGCATATCGATCTAGCATTCAGAGGCTTGGGGTTTTCAGTTCACGCTGAAGACATCAATCAGCATATAGCAGTTGTTGCGGCTGAGTTTAAAGAGATTATAAAGCCTTCCAAAGTAACAAGGCTCAACAAATGCTATCGAGCTGGATTTAAGTTTGAACATCTTACACCTGATCGACTTACTGAGACTCATCAGTTGGTGGCAACGAACCGGGAGCGAAAGGGCTTTCCTCTAACCATGTCCCAGCCCCAGCTGGAAAAAGCTTTTTTAGACTTTCCTAATAGGTACAAACTGTTCGGGGTGCTGGACAAAAACAAGATAATAGCTACGGTAGTGGGAGTGCTCATCTCACCGAAAATACTCTATACTTTTCTGCCGGCCGATGATACCGCCTATTCATCCTTTAGCCCAACCATAATGCTTTATGAGGGGCTTTATTCCTATTGCCAGAGCCAAGAGATATCCATGCTGGATTTGGGTATTTCAACGGATCGCTCCAAATTGAACGAAGGGCTCTATAAGTTTAAGGAGCGACTGGGAGCAATAGCTTCTCCAAAACTGACTTACCGGATTACCTTCTGATTTTTATGGCTAGTTCTGACGTAGTTACCATAATCTGTATTTGCCATAACCACGAAAGTTTTGTGGAAGAGGCGCTTTTGTCAGCCTTAAATCAATCCCACGAGGAGGTGGAATGTATTGTAGTAGATGACGCCAGCACCGACAATAGCGTTGACGTAATTTTGAAGGTTCTGGAGCAGCACCCAAGTGTAAAGTTCATTCAGAACAAAGAAAATCAGGGCAACTGCAAATCTTTCAATCGGGCACTGGCTGAGGCTTCAGGAGATTATATAATAGATTTAGCGGCCGATGATATTCTACACACTGATAGAGTTTTGGCTGGTATAGAAACTTTTCAAAATCATTCAGAAGAATATGGAGTTAACTATTGCAACGCATTACATATTAATAGCGACGGCCACGAGCTAGGTTATCAATATGACGTTGATGTGAACGGGTTGGCCAAGCGCAAACCTCCTGAAGGAGATGTTTTTGCAGATTTGGTTGCACGGTTTTGGTTGTCTGCGCCCACGATGATGATGAGGAGAAAAGTGCTTACCCAGCTTGGTGGTTATGATGAAAGCTTATCCTATGAAGATTTTGATTTTTGGGTTAGATCTTCGCGGGAATTTAAATATTGCTACACAGATACCGTATTGATCAGAAAACGAGATTTGAAAAGTTCGTTGGCCGGCAAGCAGACCCAAAGGGGGAACAATCATATAAAAACCAACATAAAAGTATGCGGGAAAGCGATGCAGTTAGCCAGGACGGCAACGGAAATGCAAGCACTAAGAAAGAGGCTCCGGTTTGAAATTCGAAATTGCGTTAAGACCGGGAATAAGGTATACATTAAGGAGTTTTTGTCATTGTTGAAAAAGCAGAGTTACACGGATTATATCTTATATTATGTGGCGACTCTACCTTGGCGGATTTAGAATGGCTCAGTTGTTGATCATTTGGAACTGAGTAATGATGATAAAGAGGACATTAATTATTTGTTTAGTACTGCTGGCGTACCAGGCCAAAGCCACCCATCTGGTTGGAGGAGAGTTTCAGCTCCAACACCTGGAGGGCACCAGGTACATACTTTACCTGCACCAGTATTTCGACCATTTTAATGGAAACCCAGGTGCATTTGACCCTACTATTCTAGTGACGTTGTATTCCGCGGAAACATCAATACAGGACACTACCTTTTTATTACCATTAACAGAACGGCAATTCCTTGAACCCCCATTCAGTCTATGCGATATCAGCTTCATAAGTATAGAAAAGCTTACTTATTCCGCCGAAATAGACTTGGCTCATTTGGTGAAACCAGGTGATTACTATTTTATGCATGAGAGGTGCTGCCGGAATGGCTTAGGCAGTAACATCGTAGTCGATATACAGACAAGTTTTGTTTTTGTGCTGGATTTTAAGGGCCCCTTTCTGGAAAATGACACATTAGCCAACTCATCACCAGTTTTCATTACTCCTCTGCAGGAATTTGCTTGCATAGGGACTAGTTATGAACAACAAGTAACTCTTGAAGACCAGGAAGGCGACTCGCTGGTCTACCAGCTGGTAAATCCTCTCGGTGAATTCTCGGAATTTGCCATACCACTCCCTCGTCCAAGACCATATCCGCCAGTTCCGTGGGCTCCTGGCATTAGCTTAGAGAGCGTCATTCCCGGAGATCCACCACTTAGCCTGAGTGAAAATGGACTGCTACAGGTGACGCCAAATAGTGCCGGTCTTTTTCAATACGCTGTTCAGGTTGAGGAATACCGGGAGGGCCTAAAAATCGCTACTGCCCGACGAGAATTTCAACTGCTGGTTATGGATTGTATTGAAGACACTCCCGCTGAACTAAGCATCTATGACAAAGGAGGGAATTTGATAACTGAACAGGATACTTTACTGATTGCCAATGAGGAATTAGTATGCATAGATCTGGAGATCTCTGATGAAGCGGGAGATCAGGTGGTTGTGGAGGTAGAGCATAGCGATCAGAACTTGTTCCCTGGCTTTTTATTTGTGCGTGATACTATTGTTTTTCCCAATGAGAAGCTTCAAGTGGAATTCTGTCTGCCACAGTGTTCGGTAGAAGAATATCACTCAATAAACATTCGTGTTTCTGACGACCTCTGCCGGGAAATGAAAGTTGTTGAAAGAGAATTGGTTTTGAAATACGGCCAGCCCACTGGGAATACCAGCCCAAACTCAACTACCAGTTTAGCGTTTGATTCAACGGCCTCAACTTATATTCTACCGATTTTTCAAGACCTGCAAGCAGCGTTTAGGATAGACTTCAACGATGTAGAAGGGGATAGTATCAAGGTGGAGACGACTACGATTGGTTTTGATCCCGACACAATAAATATGGTGCTACCAACCATACTTCTTGATTCAGCCGGCAGTTATCTATTTGAATGGATACCTCCTGATACAGTGTTTAACAACCCTGAAGACAGCACGCAATTCCAATTGATTTTGTCGGTGACTGACTTCAATACCGAATGTGGCACAAAATCAAGGCGCGAACTACCAGTTTTACTATTGGTGCAGCCACCTAACGATAGCATCTCAATAGAAACGGGTCTTAATTTTCGAGCATCGCAGGGAGTATATAACCAGGAGGTAGTTGCAGGAAATGAACTAATCGTAGAGTTCTCAATTGGGGCGGAGAATGTGGCTGATCTATCAGTAAGCATTACTGCCAACAATTTTTCGCTAGACTCTCTGATATACACAGTCGGTAGCACCATCAATGGTAATGATTTGATATATAACTTCAATTGGCAAACCACCATTTCAAACCTGGGAGGTTCTGACTCTATGGTTTACGAATTGCATTTGGAAATACATGAATCAGGTACACAGGTTCCTAAGCAGATTATTCCAGTTCATTTGGTTCTTCTCACCGATGTGGTCACTGGTATATCAACGCAAGAGTTTGTATTAACTCCATATCCGAACCCAACTTCTGGAGTTGTGAATTTGCAGAACATATGGAAAGATAATCCGATACTTTCTGTTGTTGTTTTAGACATTACTGGGAAGATTTTGCTGAAATATCAATTCCTCAAGCCACATGCTGTGGATAAAATCCCAATCACATTGCCAAACCTTCCTGGGGTGTATTTACTTCGTGTAGAAAGTGATAAAGGATATCGCCAATTCAGAGTAGTCAGACAGTAACTATCTGCGATTGTCCTCATCCATTAACATACTCAAGTAGCTTTCGTAGCGATCTGGCGAAACTATCCCTTCCTCAACAGCCGCTATGATGGCGCAATTTGGCTCGTGAAGGTGTGTGCAATTGTTAAACTTGCAATTGCCACGAATTGCACGCATTTCAGGAAAGTAATCAGCCAATTCGAACCCTTCGATATCTAGTAGCCCAAATTCTTTGATGCCAGGGGTATCAATAATAAAAGTGTTATCATCAACTTGAAACATCTCTGCAAAAGTGGTAGTGTGCACACCCTTACTCGACCACTCTGAGACGTCGCCTATTTTTTGGTTGGCGTCAGGAACCAGGCGGTTGAGCAAAGTAGACTTGCCAACTCCCGAATGGCCGGCAATGAGCGTTACCTTATCTTTTGCAGGTAGCAATATCTCTTCCAAACCCTCACCTTGTAAAGCCGATATCTCCAGACACTGGAATCCGGCTTCTTCATAGATGGCAATTACTTCTCCTTGCAAATCCAGCAATTCATCATTTAACGCATCACATTTGTTAAAGATGATGATAGTTGGAATACGAAATGACTCGGCGGTAACAGTAAACCTGTCTATAAACCCCTGCGAGGTACGAGGGTGAATTAGTGTGGCAATGAGCATAGCCTGATCAATGTTAGCGGCGATTACATGACCTTCTGCCGCTAGTTTTACCGACTTCCGCATGATATAATTACTTCGGGGCTTGATGGCGCTTATAACGCCCTGACGGTCATTGTCAGATTCCAGTTCAAACTCCACACGATCACCTACCGCTATGGGGTTGGTTGTTTTGAAACCTTTTAGCCGAAGTTTTCCTTTGGTGCGGCATTGTAAGACCTGGCCGTCGGCGATCACCGAATACCAACTTCCAGTCGATTTCATTACAACTCCCTCCATCAGTTAGTCAGAATTTTTTTGCAATAGCTTATTACCATTTCTGTAGCTCCTGTATTGCCATTTACGTATTCAGCAGATTTTGCCCCGCAGGTATTATACAAGTCCTGATCCGTTAACAATCTTCCGGCAATTTTCTTTACATCTTCGGATGAACCTACTGAATAAGCAGCACCTGACTCTAGCATTGCTACGGCTTCATTGAATTTCATGTAGTTTTTATTTCCAAAAATTACCGGTATACCAAAAACAGCCGGCTCTAGTATGTTGTGAAGGCCTTTGCCCAATGCGCCGCCTACATAGGCAATTTTAGCATACTTATATATTCGTGAAAGCAGGCCGATGGAATCAACAATAATCACCGACGGTACCTCATTAACATTAAGCTTTGAAAACCGTTCAGAGGAATTCTGGAATAGGTGCTCAAACTGCTTAAGGCTGGATTCGTCTACCTCGTGGGGAACTATGATGAAGCAAACATCTGAAGGTGCATTGGATATGAATTCAAGCCAGATCTTGACATCATCAACCCAGGCGCTACCCAAAACGATGATTGATTTATCCACCAAATTCTCTAATGCTGCAATTGGCTCAGGGTTTTCCGCCACTTGGGTCACCCGATCAAATCGAGTGTCACCGCTAATATCAACGTCGTCTATGCCAATGCTACTCAATAGATTCTTAGAGGCTTGATCTTGTACAAAGAATTTGCTGAAGTTTCTCAAGATCGTTCTTTGGAAACTGGCATAAGACTTAAAATAGATCTGGTTTTGTCTGAAGATAGATGAGAATGAGATGATCTCAATGCCACGGGTTTTGGCTTCTGCAGAGTAGTAGTACCAAAACTCATACTTTGCAAATAAGATCAGTGAGGGTTTTACGATGTCGAAAAATCTCTGGCTATTGCGGTAACCGTCAAAAGGGAGGTAGCTAACTAGGTCTACCTGATCATAGTCCTTCCTAATTTCATAGCCCGATGGCGAGAAGAAAGTTAGTAATATAAAATGGCCATCAAATTTCCTGCGTAAAGCTTCAATTACCGGTCTGGCTTGCTCAAATTCCCCTAATGATGCCGCATGAATCCAAATCACCGGCTTATGCACATCGCCAAAATCGTTCTTTAGTTTTTCTAACAACCCTCTTCTGCCATTTATTAGAAGCTTTGCTTTTTCGTTAAATGGAGAAGATACACGTGCTATAACGCGATAAAAGAAAAGAATGAGGTTGTAGGCAATAAGCCCCATTTTCCTCTTGTTTTGGTGGGCGGTAAAAATAAAAAACCCTATTTAATTGAAAGGTTTTTGATTTATTTATTTCGTAGTTTTAGCCAATTCAACTTGTTTAAATTCAAACTCTCGCAAGCAACATGGCAACAGTTAAACTCGGAGAAAATACCGTAAATCTTATTGGAGAATTACCAGCAGTTGGCGATAACGCGCCAGACTTCACTTATGTAAAACCTGACCTTTCAGATGCTAAATTTTCAGATTCTCAGGGAAAAGTCAGGATAATTATGGCTTTGCCTAGTCTTGATACTGGAACCTGTGCCGCAGAAACCAGGGCCTTTAATGAAAAGTTGGCCAGTTATGATAATGTTGAAGGTATAGTAATGAGTAAAGATCTACCTTTTGCTGCCAAGAGATTTTGCGAACTGGAAGGCATTACCAACGTTACTGCCGGCTCTGACTTTAGACATGGAGAATTCTCCAAAGCCTACAATATTGAAATGGCAGAGGCTGTAATGAAAGGCTTCTTTGCTCGGGCAGTTTGGGTAGTTGATGGGGAAGGAACCATAAAATATTTGGAATTGGTAGAGTCAGTAGGACAGGAACCCGATTACGATTCGGCTTTGGAAGCCATTAACAATGCAGGTTAAGCAAGCTACAAAACCAAAAACTATGAGAAATTCATTTAGACTAACTCTGGCTACAGCGCTCTTACTGGTATTCTCTTTTTATCAATCGAAGGCCCAAGAAGACTTAGTGGAGTTTTTCCCCGCTGGTGCTGCTGACGCAGAGATATTAGTTGACAAATACGTAGCTATTATGGCACCTATAGTTGAGGCTGGTATTAATAGCGCCTGGTACACCAACGCCCAGCCTCACAAGAAGTTTGGAGTCGAAATAAACGTTGCCTTCAATACAGTGTTTATTCCCTCTGAAGATGAGTTCTGGTCACTTGCTCCCAATGAGTTATCAAATACAGTTTTAACCTCCCCTGCCGATGGAATGGCACCAACCACCTATGGCCCTCCAGGTATTTTCCCAATCTTTCAAAATACTGGAACTGCCAATAATGGCATTTCTTACCGCGGCACGGATGGAAATGATTTAAAGGATGACTTTCTTATCAATGCGGTAGTAGTTCCAACGCTTCAAATGGGAATAGGTATTGTTAAGGACACCGATCTTAAAATTAGATATACACCAGAAGTCACTATAGATGGAGTAACCTTTGGCAATTATGGAGTTGGGTTAATGCATAGCATTAAGCAACACATACCCGGGTTAAAGTTGCTCCCCTTTGGATGGTCGTTGTTGGTTGGCTACTCTCAACTAAATGGTGAAGTAGACCTTTCCGGCGAGTGGGATGCAAACGGTACTAAGCAATTTGGGGACTTTAAAATGACCGGGCTGACAATCCAGACAGTTGGATCCAAGAAATTCTCTGTGCTTACAGTCTACGGAGGGCTGGGTTACAGCTTTGGAGATACTACTTTCGATATTAAGGGTAGCTATTTAATCGATGAGGTAACTGATCCAGTGACCAACTTGCCAGTTACACTGCCTGATCCATTTACGCTGGTCGATCCATTTTCTTACGAGTATGAGCAGAACAGCCTCCGAGCTACGTTGGGGCTTCGGTTGAAGTTTGGTCCCCTCACACTGCATGGTGATTACACCGTACAGAAAACCAATATCTTAAGTTTTGGCCTAGGGTTTAGCTTCAGAGAAGATTGATTATTTGCCTTTGTAATTCGCTTTTCTTTTCTCTACAAAAGCATTCATGCCTTCGGTTTGATCTTCAGAGGCGAAGGTGAGATAGAAGTTCTTGCGTTCAAAATGTAGCCCTTCATCCAAATGTGTTTCGAAAGATCGGTTAACTGATTCTTTTGCCAGCTGTACTGCCACTGGAGACATTGAGGCAATTTCCAAGGCCAGCTTAAGCGCCTCTTGCAAATACATTTCTACTGGCACCACTTTGTTTATCAGGCCAAAGGAAAGGGCCTCCTCTGCGGAGATAAATTTGCCTGTGAGTACCATTTCCATTGCTCGGGCTTTACCAATGGCCTTAGTAAGCCTTTGGGTTCCGCCGGCGCCAGGTGTAACCCCTATCTTAATCTCAGGCTGACCAAATTTTGCAGTTTCAGATGCAATAATCATGTCGCAGGTCATGGCCAATTCGCAACCTCCTCCCAGCGCAAAACCAGATACTGCGGCAATAACCGGCTTCTTGGTTTTTCTTATTTGGTCCCAGGTGGAGAATTGGTCTATCATAAGCATGTCAATGGCGTTATTGTCGGCCATCTGCTTAATATCTGCCCCAGCAGCAAAAGCTCTCTCATTGCCGGTGACAATAATTACTCTTACTTCATCTGTCTTATCCAATTCCTGCAGCGCGTCTCGGAGTTCACCCATTAACTGCAGATTGAGCGCGTTTAATTCCTTTGGCCTGTTCAATTCAATCAGGGCCACATGTTCGGCGTAAGCTTTATTTAGTTTAATAAACTCCATTGGGATCGGGTTGCTAGATGTAAGTGGCAAAGGAAATTATTCTCGAAAGGAAGAAAAAGAAAAACCTCCTTTTTTCAAAGGAGGTTTTCACTGCAATGCTAAACAAGCTTATGTGAAATATTGTGTTAACATCAATATATACTTGGTCTCTTATCGAAGTAACCCTTATTATTGACAAAATTGAAAATAGGGTTTCAAGCTATGTTAAGAATAGTATTCGTTTGCCTTGGAAATATTTGCCGTTCTCCGTTGGCTGAGGCGGTTATGAATAAGAAAGTTGGAGATGCTGGCATCGCCGATAAAATAGCCGTGGATTCAGCTGGGACCGGAAGCTGGCACATTGGTGAATTGCCAGATGGCCGTACATTGGATTGTATCTCCAGGAATGGCCTGGAATTAGATCACCGGGCTCAGCAGTTTGATCAGTCTTATTTTGATAAATACGATTACATCGTGGCAATGGACAAGTCAAACCTGCGAGACATCATGTCATTAGCCACCAGTGACCATTCCCAACAGGTGCTGCTGATGAGAGATTTTGATCCAGTGGATAAAGGAAGTGACGTGCCCGATCCTTACTATGGTGGCTCAGAGGGTTTTCAGCATGTACACGACATACTGGACCGATCTATGGACAATTTGCTGGACCATATCAGGAGTCGCCATGCGGATTTGGGCTAGACACCAGAACTCTGTAGTTCTTTCTCGATTTCTGTTCCAAAAGAATATCTTCGCGGCTACTGTATTTTAGAAATTCTTCTTCAGTGTAATTCTTAAGTGTGATCAAGGTCAACCCTAGATTGTAGAAGTAACGGAATTCCTGGCCTAGTCTATCGATGAGATTGTCAACTTTAATCTTATTGTAATCAAAGCAAACGGAAAATGAAATGGCTGAATTTTGCATGATGTTGATCTTTATGTTCACATCGTGCAATATTCCAAAGATCTTACTAATCGCGTCTTCATTAACAAAAGTGAAATCCACCACCTTGAAAGAAAAAAGGCACTGATCCTTTTTGAAAATTATTGCTGTGGGTGGATTTTCAAGGTTGCAGTCGTGGATGCAGGTTCCGGGGGCATCCGGGTTATCGAAGCTTCGTACGAAAAGCGGGATATTTTTAATAGCGAGGGGCTTTATTGTTTTGGGGTGGATAACACTGGCTCCATAGTAGGTCATTTCCGATGCTTCATTATAGGGCAGTTCAGAAAATAGCCGGGCCTCTGGAATTAACTTCGGGTCGGCAGTAAGAATACCCGGAACGTCTTTCCAAATCGTAACTGCGTTTGCCCTGAGACAGGAGGCAAAAATTGCAGCAGTAAAGTCTGATCCCTCTCTTCCCAGCGTAGTGACTTGGTTGTTTGCAGTACCGCCTATAAACCCTTGACTTACAACAGTTGCATTTTCAGTGTTTTGTCCAACATTAGTGGCTATCTGGGCTTCAGTTTCTTGCCATTCAACTTTTCCCTCCTTAAAGGTGGCATCAGTTCGAATTACTTTGGCAGCATCTAACAAGAGCGTAGGATGCCCTAAATGACTGAGATAGTCTGAGATGATTTTGGTTGAAAGATATTCGCCGTGGCAGACAATGGCGTCGTAGAGCTGATTGTAGTCTTCGTACTTGGAAGATAGTTGCTTCTTTAGATTTGAAAAAATGTCACTAACACCCTCCCTGGTCGTTTCCCCGCCATCACCAAATAGTTCATCGATAATACCAAAATGATATGACTGGAGTTGCTCCAGTTTCTGATCGTAGTTTTCTCCAAACCAAGAGAGATCAAGCAATTGTTCAAGCGCATTGGTGGTCTTGCCCATGGCAGAAACAACTACAACCAATTGATCTCCTTCATGCTCCTTCACGATAGCACACATATTCTTAATTGCCGCCGTGTCTTTTACCGAAGCACCACCAAATTTGAAGACCTTCATCTCGGGCTAACTAGATTTTTAATTATTAAATTGCGGCGAAATTAGCTTAGAAATACAAACAAATCCCCCTAAGAAAAAGAAATTATGGAAGAATCGAGGATTGCCCTTCCCATCGGATCCCCACTCGACAGATTTATCAAAAATAACCAAGACGATTTTAAGTTCGCAACCGGAGAGCTATCTCAATTACTACGTGACATCGCACTATCAGGAAAGGTTGTCAACCGCGAGATAAACAAAGCCGGCCTAATGAATATTGCCGGAGCAATTGGTACGCAGAATGTACAAGGCGAGGATCAGCAGAAACTTGACGTATTAGCAAATATTAGATTTATCAGGGCCTTAACAAAGGGAGGCGAGGTTTGCGCCATAATTTCAGAGGAGGAAGATGAGATTATTGAGGTTGGGAATGATACCGGAAGATACGTAGTTGCCATTGACCCACTTGATGGCTCATCTAACATTGATGTTAATGTCTCCATCGGTACAATCTTTTCAATTTTCAGGCGGAAGTCTCCATTGGGGGCTCCGATAGAAGAGAGGGATGTGCTTCAAAAAGGTACAGAGCAAGTGGCCGCTGGCTACGTTCTGTATGGGTCATCTACTATGTTGGTTTATACTACCGGTGCTGGTGTCTACGGGTTTACTTACGAGCCATCACTTGGTGAATATTTTTTGTCACATAACAAAATGATGATTCCGGAGGATGGTAAGATCTACTCAATCAATGAGGGTTCTTATAATAGCTTTGAAGATTCAGTTAAGAATTATCTGGATTATTGCCGGGAGCAGAATTATTCGGGACGTTATATCGGATCTTTAGTCTCCGATTTTCATCGCAACCTGCTCAAAGGGGGTATTTATATCTATCCAAGAACGGCTAAGGCTCCAAATGGTAAATTGCGCTTGATGTATGAGTGCAATGCACTGGCATTTATTGCTGAGCAAGCTGGAGGAATGGCAACAGATGGGGAGAGAAGGATTTTGGAGATAGAGCCTACGGAATTACATCAGCGAGTGCCATACTTCGTTGGTTCCAAAAATATGGTTGAGAAGGCAGCTAGCTATTTCTAGTTATTGAGGATAACGTTTTCGGCTTTCAATTTTTTGCAGCTGACGCGAAATAACCAAATCTGCCAAATCTGCCGCTAGATTTTCTAGATCGCTTCCGGCCATCACCATGTTAAACTTTTCCTCAGGAACATCAACCCTGTAGAGGGCATTAAGCAGTTGCTGGATATCATTCAATAGAAGATAATTGATTCGGTTGGTAAGTTGAACCTTGATATTATCAAAGGAAATGTTGGTATGTTCTGCCAGGGTGTCCTGAAGAGGACTTAACAACTTTGCTAGTTCCTGCTCCTCAGTTATCTTTTTCCTCTCCATTACTTTCTTCCTGCTGCGTGTCCCCGGCTTGTTCATCATTCTTCTCACCCTCTTCTTTGGTGAGAAGCTCAGGGAAGTTGGCGTGCAAGATCTTATACCAACTCACAAGTTTTTTAACATCCGAAGTATAGACGCGCTCCTCATCGTACTGGGGTAAAATGAACTTGATAAATGATTTCAATTCTTCACCACTCGATTGGCTATCAATTCCCGGGTCATCACCAAACTCTTCTTTGATCTTCGTAAAAACGTCAATTAGGGGCGCAGAGCCATCACTATCTGTGGTATAAATAGATATTTCGTCAAGGAGGGAAACTCTCGTATTAACGTTGGCGACAAGCTTTGTTTTCTTTTCGTCAATAGACTCCAGGATTACCCCCGTGCGTGTAGGCTTAACCACCCTAAATAGACCTCCCTTGCCAGAGACCGTTGCTATTTCCTTAAGATCCATTACTATAAATTTTCGAGTGGCACAAATATACTACCTGTTGTCAAAGTCATTAAGGATGCCGTTAATATATTCCAATATCTCTTTCTTTCCGTCTTGCGAAACCGAAGAGGACAGGAATATTGGGGGAAGGGTATCCCAGTACTGAGATAGGTGCTTGTTGAACCGCTTCACAGAAGACACCGCTTTGTTTCTGGAGTGCTTATCACTCTTAGTAAAGATTACTGCAAAGGGAACTTCCTTTGAACCCAGCCAATTGATGAAATCTACGTCTATTTTTTGCGGCTCCAGCCTGGAATCTACCAATACAAAAGTGCAAGCCAGGGCCTCCCTTTTCAGCAGATAGTTTCTTATCATTTCGTCCCAGGCCTCTTTTTTGCTTTTGCTGACCTTCGCCCAGCCATATCCTGGCAGGTCTACCAAGTACCACAGGTCATTGATTAGGAAGTGATTGATTAGCTGAGTTTTGCCAGGAGTGCCTGATGTTTTAGCAAGATTCTTCTTAGCACATAACATGTTGATCAAGGAAGATTTTCCAACATTTGATCTGCCTATAAAGGCAAACTCCAGCAGCCCATCAGTGGGAGATTGCTTCAATGTAGTGCTGCTCGTTACGAAAACCGCTTTTTTTATAAGCATAGGTAATAAATAGGTAAATAATTGATAATCTCCTCTGCGTTTAGTTCAACTTTTTCTTGACTTGTATCTATTTGCAAGGTAACAACTAGCAATTTTTGAATTGAAATGGTTGGACTTAATAAGCTCCACAATGTAATATTAACTTTAGATGTTAACGGCATTGCAAAACTATCAAATTATAGGGCAAATGGAGCCGAAATCATACACTGAGAGGTAGCACAGCCCGTATAATATCTATGAATTAAGTCACTATCGATATTAACTTAAAAGCAGGATACATCAATCTTGAACTACTACGGTTATGAAAAGAGTAATTTGCGCATCTGTACTAATCCTACTTGCCGCGGTAGGGTTGCAGGCACAAAACGAGCGGGCAGTTTCCCGGCTGATAGCCAGCGGAGACAAGATTCTTGAAAAAGGCGCGGTAAATCTGGCCTTAGAGCAATACAAGAAAGCCGTTGAACTTGATCCTGAAAACCTGGAGGCCAATTATAAAGCAGGGCAAACTTCACTATCATCAGTGGATAAATCGCAGGCCAGAAACTATTTTGAAAAAGTACAGGAGTTGGATCAGAATTTCCGCTTCGATATTGAATATCTCATTGGCAGATCTTATCAATATAGCCTTGAATTCGATCAGGCCATCGAACATTTTTCCTTTTATCAAGAACATCTGGAAGCAAATACCAACTACAAAGGCGATGATAGAGTGGAGATGAAAAATGTGGAGAGAAGAATTTATGAATGTGAGGTTGGCAAGGAGTTGATACAAACTCCACTGAAACTTGAAATAACTAATCTTGGTAATATAATCAACTCCGAGTATGGCGACTACGCCCCCGTTTTGAGCGTGGATGAAGATATGTTGATCTTCACCTCACGAAGGACAAATGGTAACCAAAACGACGCCCTTGACGATGATGACCTACCCTATGAGGATATTTATATCAGTAGAAAAGTTGGGGAAGAGTGGCAGCCAGCCGAGAACATTGGAAATGTAGTAAACACCAGATTCCACGATTCCGCTTTAGGTGTTTCTCTTCACGGTGAAAGTCTTTTTATCTACAAGGATTTAAACAACGGTGATATCTTTGAGTCAGACCAGGTAACAGATGGCGTTTGGTCAAAGCCGTTCCCACTAAAAGAAATTAACAGCAGGTATACCGAACAATCTATATCCATGTCTCCTGATGGAGAGGTAGTATTCTTCTCAAGTAACAGACCGGGGGGTATGGGTGGCTTCGATATTTATGTGAGCAGAAGAGAAAGAGGTGGTTGGTCGAAGCCAGTAAATGCAGGAGCGCAGATAAATACCGAATATGACGAAGATGCTGCCTATATTCATTACGATGGCAAAACCCTATACTTCTCTAGCCAGGGAGGATACGGTATGGGCGGTTATGATATTTTCAAGTCAGTTTATGACAGCACAAACAACACCTGGGGAACACCCCAAAATCTCGGCTACCCAGTAAATACGCCAGATGATGATGTGCATTTTGTAAATACGCAAGACGGAAGCCGCGCATATTACGCTTCTGTCAGGGAAGATGGACTGGGCTACACTGACATATACATGATTACGAACCTCGAGGGTGATTTCAGGGAGGAAAAACCGAAGCTGCAGTCCGTATCGTTAGTAATAAATGTAGTAGGAGAGGATAACGCCCCGGTTGATGCCACTGTATCTACAAACGATGGTTCAATCCAACTGGCTAAAGAAAGCCTCGGGAAATTTGTGTATTCTACAAAAGCTGCTGAAGGGAAATCATTTAGCGTTGAGGCCCGCCTCAGTGGTTATACGCCTAAATCCGTAACCGTAGACTTACCGGGAGCTACTGCAGAGAGCCAAGAGGTTTCTCGTACTATTAGTCTCTCCAAAATTCCTGTAGTTGTAAAGAAGGAACCAGTAAAGGAGCCAGAGCCGGTAAGGAAAACAACAGTTGCAAGAAAAGGTGGTTTACGAAACCTTTATTTCGATTTTGATAAAACAGAGATTAGGGAAGAATTTTACTCAAGACTTGAAGAAGTGAAGGAATTAATGAGCCGTAACCCTGGTCGCTCAATTAAAGTTGTTGGTCATTCCGATAACGTGGGAACGACTCGATATAATGAAGAACTATCAATGAACAGAGCTAAGAAAGTGGTAGCATTTTTAGTATCTCAGGGCATCTCATCCCAAAGGTTTGAGGTGGAAGGACTGGGAGCAAAGTTCCCATTGGCTTCAAATGATGATGAAGAGGAGGGAAGAGAATTGAATCGAAGGGTAGAATTCAAAATTGTGAATTAACATTTGTTGATTATAAATAGATCCGGAAAGGGAGGCCCAACGTCCTCCCTTTTTTTATTTTTCTAACAATGCTTTAAGAAAAAAACAAGAACTTCGCCCTGGTGTTAGAAGGATAATGACTGTAGTACCTTATAAAGATCAGCAATCTACTAAGAAGGAGCAGGTGGCCGAGATGTTTAACCAGATCAGCCACAGGTATGATTTTTTAAATCACTTGCTCAGTTTGGGCATTGATATTCGCTGGAGAAAAAAAGCTATCAGGCAACTACGGGAAGCTCAACCCAAACACATTTTGGATCTGGCAACAGGTACAGGCGATTTTGCCCTGGAGTCGTTGGCATTAAAGCCAGAGAAGGTTACGGGTATTGATATATCTGCTGGAATGCTGGAGCATGGTCGTAAGAAGATGAAAGATAAAGAGCTTGACCACATCATAGATTTACAATTGGCAGATAGCGAGAATTTGCCATTTGATGATAATAATTTTGACGCTGCCATCGTTGCTTTTGGAGTTAGGAACTTCGAAAACCTCGACCGCGGATTGGGAGAGATGCACAGGGTACTAAAGGATGGGGGGAAGACTGTGATTCTAGAGTTCTCCAAGCCTGAGAAATTCCCGATGAAGCAGATCTACAATTTTTATTTTAAGGCGATTTTGCCTAAAATAGGGCGCATTATATCCGGGGATAGCGCGGCTTATACGTACCTTCCTGACTCTGTAAATGAGTTCCCCTATGGAGAAAAATTCTTACAAACACTAACCAAAGCAGGATTTAAAAAGGGCAGATGCATCCCATTAACCTTCGGCATAAGTTCAATTTACGTTGCAGAAAAATAGCTACAACTGTAGTTGTATGGGCAATCGCCATTGGTGCTTTTGCCCAGGAATCCGTAACGATAAATAACCCAAACTACGACGATAGGAAAATTGTAACCTACGGCTTTTCCATCGGTTTGCATTCATCCGCATTCCAGCTTAACCACTCTGAAACCTTCGTTTCATCCAGCCTTGATACATTACACTCAATTAACCCACCGTCATCGCCAGGGTTTTCGCTCGGCTTCATTGTTAATATCAGGGCTACTGATCTCCTGGATTTAAGACTATTACCACGGGTTTCTTTTTATGAGTATGATTTGACTTATCAATTCACTAATGGTAATACCGAAATGCAGATCGCTGAACCAACCATGGTTGAGCTACCTTTTATGATCAAATACAAATCGGTTCGCAGAGGAAATTTTAGAATGTATGTAACCGGTGGGGTTGTTCCGGGATTTGACGCATCAGGCAAGAATGACCTGGAAGATCCAACTCTGGCTCTTGGGCTGAAGGATAACAACCTCTCCATCGAGCTTGGTGTTGGCCTTGATATATACTACCCCTTGTTTAAGTTCTCTCCGGAAATAAGATACTCCCGTGGTGTGGTGGACGTATTGGGAGCAAACTCCAACAGTTTTAGCGAGGGTATAAGCAGGTTAAATACCCATAATTTTCATTTGTTCCTCCTCTTTCAATAAATTCAACCATGTCTAGAATAGTTTTAATTACAGGAGCCACCTCCGGTATAGGTGAGGCTACGGCACGATTACTCGCAAAACACAATTTCCGTCTAATTGTATGCGGCAGAAGGGAAGAGCGGCTTAGTCAACTAGTAGAAGACATTAAGTCTCAAACTGATGTAGTGCAGCTTAACTTTGATGTTAGAGACAGGAATGCCGTAACTGAGGCCATAGGTACACTGCCACACGATTGGTCGGATATTGATGTGTTGGTAAATAACGCCGGCAACGCCCATGGGCTTTCCCCGGTGGAAGAGGGAGATCTTGACGACTGGGATGCTATGATCGATATTAACGTGAAAGGGCTCCTTTATGTATCAAAAGCCATTATCCCCGGCATGACCCAGCGAAGCGCTGGGCATATTATTAATATTGGCTCCATCGCCGGCAAGGAAGTATACCCCAATGGCAATGTGTACTGTGCATCCAAACACGCCGTGGATGCAATAAATAAGGGCATGCTATTGGATTTAAATCAATATGGGATTAAAGTTTCGGCGATAAACCCCGGGTTAGTAGCAACGGAATTTTCACTGGTAAGATTTAAAGGAGATGAAGATAGAGCCAAAACTGTTTATGAGGGCTATCAGGCACTTAAGGCTGAAGATATCGCGGACATTATCCATTTTGCGATAACCAGGCCAGCTCATGTTAATATTAGCGATTTGGTGGTTCTCCCTACGGCGCAGGCCAGCGCCACGGTAGTTAATAAGAAGGCCTAAGCCAGGGAAAGCAAAACTTCCTCATTGATTTCATGCCTTCCTGAGAAATTGATTTTCCTGGATTCTATTCCCAGTTTTTGTTCCAACGCAATTTGCTCTTTTACGACATTTTCATTGAGATACTCATCCTCGTCACCTACCACCGAAAGAACTTCCACGCCTGCTAATTTCTGACGGCCAAAGTCGAAGTCAATATCCGGTGGGAAAATTCCTGCCCAGAGGATAAGCCGATCAAAATTCACTTTGTCATCGAGCGCCCATCGGGAAACGGTTGCTGCGCCCTGTGAGAATCCTAATAGGGTGATTTTTAGATTCTGAAAATCCACACCCTCCAGCACGTTCCAGTATACTTCGTTTAGGAAATTTACATAGTTGCCAATATCTGTCAGCCGATCTTCCTTGGTCATCCAGGTGGCTCCGACCTTTCCGGTAAATCCTTCAAGATAGTATCGGTTCAAACCCTCCGGAGCGATAATTACATTATTATCGTTGTCTAATGCCGCAAATTTCCTAATGAAATATTGGGCCAGGTGACCATGACCATGGAGAACAAACCACAGTTGCTGAGTTTCCTCGCTTAGTTGCCCAAGCTGATAATAACGGGCGCTAAAGTCTATTTTGATTCGCTTTTCTTGCACTGGTTAAACCAGGTTGTCTCTATTGAAACTAATAGGTAACAGATTCGAAATTGATGAAGAAATGATATAGCCACCATTCTCGTCAGCCATGAGTATCTCAATGGACTGTTTCTGCTTAAGTTCGTATTCCAGCATTACCTGTCGGCAGCTTCCGCAAGGCCCGGCTTGCAGCAACTCTATGCTGTCTCCTTTACGGGCCACTACTGCCACCCGCTTAATAGTCTTGGCCGGATGATTTGCCGACGCGGCAAAAAAGGCCACTCGCTCAGCACAAAGCCCCGAGGGGTAGGCCGCGTTTTCCTGATTTGATCCTAATACAATTTCGCCGTTTTCTAGCAGCAAAGCTGCTCCCACATGATAATTGGAATAAGGGGCATAGGTGGCCCTGGTAGCTTGTTCTGCATGGCTTAATAAACTCTCCCAAGTTTCATCTAGCTCTTCTCTACTGGCCACAGTTTCAAACTCTATTACATACTCCTTCTTGCTGCTCATAGACCTACGTTTTGAAAAAGGGTACGCAAGATAAAATAATTTGTAACAATAATTTGGAGCCGCTCAACTAAAACCCATAAATTGGCCGCCTTAGTAAAAAACAGAAATTCACATCCTTACATGCGAAAAATATTAGTTCTGGGAGCGGGCAGATCAGCCTCAAGCTTGATTAAGTATTTGAGTGATCATAGCGCACAGGAGCAATGGGAGGTTCAAGTCACAGATTTTTCACTGGAGCTAGCGAAATCTAAAGTTGAAGGCCTGCAAAATACCAGCGCCAGTCAACTTAATGTTGAAGACTCCGAGGCGTTAGCAAATGCCGTAGCAAATAGTGATGTGGTAATTTCGATGGTGCCAGCCAGGTTCCACGAGGTAGTAGCAGAGTGTGCCGTTGACCAAGGCAAACATTTAATTACGGCTTCTTACTTGACTGACAAGATGAAGGCACTGGATGGTTTAGCTAAGGAAAAGGGAATAATACTTTTGAATGAATGCGGACTTGATCCAGGCATAGATCATATGTCTGCCATGAAGGTAATTGATGATATAAGATCTCAGGGATTTGAACTCCATGGCTTTGAATCCTTCACAGGCGGGTTGCTGGCCCCTACAGACGAAGACAACCCATGGGAGTATAAATTTACATGGAACCCCAGAAATGTAGTGCTTGCAGGTCAGGGTGGGGTTAAGTTTTTCCAGGAGGGTCGATATAAATATATTCCCTACCACCGTTTGTTCAGAAGGACCGAGATCATTCACATTCCTGGTTATGGATATTTCGAGGGATATGCCAATCGTGACTCTTTAAACTATCGGGAAGTATATGATCTACAAGATATCAAGACCATGTTTCGTGGCACTTTTCGCCGTCCGGGATTTTGTAAAACCTGGGATGTATTTGTGCAATTAGGCGCTACTGACGATAGTTATGAAATGGAATCAGTAGGGGAAATGACCCATCGTCAATTCATAAACTCCTTTCTGTCTTACAATCCGCACGATTCCGTTGAATTGAAACTGGCTCACTACATGAAATTCGATTTCGAATCTGAGGAAATGAACCGACTTAAGTGGGCTGGATTATTTGACGATGAGCCAATAGGCCTGGAAAAAGGAACGCCAGCTCAAATCTTGGAGCATATTCTCAAGAAAAAGTGGACACTTTCTCCAGACGACAAGGACATGATAGTCATGTGGCACAAGTTCAATTACATGCGAGACGGTGAAATGCAGGAGAAGCACGCCACTTTGGTAGCGATTGGCGATGACGCTACCCATACCGCCATGTCAAAAACTGTGGGTTTGCCTTTGGGCATCGCTACCAAACTGATCCTGAATGGTGAAATAGCATTGACCGGTACGCAAATTCCAATTAAGAAGGAGATTTACGAGCCTGTTCTCGCTGAACTCGCAGCATTGGGATTTGACTTGCAGGAGGATTAAACTGCCGGAATAGTCAGAATTTCAGCGCCTCGATCCGCTCGAACATTAACTCCCACGACTTTGTTCTACGCTCAATATCAGCTGGTATCAGGTCAAAAGCCTGCGAAAGCGAAATTTCAGTTCCGTTGTCAGTTACCCGCAAGTCTATGTTAACAATGCTGATAATATCTGAAGCGTTACCAAGGCCTGTATATTGAGCGGTAAATACCAATTTCTCTGGTGGGCTAATCTCCTTGTATTCTCCTCTTATTCTGAAGTCAGAACCATCAGGCCTTTGTATTACAAAAGTATATTCACCACCAACTTTTAGGTCAATATTTGCACTTGTGGTTTCCATTTCTATCGGACCAAACCATTGCAGAACCAGTTCTGGGTTCGTTAATGCATCAAAGACTTTGTCAATTGAATGTCGAACGACGCGAGTTATGTAAACAGTGTTACTCACTTATCCTGGTTATCGAGAAATTGCTCCAGACTATCAAAGCTAGAATGCCAGAAGTTGTGCAGATTGTTCATCCATTGCAATGACTCTGCAAAAGCACTTCTGTTAAAGCTGATATTGTAACTTCTTCCCACCTTCTCCTTGTTGATGATGCCTGCTCTTGAAAGTACGCTCAAGTGCTTCGCGACAGCCTGGAAACTAACATTGTAGTCTTCAGCAAGTTCTAAAAGTGTGGAGTCACCCGATTGTAACTTTTCTATAATCGACCGGCGGGTTGGATCGGAAAGGGCTGCAAAAACCAAATCAGTTTGAGATGTATAAGATTTCGCCATACAACTAAAATAAGTCGTAGGCTGAAGCTACCAAATTCAGCTTCTCAGATTGAGGCGGTACTTCGGGGCCACTTGCCTTTAATTCATTTCGAAATTTTTGGAATGAAGGTAAGTCATTAACAATCTGACTTGTTTCATCATCAGGGTACATCGCGAAGTGCACAAATGTTTTTCCATCTTCAAAAAGGAAAGAGCTGTATTTAATCCCTGGGTTGTTCATTGCCCTCAAATCAGCCATAACTTGCTCGATATTTTTCTTATTACTTTCCACATACTCTTCACTTACAGTGTATTGAACTCTAACGGCTTTCATAATTATTTCTCTTTTGTCTGTGAGTTCAAAGTTAAAATGGAATTACTATTATTCAACTATATGGTTGAATAATTTCTAACACTGATACTGATTTTTTGGCTGTATTAGCCTTAAATTTCAAGACTCAATAGTATGAGACCTTATCTAACATTAGCGACTTTCCTGGTGTGGTGCTCTTGCACCCAGCCTTTTGCACAAGAATTAAGTTTGGAAACTTCTATCCAGACGGGACACTATGAGCAAATCACAGCTATCAAATTTTCAGATGATGGAAATTATGTAGTCTCCGGAAGTAGGGATCAAACGGCCAAGGTTTGGGAAATAGCAACTGGCCGCGAAATCAGAACTTTCATGGGCAGCCCGGAAGCGATAAAGACCTTGGATATTAGCGCCGACGGCAAGCGATTAATTACTGTTTGTGGTGACAGCCTCGCCTGGCTCTGGGAAGTGGCAACCGGCAAGCTCATCAGGAAAGTTAAAGACGAAGGAGACATAATCAACAACGCAATTTTTTCACATGATGGCAGTAAGATTATTACCGCGGGTAAAAACCATTATGCTAAAATTTGGGATGCAACAACAGGTGATAGCCTGAGATCCTTCAAAGACAAGCGCATTGGCTGCTATAGCGGCCGCTGTAGAGTTTCACTCGATCTTTCCAAGGATGGTAAATTTTTGCTTACGGGAATTGGAGACCGCCGGGCGGTGCTTTGGGACTTCAATACTGGAGAAAGAATAAATACCTACAAGGGCAACAGGGGCTCTTGTTCTAGTTGTATGACGCCACTTTCCTTTTCTGCCGATGGTAAGACCTTTATTACTGCGGCCTATAGTGATTCTATTCGCATTTGGCAACGCAATCGGGTAATTCAAACGAAGGTACTTGGCCCCAAGGAAAGCCATGAGGAAGTTAAGCTGATGCCCGATAATCGTCATTTCCTGGTAATGGCTCGAGGTGAGCTTCGCTACTTTGATATGCAGGGCAAAGAGCTTTGGAAACGCGGTGAATACTCAAATGGTATCAGGGCTTTCGACCTAAGTGATGATGGAAAGAGCTTGGTAGTTGGCGGAGATGACCGTGAGATAAAAATCTTGAATTTGGGTGATGGGTCTATAAAAACCACCCTCCGTGGCCTTCTTCAGGTCAGGAATGACAGCCTTAATTCCTCTCAAAGTTTTTGGGTGAAAAACTTAAATAAGCAAGCAATTAGCCCAGACGGGAAATATTTAGCGCAAGGTAAGGTTGGTAATAGTGCCATCCTCTGGGATTTGAATACTGGTCGTATCGTCAAAGAATTGGTTGGTCACAGCAAGGCCGTAGTCGATATTGAATTTAGTCCTGATGGAAAGTACCTGGCAACCGCCGGGTTGGATCGCCTAGCCAAATTGTGGGATGTGGAAACTGGCGAAGAAGTAAAGACATTCAAAGGACATGTTGGTATGATCTTTTCCCTGGCTTTTGATAAGACCGGAAAATACCTGGTAACCGGAAGTTGGGACAATAGTGCCATTATCTGGAATGTGGGTTCAGGTCGAGCGATTGGGAGATACTCCGTTCACGAGGGTTCACCTATTAGTGTAAATGTAAGTCCCAATGGGTTGTACCTAATCACAGGAGGGCTGGATAAGAAATTGAAGATGACCGATGTCGATACCGGCACGGAAGTAAGGGAGTTTATTGGTCACTCCAATCATGTAATAGATATCGAGTTTAGCCCTGATGGTAGATATATGTTAACAGCGAGCTGGGATTGGAGGGCAAAGCTTTGGGATATGGCCACAGGCTTGCAAGTAACCCGTTTCGCTGGCCACGATGGGGCTGTCTACGATATCGCCTATAGCAAGGATGGCAAGTTTATCGCCACCGGCAGCTATGACAAGACAGCTCGCATTTGGGATCCATTCACGGGAGAAGTAATTCAGACTTTTGAAGGACATACTGGAGCTGTAACATCTGTAAATTTCAGTCCAAATGGTGAGTTGCTAATCACTGGGAGCCGAGATGGATCTACTAAGATATGGGACATTAAGTCAGGTACGGAGCTGTTCGCCCATGTTTTTACTAATCCGAAAGATTGGTTAGTAAAAGCCCCCAATGGTTTCTTCTATGCTACTGAAGGTGCCAAGGAATCAGTGTTTTTCGTCCGGGGTATGGAAAGTTACTCCATCGACCAGTTTTATGATGACTTTTTCAGGCCAGGCCTGGTTGAGGATATTTATCAAGATAAGCTCAAATTAAATGACAACATACTGGACAAGCTTCAGGAATCACCTCCTCCATTCATCGAAATAATCTCTCCGAAATTTGGGTTCATACCAGAGGGGGAAGAGGTGGAGGTATTATTGAAGATTACCGATAATGGAGGTGGCATAGATGAGATAAAAGTGCTGCAGAACGGGAAGAGGGTGGTAGAAGAGCGTTTAGAAGGTGAAAGAGGGCTGAGAAAAGGCAAATCGCTTTATAAGACCTACAATCTACAACTGGTAGCGGGAAGAAATCAGTTTGATGTGTCTGCTTACAGCAGTGGTCGAATTGAGTCGCGCAGGCGAAGTATCGAGTTTCAATTTGGGGACTCAACCAAGCTTGCCAACTGTTATATTCTGGCGGTAGGTATCAACAAGTATCAGAACCCAAACCTGAACCTGAATTATGCTAAAGATGATGCTGAGAGCTTTGCAAAAGCCATTAGGCAGAAAAGCAAGAAGCTTTTCGCAAAGATCGAAACCCACTTGCTGATAGATGATGATGCCACCAAGAAGAATATTTCTGAGAAGCTTGCAGAAATTGCCAAAAGTGCAAGTCCAGAAGATGTCTTCTATTTCTACTATGCTGGTCATGGCAGTATGGTGGATGACAAGTTCTACTTTATTCCAACCGAAATAGTACGGCTTTACGACCAGGAGAGACTTCAAAACGGGGCCATCTATGCCGGAGAAATGCAGCAATGGTTTCGTGAGATAAAGGCCTTAAAACAAATGATAGTTGTGGATGCTTGCCACTCAGGAGCTAGTACCGAACTGTTAGCTGCGCGTGGTGCTGGCGAAGAGAAGGCATTGGCGCAACTATCACGAAGTGCCGGAGTTCATGTACTTGCTGCAGCGGGTAGTGAGCAAACGGCAGTTGAGTTTAAAGACCTTGGCCATGGACTGTTTACTTATCTGGTATTGTCGGCCCTAGGCGGCGACGCCGATGGATCTCCGCGAGATGGCAAAATTACTGTATACGAATTGAAGTCTTTTATTGACGATCAGGTACCAGATCTGGCCAGAAAATTCCGAGGCACTCCTCAGTACCCTCACACTTTTTCGCGAGGCCACGATTTCCCCCTAGTCATTGAGTGAAATCCATAGTGGCTGACCCATGCTTACAGTTTTGCTGCCGAAGTCGATAGTAAACTGATAAACACTTAGAATGTCTGAGCCGATAATTCCGGCAATTTCAACTCCCGAAAGCTCCGATATGGATTGTACTACATTATCCAGCTTGTAAGAGAAGACTGGGATGTTTATATCTCTGCCACTTAATTTGATCTCAATACCTTTTGTGCCCATCAAAGTACCTTGATGATTACCCAAACCGGTGGCTTTCATCTCTTTGTTAAATGGACGGTAGCATTGGAAATGGAGTCGTTTTCTCTCGGAACTGTTAATAATGGTGACATCACTACCGGTATCAATAAGGAAATAAACTGTATTCCCGTTTATTGTCCCCGCAATGATTGGCTTGTAGTTGAAATTTACTACTTCCAGGTAAGTGCTAACAGCAACCGATTCCTTAACTGTTTTCTGAGTTTTGGGTACTTCTACTTGAGCAAGATCCGTGTTTAGTTGCCCGAACACACTGCCGCCAACCAGAATGGAGATGATCGTGGTAAGCGTGAAAGTGATAGGTTTAAATTGTTGGTTGCCAGGCATTGCCACAGAAGCTTATCTAAATGTCAATAAACCTCAGCTCAAAGTCAAGATTTTATCACCCAAATTGGGGGATAAATGATAATCCAAAAAATGGTGGTCTTTACTCGCTTACTTCGTTCTCGTAGTATGAATCGATCTGCAGGTCAAACCCCTCTGCGGCCTCTACGGCCAGTTGATCACAACGTTCATTCTCAATGTTACCAGCATGGCCCTTTACCCAAACGTATTTTGGCTTAAACTGATGGTGTAAAGGGATGTAGCGCTGCCATAAGTCCGGGTTTTTCTTTTTGGCAAAGTTCTTTTTCTCCCATCCCCATAACCAGCCCTTCTCGATAGCTTCCACCACGTACTTAGAATCTGAGTAGACTGTCACCGGGTGTTTGGTACTCTTGAGTGATTCCAGGGCAATAATCACCGCTAGCAGTTCCATGCGATTGTTGGTGGTCTTTCTAAAGCCTTCATTAAGCTCCTTACGGTGCCCCTTGAATTTCATCACCACTCCGTAGCCACCGGGGCCGGGGTTTCCTTTTGCCGCTCCATCAGTGTATATCGTTACCATACTTTAGATTCGAGATTTTAAAAATTTTAGAAAGGACTTAAACTGCTTTCCTTCGATGGCGGGAAAGTTAGCTATCCGGAATGTATTATCCTTAAACTCACCATATCCGTTTCCAAGCACAAAGCCATTTTTTTCTGCTGCACTCTTCAGGGCCTGGATTTTTTTCTTTTTGCCAGCAACAGCCAAAACGGTTTTCGATTGAACCTTCTCATTATCCAGAAGGGGTTGGAATTGATCTGACCTCTTGAGAACCTTTAGTAATGAATTCATTCTTTTCGCTAACAGCTGATCTACTTCTTCAATTTTCTGCCTTTTCTCCAAAACTCTCATTAGTAAGTAGATGTCAAGTACATTGGGCGTATGAGTTGTTTGTCTCTTTTCTACGTTTTCGGCAATGGCAAGAAAACTGTTGTAATGATTACGCTCATCGACGGACTTGGCTCTGGCCACCGTAGATTCTGAGAAGATAATCAAAGCCATGCCAGCAGGCAGTCCCAGGCATTTTTGCACGGAGGCAAACCAGATGTCTGCATCTTTGAATTTTAATTGAGCTCCACCCAAGGAGGAAGTGGCATCAACCGCAATGAGGTGATTAGGATACTCTTTGCGGATTTTCCGAATTAATCCATTATCCAGCTGTGTACCATTGCTAGTTTCATTTTGTGTGAGACAGATAGTATCCGACTTCGTCGGCACTTTCAACTCTTGAGAATCTAATTCGGTATTGTGATCAAAGTTAGTTTCACTGACAGCCACACCCAGCATTTTACTATTTTTCATCCACTTCAAACCAAAGGCGCCATTATAAACATGGTGCTGGCCTTTAGCGGTTAATGACTGTGCTACGATTTCCCAACATTCGGTGGCTGAAGAAACGAATGCAACCTGGTAGTTCTTAGGAATATTCAGCTTCTTTCGTAGTATCTTCTGGGTTTTGGCCACCATTTGCACAAACATCTCACTGCGATGATTAATGCCTAAGTAACCCTCCTCATAAGCTTCTTTTACGTACTTCGGTACTTTGGAATCTACTTGCGAAGGACCAGGATAAAAACTAATCATGCGGTGCCTTCCTTAAAGTAGAGTAGCGCCTGCCTATAGCCTCCCAAACCTTGGCCCGTAATTATGCCCACGCAGTGCTCGGTTATATAACTGTGCTTTCTAAAATCCTCTCTGGCGTGAATGTCTGAAATATGCACTTCAAAAACAGGCGTTTCAATCGCCGCAATTGTATCGGCCAGAGCGATAGAAGTATGGGTATAAGCGGCGGCATTTAGAATTATGCCATCATATTCAAACCCAAACTGCTGCAGCTTATCGATGAGCTCCCCTTCATGATTGCTTTGAAAGTACTCGATTTCGATTTCCGAAAATTCGGCAACGAGCTCTGTTAGATAGTCTTCAAATGAACGAGACCCATAAATATGTACCTCCCGCTTTCCGAGCAAATTGAGATTTGGTCCATTGATAATGGCTATCTTCATTTGAGAACTTTTAATTTTGAACGAATGCTACTGAAAGGGTTTTGACCTGGGATTTCAACATCAAACAATTTGAGAATTATTTAAAGCTGGAAAGATCACTTTCGGCTAATTCTGTCCAGGCCTATGTTAGTGATGTAGTAAAGCTAAAACAGTTTCTAGAAATCTCCAATCGACAAATCGGTCCTGAAGAAGTAGAGTCAAAAGACCTGGTAGACTTTGTCGAATACATCAATGAGCTGGGCATGACTCCCCATTCCCAAGCTCGTGTAATCTCTGGCCTCAAAGCATTTTACAAGTACATGCAATTTGAGGAAGAGATTGAGGCGGACCCAACTGCACTTTTGGAATCCCCGAAGCTTGGCCGAAAGCTACCTGATACATTGAGCTACCATGAAATTGAAAAACTCTTTGCCGCTATTGACCTTTCCACACCAGAGGGCGCGCGCAACCGGGCTATTTTAGAGGTACTCTATGGGTGTGGCTTACGTGTTACAGAAGCAGTTGAGCTAAGGTTGAACAATGTTTTTTTTGATGTTGGGTTTGTAAGAGTGATTGGTAAAGGAGACAAGGAAAGGCTCGTTCCCATGGGAAAAGATGCCAGCAAGTTCTTGAAGATTTATACTGAAGAAGTAAGGACCTTGATTGCCGTGAAACCTGGATTTGAGAATTATGCCTTTCTAAACAAGCGCGGCACCAAGCTTTCAAGGGTAATGATTTTCATGATCATCAAAGATCTGGTGGCGAGGGTTGGTTTGAAGAAAAATGTTTCGCCTCATACATTCAGGCATTCATTTGCTACCCATCTGATTGAAGGTGGAGCTGATTTACGAGCGGTTCAGGAAATGCTTGGTCATGAGTCAATAACAACAACAGAAATATATACTCACCTCGATAGAGACTACCTGCGACAGGTTATTAAGGAATTCCATCCCCGCAGTTAAATTGCTATTTCAAATTTAGCGCTAAGGAGTATCTTTGCCTGAAGAAATTCTAGCCCTTGTACAAGCATATAATTCGGCCTTTACTTTTCCTTTTCAACCCCGAGGGCATACACAATTTCACTTTCGCCCTATTGAAAGCCATTTTCAAAATACCGGGTATGAAATGGCTCGTGCGATCCGTCTACTCCAGCAACGATCCCAGACTTAAAAGAAATATTTTTGGGCTGGAATTCACCAACCCTGTCGGGCTGGCTGCTGGCTTTGACAAGGATGCGAAGCTCATTGACGAACTTGCCTGCTTTGGATTTGGCCATATCGAAATTGGTACACTTACTCCCAAAGAACAGGTTGGTAACCAAAAACCCAGGTTGTTCAGATTGCCTGAGGATCGAGGCCTAATCAACCGCATGGGATTTAACAATCATGGAGTTATTGATGCTGTAAACAGATTAAGGAGAAGAACCTCAGATGTGTTGGTGGGTGGGAATATTGGCAAAAACAAAGATGTACCAAATGAGCGCGCCGTAGAAGACTATGAATATTGCTTCGAGGCCTTATATGATCATGTCGATTACTTCGTTGTAAACGTAAGCTCGCCCAATACGCCAGATCTGAGAGAACTTCAGGATAAGGACCCCCTTCGTAGGCTCCTGTCAAGAATGAAGGACAGGATAAAAGCAAAGAACGGAACAAAGCCTATTCTCTTAAAAATTGCTCCGGATCTTAATCAAAACCAGTTAGACGATATTGTGGAGATAGCTTTAGAAACGAAGATTGATGGCTTAATAGCAACCAATACTACCATTGGTAGAGAAGGGTTATTAACACCCTCAACAAAAGTTGAGCAGCTCGGTTCGGGTGGACTTAGCGGAGCCCCGCTAACAGATAAGTCGACGGAAGTAATTCGCTATTTATCCTCAAAAGTTGGCGATAACCTGGTTATCATTGGCGTGGGAGGAATAACCACTCCGCAGGATGCCATTGATAAGTTAAAAGCAGGGGCCACTTTGGTTCAGATTTATACGGGGTTCATTTACGAGGGCCCCTCATTTATTAAGCGTATCAATAGGGAATTAATAAAGCAAGGGCTGGAATCTTAGTTCTTACCCAAAATCTGGAAGTGGCATAGAATCATTAATTAGTTATTTTTGTCTCAGTAGATGGCTCAGAATACATATAAGGTTAACTCCCCAAAAAAGAAGAAGAAGGCCGCTAAGAGCTTTCGCCTCAACATAGCTTTCCTCCAAGACAGACGATTCCAATTAGCATTCGGTTTTTTCTTATTGGTGGCCTCGTTCTACTTATTAACGGCCATCGTCTCATATCTATTTACCCATAAAGCTGATCAAAGCGTAATTGAGGCCATTGCAACTGTGGGTATTAAAAATTCAGGCTTGGAAACAGAGAACTGGCTTGGACTGCTTGGAGCTTACACCTCTCATTATTTCGTTTTCAAATGGTTCGGATTGGCGGCGTTTCTAGTCCCACCACTTTTGTTTCTCTGGGGCTACGAAATCATTTTCCGAAGGAAGATCTACTCTTCAACCAAAGCTTTGGTGTTTGCTGTGTTCTTTATTCTATGGACAAGTACATTGCTGGGGTACTTTGTGCAGGGCTCAGATGGTGTTAACGAATGGAGCTTTATCAGCGGTGGAATAGGCTATGAGCTTTCGATACTGCTAGAAAGTGTAATCGGTTGGGGTACTTATTTACTTCTGATCTTTTCTTTGTTAGTGTTCCTGATATACTTCTTTAATATCACAACTCTTTTAGGCTTTGCATCAGCAAAAGTCTCAGAATCTGAAACAGAACCATCACAAGCTGAGGTTGAAAGCAATGAAGATGACGGCCTGTTCCCAGAAAGTGAAGAGCCAGCAGTTGACGAAGATACATCTGAAACGGAGGCCTGGGAAGTTAAGACAGTAGAAGAAGACCAAACCGCTAAAGAAACTGAATTAGAAGTTAGCCCTCCCAAGGAAGAGGCAAAAGAGGCTGCGGCCTCTCTCGAACTCGACATAGCTGAACCTGAGACTGCCGATCCGGTTCCTGCTGAAGAGCCGGAATTTGAAGTGGCCGAAGAGAAAAAAGAGGAGAAGATTGCGAAGAAAGTGGAGAATTATGATCCAACGCTTGACCTGTCAAGTTATAAGTACCCAAAGATCGACTTGCTGAATGAATACGATTCAAAGAAGGTTCAGGTAACCAAAGAAGAACTTGAGCAGAACAAGGATAAGATTATTGAGACGCTCATCAATTTCAAGATTGGCATTAGCAGTATTAAGGCAACAATTGGTCCTACCGTTACACTTTATGAGATCGTTCCGGAGGCTGGAGTGAAAATCTCTAAGATAAAGAACCTCGAAGACGACATCGCTTTAAGTCTCGCCGCACTTGGCATAAGAATTATCGCACCTATTCCCGGCAAGGGTACAATTGGTATCGAGGTGCCGAACAAGAATCGGGAGATGGTAGATATGCGATCAGTGCTTTCAACCGAAAGGTTTATGAAAAGCGAAATGGAACTGCCAGTTGCGCTGGGCAAGACTATTAGCAATGAGCTGTACATGGTTGACCTATCTAAAATGCCCCACCTGTTAATGGCGGGTGCCACCGGTCAGGGAAAGTCTGTAGGCTTGAATGTTATTCTCACATCGCTGATCTACAAAAAGCACCCATCTCAGCTGAAATTTGTACTGGTTGACCCGAAGAAAGTTGAATTGACCCTTTTCAATAAAATTGAAAGACATTTCCTGGCAAAACTGCCAGATAGTGAGGAGGCCATCATCACAGATACAAAGAAGGTAGTTAATACGCTTAACTCGCTTTGTATCGAGATGGATAACCGGTACAATTTGTTGAAAGATGCAGGCGCCAGAAATCTAAAAGAGTACAATAACAAATTCGTTGATCGCAAGCTTAACCCAGAGAATGGCCACCGCTTTCTCCCATACATTGTGGTGGTAATAGATGAGTTGGCCGACCTTATGATGACAGCCGGAAAAGAGGTTGAAGGCCCCGTGGCCAGGCTGGCACAACTGGCCAGGGCCATTGGTATTCACTTGGTAATAGCAACCCAGCGACCCTCGGTTAATGTCATCACCGGACTTATCAAAGCTAATTTCCCTGCCCGACTTTCCTTCAGAGTGACATCCAAAGTTGATTCAAGAACTATCCTGGATACGGGCGGCGCAGAACAGTTAGTAGGCATGGGAGACATGCTGTTGTCTCAGGGCTCAGACATGATAAGATTACAGTGCCCTTTTGTTGATACACCTGAAGTAGAGAATGTTTGTGAATATATTGGTAGCCAAAGAGGTTATGAGGATGCCTACTTGCTACCAGAATATGTAGGGGACGAAGGTAGCGATGGCGTAGGAGATGTTGATCTGTCTGATAGAGATGCTCTCTTCGAAGAAGCAGCCAGGCTTATCGTGATGCATCAGCAGGGCAGTACTTCCTTAATCCAGAGAAAAATGAAACTTGGCTACAACCGAGCCGGTAGGTTAATCGACCAGCTAGAAGCCGCAGGAATTGTTGGTCCTTTTGAAGGAAGTAAGGCCAGGGAGGTGCTTATTCAAGACGAATATAGTTTGGAACAGTTATTGAATAATCTGGATTAAGCGCTAACTTTGCGCTCAAATTTTTCAGAACATGACTAAGCGAATTACCCTTTTACTGTTGGCATTTTTACCAGCTTTGGCATACTCCCAGTATGATCCAAAAGCGTTGGAGATATTGCAGGAAATGAGTGCTAAGTACAAGAAAATACCTGCCTTTAGTGCCAAGATAGTCTATTCAATGGTCAACGAATCGGAGGGAATAAACGAGAATTTTGAAGGGGACATAACCATAAAGGGTAATAAGTATCGGTTGGTAATGGAAGGTCAGGAGATTATCAACAATGGGGAGACGGTTTGGACCTATTTACCAGATGATAATGAGGTAAGTATTGATAATCACGACCCGGATAATGGCGATATTGATCCCACTAAAATCTATACTGCCTACGAAAGTGGATTCAAATATCTGTACGTTGAAGATGTTCAAAAGAAAGGCAAAACGTACCAGGTGGTAGATTTGGTGCCCGAGGATTCAAAAGCAAATAACTTCTTCAAAATTAAACTGGAGATTGGTCAAGCAGACCGCACCCTAAATAGTTGGACTATGTTCGACAAATCAGGTGATCGCTATACTTACCATGTTACTGAATTCAATGACAAATCGAACCCCGGAGATGATGTTTTTGTGTTTGATGTGAAGAAGTACAAAGGTATCGACGTAATTGACCTTAGATAGATTGAAAATATTAACTAATATAGAGCCTTGCCTTACCGGTGGGGCTTTTTTATTGCGATGACGAAACAGCACCTAATTGATCAGATAAAGCAGAAGAACTCATACTTATGTGTGGGCCTTGATAGCGACATTAACAAAATTCCCGAGCACCTACTAAAAGAAGCTGATCCACTATTTGAGTTTAATAAGCAAATAATTGACGCCACAGCAGATTATTGCATAGCCTATAAACCCAATATTGCTTTCTATGAGGCGCTGGGTGCTGAGGGGTGGGAAAGCCTTCAGAAGACCATAGAATATATTCCATCTGATATTTTTACTATAGCAGACGCGAAGCGAGGTGACATCGGAAATACTTCAAACCTCTATGCCAAAGCATTTTTCGAAACCATGGACTTCGACGCAATAACTGTTGCTCCATATATGGGCGAGGATTCCGTCAAGCCTTTCCTTCAGTTTGAAAACAAGTTTGTAATTCTATTGGCGCTAACCTCTAATGCTGGTAGCAAAGACTTTCAAATGCTTGAGGTAGAAGGTACTGGTAGTAAATATTACGAAGAGGTGATTTCAGTAAGTAGGGGGTGGGCGACAGCCGATCAGTTAATGTATGTGGTAGGTGCTACAAAAGCTGAATCACTTTCTGAAATTCGTAAGCTTGCCCCAGACAATTTTCTGTTAGTCCCCGGGGTCGGTGCTCAAGGCGGTAGTTTGGAGGAAGTTTCTAAAAATGGTCTCACAAAAGATTGCGGTTTAATCGTGAACTCTTCTCGAGGGATAATATACGGCTCGCCGAACGCCGAATTTGCACAGCAGGCCGGCAAAGCAGCCCAAAAGATCCAGGAGGAGATGGAATCCTATCTAGGTA
>JANQPQ010000033.1 GCA_028285445.1 Cyclobacteriaceae bacterium | reverse complement strand
GTGCTTGCGTTGGCAAGCTCATTGAATTCAGCAGACTCGTCGGAGGTTGGAGTTCTCAACACCTGGTTTTGAAAAACTGAGACAACGAAATTCTCAGTGCCCATATTAATTTGGTCGTAGATGATGTTGTCAACCAGGCGCTTGTGCACTTCGACAATATCTATTTGCCCGGCGCCGAATACTTGAGGTATAACAATTACCTGCATTAGCCGGGCTTTCTCCGTATTGATTAGATCAATTAGTAAGGGGTCGGTCGTAATCTGCAGTTGAAAATCCAGGATGTTGTAATTCTGGATGAAAACTAAGGTGTCTAAGCTGTTAACCAGTTGATCACGTGCCAGTTCGTATTCCCGGTTCTTGTATTCAGGCAATACGAATATGGTTTCCAGGAATTCCAGCCTGTCTTCTACGGAAGCGTTATTTTGGTTGATTATTGCCAAACCCAACTGGAATTCCAGATCAGTAGGCTTCCGCCCTAGAACGTTAATATAGGTTTTAGTAACGTAATTGTCCTTGAGTACATTGGAAACGGTAAGATCCGGGGGAGGGGTATTGTTGGGAACTACAATAGTATTATACTCTGTACAACCTGCCAGAAGCAAGAGTATAAACACTGGGTAGATATAGGGCTTAGCTGATCTCACCACTATTAATTTACTTATTTCTAAGCAATTAAGCACTGCAACTGGGAGCGCAAGTAATTTCTCATCGTTGACTTCGGTACTTATATTACCTGAGCCTTCGATTTATAACACCCCGGAGTAGTTTCACCCTTACTAATTGGGATCTTAGTCTATTGGATAGGGAATAAAAATGAACTTGGTGAAATCTCCGTCGACAATAAAAAGACAGCAAAACTCGTCCGGATCTTTGTAGGCATCTTCAAAGTCCTTTTGTTTGTCTTTGCCGATTATCTCCCGTTGTACAAATTCATCGATATAGGTGGCATAATAGTTCCATTCCGTTGCCACTTCATGTTTTGATACCAGCAACTGGCCCAAGGGTAGTTCTCCTTTACTTACTGGAAAAATGGGATACTCTGAGAATTTCCTGGCCCTGATTTGATATGAGGCCTCTTTGATTGTCTCGGCCACCACCACAAAGTCTCGGGAAATTGTCCCCAGGTATTTTCCATCTAATTCCGGGTCGTTATTGTGCGTCATGCTTGGATAAGTTTAAGTGAGACCACACACTCCACATGATGTGTATGCGGAAACATGTCCACCGGTTGAATTTTTTCTACTTTGTAGTGTGATGACATCATCTCCAGATCTCGTGCCTGAGTGGCTGGATTGCAGCTAACATAAACTACTCTTGGTGCTTTTAGCTCATTGAGCTTCTCGACAACTTTTGGGTGCATGCCTGCTCTTGGTGGATCTGTTATCATTACGTCTGGCCTACCATATTTTTCCACAACTCTCTCATCCAGCACATCTTTCATGTCGCCCACCACAAAATCGGTGTTAGTGATTTTATTATAATCGGCGTTCCATTGGGCATCTTCAATGGATTCCGGAACTGATTCAATACCTAATACAAATTTGGCATTTTTTGCCAGGTAGTTAGTTATAGTTCCTGTTCCACAGTAAAGATCATATACAGTTTCCTTACCAGAGAGATCAGCAAACTCTTTAGTTATTTGGTAGAGCTTTTCAGCCTGCTTGGTATTGGTTTGAAAGAATGACTTAGGCCCGATTTTAAATTTTAGATTCCCAATCTGTTCCAGGATATATCCAGGCCCGTGGTGGGTAACCACCTCCTGATCGTAGAATGTTTCATTCTTCTTTGTGTTGATGATGTAATGCAGTGAAGTTATTTCCGACACTTTTTCAAGCAGGTGGTCTAACAAACCAGTAGTGTTTTCCTCATCCGCATGACCGAACTGCACAATCACCATTACTTCTCCCAAGGTAGACGTCCTTACAATGAGGTTACGCAAGAAACCCTCAAACTCCGCATGATTATAATAGCTAAGATTCTTGTCTTTGGCAAAGGCCTTAACAACATCACGAAGCTTGTTTGAAGGTTCCGCTTGCAGATAACATTTATCCAGATTAACCACGCGATCGAAGCGGCCAGGCACATGAAAGCCTACGCCATTTCTATCGATGTTTTTTCCGGAAGCAATTTCTTCATGAGAGAGCCATCGTTTATTGGAAAAAGCGTACTCCAGCTTATTGCGATAAAATTCTGTTTGATCGGCAGGTAATATATCAGCAGTGTTCGACGCATCGATCTTACCAATTCTTTCCAAAGCATCGACAACCTGTTGCTGTTTAAATTGTAGTTGGGAGGAGTAACTGAGGTGTTGCCATTTACAGCCTCCGCAAGTACCAAAGTGACTGCATACTGGCTCTATTCTCTGGTCTGAATACTCGTGAAATTGAGTAGCCAGACCTTCGTAATAGTTTTTTTTCTTCTTCGTGATTTTAACATCAATAACATCCCCAGGGGCAGTATTCCGCACAAAAATCACCCGGTTATCCACTCTGGCAATGCATTTTCCTTCGGCTGCAACCGACAAAATCGGCACTTTCTCCAGAACTAATCTTTCCTTTCTCATGAGGTTACAAATTTAAGAAATTAGTAATTTACGAAGGCTTTTGCCCGATTTTTGCGGCTCGAAGCCAGACCCTTAACACTAATCTTACTATATGAGAAGAGCTCTACTTGGCGTACTTCTTTTCATGGTTTTTCAATCGACATCCATTGCCAGTCACATTGTAGGTGGTGAGCTTGAATTCCTTCACGTCGCCGATAATCGGTACACAATTAACTTAATACTTTATTTCGATCGCATTAACGGCAATCCCGATGCTGAGGATCAAGCGGTAACGGTCTATATCTATCGGAAATCCGATGAGCGTCTATTGTCGGTTCATACATTGCTGCGGCAAAATGCTTCCCGCGTTGATTATTCCATACCTGACTGTGCAATCAGCCAGCTAGTTACGGATAGAATTTTATATACTACAGATGTAGTATTAGCCCCTGAGAATTACGACGATCCCGAAGGTTATTATATCGTTTGGGAAAGATGTTGCCGCAATGTTACTATTTCCAACATTGTTGACCCAGATGATACAGGGCAAACCTTTTTGCTTTGGTTTCCTCCGTTGATCAAAGATGGCGAACGCTTCATTAATTCATCACCCAGTCTTTTCCCTCCTTTGCAGGATTATGCTTGCGTAGATCAGTTCTATTTCAGCGACTTTGCAGGCTTTGACGCGGACGGTGACTCACTGGCCTATAGCTTGGTTACCCCATTAAATAGCTCTCAGTTTACAGCAATACCAATACCCTCTCCGCCAGAACATCCCAGGGTAACCTGGTCAGAGGGCATCAATATAAATAATGTTATACCGGGCAATCCCACACTGGCCATAAGTGAAGATGGCTTACTAACTGTTACGCCCTCAAGCACTGGTCTTTTCGTTTTTTCAGTGCTGGTGAGAGAATATCGAGACGGTTTACATATCGGTGAGGTGCGAAGAGATTTTCAGTTGTTCTCCATTACCTGCCCGGATCCGGGTGATCCGCCCAACCTTATTGCCAGAAATCCCAGCACTGGTTTATTTACTGATGATCTCGGACTTATCAATTTTGCGGTTGAGGATGAGAAATGCCTGGAGCTATTAGTAACCGACGAAAATCAGGGTGAAAATATCAGGTTCCTTGCGCGACCAGTAAATTTCAATGCTGGAGAGTGGGACTTCTTCACTACAGACGCGGGTTTCCTGGCAAGCCCAACGGATACGTTAAGAGTTGACATGTGCTTTCCGGATTGCCCCTTCATCGAAGGGCCGATGATACTGGACTTAGTAGCCTTTGATGACGCTTGTCCCCAGGGCCTTCTGGATTCAATGCGAGTTGCAGTGGAGGTTGAGGCTCCAGCAAATCTAGATCCCTATTTCGTTTCTACAGATAAGACCATAGAGCAAAATCTGATAGAGGGCGATGTATATTCCCTCAACATTGATGGTCGAGATAATGACTTAGATGAACTGGTCTTGACGGTAATAACCCCGGGCTACGAACTGGAAGATGTTGGCATGTTCTTTTCTGAGGAGGTGCATGACGAAGGCGGAGGTCAGGTGACTACTACTTTCACCTGGGATACTGGTTGCGACACCTATGATTTCACGGAAAAAACGCAATTTGATTTAACACTGGTGCTCGACGACCTTGATGCCTGCGATCTGGGTACCCCGGATACTATAAATCTAGATCTTTCGGTAGTGCTACCGCCAAACACAGACCCTGTTGTCACCAGCGATCTACCAACGTTAGAGCTTACGCAACAGATAGAGGATGTAATAGATTTTAACCTCTTTGCATCAGATAGTGATGGAGATTTCATTCTGCTTGAAGGCAGCGGGGCTGATTTTAATTTTGAATCATACGGGGTGAATTTCGCCCCTGATAGTGGAGCGGTAGACCTAACGTCGCCGTTTAGATGGGCGCTTACCTGCGATAATATCAACCTGGAGGTAAAAGACGAGTTCTCATTTATTTTTAGGGTTACTGATAGAGACAAGTGCAAATTTCCTAATGCCGACAGCCTGGTAGTAAATGTCAAGGTGCTTCCACCTCCAAATGAGAGGCCTGTGCTTTCCTATGAAAATCGAAGTGAAGAAGTACGTATCGAGAATGGCATTGGTGAAATAGTGATAGGTGAAAGAATGGAGATTGATGTACTTGGCAATGATATAGATAATGATAACCTGGTTCTGGAGTTAATTGAGGCCGCCGGGGATTTTGAGAATTCCAGTTATGCATTTGAAACTCGCGAAGGAACGGGAGCGGTGCGTTCGGTATTGATCTGGGAACCAAGATGCGATGAGCTTGATGATGACTTTGGGGCCAGAACGGTGGATTTTACCTTTCTGCTAACCGATGACGAGTGTGTGGTGCCACTAACTGATACTTTAAGACTAAGTGTATCGATTGCCGACTTAGTGACAAACCAGGACACTTTTATCCCGCCCAATGTGTTCACACCTAACGGCGATGGATCTAACGATTTGTTCACCTTAGCTGCAATTAACTTTCCACCAGATTTTGTGCTTCCTTCCGATATGGAAATTCCTGATGATAACTGCAGAAGCCGATTCGAGAACATTGTGATCTACAACCGTTGGGGACAGAAGGTTTTTGAGAGTACGACTAGAGAATTTGCCTGGAATGGAAAAGGTGAGGCCGCTGGGGTTTACTACTACTATATAAAATTCACAGGCTTCGAGATCAACGGGATAATTTCCCTGATACTCTAATTCCACATAGTAATGGCTTTAATATTTTTTTGCTTGATGTAGGCAAGCTCACTACCCCATTCAATCTGCACCCAAACGTCATTCTTTTTGAGCATTTTTACCTTGTGGCCTTTCTTGGCAATGTCAATCACATCCGATCCGGATGAAGGCCCTGACATAATGTAAGAATTACCATTTAGTATGATGCCGCGGTTCTTAACCTGGCCGAAATTCAGCAGATAGAAAAGAACTGCAGTAACCAGCACATAGGTTATCCCAAATCCCGTCGGTCGTTTCTGAGATTTGGCTTTCTTGAGAATTATCATTCCTAGCAATAACACTGAAAGAGCAAATAGGGCTACTAGGATTTCTTCATAAAGTAGAACGTAATAATTGAGTATTACATCCCACTCAGTGAACTCATAGCCTGTGAGATTATGCTCAGCCGCCAGTTCCGACATCTTTTCCAAAACCTCGTCGCTGGGTTGTTCCAGGTAGTATAGGTTTAGGTAGTACAGCGCGTTAGTGTAGTCGTTAAGGCCTTCCTTAATATAAGCCATACGTAGCAACATGCTTGGGGAGGTCATCTCGCCGGTCTCAAAAATCGATTCGTAAATTTGAAATGACTCGGTGTACTTCTTAACTACAAAAAGAGAATCGGCCACACGCAAACTGTAGTCAAGATCCTGAGATTTTGATATTGTCGGTAAGATCAATACCAAGCCCAGGGCTAATACTAGATTTTTGATTCCCGCAGTTTGCAATTTCTTCATTTGCTACTACCTTTGCAGACGCAAATAAAGGAACGGAGCTAGCAAAAAACAAGTTTCGTTTTTTTAATTGGTTGATTCCTTAGCTCAGCTGGTAGAGCAACGCCCTTTTAAGGCGTGGGTCCTGGGTTCGAGCCCCAGAGGGATCACAGAGAACGACTTAAGCCTTGGTGCAACGCACTAGGGCTTTTTTTGTTTTGGTCACTGATATACGCACCTAAGTGCATCTTCACGAAACTATGCATTCTTGTTGCTAGTACTAGGCCTTATTTCTTAAAACCGTAGCTGGGTTCTTCAGGGCGGTAGTCAAAGTGCCGTAGCTAACAACCAGCAAAGTAACAAAGCATAATCCTGTGAAAGTTACAAGCACTGGTATTGCGGATAGCTCGATACGGTAGTAGAATCCGTCGAGCCAGTTTTCAACAAAAAATAGTGCCAAGGGTGTGGCTACCAAAAAACCTGCAGTAACAAGCAGTAGATATTGCTTTACCTGCAGTTTGTATGCCGCAAATACCGATGAACCCATAACTCTCCGGATACTGATTTCCTTGGATTTCAATTGCGTAAGGTGAGTCGTGAGTCCGAATAAACCAATTGCAGATAAGGCCAGCGCTATATACATTAAATAGTCTGAAATGTGCAACACCTGTTTATGTTGGCTATAGTTGCCGGCCAGCCTTGTGTCCAGGTATTCATAAACAAATGGAGAGGCCGGATTAGTTCTGTTCCAGATCTCGCTGAGATTCTCAATTGTAGCGCGATGATCACCGGCTGGCATTCGTACGTAGGCAAACTGGGTGGCAGATGCTCTATAAAAAAGCACCATTGGCTCAAGTTTATAACTTAAGTCCCGGTAGTTAAAATCTTCTACCACTCCGACTATTTCACCATACATTCCGCCCTGCCCGTTTAGCATCACTTTTCTACCCACCGGCTCTTCCCAGTTTAGAAGTTTGGCAGCGGATTGGTTGATGATATATTGGAATGTGGTGTCGGTTGCCGGACGCTCCTGGAATGTGTTGCCGGAGATTATCTTGATCTGTAATGTTTCAAGAAACTCGTTGCCCACCGGGTAGATGGCCATACGATAAGACTCTTCTTCAGAAGTGCCTAGTGGGATGAGATTATATGATCCATGTCTGCCTTCCAGCCCAAGCCTGGCGGAGCCTACTTGTAAAGCATTGCCAGTTCTGATTATTTCCGATTTAAACGAATTGAAGTTTTGCATTGCCTCTTCGCCCAACATGGAAACAACCAGTATGTTCTCCCTTTCAAATCCCAGGTGCCTGCCGGAAATGAAGTGTAATTGGTTGGTCATCATAACGGAGAGTATTATGAGCAGAGTAGTGAAGCCGAATTGCCCCGCAACTATCATTTTGTTGCGGAACTCATTGGCCAATTCCCCATTGGCATATTTCCGGGATTTACTTCTGGTGGGAATAATAAACGAAGCCAAGGTGGCAATTACTACAGGAATTAGGAATGCGAATAGCAATAGAGGGAAACCATTGGAGCCTAGGAGGTTGTTGAGTAGTGCCGGATTGAATGAATATAGAAAACCTATTCCCATGGCTGCCAGGGTGCCGGTCAAGATACCTTGCATTACCGCCTCGTTTAGCACCCGCTTAAAAATCTGTTGCGGGTTTGCACCAAAAGTCTTTCTTACAAGGAACTCGTCAACCCTGGATCTCATCAGTGTACGGAAAAGTGCGAGATAGTTAAGTATGGAAATGACAAACAATAGACTTCCAAAAAGTGAAAGCACCTGTATATACACCGGACTGCTACTATTTCCAATCTTATCCGCGTTCTCCTCTGAATAAAGATAAATGTCAGTTAAAGGCTTAACAGCTAAACTCACCCTTTCTGAGATTCCCTCCCTCCAATGGGTTTCAAGGAATTGAGGTATTTTCGTTTCCAATGCATCTAAATTCGCATTTGGTTCCAGTAAAATGTAATTGTAAAAGGTAAACCAACTCCAGTTTTCCAAACTTCCGAAGGAGGGGGGCTGGTAGGCGGTCATCGGCAATAAGAAATCGAAATCCAGGTGAGAGCTGGGTAGTTTATCGGAGAGCACCAGTGACACCTTAAATTCTCTGTTGCCGTCAACAAGTAAGGTTCTGCCAATTACATTGGAACTACCAAAATACTTGAGGGCCGCTTGCTGTGTTAAAACTATTGACTTTGGATCATTAAGCGCTTGTTCGGCATCACCTGCGATTACGGGGTAGTCAAACAGATCAAAGAAGGTGGAATCGGCATAGAAGATTCTATTTTCGTAATATCTTTTATCACCATTCTCTATCAGTTGTGGATCTCCCTGATCTCCATGGCGAAGCCTTACGTAGCTGGCAACTTCAGGCAGATTGGCGCTTATAGCAGGACCAATTGGCGGCGAAGAAGTGGAGTAGGGTCTAACCACACCCTGGTTCTTAATTCTAAACTCAAGCCGGTAGAGGCGATCGGCATGCGTAAACTCCCTATCGTAAGAAAGCTCGGTTGAAATAAATGCCATGATCAGCAGAAATACTATCACCCCGAGCGCTAAACCTGCAATGTTAAACAAATTGGTTACTGGCCGCTTCATTATCGAGCGAAGGGCAATTTTCAAATCATTAAAATGAAAAATCCTCGTAGCGGATTCTAGCGCCTTAGAAGGTCGGGTATCAACCAACTCTTTTTGCAGGATAGCCAAATCGCGACTTAGTTCCTTAGATGCCCGTAAGAAAGCCGATTCGTCAGAGATATTTTGCCCTCTGAGGTCTGCAATAAAATCTCTAAGATGGGACTCCAGTTCGAGTAAGGTCTCCTTGTCGATTCCTTTGCTCGCTAAGGTAGACTTCCAATCACCTATGGCCGCTTCAAGATCAAAAGTTCTCATCATTGGGTAGATAGCTTAGGTTGACGAAGTTTGACCAAAACATCGTAGGTCGACTGCCATTCCTCAGTTTTCCTGGCACCCTCTTTTTTCCCGGCAGGGGTAATTCGATAGTATTTTCTTTTTCTTCCGTCCTCAATCTGCCAGTACGATGTAATAAGCTTATCGTTTTCCATCCTTCTTAGCACCGGGTAGAGCATGGCATCAGACCAAATAATTTTTTCGTTAGACAGCTGCTTGAGCTGCTTGATTATATTGTAGCCATAGTTATCTCCATGGGCTAGTAACGATAGAATGAGCGGCTTGGAAGAAGCAGCGGTTAGTTCTTTCGAAAACATATCTAATACTGTTAGGTATATACCTAATACGATTGGGTATTAGATTTGTTACTTTCTACTTCATCAATTATTCATGGTGGAGATGTTGCGACTTACTGAGATCGATCCAAGACCAGGTCCAAATGAGGGAGAAGCTCAGCTACCTCATTAGTAGTCATATACTGCCTGTACAGTAATTTCCCGGAATCAAACCGGAAAATCCTTTTGCTTTGTCTCGCTTCCGTTAGTCCTTCAGCATTTCTCAGGAATGAAGATTCAAGAGTCATCTCAAATGAACTTCCGCCACTGCCCAGTTCTATACTGCCAACAAAAGACTCAATTCTCCCGGTGTTGTGGACCACTTGAAACTCAAGGTTTCCACCAGGTATCGGTCTGAAAAATCCGGTTTCCCAATGTTTGAATGCTAAACCGTCCTTGTTGTGTATGGATGCAATTTCCTGAAAGTGAACCAAGGGCTCCTCCCGGTAAGCACTTTCTATGATGCTAAAGATCATCTCGTCCTGGAAAGTGAAATTGGACATCGTTGGGAATCCTCCACTTCCGGTGCCTTTCCAATTACCAACTAGCTGCTTTACTGGCTCAAGGGTGGCGATTAACTCCTGGAGATTGTTAGAGGTATTCATCTTTAGTTAACCATAATTCTTCTATTCTGTACATATGAAAATGATCATGCATCAGCGTGTGCCTTAACAAGATTTGGGCATTGTAGTGATGGTACTCTGGGTGCTGCGCTTCTTTCTGCCAAATGTTGGCAGAAAATGCAGAAACCAATCTCACCAGTTGTTTTCGATCTTCTGCAAACTGATCAAGGCTTTTATCCAGGTCAAGTTGCAATAGATTTTTAGCGACAATGGTTTTCCCAGGCAAGTACGGGGAGAAGCTCGGGTGACTCTGATCTCTGAAAGCCTTAAATCGTTCGTAAATCATTTTCTCAGTCTGCCCCAGGTGGCAGGCGTTCTCATGAACGCTCCATTTACCTGAACGTCTGCAAGTTTTAATTACCGTATTAGGTACTTGCGCCAGTAGGCCTCTTAGTAGCCCAGGCGATTGGCTCAGAGCGTTGATGATAACCGGGATATCCTGATGACTATCCATGATTGATCAATTTAATTGGCTGAGACCCTGTTCGAGATCAGTGATAATATCTTCGGCGTATTCTATACCAACCGACAGGCGCAGCAGTCCGTCAGTTATTCCTGCCTTTTCACGTTGCTCTTTTGGAACAGAAGCATGTGTCATTGAGGCGGAATGCTGTATCAGCGTTGAGACGTCTCCCAGAGATACGGCCAGTGTACATAAATTCAAGCTGTCTATTAACTTCTGGCCCTCATTTAACCCATCAACTTCAAAAGCAATCATGCCTCCAAACCCGCGCATTTGTGTCTTTGCCAACTCATATTGAGGATGGCTAGTCAAACCTGGGTAATGTACCCTTTTTACCTTAGGATGGCTTTCCAGAAATTGGGCGCATTTCAATGCGTTGGAGTTGTGCGCAGTTATTCTAATAGCCAATGTTTTTATGCCTCGGTGAGCGATCCAGGCAACCTGGGGGGCAATTACACCACCTAGTAGCTTGTTGGTGTGCCATCTACACCTTTCTACAAACTCCTTGGAGCCAATAACTGCTCCGGCCAGAAGATCGCCATGGCCTCCTATATATTTAGTTAAGCTGTGAAGTACAATGTCAACGCCTAAGTCAATGGGGTTTTGATTAATAGGTGACGCAAAGGTATTGTCAGCCATTGTTATCAGGTTGCTCTCTTTAGCAATCTCAACAACCGATTTAATGTCGGTTAACTGCAAGGTTGGGTTTGCGGGTGATTCAATGTAGATAGCCTTCGTATTAGGTTTTAAAGCACTTAGGTAGTTATCAGATACGGTGGCATCTACGCTAGTGTATTCTACGCCCATTTTGCTTTCCAGAAACTTCAGCAAGCCCGTAGTGGAGGCGTAGAGAGAAGTTGGAACAATGATGTGATCTCCACTATCAAGAATAGTCATGAGTGCATTGGAAATAGCAGCCATCCCGGAGGAAAATGCCATGGCAGCCTCACCATTTTCAAGTTGGGCCAAGGCGCTTTCCAGGGTCTCTTGGGTTGGATTTCCTATTCTTCCATAGAAATAACCTTCCATCTCCCCCTCATGAATGGCGGCACCTTGTTCTGCATTAGGGAAAGCATAGGTAGACGAACTATAGATGGGAGTAGAAAGAGCTCCATAGTGATTTGCCAGATTTGATCCGGCATGAACGGATTGCGTGAATTGTTGTTTGGTCATTTGTTTTTTTATGAAGCTGCTAGCAGCATGAGTCGGATACTGAATCTCCATTGTTGGAGACATGCGGCTGAAAGTTAGTATTCACTTCTTCAGCAAGACTCTTTGGCGAAATTGCTTTGGGCACTCCACAGACACCAGTCTCGGGTAACTTAAGGCTAACATGGCTGGCCTCTTCCCAATCTCCAGCCAGGCCTGCCACTACCGACCTGACTTGCTCGTATCCGGTGGCCAACAAAAATGTAGGGGCTCTACCGTAGCTTTTCATCCCTACTATGTAAAAATCCTTTTCCGGATGTCGCAATTCCGCTTCTCCATGTGGAGCAACCGAGCCGCAGCTGTGTAGGTTAGGGTCAATAAGGGGCGCGAGCCTTGATGGACACTCCAACCCGGGATCAAGGTCAAGCCTTACTTCTCTCAGCATTTGCAGATCCGGCCTTAAGCCGGTGGCAACTACAATTTCGTGTCCATATACTTTTTGCTCACCCTGCGGACCGAGGCCAGAAACTTCGAGTTCTTTACCAACTGAAGTTACTTCCTCAGTGAAGAAGGGAGTAATCGGGCTGATTTCTCCAGTATCTACCAAGTGTTTAATTGCTAAACCTACCTTACCCCTTCCCGGTAATTCATCAGCGTCCAGTCCTCCGTATGCATCGTCGATACTGGCCTTGCGTAAAAGCCAGGTCAGTCTCATATCTGTAAACTCCTGCTTTAGCTCGGCAAGCTCCAGTAGGGCATTGATTGCAGAATGACCACCGCCAATTACAACTACATTTTTCCCTTCATATCTAGAGCGGTGTTTACCCAGCACATCAGGAATTCCGTAGAATATTTTGTGCTGATTTACCTCTTCGCCATTAACCGGTAGCCCGTTAGCTCCTAATGGGCTGGGGTGGTGCCAGGTACCGGATGCATCTATTACTGCTCTGACCTGAATATCTTTAATTTGCCCCGCGGTCTCTACCTGGACTACAAATGGCAACTCGGCTCGATCTTGATTGCGAGTTTTATCAATACCGCTGCGGCTAACACCAACTACTTTGGAACCCAGGTTGAGGTTTGAAGCGATCGCGGGTATTTGCGCAAGGGGTTCAAGATACTTCTCGATTAACTGCGCACCGGTTGGCAATTCCTCGGCACGCGGTGCAGACCAGCCATTGACTTTTAGCAGTTCTGAGGCTGCCTCGTCGATATTATATCTCCAGGGAGAAAACATGGGCACATGTTGCCAACTTCTCATGTTACCTGCGACATCGTCGGATGCCTCAAAAATTTCAAACGGAATCTTCCGCCTATGCAGGTGTGCCGCGGCAGCCAGCCCTATAGGGCCAGCTCCAATCACGGCTACCGGTAAATGGGATGTTTTGTTCATATATCGTATATTAACGATATACGAATTTAATCAAAATATTGTTTTAACAAAGAGAGTGGAGGAGTTCAGCAATAACCTGGTATTAGATTTTACCTGGAATTACAATTGGCTCAAGTTTTTCAACTAACTGCTCCTTGTCCAGACTCTCATTTTCAATAATGTGGTTTAGATTATGTTGTTTGGAGAGGGCCTTTGTGTTAATAGCCATCAATTCTTGGTCATCGAAAGGAATGTGAATTGATTGATCTCGTGATTTGATACGTTGAAGGCAACTTTCAGGAGAGGCTTTGATTCCAATGGTAATTACATCGAAGTCCAATTGAAGGCTTGCTAGCATCTCATCATAATAATTACTAAGCCCGGTAGATTCAAAGCTAAGGCTGTCGTGTTGGTTGAGTTTATTCCGAACGTGGGTTTCAATGGTGGAGAAAACCAGTTTCAAATAATCCTCATCATTAACATCAACCTTTACAGCCAGCTCCTTAATGGTGTCCTCAACTCTGAGAAATGGCACCTGGTAGTGTTCTTCCATTAACCCTCCCAGAAAGGTTTTCCCTGCACCCTTAGGTCCAAGTAACAGGTAAATTTTCTTACGGGCCATTCTCAGTTGGTTGGGATAAAGCTACTTCAGTATCAGTCCATAAAATACCAAACCCGCGATATTTTGTTATCCTTCACCTCATAAATACCCATCGAGGAGGCACTGGATTTCTTGCCTTTGGCGGTGGTGTAACTAACCACTTCCCTAAAACTGATCTTGTTTCCGACGATGGCATACTCCTCAATCTTTGATTTTACACTCGGGATCGCCTCGAAATATCCTGCCATGGCCTCAGCAAACTTTTCCCTGCCTTCAACTTCTAGTATCAGGGAATCAGGGGCAACGTAGAAGAATTTGAAATCGTCGCTGACATTGCTTATCAGCTTATCAATGTCTTTTTGGTTAAAGGCATCTACCTGCTGATTGAATACGTCTAATACGTCTGCTTGCTGGCCGTAAGCACTAGAGCAGGCCATAATTGCCGCAAGGAGGGAGGCACGCACTACTTTATTTAGATTCCACATAGCTCTTGAATGTTTCTTCATACAATAGTTTCCAACCCGCCGTGAGCTGCTCTTTGGATTCTTCCGACACATTTCCAAATACTGTGTCAGTGAGCAGAAGCACCGTAGTACCGTCTTTCTCTTCCAATGCTATTCTGATAAATGACATGGCAGGCCCACCAAATTGAGGAGTGAGACGACCTTTGAATTCAACGACCCTGGGAGCATCAAGAATGATAATTTCTGCCCATAGCAAGCCATTACCATTACCATAATCTTCATACATCTTACCACCAATCTTTGGCTCGATGATGAATTCCTTTGTGTTTGGGCTGGTATAAAAGTCCTTTCTCCACCATAGGTTGATGTCATTAAGTAGGCAGTCCCAAACTTTCTGTTGAGGTGCATTAATCGGTATTTCCAGATTAATGTCGATCTGCAATTGTTGTGTGTCCATAGTTACTTCTTCAGTTATTTGATTAATGTTTGATTTGAATTCAGCTACTTCTTTTAGTTGCAGTAGACCTGTTGCCCATTGGGCCTCATATTTCTTTACCCATCTTTCATAGATCTCCTGTAAGGGAATGGCATTGATGTAGTTCCACCGGAATTTGCCCTGCTTTCTAGCCGTAATCAGGCCCGCCTCTTCAAGTATGCCCAGGTGCTTCATTACAGCACAGCGCCCTATATCCTTAAACTCTTCCACCAGACCGCCTGTAGTTTTCGGCGACTCGCGCACCAGGTCCATCAGGCGCCTGCGAGTAGGATCGGCCAGTGCTTTCCAGACAAATTCCGAGCTATCAATTTTTTCTTTTGTAAGTATCATAAATCAACATGTTACTATTTAGTAACATGTAAATGTATAATGCTAGAATCGAAAAACCAAACATTATTTAAAACCTGCCCTCAGATTCTGGTAGTTGCCAGACCGGGTGGGTAAGGTCCAAAGAGTTAAAAATGGCCCTGGCTTCTGCCACAGACCATTTTTGCCAGTTGGGGTTGCGATGGTTGCCGTACCATTTTTTTGCCAGATCCCAGGCTTTTCCAATAGGCTGAATGTCGCCGACTGATATATTATGGGCTATACACCAATCTTTTATTTCCTTTTCAGTTTTAAATACAAGCATGGTGCTGCAAGTATAGATTACGTTGTCCCAGGCCCTGGTCATTGGTATCGGAAAATGCACCAGTAGGTTGTCGTTATCTGGCAAACCATCGATGATTTTGACAGTGACGGTTTCACCGTGGGCGCCTGAGGAAGTAACAATCTCTACATCCTCCTCAACAATAGCCGCAATCCCTAAGCTGCACCAGGCGCAACTTCCCCACCACTGCCCTTTCGCTGATTTTACCAGAAAATTTGTTGGCGAAAGCGAGAAGGGATGAATAGCCCAAACCGCAGGGCTTCCGGGGTGAAGGACAACTCCGTGGTAGTCTTGAAGATCATCTAAGCCACGTGCAATTGACTCTGCGTCTGTTTTCAATATCTCGCAAAGATTTTCTACATCAGGGGCAAAACCATTGGCTATGATGTATTCAATAATTTCGTAATGAAGCTTTGATAATGGAATGTGGCTACTCATGACTGATATTTGAACTTGATGTTATATAGACCCCAAGAAGAATTACAATTCCACCGAAGAGCTTAACGGCACCAGGAAAGTCTCCGAAAGCAATCCATGAAAATACTACAGTGAACAAAGGAACCAAATAGATAAAATTTGAGGCATAGCTCAATTTGATGGATTTCAGAACGTCTGCCCACAAGATGAAGGCAATTGTGGTCGGCAGAATGCCCAAGTATATGGCCGAAAAGTTAGCAATGAAAGATGCTTTCTTCACTTCATAAATAAAGGTATGATCTAATGCCAGCAATACAATAGCACCCAATGCTACGGCAAAGAACATCACTTCATAAGCCTGCATTTTTTTGAGCAAGGGCTTTTGCAAAACGAAGAATAGCGAAGAGGAGAGGGGAATTGCCAATAGCAATAGAGATTGGATTCTCAAATCACTGATATCGTCAATTGACAGAAGTGAAACGCCAGCTAAGGCCAGGATTACTCCTAACCAGGATTTGAGCGAGATACTTTCCTGAAGGAAGAGTTTGGCCCAAAACACCATGAACACCGGCGAAGAATTGGCAGCAAAGCTCACTTCGTTTGGTGAGAAGTATACGGTAGCTGCGTTAAGCGCCAGATGGTAAACTACGATACCAACAATTGCAATTATCGCCAGCGTGGGGATGGCTTTAAGGGGAATTTTTCTTAGGCCTTTGTACAAGATGATTGGCAAAAATCCTAAGGTAGCAACTGCGAAGCGATAGGTAGCAAGCTGATAGGGACTGAAGCCATCAAGGCCTGCTTTTACAGCTATATAAGATGAGCCCCAGGATATTACCGCAATGAAGATGAACAGATGAATTTTACCTTGACCCATGAATAATAATCGTATATCGTAATTATACGATACATTTGATGCAATCCTGCACCCATTGTGAGTTATTAAAGCTGCTTAAGTTGTCCCATCCGGTGAACAAATTGTTCGAAATGATCTAACAGCTCTTTGTTCAGGTAGTAGTAGGTAAATTTTTCCTTAGTTTCCGTAGTAAACAATCCACAGTCTTTCAGGATTTTCACATGTTGCGAAATTGTTGATTGAGAATAATCAAACATTTCTACCAGGTCTTTATTGCAGGTGATATTGTCGACACCTTCTCCTCCATTCTTGCTACTTAAGTATCGCACCAAAGCCACCCTTAACGGATGTGCTAATGCGTTGGCTATTTCCGCAATCGACTTATCAGAATCGTTGATGTAGGAGCTTGATATTTCAGTCCGGATTCGCATTCAGCCTACTTTTGCCTGTATTTCTCAAACCATGCCACTACATGATCGATCTTGGTTATCAACTGGCTGGGTCGGTTGGAAATAAAGTGAAATGATCCAGGAATTTCAACCAGGGCAGTTTCAACTTTTCTGATCTTAAGGGCATGATAAAGCTGCTTTGATTCGGACAAAGGTGTCCTGAGATCGGCGGTTCCTACCATTACCAATGTGGGTGTTTGGATGTTCCCTACTAATGATATTGGAGAAAATTTCCAATAGGTTTCAAAATTTTCCCAAGGCTGGCCGGGGTATCTCGAGTTAGCGTATCCAAAATAATTATCCGCAACCAAAGTCTTGCTGATCCAGTTCATTACAGGCTTAACCACGGCTGCGGCTTTAAATCGATTGTTCTTTCCGATCATCCAGGCTGTCATTATACCACCGGCACTGCCACCAGTTACAAACAGATTATTTTCATCAATGTAGCCTTTGGCGATCATGGCATCAACGCCATCCATTACATCGTGGTAGTCGTCACCGGGATAGTTGTGGTAAAGCTCGTTTCCAAATTCTTCACCATAGCCGGTACTTCCTCGAGGGTTGGGATAGAATACCACGTAACCCGCCGAGGCATACAATTGCACCTCTGGTGAGAATCTATCTCCGTAATTCGATATTGGTCCACCGTGGTTTTCAACAATGAGCGGGTACTTCTTACTGCCATCAAAATCCGGTGGCTTTACAATCCAACCTTGTATATCCAGGTTATCAACCGACGACTTATACCAAATTTCTTCAACCTGGCCCAGTTTGCGATGGCCAAGTAGATCATTGTTAAGATCTACCACCAACCGCGCATTACCACCCTTTTGTACCAGGCCAAGCTCTGCGGGGTGATAGGGGGTAGTATGCGTAAATGCAATTTTCTCATTCTTGGAAAGAGAATAAGAACCGCCACCGTATGGTCTGCCAACGGCAGTACCTCCCAGATTATTTGTTACTACTGAGGTTTTGCCGTTCAGGGTGGAATACCCAATCTTGGTATTACCCTTGTCATCATATTGAAAGTAGAATCCAGCGCCCTTGGTATCCCACTTTACGCTTGACATGCTACGATCAAGATTAGTTTTGATCTCTTTCTTACCAGAACCATCCAGGTTCATCGTGTAGACCGTTGTTACCTGGTAGGTTTGCACCTTATCGTCATAGCCAAGGTATAATATCGTCCGACCATCAGGGGAAATAGCCGCACTATGGTCAGGTCCCTTGCGACTTGTGAGTGCCGTTACCTGACCATCGGCTATACTAACGCTGTAAAGCTCGGAGTTTCTGAAATCATATTCCCAGTCGGCATTTCGGTTGCCTGAAAAGACCAGCGATTTGCCATCTTTAGTCCAGACGGGTGCACTGCGGTGATGGAATTCACCTGAAGTGATTTGTCTTGGTGTGCCGCCATCGGCGGGAATTACAAACAAGTGAGAATAACCCGGCTCGATATAACCTGAGCCATCAGCTTCGTGCCTTAATCTTGTTGTGACTTTAGGGTGAGCTGCCCACTTTGCTCCTTTTGGTTTCTTAGGTGGAGAAACCAACCTCGGTGCCGATTCCGGCACCAACATCGAGAATGCTAACTGTGAACCATCGGGAGACCATGTTAGACCGCGTGGTGACCGATTTAGTTGAGTCACCCTGGCGATAATACCAGACTGAACCCAATAAATAAATATCTCTGAGCCATTTTCTGTGCCGCTCGTGAAGGCAATTTTACTGCCATCAGGCGACCAGCGTGCCCCGGATTCGCCTCTATCTCTGTTTGTTAGTTTCATATGGCCCGAACCATCAGTATTCACTTTCCACAACCGCGAGGTTCGGCGATCAGTCATGATATCCATACTGCGCCGTTCGTAGACGATGGTATTTCCGTCTGGAGATATTTGTGGGGAATTTACCCACTCCAGCTCGAATACGTCCATATTGGAGAAATGAGAAGCTTCCTGAGCAAGTATAGAAGAAGTGATCGCAAGAAAAGTCACTATAAGGGTTAAGAGATGTCGTTTCATAAGTGGATAATTATAAGTACCTAAATGTACAAGAAGATTGCTGTTCAGCCAATTCAAAATCCTTGGATGGGGGTTAATCCACTTTTGGGTGTATACCTAATAAGTTGAGATTATTAATTAGCTTTGTCCAGCTAACCCATAACCAGCCACCCACCCCTATCATTTTAGGTATTATGCTGGTAAAGTGCGATCGCCATTTGCATAAAGAATCAATTATTAGAACCCAACCCGTGTTTGATTTCAACTATAGAGATCGAATGCGGCTAAATGATAACTGATGATGATTTGGAACATGTTTATGAAGTCATTAGCAAAGTTGCTGGCATTTGTTTCTGATCCTACGCGCATGAAGGGTTTGGTGGTGGGCCTAATTCTGGGTGCTGCCTTTTGTATTCCAGGTTTTCAATCTGCCCCAACCGGTTTACCATACCTGCATCACTATGATGAGCCGCTAATCATTAATGAGGCGGTGAATGGCTTAAAGAGGGTAAACGATGATGACCCTCATACGAAATTTCTACCATCATCGGCCCAGGTAGTTTATGGGGGTTACATGCGTTTCACCAGCATGGCCTTAGATGCCCTCTACTTTCAATATCTAAAGCTCACTGATGACGAAGTGCTTTCCTGGAATGATATAAAGACAGATCTGGATGGCACACAAACGCTTACCATATCGCATCCGGGATTTTTCTACTGGGCCCGAATATGGCATGTGATTATGGGGGGGATGGGAGTCGTATTCCTTTTTTTCCTGGTAAGGTTGAGGTTTGGTATGGCCAGCGGAGTTATCGCTGCCCTCATACTGATTGGCAGCCACACCTATTTTGCATGGTCTTTCATCGTGACCACCAATATTCCATTAAGTACATGGATAATCGCTACTTTCTACTTTGCAGTCAAGTTCAACCATAGCAAAAACCGCCGGTACTTAGTCTTGAGCTTTATCGCCTCAGGGTTGGCTATGTCTAGCAAGATGACCGGCGCCGCCTCCATCCTGATACCCTACACAGCAGCATTACTCAATTACAGCCAACTGAGGGCCCCAACCCACCTCGGCTCCCTTTGGAAAGTGACTTACCATGGATTAATGGTAGTTGGCGTTTTCCTGCTTTGGAACCCATCAGTATGGTTAAATAACAGCCACTTTATGCACTGGATGCGATGGCTTTCTGCTTTGTATAAAGATGGTGGCCCACATTTTACCAAAGAACCGGGTTGGGAGCACCTCAGCTACCAAGTTGGCGAGCTTGCATCAAGTTTTGGGTGGATTGGAATTATTTCAGTGATGGGCATAGCCTTTTCAATATTCCACTTGAAGGGGCTGTCAAAAAAACCAATTCCACTTCGGAGCTCCGATGCATTAATTATGTTGGTCTTTCCGGTAGTTTTTCTATTCTACGTCACATTCAAATACAAAATTGCTTACCACCGTAATTTCCTTCTACTATACCCAATTCTAGCCGCTTTTGCAGCCGAAGGGATTTTTACTGCGCTAAATTGGATCCAGGTAAAGATCAAGTTGCTTCAGAAGAAGGGATATCACGAGATATTGGTAAGTGTTGCAGGCGCTTTGTTGTTTCTACTGCTTTGGTCAAACTTCAAACAAATCTACCGCGATGCCCAGTATAATAACCAAGTGAGAGATACACGTACGAAGTTGATGACCGAATTAGGCCAACGGGCGAAAGGCGATTCAATTTTTGTCGGGGTTGAAAATGGCTTAAGAGTAAGTATGCACGACCTTAAGCGCCTCGAAGGAAATTACGGCTATTTTAGTATTTCCGAGTTGGATAGTGCCTTTAGTGCTTTCACCCACTTGTTAGTACCGCAGTATGACTTTCCTTTAGAAGAGGTAGACTCATCGGTAAGTATTCTTGTGCCGAAGATAAATGAAACTGTATCAGCCCGTTTGGAATTTCAATCGCAAGGCTCAAAAATCAATTACTTACACGACAAGGCTCCCTGGGTTCCGATTGTTAGTCCGCAGATAAATGTACTTACAGGCAGCAGTTACCCACCACGGCTAATGCAGCAATATGTAGTTCCCAAAGTACGGCTGGCCTCAGTTGGCATTGCAGATCACTACCCGCGGAGTATATATCGTGGCAAACTTCCTGAGGCTGAGTATTATCTCAGTTTTGAACTAACAGGGACCATCGCCGCTGGAGAACTGCCTACAGTGTCGTTGTTGCAGGAAGAAGATACACTGGCAACAATCAATGTAAAGTCGACAAATTGGACGCCCGTAAAAATGGTGATTAAGGGCAACGGAGAAGATATGACCAATATTCAGGTAATTATGCTGAACGATTACTACGATGCTGAGACCGAAGAGGACCGAAACGCATATATTAGAAACCTAACATTGAGAAGACAAACAGATTGAAGTTAGGATGACCTTATGACTGACTCTATCCTCAAAAGGAAAATTCTATAGTAGTATGTGGACGCAATCCATACTTGTAGCCCTAGTACTAGTAGGCCTTTCACTCTACCTGAATAAATATTCCTACGGGTTTCACTTAGAAACTAATAATATCAATTCCACAATGAAATGGCTTATTGTGGTATTAGGATTCGTTTACCTTCTCGCTGCTTACATATCGCAACCCATGTTCTACTCCCCGGCTAATAATGGTCATTTGGGAGATAACTACATTCATATGAGGCTGGCTCTAGAAAACCCGGCGTATCTAAAACCACATCATATCCTTTACCCGTTGGTTCCTGGCCAGTTAGTAGCATTTGCCACCAAGCTGGGTTTTCTCAACCAGGAAGACCCTCAATTCTACGAGAAGGCCTATACCCTCGGAAGCTTGCCAGTAAGGCTGGGTGTTTCATCGGCGGTATTCCTGTTTGGTTGGTACGTATTTCGACTTACGCGAAATTTTGTTGTCGCGGCAATGGCATTTTTATTTGTGGCAACATCTTACGGTTTTTGGGTTTGGGGCATTCAAAATAGCGGTATTGGCCTGGCGATGGCAGTGGCATTAACCGGGTTTGTTGTTGGCGCCCTGTGGTTCGAAACAAACCGAAGGATACTGCTATTCTGTTTTGGGCTATTGGCAGCTTTAGCTGTGTTCATGCATATTTCACAAATCTATTTCGCTATCGGTTGTTTCCTTTTTGCTGTTTTCGCCTCAATCAAAAAGAGCGAAAATCGATTGGGACCCGCAATACGGAAATTGCTTCCTTTCCTGATAGGCTCAGTACCAATGGCGATATTGTTCTATGCACTTGAGGCTCAACTGTGGGACGAGGTCAACCCCTTCAAAATATTTAAAAAAGTTTCTGAAGTAGAATATTTGGGAGGCTTCGGATTTGAGCAACGCACTTTTCTCCAGGCCCTGGATATTAACTTAAGGCAGTTTCTGTACCAAATCGCTAATCGCAACATTGATTCATATTATCAATTCTGGCATCCGGAGCCTATATCTGCCAGCAGGGGCAAATGGGAATTCCCAACCTATGTGTTACATCTTGGAAGTCTTATTGCTATTGCAGTGTTTGGTATGGTGCGCTTTAGGAGCAAAATTAAAGAGAACTTCAAAGGGCTTTTTTATTTGAGTGTGTTTACCAGTGTCTTATTTTTTCTTGGCTTCACTTTAAGACCTGCATCATCTTACTCTGCCGCCGCTTTGCCCGCATATTTGTTGCTACTGATCTCAGTCAATTATGGTAAGGCCAGTACCGAAAGCAAAGCTTGGCCGATTTTCTTAATCGGGGTCTTTGTGGTTTCAGGTTTTTTTTACAATGTCTTTTCCGTTTCTGCTGGAGTTTACAGAGGGCAAGAGGCGAATGAGCACCCCTATTACGCCCATAGCCAATACATTCAGGAGGCCCTAGCTGCATCTGAAAATGCGATTTTCTACCATGACTTAGACCTGGGTTACTACCCCACAGAAACAGTTGTTGACTACTATGCTCCCAAGTTCTCAAAAATCAAATGGCGCAGATTTACTGATTACAATGCCGGAGAGCTAAAGGAGCAAATAAGGGCGGATCTGGGTGAGGTTAATAGTCGGGTATTGATCCATTCTGATTTCCTGGATAAGTTAGATGCCACATTAACTGATTTGGAACCAGTTGATATTGGTGGCGACATTGTAGAGCTTAAAGTAAACAGTGCTCAATCCAACTGATATTCTAAAGCAATTAACAGTATGACCACCCGAGATATCAACACTGAAGATGGATTTGCCAAATTTAAACAAGAGCGGAAGGACTTTTGGGATAAATCGTGGCTCAAGTTTGGTAACAGAAAGAGATTAGGTGGCTATTACCATCGCAGGTTACTTAAAGTCTATAGTCACATTGTACCTGCAGGTAGTAGAATATTGGAGATTGGTTGCGGTAATGGTAGGCTTATCGGCAATTTAGATGGGAGGGAAAAAATAGGTGTAGACTTTAGTCAAGAGGCCATTAAGTTGGCCACGAATAGTTATCCCGATTGCCAGTTCATTCATGCCGACATGTTGGATTTCCAATTGGAAGGCCAGTACGATTACATAATTCTGTCAGATTTAGCTGGCGATTTGTGGGACATCCAGTTATCCCTTGAAAAACTTAAACCACATTGTCATAGGCGCACTAAAATTGTCATCAATTTTTACAGCAAACTATGGGAAGGACCCCTGAAATTTATCCAGAGATTAGGTCTAAAGAAGCCCACTTTGCAGCAAAACTGGCTGACAAGGGGAGATATGAGAGGGCTCTTTTATTTGGCAGGATTTGAGAGTGTAAGTGCCTGGCAGGAAATCCTATTACCACTGTGGATCCCACTGTTTAATTGGCCACTGAACAATTTCATGGCAAAAATGCCCCTTTTTCGACATTTCGCATTAGCCAACTTTATGGTTGCAAGGCTAGCAGAGGTTGAGGATGGTTCAAAGCCTGCGACTGTTTCAATAATTGTGGCAGCTAGAAATGAGGAGGGGCATATAGAAGATATAATAGCTCGAACTCCTCTTTTGGGTAGCTCGACAGAATTGATTTTTGTAGAAGGGAATTCAACGGACAATACCTACCAGAAAATAGAGGACGAGATTCCCAAGCATCCAGATCGTGATATAAAACTTTATAAGCAACCCGGAAAAGGCAAAGGTGATGCTGTGCGAAAAGGATTTGAGCAAGCTTCTGGCGAGATATTGATGATACTTGATGCCGACTTGACCGTACCTCCAGAAAAACTTTATCTATTCTACGAAGCTTTAGTCACCAATAAATGCAGCTTCGCAAACGGCGTTCGCTTGGTATATCCAATGGACAAGTACGCTATGCGGTTTTTTAACTTACTAGGTAACAAATTCTTTAGTAACGCCTTTAGTTATCTGCTTGGACAACGGATTAGAGATACCCTCTGTGGAACCAAATGCCTATGGAAGGAGGATTACGAAAGAATAGCCAAGGCGCGGAAGTATTTTGGAGATTTTGATCCCTTCGGAGATTTCGATCTGATATTTGGGGCCGCAAAACAAAACTTAAAAATTCTGGATATCCCTATTCGCTACAAGGAGCGAGTTTATGGAGAAACCAATATTCAACGTTGGAAACACGGCTGGCTACTGCTTAAGATGGTGATTCTAGCTGCCAGGAAGCTGAAATTTGTGTAAGCTATAACTGCGTTTTCCTCACAGTTATGGTTGTAAACATAGACAATTGATTGCTGATACTACTCAGAGCGTTATCAACCCAGGTCATTAAGCCATAACTGAAATTAGGCACCAGTTGTTTATAAGACACCCCTCCGCTTACCAGATATCGAAGTGGCGTGTGATACTCAAGGCCTTCCACGGTTAGACCTGGAAACTCTTGCTGTAATCTGTCGCGGTCTCTCTCAAAAACTATCCAGGGCAAGGCACCGTTCGCACCACTCAATGGCCCGGAGGGAGGAATCATCCAATTACCGTCTGGATTAAAAGGCTCATGATGAAAGTTACGGTAGATAAATCTGCCCCAGAGACTATTGGCTGGTTCCACCATTAACAGCACACCCCCTGGTTTTAATACCCTCATTACCTCTTTTAGAAATTTTGAGGAGTCTGGAATATGGTGAAATGTATCGATCATGCATATGCCACTTAATTCATTGTTATCAAAGGGCATCTCAAGGGCTGAGAACGACATATCCACCCAGGGCAAATCCAATAAGTCTGAAGTAATGATGGAGGGTTCAAGCTCCTTGAAAAACCCGCCGCCAGATCCTAACTCCAGCACTTTACCTTCCGGCAGCGTTTTTATGTTTTGCTGAAAGTCATTGTACCATTTAGTGTACAAGCGTTTTAGAAATCGCTTATTAAGGATTATAGCCCTATGCTCATCTGTTCGTTCCGGAGCATCAAGATCATATTTGAATTGAAGCTTAAGGGGATTCCTTGGCACAAATACCGGGGTTAATCTTCAGCGTTTGTTATTATTCTATGCATGCCCTCAATATTCAGAGGAAGCCAGTTTTCATACTGAATGAAATCTTGATATTGAGGCAGCTTGATGGAGGCTTTTAACTGATCCAAAGATCTACCTGCGTTAACGCCCTCTAATACCAATCTATAAAGCTCTTGGATGTATTCCCTGTGCCTAACTACATCTTCCTTGGTACCAAGACCGGCATGGCCCGGGGCTATAATATCAAAATCCAACTCTTCTACCATTTTGATAGCCTCTACCCATTCCGGCATATAATTGCCATTTAAAGTGGTATATGGCAGTCGGTTGACTGTGATAAAATCCACAACAAAAACTACCTTCTCTTCCGGGAAGTACATTATGATGCAATTGTCTGAATGAGATTTCCCAGGATATAACAGTTGAATCTCTTTACCTCCTAAGGACAGCGTCAGTTTCTCCTGAAATGTAAGATCAGGCACTACTGCTGCCCTGTTGTTTTCCACAATCGCTTTTTTGGTCAATCGATGACCCACTACCATTACATCATCTCCAAAAGCCGCACCGCCTGTAATGTGATCTGCGTGATCATGGCTATAAATCAAATACTTAATTGGCTTGTTGAATCTTGATTTTAGCTCACCATTAAGCCAGGTGGCAGCTTCTTCCGAAATAGGATCAGTTACGATAATCCCATCATCAGTTACCATAAATACAGAATAGTGGGCATTATGCTGGTAACGGTACACGTCCCCCTTGATTTTGGTAATAGCATTGGTGGATTGAGCCTGAATTGATGAGTTTGTGAACGCAAATAGAAAGATGAAGACGATCAGGATTGAAAGTGGGAGGTTTTTCATAACTGACAACTGATTGGGTTCTGGAAGTAAATATCGCCAATAGCTTGACTAAATAAGAAGAAATTCGATGTTGGATACCTATATTTCGATTAAAGACCAGTATGTCCCCGGCAACGCAAGCATTATTAGCCGTATCGCCTATCTCATTAGCGGCTGTGCTCCTGATGGCATGGAGGTGGCCCGCTAAGCGAACAATGCCGGTTGTATTCGGGTTGTCGGTGGTGATTGCCCTAACTGCCTGGGAGATTTCCGTTGACAATATTGTTGCCTCTACAATCCAGGGGTTAGTTCTCACTATTGAAATTCTATTTATCATCTTCGCGGCCATTTGGCTTTTGAATACATTAAAGCATTCAGGTGCTATTGCAACAATTAAGAATGGCTTTTCCAATATCAGCAACGATCGTAGGGTACAGGTAATAATTATTGTCTGGATGTTTGGTTCCTTCATTGAAGGAGCCTCTGGTTTTGGAACACCGGCAGCAATTGTTGCACCTCTTTTGTTGGCACTTGGTTTTCCAGCAATGGCTGCGGTGATGCTTGGAATGATGGTGCAAAGCACTGCAGTTACTTTTGGCGCCGCAGGTACACCAATTCTGGTAGGAGTGAGAGGTGGTTTACAAAGTCCAGGCTTCACAGAGCTTCTGTCCCAGTCCAACATAACCTTGCCACAATACCTGCAAATTGTGACAAACAAGGTTGTGCTCCTGCATGGTATAACCGGTGTTATTATGCCCTTGTTTATGGTTATGATGATGACTCGCTTTTATGGCCGCAAACGATCCTGGAAAGAGGGGCTGGAAATTCTTCCTTTCGCAACTTTGGGGGGTGTAGCATTTACCGTTCCGTATGCGCTTGCTGGATATTTACTGGGCCCTGAGTTTCCATCCTTAATTGGCGCCTTGATAGGGTTGGTTATTGTAATCGCAGCCGCACGCCAGGGCTGGCTGGTACCTAAAAAAAGCTGGGATTTTGATACAAAAACGAATTGGCCAGATTCATGGCAGGGTAAGCTTCATATTGAATCAGAAGCCGCCGGCACAAGCATGGGCTTACTAAAGGCCTGGGCGCCCTATATTTTGGTGGCTCTTTTCCTGGTGTTGAGCAGGCTGCCTCAATTACCTTTCAAGGACATACTAGGTGCGCTGATCTTGAGATGGGAAAATATTCTTGGAACCCCCATATCGGCCAGCAGTTCTCCTTTCTACCTGCCTGGGGCCATAATCATTTTGGTGGTTCTGATAACGATTGTTTTGCATGGCATGACCAGAAACATGATTAGTAATTCCTTTCGGGAGTCAATTAGAATGATACTTGGAGCAGGAGTAGTGTTAATATTTGCCATTCCAATGGTAAGGATCTACATAAATTCAGGTTACAACGAACTAGGAATTGCAAGTATGCCCGTTGCCATGGCGGAATGGGTTGCTTCCAATGTGGGGGCGATCTGGCCTTTTTTTGCCCCATCCATTGGCGCATTGGGAGCCTTCATTGCCGGCAGCAACACGGTTAGTAATTTAATGTTTAGCCTATTTCAATTCGGGGTAGCAGAATCGCTGGTGCTTTCCACCAGCAGTGTGGTTGCCCTGCAAGCCGTTGGGGCGGCTGCTGGCAATATGATCGCTATTCATAACGTTGTAGCTGCCTCGGCTACTGTGGGACTGTTGGGTCGTGAGGGAGAAACGCTGAGGAGAACAATTCTACCAACAGCATACTATTTGGTGGTGGTTGGTATTTTGGGAGTAATACTAGTGCGGTGGCCAGATTTATTTCATGCAATCTAGCTATCCTAATTGGCTCCTTGAATAAAGCCTGGTCCTATTTCTTCCAGGGTTGTAACCCCAGATAACCGCATACATCTTTCGAACTCAGCTTGTAATATCTGCAAAGCTCTCTCTACTCCTGGCTGACCGAATGCAGCAAGCCCATAACAAAAAGCTCTGCCTATGCACACCGCCACTGCGCCCAGTGCCAATGCTTTAAAAATATCAGTACCCCGATGGATCCCGCCATCTAGCATCACAGGTATTTTTCCTTTGGCCGCTGCCACCACTTCAGGAAGTGCTTCAATTGTGCTTAGATCACTTTCCAGCTGGCGGCCACCGTGATTGGATACTATTATGCCATCAACCTTTTTTCTTAAGCAAAGCTCAGTATCCACGCCTGTCATAATTCCTTTAATAACAATCTTCATTGAGCAGTTTTCACGAACCCAGTCGATGTAATCCCAGGTAAGGGTTGGATCGTTAAATGTAAAATCATCTGAAACTAATCCTTTCAGGTTGCTGGACTTATCTCCTAGGCTTTCTGTGGCTTGATTCAGAAAGTCGACATGACTCTCCCTATTGCCAACAACCGGCACATCCACAGTGAGCACCACTACTTCGGCTCCGGCTTCTTCAGCAATTTGTAATAATTTCTTCCTGGTTGAAAGGCTGTTAGTTGGGTAAAGCTGAAACCAGGGTTGAATTTCAGTCTCTTGAGCTATTTCGGGGTAGGAATAACTGGAAAGGGTTGAAAGAATAAGCTGGTTGCCAAGGGCGTTTGATCCTTTGGCTGTTGCCAGTTCCGCATCGCTGTGAAATTCTTTCTGTAGACCAACGGGAGCAATAAAAATGGGAGTGGCCCTTGGCTTTCCTAAGACATTGACCTCCGTTGAGACCTGCGATACATCAACTAATCTTCTAGGCCTGATTTGGTACTTCTCAAATGCTGAGGAATTCCTTTCAACTGTTCGCAGGTCGTCAGCCCCTCCAATAAGGTATTCAAATGGCCATGGATCGAGCACCTTAGATGCTTCCTCTTTAAGGTCGTGGATATTCTTGCAGTCTTCAAGCGTCATAACACAGGATTGACACTGTGAATATAATCACCGAGTTCTATGAAAAAGGAAGTAAGGGGAGATATTATCGATCCTTCTCTCGCTTCAGTGTTTTTGCTGAAACGAAAATTAAGATAGGAAGAAGAAGAGTGTTGGCTTGTAGGTATTCCCTTTGCTCAGTTTTACTAAGTTTCTGCAGCTCTTGGTTAACCTTGAAAGTGACAAAAGTGCCCAATAATACCACTACCAGACTTACGGCTATAAATCGGAGGAAAAACGATATTAGTTTAGGGCGGTTTACCATCGTTTACCAGTTTGGAACTACAATATTAGACGCAAATATCTTTTAGATGTTACCAGATCGAAAAAAAAACTTGAAAAGTTTGAACTTTTTCCAAAAACGCAGATTCTAACATCCAAACGGCATTTTCATACATTTGAGCCAAATGGAGGTTAAATGAAAGGATTTGAAGAAAAAAATCCCTGATTTTGGGCTTAATGAGAGCTTCATGTGCACCGAATAATCCAATTAGCTCGTTAGTAATTAAGCAATGCTAAAATTCAGCCCCTCCCAAGTCTTAATAACAACGTTGCTAGTGATTCTAGTCACAAGCTGCCATGTGGGGCGTTATTTTGTTTGGAACGTGGTTGACTTGAGAGACCATAAGAAGTTTCCGGCTCTTACGGTTACTAGAGACTCTGATCAACCATTCTTGTTCGCAAAGTCTTTACAACCTGAACTTTTTGAATCAATTCCCTACAGGAATGGGAAGCACAAGATGGATTCCCTTGTTGGAAGGAAGAAGGATAAGACTGTAGCATTGGTCATTGTTAGGAATGACACCATCCTCTTTGAGGAATACTATGGCAAATATGAGCAAAGCTCTGTAGTTCCATCTTTCTCTGTCGCAAAGTCCTTCACATCAGCACTAATTGGTATCGCCATTGAAGAAGGCGCAATTGAAAGCGTCAGCGATCCAGTTTCCAAGTACTTGCCAGAACTGTGTGACAGTGACCCTCGCATAGAGGAGCTCACCATTGGGCATTTGCTCGATATGTTTTCGGGTCTCGATTTTAATGAGAGAGCGTTCTTCAATCCCTTCAAGGGAATAGCACCTCTTTACTATGGCAAGAACCTGGAGAGACTGGTTTCCAAACTTGAATTTGAAAGAGATCCCGGTACCCGGTACGAATACCAAAGTGTGAACACGCAGGTATTAGGACTGATCCTGGAACGGGCTACGGGTAAAACGCCAGCTGAATACCTGCAGGAGAAAATTTGGAAGAAGATAGGTATGGAATACGATGCAAGCTGGAGCATCGATAGTAAGAAAAATCGCACAGTAAAAACATATTGCTGCCTCAATGCTACCGCTCGCGATTTTGCTAAATTCGGAAGGCTATACCTAAATCACGGCCAATGGAATGGTGAGCAGATTGTACCCAAAGAATGGGTGCAAAAGTCAATAACATCAACTCCACCATACAGACGGTACCAAAATCATTGGTATAGTGTTTCGCGCCCGGTTTATTTCGATTCCCTTGAGCTACAGACTGCCCGGCAGCACTACCGATGGCTGCGTAGATCGAGGCGCTATCCTGATAAGTACTTCGCTCAGGAAATGGGCCCCGCTTTTATGGCTTCTGGCCTACTAGGTCAGTTTATCTATGTCGATCCCAGGAAGAATCTTGTGATGGTAAGACTTGGCAAAGGCTATGGTGATGTTGACTGGTGGCAATTCTTCGAAAGGGTAGGAGAGGTTCTCTAGCTTACCTGATCAATACGTTTTCAGCACTTTTTAGGGTAACAAAAGTCTGCCATTGGCAATTAACTCTTTTGAGGTATTTGTCTCAACGAGACAAGCTACCCCCATAATCTTCCAATCAATATTATCAACTAAGTATATGATACCGGTAAAACAATTTTTTCGCTGCGTAACAGTAATAGCAGCTATAGTGGCAATTGTGCCAAATGCAAAAGGGCAGTGGTCAACCAACGGGAGTAAAATCTATTATAATCTTGGAAAGGTGGGAATTGGTACTAACAACCCCCTCCAGAATAGCCATATTTATCAGTTATCCGGAAATGCCTATAATGTCATTCAATCTGGATCCCAATATTTAGGGCTAGGTACAAGCCACTATGCAGGCATTGGGCCGGTAATGATCTGGCACAATAGCTCACCGATGAAATTTGGTACTACCACCGGATTTGACTCCCTTGGGGCAATAGGGTTTATTGAGAAAATGCGCATAGCAGATAGTGGGGTGGGCTTGGGCACAACATCTCCGATTCAAAACCTTCACATCTACCAAAATGTTGGCGACGCCTTTGCAGTAATACAATCAGGCCTACCATTTTTAGCAATTGGGGCCAATAACAACTTGGCTACAGGCCCCAGGTTGGCATGGAATGAGGGATCTTCATTGAGGTTTGGTACTTCCTCCGGGATGAATTCATCAGGAGCCCAGGGCTGGATAGAGCGCATGACATTGACTCCTTCAGGAGACCTTGGTATCGGGAATGATACCCCTCTAAAGAAGCTACATGTGGGAGGCGATGCTATTGTAGGTGACGCCAGTTCTTGGCTGGAGCCCTACGCTGGATATGACGCCCAGGAGCCAAGCACCTTGCAAATCAGTGGTGGCAGTGGCTTTTCCACCACTTACAGATTTCCCATTCTGAATATGGTCCACCGCGGTAATACAGTGTATGGTGGAGGCCTGTTGTGGACATCTGACTCCTATTCAGGTTCAGAAAAAAGATCAGCACAAATAACTACTAAGCTAGATCATGGTAACTCTTCTGCCGCTATCCATTTCTTAACCCGAAAGAATTCCACTGGTCAATTCAGTGAGATGGTTTACGACAAAGATGGGCGCCTGGGCATAGGCCTTACCACTCCAGCCTATACACTTGACGTAGCTGGACAGGTGAATGCTGGCAGCCAGTTTTTAATTTCAGGCAATAATGCGATTACCCTGATACAGGGTACTTTGAACACCTTCATTGGACGGGAGGCAGGCTCAAGCATTACCACCGGTACAAGAAATAACTACGCTGGTGCCTATGCAGGTGAAAATACAACTACTGGTCGTTACAGCGCTTTCTTTGGCAGCTACTCAGGCAAGTCCAATACTACCGGTAGCAGCAATACCTTCCTTGGAGATGCTACGGGGTATTCGAACACCACAGGTAACAATAATACATTTGTGGGCCAAGGTGCCGGCTACGATAATGTGGGTGGTGGTGATAATACCTACTTGGGTACCAATGCCGGGGCTGATGAGATTTCAAGCCTCTACAATACCTATGTGGGAAGCCTTGCCGGAAGGTACAGCACTGGGGGAAGCTCCAACACATTTATTGGCTTTCAATCGGGTTTTAATAGCACCGATGGTGACAGAAATACCTATGTCGGTGTGCAGTCTGGCCAGAACAATTCAAGTGGTACTAATAACACTAGCTTGGGTTTTCGATCTGGCTACAATAATGGCATTGGCATAGCTAACTTATACATTGGTTATGAAGCTGGAAAGGGTAGCAGTGGGTCATATAATTTCTTTGCCGGATTCCAGGCCGGTGTTCTTCATACCTCGGGAAGTAACAATACATTCCTGGGACTCTATTCAGGATACAACAATACAACTGGCTCAAGGAATGTGTTCATAGGAGCCAAAGCTGGCTATAATGAGACAGGCTCTGACAAGCTGTACATTGCCAACAATGATGTTTCTACACTTATCTATGGAGATTTCGCCACGGATAAGGTTGGCATTGGAACAACTTCTCCGGCCTACGAACTCGACGTGGCCGGTACCATTAATGCAACAGCAGTATTAGTTAATGGATCTCCAATTTCCGGAGGAGGTAGCTCGCCATGGATTGACAATAGCGGCACAATTCAGTACAACGGGACGATTGGGGTAGGTATTGCCAACCAATATGGTAGCATCGACGTCAATGGCTTTATCATGTCTCGCAATGCCAGCGGTCTGGCCGATCCAACTGTAGGTTATTCATCTGGTGTGCGATATGCCATGAACAATTCCACAGGCAACTCATACGGAATTGGAATGGGCGCGGCTGATGGCGGGAAATACCCGATCTGGTTTCAAACGGGTAATGTTAACGGCGGGGGTTTCGAATGGTTTATTGGAACTACAGAGGTGATGAGAATTAATAACGACGGCGGCCTTGCAGTTGGTACAGATGTGGTACCGAGTGGCTATAAGGTTGCTGTTGATGGCAAAGCCGTAATGGAAGAAGTAAACGTCCAGGTATCTGAGAGCTGGCCAGATTATGTCTTTGCAGACGATTATGACTTAATGAGTATATCGGACCTGAAGCGCTTCATTCAAAAAGAGAACCACCTCCCGGGAATTCCAGCGGCCAAGGTAGTAGAAGCAAACGGTGTTAACCTGGGAGAGATAAATGCCAGCCTGCTCAAGAAAATTGAGGAGCTAACCTTATACATTATTAAGCAGGAAGAAAGGATGAATACAATGGAGACCCAGTTAAAAGAGCTGCAAGAAAAAAACTAGAAATCAGGAAAATTATAAATCCCCCTTTTTAGGTGAGGAGGTTTGGTACCATACTTGCTTGAAAACCGTCGGAAATTAATTCATAATCTAAACAACTATTTGATATGATATCTGCTGGATTTTTAGTGGGGATTCTCTCTACAGTTTTTCTAAGTCTGTGTTTTGGGTTGTTCGTTGTAACTAAGTCACCAAAGTTTTGGATCAAAGACAACAAAAGCACTAGTAGTAGTAAATAGCCAGCTTATCGAATACCGGGCCAGTGACCCTGGCCCTATCAACCACCTTCTGAATCTTATTACTGTTGTACATGGCATTTGGCCATTATGAACAACAACATAATTCTGCTATTTTTGTAATATTGGAAACGTTGCGTTTCCAGCGAACTGTCGACCTTAATGGCCATCTTTAAGGCAATGAAGAATGCAATAGCTACGATAGCAGTTCTTATGATTTCACTGGCGCCGCTAATGGCGCAAGATGAACTCTTGGTTTGTGCCGATTCCACTTTCTGCATTCCATCAGTGCAAGGAATGCCCCGGTCCAAGGGTATTGTCATCGAACGAGAATGGGTTACTAACTACGGGATTACATCAAGAGCCAAGGAACAAGGCTTAAGCGATGGTACTGGTGAAGTACAGGTTAATCGTCGCACCGACCTCAAGCTAAGATTTCCCATATTGAATAAACCCGGCTTCAAAATGGCTATGGGCTTCAATTACTTTTTGGAGGAGTATGGTTTTGAAGATCTGGCCAACGCCAATTACCCTTTTTATAATAGCATTGAAGATAAGAACTTAAGGTCTCTCGGTGCTTCATTGTTTTTTGTAAAGCCAACTCGCTCTGACGTATATTTTTTGCTACGAACCAGGCTGAGCCTCAATGGCGACTTCAGGCGCAGTACACTTCCTACTGAAGACTATCTGAAATTCTCCATCGCTCCTTTAATTGGCTGGAAAAGAACTCCTACGCTGTCACATGCAGTAGGGTTTGCCTATGGATACGACTTCGGCAGGCCAACTTTCTACCCGGTAATAGTTTACAACCGCACTTTCAGTCCTTACTGGGGAATAGAGATGCTTCTGCCAGCTTACATGAAAGTAAGACACAATAGAAATGAGCGCACAATTTTCTATGGGGAGGTAGGACTTAATGGCGCTAGTTATAATGTTCTTTTAAGCGATACCCAATTCGCCCAGAACACCACAGTACACTTGCACAAAAGTGAGATCAGATTCCTGTTGACATTAGAGAAAGAGATCTATGATTTTCTCTGGTTTGGGGCCAGTGTGGGATACCGCGCAAATATGCAGTTCTCTCTCAACGACGGGAACAACAGAGATGCGGACATTCTAATTGAGAATCGATTGCGTGGTGCGCTCATCTACAACTTCAGTATCTTCCTGGTTCCTCCGAGGCAATTCATTAAGTAGCTACACTTTAATCACAATTTTCCCCACACTTTGCCTCGATTCCATGTAGGCATGGGCAGCTGGTATTTCTTCGAATGAAAACACCTTGCCAACCACAGGCTTTATATCATTATCGGTAACATAGGTAGATAACTCTTGCCAGCATTTACCCACAACCTCTTTATTGTTGATTAAATACCCAATATGGGTTGCACCGATAAAATAACTACCTCTGGCCATTTTCATCAGGTTGACATTGGGGGCATCGCGCCAGGTGGGCCACCAGGTAAGAGGGTTCCATTTGCGAAGTGGTATACTGGCGAATCCAGCTACAATTATTCTACCGAAGGGATTCAGAAGCTTCAAACTTTTGCGAAATACATCGCCGCCAACTACTTCCAATACCAAGTCTACCTTACCATATTCCTTGCTGATTTCATTCTCGAAATCCTGAGTTCTGTAATTAACAGCCTTTTCTGCTCCCAAGCTGCTAATAAGATCAAGCTTTTCATTGCTGCCAGCTGTTCCAATAACGGAGCACCCCAGTTTAGAAGCAAGCTGAACAGCGGCAGTACCTACTCCGCCTGCTGCGGCATGGATTAGTACTTTGTCTGATTCGCTAATGCGGCCGATTTCAAAGAAGGCCACCCAGGCAGTCATGAAATTTACAAGGAATGCGGCATTCTCCTCATCCGAGAACTTCGCAATCGCTGGTGAGACCATATGTGCTTGTACTACAACGTATTCCGCATAGGATCCATACTGTAAGCCAAATATTACTTTCTGACCCAAGTTTACAGACGTCACCCCCTCACCAACTTCAATTACCTCTCCCGTACCTTCCATCCCCGGGATATAGGGCTTGGCAGGTGCCCAACTATACTGACCTCGTCTGGACAACACTTCTGCATAGTTGAGACCTATGTGCGACACTTTAATTTTAACCTGCCCTGTACCCACAGTGGGCTCGGCAACGTCATGGATCTTTAATACTTCCGGTTTACCGGATTTTTGTAATAGGTAAGCCCTCATTTTTTGATATCTAGAATGGTATGAAAATAGCAAGTATTGGTTAATTTGCTAGATATTGAGCTTGATGAAAAGATTGAAAGTAGCCCTTTCCCTTCTGCTCGTATTTTCTATTTGCTCCCTGGTGCAGTCGCAACATGCCACTGCAACAAAACTCATTTATGAGGACAGCGGAGAAATATTAATCGATGGAAAATTTGCCGGATATGAGTGGAATGGCACCTTGGTATTTGAGGTGTCGGATGAATTTAGCATACTGCTAAATCAATCGAAAAATTTTCTTTTTATCGGAGTTCGGTCTTCTGAGGCACACCCAACGCACTTTACCGAACTTTTTATTATGGATCCGCTAACCGAGCTTACGCACAATTTCCATGCTTCCTTTCATTTAGGTGAGCGCATTATCACGGACCCGAGTTGGGAGACCCTGCCCAATTGGCACTGGGGTAACAACAGTGGCTGGACGGCAAATGTGATTAAGTTTGATACGATGGTTCAAGATGGAGACGCTCTGCAAGCCAACAAAGTTTATCCCTATCAGGGGCAAGAATTTCAATTCCTCAAGAGCAAATTCACCGGTAAGAGAATTCTGATTCGAGTGGAGATCAGGGATTTTACGAATGAAGATGCTAAAGCCATTACTTTCCCAATCACTTCAGATCGCAAAGATGCGTACGGCTGGTTTGAGTTAAGCTTCAAGTAGTTAGAGGCTGGTTATACTAATCAGGTGTTGGGGGCGTTAGGTCTCTAACTGCAATCAATAGAAAACTCAACCCAACTCAAACTTGCTGAACAAGTCAATACCATTCTGGTTTGTAGCCATGCTGCTGACCGGAACCTCAATAGCCCAGGAGAAAAGGCTTCCGGAAATAGACAGGTTTTTTCAGTTTTCTCTTTTCCCGGGAATAGGCACTAATGGAATTCACAGTGGCCATTACCTAAATAAGTTCTCTATTAACCTCTTCGGAGGCGTGTCAGCCGGCAGCACCCGTTTTGAGATTGCTGGCATTTCTAACCTTAGTCTCCGACGAGCAAATAGCTTTCAAATTGCCGGCTTTGCCAATGTCGTGGGAAGCAATTCCTTCCACAATCTTACACTACGGGAAGAGCGGAGCCTTATCAAAAACGGATTCACCTCAGACTTTAAAGGGGTACAAATTGCGGGATTGCTCAATTATGTTCGGAACAATGTTGAAGGCATTCAAATTGCAGGCGGGCTCAACATTGCCAATGGCTACAGTAGCGGCCTTCTAGTGGCAGGATTGGCTAATATGGTCGGTGGCCACCACTTGGGGGTACAAATCGCAGGTTTGTACAATGTTGCTGTAGACGGTGTGGTTGGCACACAAATTTCGGTATTGTACAACTACACGAAGGGACAAAGTACGGGTTTACAGCTAGGCCTGGTAAATAAATCAATTAGAATGAAGGGCAAAAACTCCTTTCCGCGGGGAGGTGCCGGAATTCAAGTAGGCTTAGTAAACATTACTAAGGAGACTGCCGGAACACAGATAGGCTTAATTAATATTGGAACCAAGGCTCGAGGTAAGCAAATTGGGCTTATCAATATTTTCAAAAGGAGCCCCTATCTAGGAGGATCTGTTGGCAACAACAATACACCGATTGGCTTAATTAACATAGGTTCCAAAGGTTCTCACATTAGAGTATATTCTAATGAGCTGTTCCTTACAGTAGCTGAAAAAACCACCGGTAGCTGTTACAACTGCACCCCGACTAAGTCTGGAATGCCACTCACAGGCTTGTTTCAGAAAATGCACCAAAATGCCATCATAGTGGCCTATAATCCCTGGAAAGATTTCGCCACCTCACCAAGGTGGGGTGTTGGCTACGGGTTTGTAAAGGTGATGTACAATAAGAGTTCGATGTTAGAGACTTCAAAATTGAATAAGAAGCGCTTCATAAGTCTCGGCGGCAGAGTACTTCACCTCAATCGGACTGATAAAATTGATACCAGGCTAAGCTTACTTGGCAAACTGCACGCTGAGTTTGGCATCAGGCCTTCCGCAAAGCCATCTAATCAATATGTGTTCATTGGATTTTCTGTGAACAGCTATTTTCATAATGGCGAGGACCTGCCGCAGTCATTGGAGGTTTTCGCAAGAAAAGAAAGCGGTCTTAACTATCAACTATGGCCTGGTTACACCGTGGGGTTACAATTGTAACTCGCCTGAACCTGTATCGATAGTGCAACGGCGAACTGTATCGAAAACATAACACTATTAGCCAGGATTCAACAGGCTAAATTGCATTAAGTTATTGATAATGAATATTTTGTAAGTTTGGCACCGCTATTGAGTATGCAGTTCCAAATTCTAGCCTATGTTACGCACTTACTTAAAGACCTCGCTTCGCAGTTTGTTGAAAAATAAGACCTACACTTTTATCAATGTGCTAGGCCTTTCCATTGGTCTTACCTGCGCCATTGTCATATTCTTCATAATTAAGTTTGAAACCAGCTTTGACAGCCATCACCAGGACGGGGATAGGATTTACCGACTATTGACGGAAGTACAACGAGGCGATGATCTGGTGCAGTCGCAGTCAGTACCAGTGCCGATGCCTGAGGCCCTACTTGAGGAGTTTGCTGAAATAGAGCAAGTCAGCATAATCTCTTCGAGATACAAAGACCCTGTATTTAGTTATGAGGAGAACGGCCAGGAAAAGAGACACCTAGTTGAGAAAAACGCATTTGTTGCACCAGCATACTTCGATATACTTTCTTACCAATGGATTTACGGATCTCAACATACTGCCTTAAGCCAACCATTTAGCGTGGCCTTGGCCGAAAGCGTAGCTACGGCGCTGTTTGGCAATCAGGATCCTATGGGCAAAACTGTAGATTTCGACAAGCGATTCCAGTTTACAGTCACCGGGGTTTATGCCGATCCACCAGCAAATTCAGATTTCCAATTTCGGGCCTTGATCAGTTTTGGCGTTTTGGATGCCCAAAAAAGTGAAAGCTGGTACAGTACTTACAGCTCGATGGGAGGGCTGCTTAAACTTAAGGAGAAGGTCAATCCTGATGATGTTGAATATCGCTTTCAGCAATTCTTACAAAAGCACATGACGGAAGAGGAAGCTGCGAAAAGGCGAATGTACCTGGAGCCTTTGCAAGATATGCATTTCAACACTGCCACTTTTAATTACAACAGAACCATTTCCCGGCAGTCGTTGCTAACACTTACGGCCATAGGAGTATTTATCGTGCTGGCGGCCTGCATCAACTTCGTCAATCTCAATACGGTTCTGGTTTTCAAGCGAGCACGAGAAGTCGGTATAAAGAAAGTGCTGGGCGGATCCAGATTTGGAGTGGCCCTGCAATTCCTATCGGAAACGTTCTTTATAACAATTAGTGCTTTTCTGGTATCCTTTGGCTTTTTGGAAGTGATCTTGCTCAATCTCGATCAACTCTTAGGCTTTCATGTAGAAACCAAGGTTTTCGATCCTTTATTTCTACAATTTTCAACAGTAATAATAGCTGGCACAACGCTGCTGGCTGGCTTTTACCCAGCTTTCCTACTGACCAGGTTTAACCCATCGGAGGCACTAAAGGCTAAAATATACGATCCTGATAGTGGCAAGAAAACCTTCAGGCGATCACTGGTTGTATTTCAATTCGCTCTGACGCAGTTGCTAATTGTGGGTACCATCGTTGCTAGTCGGCAATTAGACCACTTTTACAATTTTCCCTTGGGAATAAACCCCGAGGCGGTAGTAGAAGTACCCGTTTTCGGTGGTGAAGAAGGCCAGCTACAAACCTTTAAATCCAGGCTTGTTGCCGAAAGTTCAGTGAAAAGTGTGTCTCTTTCAAATACCGGAACCATCGGTAGCTACATCTGGGACGACAATTTTAAATACCGCTCTGATGAAGAAGAAATGGAAGGTTATGCACACCTGAAACTTGTGGATGAAGACTACCTGGAGACTTATGGTATTGAGCTGGTAGCGGGCAGTTTCAATCCCCCGACGGACGAAAATGCCAACACGCAGTTTTTGGTAAATGAGTCTTTTTTGAAGTCTGTGGGCAAATCTGCAGATGAAGTAATTGGTAACTCGTTGGCTACCCGCTTTCGTCAAGGCCTTATCACTGGCGTGGTAAAGGATTTTAATACAGCATCATTACATGAGGAAATTCAACCGGTTATTATTCTTAACAGTGCCGTTTACCAGTGGGCGGCTGTAAAGTTGCAGGAAGGTAGCGATCTGCAAACAGCCATTGGTAAAATTGAAGATGCCTGGAGTGGTATGTATCCGCATTATATTTTCACTTACCGCTTTCTTGACGATAAGATTGCCGGACTTTATCAGGAAGAAGCGAGAGTCACCAGTGTTTTTACCTGGTTTGCGGGACTGGCCATTTTCATTGGCTGCCTGGGGCTTTATGGCCTGGTATCCTTCATGGCTTCTCAAAAAACCAAGGAAGTGGGAATTCGCAAAGTGCTGGGTGCGGCGGTGCACCAAATACTGCTGCTGTTTAGTAGAGAGTTTACCGTACTAATACTTGCCGCCTTTATTATTGCGGCCCCCGTGGCTTACTACCTCATGAATGGCTGGCTGAGTAACTTCGCCTATCGCATATCGCTGTCTGCGGGGATTTTCGTTACTGCCTTTGCAGTCTCACTGGCCCTGTCATTGCTAACTGTAGGCTATAAGTCATTAAAAGCCGCCACAGCCAACCCTGTGGATGCTTTAAGAGACGAATAGCGCAATTTGGGGGATATTGTTCGCGCAGATTACGCTCTCCACGCTAATCATGATATAGTGCCAGTAAGATAATTTTGTCAATTTGTTGAAGGGCATGGTTTTCAGACCATTATAAGTTGTTGTAAATTCACCGTGCGAAAATGTTTTACAACTAAAACCTCAATATAAATGACAAGAACGCTACGACTAATTGTACTACTTCTGATGGTAGGAGTAATGAGTACGCATGTGGCTTCTGCCCAGAAAAAGAAAAAGGGCAAAAAAGATGAAACCACGCAAGAGGCGCCCAAGAAGAAGGGTAAATTCGATGAACTTACCAAGGACGCTGAAAAGATCGAGGGATACTTCACTTTTTACAAGAAAGATGGCAAACTCTACATGTCTATCCCTGAAGATCGCCTTAATCAAGATTTCCTTATTACTTACGAATTAGCCAAGGGTATCGGAGCCCGTGGTCTTTTCGGTGGAACAATGCTCAACATCTTCGAAGGAAGTATTGTGGCACTGGAGAAGCATGATGGCAAAATTTTCCTTGTAAAAAAGCCGCATCGCTACACTGCCAATGCCGATCAGCCCGAAAATGCCGCTGTTGAGCTTACTTTCGGCTCTTCTGTACTAGAGACAGCTAAAATTGCCACTACTGAAGATGATACAGAAACTTTGATCGACGTATACAGTTGGTTCGTTTCTGATCTTTCTCAGATAAGCAACCGGGTAAAGTTTGCGGTTTCAACCAGACCTGGTCAACCAGGAAGGGCTTCTTTTGATAAGAGCCGCAGCTACCTTGATGAGGTTAAGTCTTTTCCTGAAAACTCTAACATTCGGGCAAACTTAACTTTTAAAAATAGTGAGAGGTTTGGGCCAAGAACTGTTGCTGACGGAAGATACATTCCGGTGTCAATTCATTATACTTTGGCGGCACTTCCTGAAGTGCCCATGGAGCCAAGAGAAGCTGACGATCGCGTTGGGTTCTTCATGACAGTCCATAAAGATTTCTCTGATGATGATAAGACTTTCTTCAAGCGCTATGTAAACAAGTGGAGATTGGAATGTGACGGTGCTGCTGGTAGTGATGGACTTTGCGAAGTGAAGGAGCCTATCATTTACTACATCGATCATACCGTACCGGTGAAATACCGACAAGGCATGATTGACGCCGTAAATGCCTGGGGTAAAGCATTTGAAGCCGCCGGTTTCAAAAATGCTATTAGAGGGGAAATGCTTCCTGAAGGCGCAGATCCTGCAGATATCAGGTATGCTACCCTTCGCTGGAATGTTTCCGATCAGTCAGGTTACGGCGCTATTGGACCATCAGTAGTAGACCCTCGTACCGGTGAAATCCTTGATGCGGATATCCTATTCGAAGCAAACATGCTACTAGGGTTCAAAAATTCCTGGAGAAATTACCTGAGCCCGGCCACAGCCTTTAGCAGTGCATTTGAGGCTTCGGAAGAGGAACTCAATGGTCTGCAGTATGGTGGTGAGTTCTCAGACTTTGCCAACGAAATTGCTGCCCAGGGTGATTTGGTAAAAACACTAATGGTTGCCAAGGAAGATCTAGACCCTAACTCTCCTGTGCCGGATGAGGTAGTGAACGAATTCCTTATCTGGGTAACAATGCATGAAGTGGGCCATACACTGGGCCTTCGTCATAACTTCCGTTCTTCCTATGATACCCCAATAGATAAGCTCCACGATAAGAGTTTTACTTCGGAGAATGGTGTATTTAGTTCAGTGATGGAATATCCATCTCCTAACATAGCTCCAAGAGGTGAAGAGAACGGCCATTATTATTCTGTAAACGCTGGCTCCTACGATCGTTGGGCTATCTCTTACGGCTACACACCTAGCAATGAGAAGGCCAAGGAGATAGCCAGAGAGGCTGCTAAGCCTGGTCATGCCTACGGTACGGATGAAGATGCCCGCGGTGGCGGTGCTATCGATCCTACAGTAAATGTTTATGACTTAGGAAAAGATCCTTTGGCCTGGGGTAAGCAAAGAGCTGACCTTGTTAAAGACCTGTATGATGAACTTCCGCAGTTTGTGTTGGCTGACAACGTGCCTTACTATGAGGTGACTAATGCCTTCAACTCACTGCTGTTCAACTACGCTCGTGCGCTAAGTACAGGTGTAAAATACATCGGCGGTCAATATCAATACAGAGAGCACAAGGGAGACCCTAACGAGAGAGGTCCTTTCGTGCCGGTACCTAAAGCCAAACAACAAGACGCACTTAACTTCCTGATTGACTACGGCTTTAACGACAAAGCTTTCACTGTTCCTCAGGATGTAATGCAGCTATTTGGTGCCAACCGTTGGTCGCACTGGGGTAGCAATACTACCTTCCGTGGCAGGATAGATTACCCATACTATGAGCAAGTATTAGGCTTGCAAAGGGGTATACTTAACCAGCTTACGCACCCTATGCGCTTTGCCAAGATCAGGGATGCAGAATTGAAGTATGGTGCCAACAACGTAGTAGGTATTCCTGAAGTTGTTGACAGGCTTACAAGAGCAATCTGGTCTGAAGTATGGAGTACTAATAGAAATATCAGCACTTCAAGAAGAGATCTGCAAAGAGCCTATATTGATAGGATGACAGAGATTATTACCGATGCGCCTAACCGCACTCCCGCTGATGCCAGGGCTATTGCCAGGATGAAGCTGAGCGAGCTTAGAGGTAGAATCGGTACTAATTACAACGGTCTGGACGCCTACACCCGCGCTCACCTCACTGAGTCTAGAGCAAGGATTGATAGGGCATTGCAGGCAGGATTAGAATTGAAGAATTAATATTCTTTTGAGATATCAAATAGAGAGGGCGCCAATAGGCGCCCTTTTTATTGCTGATCTGGTGGTTCCCGTTTGGAAGTTATAAGTTGGAAATCCCCCTATTTACTTAATTCTCGTTGTCATCCCGAGCCTTGTCGAGGGATCTCGTTGGCAATGCTTCGGGCGTCCAGCGGTGCTTCCCTGTCTCAAATCTCAAATCTCAGCAATCACTTAACCACTCTCGCCAGGGTATCGTGGTGTTCCCTTATTAAGGAGCGCAGGTAAGGACTGATATCAGTCACCCCTTTAAAGCCGGCTTTGATAGCAGCGGCTTCTTCGTCTTCAAGTGAAATATTTTCACTTTCGGCATAATGGCGCATGTCTCTATAAAATCCAATGGTGAAATTGTCCCATTCGGCACCATAAACTTTCGAGAATATGAGGTTTTGCGGGCGCTTGATCTCTTCCAGGTACTTGTTCTCCATCATGCGCTCCAGGTAAAGCTCCTTGTGCTTGCCCGGTAGGGACACAAACATTTCTATGTGGCAGAAGCCATGGCGGGCATAGCGATCTTGCACCACATCGAATGCGGGGCCCGTAACTATCAGTTCCTCCCGAAATGCTACCTTATCTCCCAAAGACCAATTTCTAATGTCGCCTGCCTTCAAGTTCTCAATAGAGAATTCTCTGGAGTTGTTAGGTAGATGCTGCAGCAGGAATAAATCCCAATGATCACCCTGACTGTGGCGCATCATATAGGGAGCGTTGTCCATATCGGCATGTTCTGCTTTAAGGGCGTCGATTAGCTCCAGCAATTGGCCCGGAGCGGCTCGCAATAAGGTAGCTTTATAAAGGGTTTGTGCCGATAGGGTAGTGGCGAAGAAGATGGCTATACCTGCCAAAAGGGAGTTGCGAAATCTCATATAGTTGACTTTTAGTAAATAATAAATGTAGGCTTTCTAAGCCATAAAGGAAACCATCTCCAGCGCTGCCCTGCCTAATTCCTGGTCGCCTGCAATCCTGATCTGGTCTTCCAGATCGGCCGCTCGCAGGCTTTTGGAGAACAATTTCCAGGAGGCATCCTGCTGAATGGTTACTGTGGATGTTGCTTCAAGATCGTTGGCAATTGATTGACGCTGCCATTGCTCACCATTGAATGCTACCAGCCATTGGCCTCCAGCTTCCCCTTCAATATGCATGAGAATGGTGTTGCCGTTATCAGCACTAGTTTCTCTGAGCGTATGGGGGAGGGCATACATGCACACATCGAGAAAGGGCTGGAAGAACTCAGCGGTCATGATGCCGGGCTTATTGACCGCATCTCTAATTTGTTGTTGGTGCAGAAATTTCTCTGTGTACTCGCGGGCAATATGCATCCAGTTTTTGCTCTCCTCTTCTCCGGCCCAGGCCACCGAATAAACCGCTTTTCCTTGCGGATCGAGCGATGCATAATATTCATAATAGGGTGGACCGGTATGCTTTAGCAGGTCAATAAGCATAGCCGGACTAACCCGCTTCATGGCCTGCACCCAATCCGCATTAAGTTGGTTGAGATAGTCTAGCAGGTCCTGGTAGGAATTGATGGTTGGGTTATGGCCCTGGTGTCCATCCCTTAGGCCAGACAGGATGCGGAGGTTGCCATCAAGCAGATGCGCGGCGACATCCTTAACCTTCCACAGCTTAGCCACAGTTTGCGCCTGCCATTCGTCCTCACTAAGCGACTGCAGCAATGTTATCAGCTTGCTATCGAGTTCGGGCAGTTTGTGGACGAGGTCAATCAAAGGGTTTAGTGGTTTGGTGGTTTAGTAAGTTGGTGGTGATACAAATATAGCGTTAAGCAAGGAATAGCATTTTACACTGCCTGCTAGTCTTGGGGTGTCTAACGTGCACTCTAATGATCTAATGCTCTCCCCGAGCAACACCACCGTTCCCTATCTGTCATCCTGAGCCTTGTCGAGGGATCTCGTTTGATAAGCGGGAAGGTGAATTCTAAATACTATGACTTATCACGCATAGCATACCTTCCGAACTGAATTTCAATAGCAGTCATTGGGCTCCATTTTGCAGCATTGCATTTTCGCTCCAGGGCCGCTGGGCCCCGTGCTTTCAACCGCGACGGGTTCCTAGCCGCACAAGCCTGGCTGACCCAAGGCTAGTAACAATGTCGCTTGTTGTAAGCACTGAATTCATTAAGCGCTGAGAAAGGTATTACCTCGGTAACGTCAGGGGTCACTATACCACGCGTTTTGACCTTTATTGTCATCCCGAGCCTTGTCGAGGGATCTCGTTTGATGACTAGAGCTACCAGCAAGTTTGGCACTCAATCCCGCCTATCTTACCGATTGGATGTAGCTTTGTTTCTACACATAATGTTTTAAGATTTAATTACAAGGCAGAATTTAGTATCATAAATATCGGAAATGAGATTAAGTGGTTACCTAATATTGATTTCAGCACTAGCCCTGGGGTGCAGTAAAAAGAAGGGCATTGTACGGGAGTATTATGACTCTGGGGAATTACTAAAGGAGTATGAGGTCCTTGACAGTGTTCGCCACGGGTTTTTTCGATATTACCTAAAAAGTGGATCACTACGCTTGGAATACACCTACGAATTTGGTGAACGCCACGGCCCGGCTACATTGTATTATCCCTCAGGAGAGATTGAAAGTAAAGGGTTTACCGAGCATGATGTCGACATCTGGAAGGAGTTTTATGACCATAATGGTGTTAAACTCAATCGATTGGAGGGTGTGACAGAAACCTATTTTACCTACTACTCAGATAAAACCCTGGCTAGTGTATTCTATATGACTGTACCCAATGATAACTCGGGTCAGAAAATCCAAACCTTACATATTTCTGATAGCGGTGTGTTCTATTCCATGCAACCCAATGAGCCCTATATGAAGTATTGGCGCTCCAATGATTTCTATATCGTTGAGATATTAAAGCAAGAAACAAATCATCAATTTGATACCTTGAAACGCTGGTCGGAGTTGAGAGCCCTCCAAAAAGAATTGTCCGGGCCAGATTCCTTAGACTCCGGCTACATACCTACTATTCACAGGCAGCTTTAGTAGCTCTCTCTTCTTCACTTGGTATAGCTTGTATTTACATCCTGATATTTCTGGCGGACAGCGGGATTGGGTCTACTAAAGTTGAATTGTGCTGTCATCCCGAGCCCTGTCGAGGGATCTCGTTTGGTAATCAGAAGAATCGAGTTTAAAACTCGAGGTCTCTTCCGCACGCGTTGCAAACGCGCGAGATCTGCAAGGTCGTTCAGGAATATCTCATCTATACCCAGTTCCACATTCCGGGCAGATAAAACTGTTGGCTATAGTTTCCTCGGCGGTTAAAGTCAGTTTCTCGTGGCAGTTTAGGCAGGTACGGGTCTCACCACCAACTACTAACGTTTTGGCCCATTGGTCACCAACACGTTGATTTCTGATGTTGTTTTTTACGGCTACATAAGCAACCAGGCCAAAACCACCTAAGACTTCAAATCCGTCCAGAAGTCTTCGCTTAAGAGCCTGTGTAAAACTTATGTTGTTTCCGCTAATGGTAACTACCCTGAGTTTCATTAACCAGTGCCCTAGTGTTTGTCCCCGAATTGATTCGATTCCTGGAAAATAAATGAACCAGGTAAGTAGAAGCGCAAAGGCTGGCCAGTCCTCAATGTGCTTGCTACCGTCAACATCGGTGGTTCCAAGCCACCCAATCATGCTGCTCAGAAATATCATAAAGAATCCATAATCTATTATGGAAGCGATTGCTCTGCGCATAATGTTAGGCTGAGTCCGAATCTTCGTCATACCTAATCTATTTTTTAGCCCTTCTATTTATATACTGAAACATTCCCGTTTTACCATCTCTTCACCAAATATTCCCCTCTCAACCCGGAAATACCTTGCAGTCGCTCGCGTTCACGCGAGTGACGACTATTCTCTAAATTTAAAGCGGTTTAAACGTGACGGACTTTTTCACTTGTGCCCGCTTACTCCAGCGATTGCCAAAGCACTTTGGTGATCATCCATTGATCTTCGAACTTCACCATTAACATATAGTCGATGCCCCAATAAGCGGTAACCTTCACATTAGCAATTTTGGTATTGGCGTCTAAGATTTCCACTTCCTTTACTGCATCTGCCGGTGCGGCCCAACGTGGGTTTTCATTTACTTCACGAGCAAAGCCAATGGCCCTTTCGTAAGTCATGATGCTGTTTTTGAAAGCCTTGGTGTTTTTGTCAATGCTGTAGCCATTCTTGTGAAGCTCGGGATGGATACTTCTGATAATCTTGGCTGTATCGCCTTCATAAAAGCCTTCGAGGTAGTCAAGAGCGGCCCGTTCAATTTTGGCCCTATCCTGGCCAACAGTTACGGTGCAAAAAGAACTGATTAGTAGTGTTAATACGATCAAATTTTTCATGATTGTGATTTAGGATGAAAGACATATTACTAATCAGGATGTTAATAGATCTCGATAAAGGTATTATGGTTTGATGAGAAAGTGAAATGCCGATGATGCATTAGGAGACTTTCACCTCTAGTTGCAAATACCTGCTCAGCGTTGACACTTTTTCGCGGACATCGGCAATATCCTTACTCTCACCCAGAAAGTGATTATCACGATCTGACTTTAGGTAAGCCCTGAAGAGCGTACCGGAAACCGATGATGACAGATTTGTAATGCATTTGCTGGGTTTAGCTGGACTTGGTGATGTAGATGTATTCCAAGTTGTTGAATTTGAACTTTTCAACCTGCGCTTTGAGGCCAAGTATATGTAGGTAGTCCAGTATTACACCATTTTGCAGATCAATTTCCAATTTATAACGAGCGGTGAGAACAAGAATGCTGAGCAAAACGAAAATGGGACTTACCATCCAGTTTGCAAAAAGCATGATGACCACCAAGAACGCAAAAACCCAACCCAATGCGTAAACAGGACCTTCGAAATAGTTTTTTGAGACGTGGGTCATTCAGAATCTAATATCTACTACACCTATTTATATAAAAATAGGAAACTCTTGGTAACCGATTTTGAGCCTATTCTTGTTTTTAGCGAGAGAACTTATCAGGTTGAAATTTTAGCCGTGCTTTTTCTAATTCCCAGCCATTTCCCTTAAGGCTTGCAAAGCTGCGCTTGCTCCCATATTGAATCCTAAAAAGGTAATGGCATAGAGGAATCCTAATCCGCCTACTACCCAAAGGGCATCTGTCAAAGGGTTTAGCAAATTGATGGCGGTCCACATAAAACTGAATATTGTGAGAAAGGCATAAACGAAGGTCGGTAGTCTCAGGGTGACATTGATTTTGGATCCAGACCCATGCTCTACTACCAGGCCTCTAAGATTGGGATTGAAACTATTGGTATAGCTGAGTCGTTTTTGGATCCGGAATTTTCCCGATTTTAGGTTGATGGTGCCGGAGAACGGCCCTTTAACCCTAACCGTCAGTTCACCAACCAGGTCATGATTAGAGATTTCTCCTCGGATTTTGCCCAGTAGCTCAGGAGGTGACAAATCACTGGTTAGCTCATATTTGGCATAGGGTATAAAAAACACCTTTGCCATGTCACCCAGCCAATTGATGCTCTGTGCAGTCCAATCTCAGATCTTCATTGGCAAGCTTTGACTTCAACAGATTGCAGTAATGCGTGCCATCACTAAATTGATGATGGGCACAGGAGAAACACATGCGCTGGATGGTGATGATTCCGGCCTGGTTGAGCTCGTGAATGAGCTTCAGCAGACTGCTAAGCATGGTCTGCTTTTGTTCATCGCTGAGCTTGTTAAGCGGCTTTTCGATGGCATTGGCAAATGAAGAGGCTTTTTTGGCAACGGCTTTGCCTTCAGTGGTGAGAGAGATGATAAAACTGCGGGTGTCTACGGAGTCGCTGGTCTTAACTACCAGCCCTTTGCCAAGCATGGTGCGTACACTATCGCTGATAGTGGCTTTGGTCATGTTGAATTCTTGCGCCAGGTAGCTCACTTTGCATTTCTCTTCAGAATGAAAGAGTAGAAATATCAACAACTGTATCTGTATCGGGCTGAGGGTGCTTTCCTTGCTTTCATTCCAAAGCAAAACCCTAAAAGCCTCTGATACCCGCTCAAGGGCCACCACGATCTTGCTTTCTATCTTTTGCTCTTGTTGTCTGAGGTTGAAAGGGGAGGCCATATGATTAGCAGTATTTTACTTAAGTGAAAATAACCTCACAAAATTAGGACTCCTAACTTTGTGAGGTAAAATTTTTAAAATTTAAAACTTTAAGCACCTAACCCTTTACATCGGCCATTGATGCACCGTAGTTAATATGCAGCACATGCCCGTTTGGGGTCAGCAAGGCCGGTACCGAATTTACTCCGGCAGCCTCGGCTTCGGCTATGCGGTTACGATCCTCACCAATATGCACCACTTCCACCTGATCGGCTCCAATAAGGTTAACGATATCCTGTTCAGCACTAACACAAACTGAACATCCGGCATGATAAAAAATTGACTTTTCCATTATTATACAATTTTCGGTTTTGCAGCATTATTGCTGTCGTAAATATAGTTCGGAATCCTAACTATACAAATGTAATTTGTTGATTTGGAAAAAAAGGCTGCGTTCATGCGTGCGGCAATGGGTAAATTATTGCTGTACCGGGAGCATATTTCACTGTAAAATAGGCTTAGAAAACTAGCTGATTTTCGACGGCTAATTAATCGCATTTTTTGCAAACACAATGGCCCTAGAAGTGTTAGTAAGGCAGGAACAATAACCAGTGTTTAAACATCTAAATGTAAGCCTATAGGATAGAAACCGTACTTCTTAAAATCAATTCACATGAGAAAACTTTTTTTAGGAAGGAGCCCCAAATGGTTTAAGATCACGATACTAATTTTCCTGCTGATCAACCCTATCGTTTACTTTACTCTGGGCGGCACTGTCGTCGCCTGGCTGTTCATAGCAGAATTCATTTTTACCCTGGCAATGGCCTTGAAGTGTTACCCCTTGCAGTCCGGAGGTCTGTTGGCTATTGAAGTGTTGTTGCTGGGTTTAACTACCCCGGAAAACGCCTACAAGGAGGTTAGCGCCAACTTGGAGGTGCTGTTGCTGCTGGTTTTCATGGTGGCAGGTATCTACTTCATGAAACCGCTGTTGATGTACATCTTCAGCAAGATCTTCATTAGAGTAAAATCCAAACTGGTACTTTCAATTCTATTCATCTCACTTTCGGCAATTCTTTCCGCCTTTCTGGATGCACTAACGGTAATGGCCGTCTTGATTAGTATTTCGGTAGGATTCTATGGGGTCTATCACAAGATACATTCCAGCGCAGAGGATTATAACCAGGATGGTATTTTGGACCGAAAGGAATTGAGCGGGGAGACTTTCCAGCAGTTTAAGAGTTTTCTACGAAGTCTGATTATGCACGGCGCAGTTGGTACTGCCCTCGGAGGGGTAAGCACGCTGGTAGGTGAACCACAAAACCTGCTCATTGGCGAGCGCCTGGGGTGGAACTTTGCAGATTTCTTTATACAAATGGCGCCAATTACTATTCCCGTATTTTTCTGTGGTGTCCTCACCACCGTTGTATTAGAGCTCACCGGATGGTTTGGCTTTGGTACACCGCTGCCACCAATAGCACGACAGATCATTGAAGGCTATGTAAAGGAGGAAGACCTGAACCGAACTTATAGGGACAAAGTGAATTTGAGAGTACAAGGCCTGGCGGCAATTCTGCTGGTACTTAGTTTGGCTTTGCACCTGGCGCCGGTTGGCTTTATTGGCCTTGGGTTACTCGTTTTTCAAACCGCCTTTCTGGGCATTACTGAAGAGCACGCGCTTGGCAACGCCTTTGAAGAGGCTTTGCCTTTCACATCGCTGTTGGTGGTGTTTTTTATAATCGTGGCTATGATCCACGATCAGCATCTGTTCGCACCAGTTATAGATTGGGCGTTGAAACAAGACTTTGAGCAACAGCCACAGTTATTCTACCTGGCCAACGGCTTACTATCAGCAATTAGCGATAATGTGTTCGTGGCGACTGTCTATATCGGAGAAATTGAGCAGGCCTTTCAGCAGGGAGTGATCGATCGGCCTCATTTCGAAAAACTGGCCATTGCTGTGAACACCGGCACCAATCTGCCAAGTGTAGCCACTCCCAATGGGCAAGCAGCCTTCCTTTTTCTACTTACCTCTTCTTTAGCCCCATTAATAGGCCTTTCCTATGGCAAGATGGTGAAGATGGTAATTCCTTATACAATCGTGCTGGGCCTGGTAGGATGGATGCTGATTAGATTGATGTAGGTCTGTCAAGACGCAATTGGTAGTTGTGGATCCTAATTCGTCCGGATGGAGGCATTCGCCCTAATGTGACGAATGAGACCCGCTATTTTTCTGCTTCAGCCCGTATAAAAAGCATGAAACTAAGCCAAATATCATCATGATATCTAACCCACGCCCTAACCTTCTCTTAAAATAATCAATTCCATCCTCCGGGAATAAGTACTGACGTGCTGGTAAGTATGCGTCAGGTTTGGTGAGTTCAGTTGGCCTTGTGGCGGTTTACAGGGCCTAACTGTCTCACATTCAGTGAATGGTAACAGCCGACGGGTTTTGGTTAGTAACTAACTGCAAGTTGGAGGTTTTTAGGGGTTGAGAAGCCAGGCTTTGGTGAGCCTGGTTTTTTTGATATCCCACATCTTCGTTCTTCTTAAAATGATAGATGCAAGGGTTGGTTGTATTAACCTGCTCTCAATCCATTAGCTCCACATTTCGTAAATTACTCTACAACTTATGATAAACATTCAACTGGCTTTGATTCTAGGTTGCCTGCTTGGTGGAGCAAGCGGGGTAGTGTTCTTTCTTATTTGGCTTCAGTTTAGACACCAGGGAGTACCGGCCTGGAAGCAAGCCCGGGTGAGAATGCTATTGGCAGCTAACCTCCTTTTTATGGTGTCGGTTGTTACGGTTGAAACCTACAGAGATCCATTAGTACGAAGGGTTCGCTATGAGGTAGGTACGCCCAAATCTGAAGGTGAAGCGACTGAGAGGAAAGTGCAAACAAGACAAGTACGTATGTCAATCGCCAGCAGTGATTTGGGTTGGTCGTTGGCTTATCCGGTGGCACATCGCTTTTTGATATTTACCATTGGGCTATTCGTACTCAGCTTTGTGGTACGATCAGCGAGGCCACGAGATCAAAAGATTGTAATGCCAGGCAAGCGACTTGGGGCAAAGGCCCCGCGCTATTGGCCAGCGGGCGTGGATCGCCAAAAGGTATTGGAGAATCTGACGGAGCTAATGCATGTTGAAAATATTTATCGTGACCCCACCCTCAATTTATCAGACCTGGCGGCTCGTCTAAATATATCCCGCTACTATCTTTCACAACTGATCAATGAAGAGATGGGCAGGAGCTACCATGAGCTTGTAAACCACTATCGGTGCCAGGAGGCCCAACGCCTAATAGTAGAAAAGGTCAATTCTGAGATGACCATCTCAGCGATCGGCTTTGAGGTTGGTTTTAATAGCAAGGCCTCATTCTATCGGGTTTTCAAAGAAGAGACGGGCCTTTCGCCGGCAGCTTTTCGTAAGCTTCATGTTAAAAAAAGTTAAAAGTCGAACGTATCGTTCGCATTGGTTGTAATGAGACGATTACCGTAGTCTGCAGCCTCATTTTCGTTCTTGATGAAAATCTTAATTCAAGAATGAAGAAACTGATACTGATGCTACTATTAACCTTTTACGGCAGTAGCTGGGCCCAGCAAAGCGTAAGTATGCGTTTAGGCGGTGGTGGTGACAAGGACATCAATAACGCCACTAAAAAGAAGGTACTAAAAGCCTTGATTGCAGCTATTAATGAAAATTATTACGATCGCCAGGCTGCGTCTGAAGTCGCGGATTTTGTGACAGCCTATGCAAGTGGCCAGGAATACAAGGATGCGGCTAGAGCACAGGCCTTTGGAATGAATCTCACCATGGCACTGCGAAAGCATACCAATGATCCGCACTTCAATGTTTTATACAGCCCGGGAATGTTTGAGGGTTTGTCTGCCATGATGGCTAATCCTTCGGGCAGCTCTCAGGCGAGGACCAGGACTAGTGGGATTGGAGGCGGTGCCGATGCCGGGGAGAATTATTTCATGAAAAAACTGGAGGTACTGCCGGGAAACATCGGGTATTTTCGCCTGGAGAGAATGGCTGACATTCGGGAGGCTAAACCTACCGTTGATGCGGCGATGACATTCCTTGCAAATTGTGATGCCCTGATTATCGATCTTCGAGGAAATGGCGGTGGAGTAGGAGGGTTTACACCATATCTCGCAAGCTACTTTTTTAGTGAGGAGAAGAAGTTGCTGTTCACCCGTGAGATGCCAGCCTACGATTCTGTCTCCTATTTCTATACAGAAAAAGATCTTGGGGGTCCGCGTATGCCGGAGAAGCCACTGTATATTCTTATCGATCGTTTTACTGGCTCTGCTGCGCGAAATCTAGCCTATACGCTGCAGAAACATAACAGAGCTAACCTGGTGGGAGAATCTACCGGGGTTGGTTCTGCTGGCGGCCATTCTGCCGGAGGATTTCCACTAAGTGATGGATTCATTGCTACGGTGCCTATTGCCAATGTGGTACATCCGGTGACCAAAAGTAATTGGAGTATGGTAGGGGTATTGCCAGACCGGGAGGTGCCAGCAGACAATGCCCTGGAAGAAGGGCAATTGTTGGGATTGAGCGTATTGTTAAGCACAGCTGAAGAAGAACGAACCCAAGAGCTTCAAACATTAATTACTGAAACCAAAGCCCGACTGGACGAAAAAACCAGAGCTATACCAACATTAGATCCGGCCTGGGAAGCATATATCGGTAAATATGAGGAAAGAACGATCACCGAAGAAAATGGCAAGCTGTATTTTCAAAGAAGTGGCCAGCCGCCCCTGGTTATCGAGAAGAAAGGGGATGACCTTTTTGAGATCAAGCTTCCTCCTAATGTTAGAAGCCGCGGGCCGTTGCCTAGTATTAGGTTCGATAGAGATGAGTCAGGAAAGATTTTGGGGATGTCGTTTATCGGGCCAGATGGAGCAGTAATGTCAACAGCTAAGAAGTTGAATTAGTTACATCGTGATGTATCAATATGAGACGGGGTTCGTTTCAGTTTGGCACAAAAACAACCGTTACCTGCTATTAAATACCCTCTAAATTGAACTGGTAATGGCTTTACACTTTAGGCACATAAGTTGCCCCTGAAGTTCTAAACACAAGAATGAATTACCTGATTCTCGCTATCCGGCAGTTGCTCAAAAATCGGTTTGTGTCGCTCATTAACATTTTCGGGTTAAGCCTGGGTATGGCGGCAAGCTTAGTTCTTATCAACTATGTTAGCTACCATAAGAGCTTTGACAGCTTCCATGAAAATGCTGATCAAATCTATAGGGTAAGACTTGACAACTACAATCAGGGACGGTTGGAATTTAGGTCGGCCACTTCATACCCGGCTATTGCTCCAACAATGGCCGCTGCCTTCAATGAGATTGAGTACTATTCACGATTGTACAGGTCTAGTGGTATTGTTTCAACAACGAATACTGACCAGCGGATAACGGATCGTGAGCGGGGATTTTATGCGGACCCTCAAGTATTCGACTTGCTTTCCGTCTCCTTTCGCGAGCCCTTGGATATTCAGGCTTTTTCAGGCCCAAACCAGGTGGTTATTTCTGAGGGGATGGCCCAGAGGATTTTTGGTACCACTGAAGCACAAGGCCAGTCGTTTACCGTGGATAACAGGTTGGAGTTGCACGTAGTGGGCGTGTTTAGAGACTACCCTGCAAACTCTCATATACAATTCGATTATCTTATTTCCTATTCCACATTGGTCCGGAACCGCGGAGAGACCGCTGAAACCAGCTGGGGCTGGTATTCATTCTATACTTACTTCAGCGTAAAACCGGGGACCGACATTCAAGAATTGGCCAGGAAATGCTCACAATTGATGTTTGAAAGGAATGCGGATTACTATACCAATTATTCGGTCCGTGATGAAATCAAACTGCAACCATTAAAAGATATTCACTTACGATCTGATTTAAACGAGGAGGCAGAGATAAATGCAGATGGATTTGTAGTTGATGCCCTGATGACAATTGCTCTTATCATTTCAATTTTGGCTTGGATCAATTATATAAACATCACCACATCGAGGTCTTTGGAAAGGGCCAAAGAAATAGGAATTAAGAAGTCGGTAGGTGCAACTACACGCCAGCTAACGTGGCAATTATTTACTGAAGCTGCTTTGGTAAATGTAGTGTCATTAACCATCGCATTTACAATAATCCAGGTGTTCAATAATCAGCTCTTTACTATTTCCGGAATTTACTTTCAAGTAGCCTTGATGTCGTGGCCCTGGCTCGCACTGGTAGCAGTAATGTCGCTGGGCATACTTTTATCAGGGTTTTATCCGGCATTTATCATTTCGAAGCACCCCCCAGCCTCCGTTATAAGAGGGGCAGCGTCCAATTCCAATCAATCAACCTGGGTACGGCGGGGCCTTTCTTTGTTTCAGTTTTCGATTTCCATGATAATGATTATAGCAAGCCTGGTAGTTTATGCCCAAGTGTCATTTTTAAAAGAGAAAGACGCCGGATTTGGAAAGGACGCAATGTTGGTTGTAAAAGCTCCGATTCAATTGGATAGCGACAGTACCATTACAAGCAGATTGGAGACTTTTGTTTCAGCCGTTTCGGGTTTGTCAGCCGTCAAGTCTGTAACAGCAAGTTCGAATATTCCGGGAGAAGAGATCAGGTGGACATCGGGTTTTAGATGGGAGCAAGGGCCCGATGAGAAGATCAATAAATTCCATATAGTAAATGCAGATGAGAACTATTTCGATAACTATGGTTTGCAGATGATTGAGGGTCAGAAGTTTCAGCCCGGTTTAGATTCAGGTTATGCAATTGTCAATGAAACTGCCCTGGCCCTGTTTGGATTTAGAAATGCCAAGCAGTCAATTGGCCAGATCGTCGTTTCAGGAGAAAATCGGTACCAGGTAATTGGCGTGGTTAGAGATTACCACCAGATGTCAGCAAGTCAACATTTTGATCCGCTGATTTTCATAAGCAGAAGAGATTACTCCTTCAACTATTACTCTATAAAAGTTGATTCAGATCAAAAGCCAATTGCCGCCCTTGAAGGTATCTACAAGGAGCATTTTCCTGATGATATTTTTAATTACTTCTTTCTCGACGACTTCTTCAACAGGCAATTTACCGACGAGACCACGTTTGCTAAAATGGTTGGCCTGTTTACCACGGTGGCTTTGGTTATTGCCAGCCTTGGCCTTTTGGGTCTTTCTAATTATTTAATTGGCAAGCGAATAAAGGAAGTTGGTATCAGAAAAATAATGGGAGCTTCAGTTGGACAGATAATTGGTGTTTTTTCGAAAGACATTATCAAGATCATAGGTATCTCTGCGCTGGTAACTTTGCCCGTTGCTTATACACTTTTGAACTCATGGCTACAGGCTTATGCCTTTAGGGTAGGCTGGGAGTTGTGGTGGTTTTTGGCCCCTATTGTGCTAATATTCCTTCTGGTAGTAGCCACCATCGGCTTCCAGACGGTAAAAGCATCGGTGACTAAGCCTTCTGTATTGCTAAGAGAGTTGTAGTGGATGGTATTGCGATCAGGGATATCGGTGATTGTGGTCTCACACTTCCACAACATTACTTGCTGAAATACCAGTCGGCGTTTCCACTAGCTCAAACTTAACTTTGGTTCCTGGTCTAATGGTGCGATAGCCAGATCCTGGTATGGCAGTAAAATTAAAAAAGATCAAACCATCAATTTCCCCGGTTTTTATATAACCATTGCCAGTACGAAGGTCGAATGAATCCACAACTCCAACAAGAGCATTTTCAGAATGGCTGACTTTACCTTCTTCCCAAGTCTGCTGTGGTATACGGATTTTCTTTACATGCTCAGTATTAAAGACTTCATATGAGTAGTAATCCATTTCTTGCATAATAGCTCGCAGATCTTGACGCAACTCTTCCACCGTAGGCCGACCAACGAAGTACCATCCATCATACACTTTATATATTTCAAGATTAGGTTTTAAAACGAAAGTGTAGGGCAGGGATCGGTAGGCATATTCGCCTTCGGTTTCATCCAGAATATTCAGCTCTTTTATCAGCTTACGATCCAAATCAGACAAGAATGGCCAATTGGCTCCTAATCCTGACCGGAACGCGGAAGAGACAAGAGGCTCATCGGCGCTGATGGAAACCAGCTTGCAAAAGTTTACATTAAGCTCATTTTGAAATGCCACCAGGTTTCTAAACTGCTGCTGATCGCGAGGGCAAAAGAAACCACGAGAGAATATTACAATGATTGGATAGCCATCTTTGAATCCATATCTTTTGTCGGCTTCGCTTTGTCGAGTAAAGGAAGATAACTTCCGATTTTTGCCATTCTGATCGGGCAATTCAAAATCCGGAAATTTTTCACCAGGCTTGAGTGTGTTGGGCATTTTGGTAGTGATTTATCGTCTAGGCATAACAACAATTGGCAAGATATAGTGCCTTAACGATTATATGGCGTTTCGTTGACCCAGTGAAATCCACGATTGACCAGTAAGAAATCTGTGATGGGCTTCTTACGCAACCGCATGGTTATAGAATCGCTATGATGAAGGCCCTCAAGGCGGAGCAGGTCTCCGTCCAATTCATATTTAAAACTACTCCGAAAATCTTCATCTTTTGAGGAAAGTACTAATTCCAGCGATTCGAATTGGTCATCATATTGATATCTCATCAAGGAATCGGTCATGGACTTTACGGCCAGGCCATCTTTCATTTCTATTACCAAATAGCGCCAACGTTCCTCATCAGTTAGCAGCGGAGGGATGGTATCATTGTTCTTTACAAAGAGTTCAGTTTCCCAGATGCCATGTAAATCTGATTTGGTCTTTAATTGATCTCGAATATCAAACTGAATAAAGAACTGGCCCACTACAACCAGGCCGGCAACAACTATCAATAGCCCTTTAGCAATCGGCAGTACGGCGTTCAGGAATTTGGCCTTGGCAGCGACATGCTCGTGGCATAGTTCAATGGTTTGGTTCCGAAGAAAAAGATTGATGACTCTTTGTCTATCATAAAGAAAAAGTACGAAAGCCATGAGGAAGAGGTGCGTGGAAAAGAGCTTCACAGGAATATCGTAGGTGAAGTTCATCATCATCACGTTGGCCATTACACCCATAATTACCAGGCTTCCCAAAGTGACGGTGCGCCGATAAAGCATCAGCATGCCTCCCAACACTTCAGATAATCCCATAAAGATATTGTAGGCAAAAGAGTGCCCGAGGAAGGTCCAGGCCAGGCCCATAGGACTCATAGTTCCTAAAGGTTGTATTAAGCGCAACAAACTATGGTCTGGGAATTGACCTTTGAAGACTTTGACAAATCCATAGAGAAGCATGGCCAGCAAGAGTGTCACTCTTAGGAATGCTCTAAACCAATACGACAGCACATTGTATGATTGCCTGGACTTATCTGCCAATGACCAGGAACTTGCCACCACTATAGTAAGAAATCCATTGAGTGCTAAACGTACATAATCGAATGTCCGATCACCACTACCAGTACTGCTGGCATTGAAGTCGCCACCCCAGTGTAACACATACTCCGCAAACCAGCGTGTTGGAGTTTCCAACAGGCGCGCCAGTACCAGCAGAACTATATATAGCACTACGTAGGTGAACAGGAATCGAAAGACAAGGCGCTCGATTGAGCTCCAGGATTCTTTGGTCTCGAGGGATAACATTAGACTTGGTGGTTGGTGTTAGAGATTTTTTTTACTGAAATAGGAGGCCGTGTGGAAATAGGAGAATGCCAGCGTTGCTATGGTTATCGATAGGTAGATAAGCAGTTCCCCCGAACTCTCCGGAACCAATCCCATCATGAATTCTTTGTTGGGAGAAATCGTTCTCCAAGCAGTTGTGGGCAACACGAAAATGATTACAGCGACCAGAAGATGAACCCTATAAAATAAGATGAAGAACAGCGACAGTTGAACGAGCCCAAACATTAAGCCGGAACCAAATTGCCAAAGGCTGGTGTATGTCGGGTTGGGGTCGATATAGGATTCAAGCGCATTAAAAAGCACAAAATGGAGGATAGTATTAGCTACAACAATTATTAATGCAGACAGGTAGCGGGCAGCAACGATTTCCCTGCGTGTTACAGGAAGGCTAGCCGTATGCATGCGAATTGCATTGTTGGTATGTTCCAGCGCAAATGCTGCAATCACTACCATAATAATGTTCCCGACTCCACCCGAAAAGACCATTAGTGTATTCGTATTTATAAAGGTGATGGCCATCCCAATCATTAGAATGAAGAAAGAATATTGCAAGATCTGCTTTCCGAAAGTGCGAAAGTCGTGATAAACCAGGTTTTGTATTCTTTGCCGATTCATATGTCGCTTGATTTAAAGATGCGGGTTGAAACGAAAATTGAGATTGTCAGCAGCATGGTTATAAGTAGTAGCATTTGCACTATTATCAACCATGCCGGCTGGGCCAACAAGGCAGTTATTACATTACGAATTGATTCGCCAGCATTTAGGGTCATGGTAATTTTCATAGATAAAACAAGAAGCATGGTAATGCTGATGGCATAGATCAGCGCACCTCGTACCATGCCAAATTTGTATAGCAGTGGGTAAGAGAAAGTTGAAGATATAATAACGAGTATCACCGGAAGAATCCAAACAGCCGGCTGTGATACAATTCCGGCCATGGCTTTGAGCTCGTCGGGAGCTGTAATCTCAAAAACTGCCAGATGTACAACCGCCGCCACTACGGTGAGGATAAAAGTAGACAGGTACCTGGCGAGCACTTGGTTGTTTCGAGTTATGGGCAAACTGGCAATGAAAGCATTTGATGCCGCAACTTCGTCCAGTATTACAAAGAGCTTAGAGGCAAACATGCCCCCGAGAAAGTAAATCAGTATGAACATCTCCGGCTCAAAACCGAAGTCGCCGGAAAGAGCCAGGAAAAACCCCAGGCTGATGCTGGCATACACTGCCACAAACAGCAGCAGGTAATCGCGATGAGCACGAAAATCTTTAGCCAGCAGCCTAAGCATGGGTGATAGACTTTGATTGTAAGTTGTTGAAGAACATGATGTCTTCCAGGGAAGCCTTGTCGTAAACAGCTGAATCGCCGAATAAGCTACGAGATGCTGCTATGTCAGAAGTAAGTCCTTCAAAACCAAATTCGCTGCTCCTAACTGCAACCAAATTCTTCCGAGTATCGGCATCCAGCAAGTCGTTACCGCCTTTTACTACCGCGTAGTTCTCAAACACTTCATCTTTGGTTTTTGAAAAAACCACCTTGCCATGATTGATGTAGGTAATGTAATCAGCTGCTTGCTCAATGTCTGTTGTGACATGAGAAGAAAACAGTATAGATGTGTCGCCATCCATCATCATATCCCTCAGCATGTCAAGCATTTCCCTCCTAATAACAGGATCTAATCCTGAAGTTGGCTCGTCCATTATGATGAATTCGGCATGATGGGAGAGGGCTATGGCGATAGAGGCTTTCATTGACATGCCTCGAGAAAATTTCCTTATCACTTTATTCATTGGCAGCCCGAAACGGTTGACAAGGTCGTTGAATACCGTGTTGTCCCAGTTTTCGTAGAATGGTGCAACAACATTTCGGAGTCTCTTCAGGGTAAGGTGACCATAGAAATGGGGCGTATCGTAAACAAAACCAATTCTTTTCTTAACCTCTACTTCATAATCCTGGTGGTCTAAGCCAAAAATTTTAATGACTCCTTGCTGCTTCATTACGAGGTTCATAATGGTTTTAATAATGGTCGTTTTGCCGGCACCGTTGGGGCCAATCAGTCCCATGATGTAACCTTTTGGCAAATTGAATGTGACATCCTCCAAACTAAAGTCACGATAGTGTTTGGTAAGGTTTGATATTTCCAGGGTGTTCTCAGTCATAATCAATTCAGTTTTTCCTTTGTTTGTTACTCGTCTTCCTCATTGCTATCGCCATAGAGAATAGTGAGCATCTCTTCAAGCTCAACAAGCGTGATTCCCATTTTTCTGGCTTCGGTTACCATTTCTGCCATTAGATCTTCAATCGATTTCATTTTCTTCTCGCGCAGGAGCTCCTTATTCTGAATGGCTACAAAAGTGCCCTTGCCACCGACAGTGTCTATAAAGCCCTCTTTTTCCAGCTCTTCATAGGCTCTTTTGGTAGTGATTACACTGATGTGGAGCTCTTTGGCTAGCTTCCGAATTGATGGTAAACTTTGACCTTCCTGCAAATCACCAGATATTATCTGAGCTTTGATCTGCTTGCCTATTTGCTCATAAATGGGCTCTGGGGAGGCGTTTGAGATAATGATTTTCATATGAGGCTACACAAATAACAAGATTGTTCTTATTGTTTATAGTGTATATACTGTATATATACACAATGCTAAAACAATAAGTTTCTAAGTGCAAATATTTTTTTAAGGAAATTCGATTTGTACGAGTGGAGTAGACTTTGGCGGTTTAGGAACCACACCCTCCGCAGCCACCACAACCACTGCAGCCGCCACATCCACTACAACCGCTGGAGCCGCTGCCTGATTCAGCGCTAGCCGAGTCAAAACCTGAGTCGAATGATTCAGAGTAGTCGCCAAAATAGACAAAACACCCGCCGCAGCCAGTCGAATCTTCAGGCGTGGATTTCTTTGCTTGTTTCACAAATTCCTCATCAACTTTTTTCAGCATCTCGAAATCAAAACTTTTCAGCAGGTATACATTGCCGTTGATTTTTCTGAGAATCTCAAGTGTCTTGTCGGGGTTGGATCTTACAAGCTCAGGAATGATCTTTTCGAGTTGATCGACCTCTGAGGTTATGTTTTCGCGCAACTGCTGCCCATGTGCATTAAGTTTAACTCGTCCGAAAAGTTTACTGAATAAACCCTGATCAATAGATTTGGCAATATCCTCACTTGCGCAGATGCGATCAAATATGAAACTTCTTTTTGAGGAGGCATTTTCGTAGCCCATTTTGACCAGGTGCTTAAACTGTAGCTCGAGGTCATCACTGTTCATGAAGGGCGATACAAATACAATCTCATGTTTCTTACAATAGTATTCACCAAAGTTGATTCCCCGGGTTACAAAAGATAAAGTTCTAACAGGATCATTTTCATTTGCCTGATATTCATGATCCTCAGACTTTAATACCTTCTTAAGCAATAAATCGACGAAGGTATATTTCAATAACTCCTTGTAGGATGCTTTTGACCCTTCCAATATCAGATAGGTTTCGGCAGGAGTTAGTTTTTCGAGAGTTTCCACTTTGTAAATAGTCTTGGTTTTCTGATAATCCAGTTCTTATGTAAGTTAACTCTGGTAAACCTGATTTGCCCAAACCTGATTTCGCTAGGTGGCCAAATGTCGTCCGGGACATCTACGCCGAATGTGGATCGATACAATTCCTTGGTCTTTTCGTACCAATTGTCAAATTTTGCCTTTTCATCAGATCCTCCTTTTGTGGGTCCGTGCTGTACTTTTTGCTTTAAAACTCCTAAACAGAACTCTTCCCAATAAGATTCTGTGTATAGAAGATGCAGGTGCCAAACTTGGTCAACCTGATCGGAGGGCGTTAAGGGGTGCGAAGCGATACGGATTAGAAACATGAATTTCTTGTATTCCAGTACTGCACGAGCAGAGTACTCCAGTGACCAACTGTTTTCACGGGCTAACCTTTCAACAAAGGTGAATTCGGCAGTGGGGTCACCAATTTCAAACCTTCTGATTTTGTCCCAAAGCTCCTGGTTCTGCACATCTATTAATTTCAGAGCAAACTTGCGTTAGGTACTAATTTAAAGAAATGATGAGGAGTATTTCAACCCACTGGTGAATTGCCTTATTTCAGTAATTGCTCGATGGCCTTAATATGTTTAAGGAAAGCATCCTTGCCCTTGGCAGTTACTGAGTATTTGGTGTTGGGCTTTCTATCCAGGAACTCTTTTTTGAACTTGATATACTTATTCTTCTCCAGGTATTTCAGATGACTAGCGAGGTTTCCATCAGTCACATCAAGTAATTCTTTCAATGAGTTAAAATCCAGGTATTCGTTTACAATTAGCGCTGACATAACACCCAGCCTAACCTTGTTCTCGAAGGCCTTATCCAGATCCTTTAGTAGGTTCTTCACGACTTATACCTCATTTGCATAACGGCCCCGTAGATGATGTGCAATAAGCCAAAGCCTATGGCCCAAAATATCAACCCATATCCTATAAACTGCATCGCAATGAGGCCAAGGATTATTTGCGCTAGCCCAAGGCTGCGAATTTCGCCTAGTGTATACTTGCTGGCATTAACCAGTGCCAGTCCGTAGAAGATTAAAGTCAGTGGCGATATAATGCCGACATAGCCTTGTAGCAAAAGGGTAAGACAGAGAAGGCCGCCAGTAACCAATGGAATGGCAAGGTTAATAAGCAGGCGCCTGGTTTGCAGGTCCCAGATTTTTTGATTCTGCTTTTTTGCTTGTCGGGTAGTGAAGTAAATGCCCGTACTGATGGAAGCCACTATGGTTAGTAGTGCAATTAGCAGTAATGTGGTCAGGTGGTCAGTAGTGATAATGACCCTGCTGTATGAAGAAAACTCGTTTGAAACATAAACGGTCTTAAAGGCGGCGTATGCTCCAACCAATGCAAAAACACCAGCAAAAATTCCGGCTAGTCCACTTAGCGAGATAAACCGCGAAGAGCGGCTCATTATCTCTTTGATCTCCTGGAGATCCTGTTTGTATTTGTCTTCTGTCATAAAAGTACTTTGAACAACAAAGTACGTCTTGTGGAGATTAAAACGCAAGGCTGCATACCTTATAAAAGGATCAACCTGAAATTAGTTACCCGGAAATTGTAAGATTAGGAATTTACCTTTACCCCATCATTGCCAATAAGAATAGGCTCACCGAATCTGCCGGCTTCAGGCCCATTCTCAAGTTTTAGCACGCCACGAGGGCAAACTGAAGAACAGACCCCACAACCGACGCAAGAAGATCTTACAATATTTTGTCCCCTCTGGGCGTACCACCGCACGTCGATCCCCATTTCGCAGTAGGTAGAACAATTGCCACAGGAAATGCACTGCCCGCCATTAGTGGTGATGCGGAAACGAGACTTAAATCGTTGTACCATACCGAGGTAGGCGGCCAGCGGACAACCGAAGCGACACCAAACCCTATTGCCCATTAGTGGGTAGAAACCAGTACCAACTACCCCGGCGAAACCTGCACCGATCCAGGCGCCATAAGTTTCTCTGACCGAGTAACTGCTAAACCCGAGAATTTCACTGCTGCCTGTCCAGTAGGTATACAGAACTCCGGCAGTCATTAATATTGCGAAGCCCAATACACCATGTATCAGAATACGCTCGACCTTCCAGGCCTTTAAGCTCTTATTTGAAAGTTGCCGGTAAGGATCGCCTAGTGTTTCGGCCAAACCACCACAACCACAAACCCAGGAGCAATACCAGCGTTTTCCGAAGAAATAAGTGAGGACCGGTACAGCTATTAGTACCAGGGCTATGCCCCAGCCAAGCATGAAAATGCCAATGCCACCGCTTTCAATGAGGTTGTTCAATTCATTATCAAAAAAGAAATCGTAGTCAAGTGGCCAAATATTTTTAAAATCGAAATAAGGTTGTTTTAATCGAACCAGAATCTCTGGAATTAGAAAAGCAAAAGCTGTCTGAAAAAACATCACTGAAGCTGTTCTAATGATATGATATTGGCTGTGGCGATACTTTATCATCATCCGAACACCCATCACCAACACGCATAGGGTGTATAAAAACCCATATAGAAAAAATTGTCCAGCCGGATTTCCACTCAGCAATTCGCTAACAGGGTCTACCATTATTACCCAAGAGGTCATGTACTCAGGATAGTAATAAAGTACTATGTAAAAAAGGATGAGGAAGGCGCCAGTCAAAATTCCCAGCCAGCCTCCATTTTTCATTGCATTGAAATAGATGCCGTTGTTCTTAATGCCGGGAAGTGCTTTCCTTTTAGGGAGGATGTACATAAGGGCCCCAATTATGCAGAACCCGTAAGTAAGAAACAGGAATAGGCCCCCTCTTTGCCTGATCAGGCCACCGCTGGCGTCTTTAGTGAAATTATATTTGAGCGATTTTATTTCGTATTTATTGAAGCCCTTATCACTAATGATGCCATAGGTTTTTATGTTGCCAACTACGAGGGCTACATTACTTTGCAAATCCTCCTTAGACGAAAAAGTTCTTCCATCGAGCCAATTACCGTAATCATAAAAGCTTTTACGCTTGTAGGCATCAACTTCATTATTTTGGCTGAAAACCGAATCGACAATTGAGATATTAAATTGTTCGCTATTACTGCGGTAGGTTATTAGATCAATTTCCTTCTCAGATATGCCATAGTACTCCAACGCGTTGTCATTTGCCTGTAGCAGTACATCGTTCAATTTGGAAACGAATGAAAAGCTTGATGAGAAAGGTAAATTTAAAAGGCCATGGGAAAGCACTATAGACTCCACTTTCTCATCTCCACTGACATACCGCTCAACAATGTTGGAATGGAGGTAATAACTAGGGATAAAGAAAGCCCCGACAAAAGTGAAGAAGCCAATTAGGAAAAGTAATAAACCTATGTTTCTAATTAATTTCATTACTAACTAAAGATTTGGGAGAACAAGCCTCTTTTTTTCACGTCCACGCTCAGTCCTGGAAAACGCTTGTTGAATTCCTGCGCTATTTGATGTTCATATCTTGAGAAAAATTCGGGATCGAAATTGGCCTTGTGCAGGTCTTTCATTACGGCTTGGACATGGCTTTTATTTCGAAGCCATGATTCGCAAACCTCGTGTTTAAGTCTTATTCCAAACACGTTGATCCCAAGCAGGTGACCTTCATTTTTGTCGAATACTAATCGAAGAGAGATTTCTCCTGCCTCATGTTCCCAATAGAAAACGTCCTCATTTTCGAGTAAGTTGGGTGCTACATAGCCGTAAGTCTGGTATTCAATATCAAAAAACTTGGCGGAATTGAACCAAAATCCGGGGTTGTACCTGGTAGGTTTGCCGCAGATAGTCCTGGCTACTGTTTCTCCCATCATTCTTCCGGTATACCACACCGCTTCAATCGGGCGTCGTCGTTCATTTGGATTTTTAATCTCGGCGCAATCACCAATGGCATATACGTTATCGACATTGGTCTTCAGCTGATCATCTACCAAAACACCCCGGTTGATATCTATTCCAGAATCTGAAAGGAAATCCACATTGGGGCTTACACCCGGTGTCAGACCGACAAAATCGCATATAATTTCTTCTCCACTATCAGTAACAACTTTCGCCACACGACCATCGTCACCAGCAACAATTTCCTTTAACTGGGTACCCAACTTTAAATCGACACCATGAGCTATCGCATGTCTGCCAATGAGATCAGCATCCTCTTTAGGAAGTACATTTCTCCAATATCCATCTTCCATTATCAGGAAGGTGACGGCTATTCCCCGCGACATCAGCATTTCGGCCATTTCTATCCCGATTAACCCACCACCAACGATTACTGCACTGTTGGCAGCTTGGGTATTGAGCTCCATTAGTTCCAGGTCTTGGTAGCTGTAGAGACCTTGAACCCCGGGAAGATCCTGGCCAGGCCAACCAAACTTATTGGACTTGGAGCCGGTAGCAATTATCAGACTGTCATAAGACAAAACCTCACCTCCCGAGCAGTGTAATTGCTTTTGCCCGGAATCGACTCTTTCAACATAGGTCTTCTTGAGGTCAATTTTGTTCTTCGCCCAAAACCAGTCTTCATAAGGTTTTGTATGCTCAAACTTCATGTGCCCCATATAAATGTACATCAGCGCTGTGCGAGAAAAGAAATGCTCCGTCTCTGCGGATATCACAGTAATTCGATCATCGCCCAACTTACGTATATGTCGCGCAGCCGTTATGCCGGCTATTCCATTCCCAATAATTACAACATGCCTCATAGAGTGTAACTCAAGATCTTATGCCAAACACAAGTTAAAAGATTATAGTTTGAATAATTATCACGGAATTCTAATTTTTCCGTTAAGATTATTCAGCCTTTGAGGTGGGTCAAGAGTTCGGCGATAGTGTAAAAGACATTCTCTCCATCCGCGGACTTAATAGTCCATTGCAGGGGGTTTTCACTAACATAAATCTCACTAGGCTCAGAATTACTGCTAGTACTAATGCCATTGCGCTCCAGTGCATTCTTCGTCCAGAGGTAAGTGGCCCCCTCTCCTTCAAGGCGAACTTGTAATCTGTAGGTGGTATTGATTTGCACTTTGCCAGTCTTAAGATCAAAGCCCTTCATGCTAAAAACGCGATCAAATTCTCCATTTAGCACAAGATCCTCTGCAACGCCCTGTACAATTTCACCAGATTCTCCGGCAAGCCATAACCTGTCTGCTGTTTGCAGGGCCAGGTCCAGTTCATGTGTCGCAATTAGAATTGCCTTGTTGGTGTTTTTGGAAAGATCTCTTAAAAGCGACATGATCTCCACACGATTGTTGAGATCAAGGTGGGAGTTGGGTTCATCCAAAATCATCAGCTCGCCATCCTGAGCTAATGCCCGGGCTATCATCACTTTTTGCCGCTGCCCATCACTAAGCTCAAACACTTTTTTGTGCAGCAACCCTTCAACTGAGGTTAGGTTGATGGCTTCATCCACCTTGGTCTGGTCTTGGGCTGAAAACTGTGTTAGCCAGTTAACATATGGATAGCGCCCCAGTTTTATAACATCCAGTGAAGTGAGGTTGCCAGCGCTAATTGTGTCAGTTAGTACAAGGCTAATCATCTTCGCTAATTCACCGGGAGAATAACTGTTAAGGGGAGACCCACTGATGGTAACTTCACCGTCGAGCGCGGGCTGTAAGCCAGCCAAGGTTCGTAGCAAGGTTGATTTACCCACACCATTTCGTCCCATGAAGCAAATCAATTCTCCAGCATCTAATGACAGGTTGATAGCGCTCAAAACCCTATTTTCGCTGTCTCCGGGTCGATACCCTACCGCGAGATTATTTGTGTTTAATATGGGGCTAGTTTCAACCAAAGGTTCTTCCAAAGTTTTTCTTACGAAGAATTACCCAAACCACCACCGGCGCCCCTACTAAAGATGTAACTGCATTAATGGGGATGACATGATGACTACCCGGTAACTGTGCCAGTGTATCACAGAAGAGTAGAATGATAGCTCCTCCCAGGGCAATGGCAGGAATTAGCTTTTTATGATCACTGGTGTCTATTAGCAGTCGTACCAAGTGTGGAACAGCAATTCCAATGAATGCTATGGGTCCGCAAAATGCGGTGGTACTTCCTGCCAATAGGCTTGTAATCACTACTATCAATATTCTGGTACTTTTCAGATTAATTCCCATACTCCGAGCGTAGTTCTCTCCAAGTAGTAAGGCATTCAATGGCTTAATCATAGTTATGACCACAACCAAGCCGATTCCTACCATAGACATAAACACTTTCAGCTCTGACCAGCTTACCCCCCCCAGGCTCCCAAAGGTCCAGATCAGGTACATTTGTATTTGTTCTGAATTGCTAAAGAATTGCAGTATGCCTACAATTGCCCCGGTGGCACTGCCGAACATCAAACCTATAATCAGTATAGTCATGCTATCACGAACTCGGATAGACACCAATACTACTAAGAGCAAAACCAGCGCAGATCCGCTTGTAGCTGCCAGCACCACCAGCCAGCTATTTGTGGCGAAATCGGAAAGGAAACTACCTAACATAGCCGATGCCAGTATAAGTATGGCAACACCTAAACTGGCGCCAGAACTAATGCCCAGCACAAAGGGTCCTGCGAGGGGATTGCGAAAAAATGTTTGCATTTTCATCCCTGAAATTGAAAGTGCAGCTCCGGCTAACACAGCTGTAATAGCCTTGGGTACTCTAAAGTCCCAGATTATGTTAGACCACGTGGCCCTTTCACCTGCTCCACCACTAAGTATTTCCAAAATATCTGACAAAGGAATTTTTACACTTCCCAGGGAAATATTTAATACAAAAAGCAATACCAGAACCATCGGTAGCACCACCACGATGAGTAGAAAGTGATTTGTTTTTTTAGCTACTGACATGTCGCTGGTAAATAGCCTTATTTCAACTGGCTATAGAAGTACAATTGGTGCTCAGGTAGTTTTTCGGGATGCAGTATTTTGAATAAATCTGCCAAAACCAGGTCGGGCCTGGCAAAGCCAGACTCAAAAAAATCATTGCCACCGCTCTCAGTTACTCTTGCATTGTAAGTAAACACCGTACCTTCTTTAAATGCCTTGAAATTAGTGTAGCGGGAGTCGCTGGCTTCAATTTCTGCCAAGGCACCAAATGATGCTGTGCCAATCCAGAAATCGGCCTCGTAGGCCGTATCGTATACAGACTCAAAACTTAGTTCAAGGCTGCCGTCAGCCGTTGTTTCAGACCATAGAAAATTGGCGCCTGCATCCTTAAAAAATTTGCCGGCCCAGCTATTTCCGCTTGGCATAAACCAGGAATCACCATAAACCACGCCACTGTAAACGCTAGGCTTGGTGCTCGTTGCATCCGCCAACCCTTGAATTCGCAGATAGTTATCTCTAATAGCACTAAATACTGAATCAGCCTGTTGCTCTTTGTCGAAAAACAAGGCGGCAAATTTTATCCATTCAGCTCTACCCAGTGGCGTCTCTTCAAGGTATTCAGCATTGAGGACTACCGGAATGTTCGCATTTTCAATTTGATCAAGGGTTGTGTAGTCTGCATTCATAACATAGGTCATCATTAGTTCTGGTTGCAGATCCAGCAGCGACTCTACATTCAAGCCTTTTTCCGAGCCGAGGTCTCGCACTTTTTCATCCCTTATTCTTTGTTGAATCGTCTCGGAGGAGATGTATTTTACTGTAGGAAAACCTACTAGTTTATCCGATTCATCAAGAAGATCCAGCAAGGGCAAATGTGTGGTAGAAGTACAGACAACGGTTTGAATTGGAATTCTAACCACCTTAACATCAGCAGGCAATTCGGGAATGTCATCTCCATGAGGCACCAAAGCGTACTTAAATCCACTACTGGCATTTCTGAACGGCTTTGGCACCGTAACTAATTTGTAGTTATCAATGTATTCAGCGGTGAATCCTATGGCGTACTCAAGATCAAGCTGCCTAGTAGCATCCGTGGTAACATTTTGTCCCGATTGACTGGTATCCCCACAACCATATACCAACAGGCTCAGCACCACTGTCCATTTGCACAAGATGGCGCTATCTTTATTTCTTCTCATAGCTATCAAGTAGTTTTCTTGCCGCTTCCATGACCGGCAGTTCACCTGCCAGAATCTGGCCTTCCAGTTCCGGAAGCTGACTCTTAACAACAGTGTGGTTGTAAAATCTTTGCGAGATTGACCGACTGATAAATTCGTGTAACCAACCTATGTTTTGCTGGTTTCGAAGCTCAGACAATTTGCTGGCTTTGTCCATTGCAGTTCTAAAAGCATTCATGGAGTCCCAGATTTCTTCAATACCATTATTATCCAGGGCTGAACAAGTGGTTACCTGGGTTTGCCAGGGTCCGTTGTCACTGGCAAACAAGTGTAATGCCGACTGGTACTCAGTCATTGCTCGCTTTGCAGCCTCCACATTATCTCCATCAGCTTTGGTAATCGCGATCATATCGGCCATTTCGATAATGCCCTTTTTAATGCCTTGCAGTTCATCCCCAGCGCCAGCTAGCATTAGTAGCAAAAAGAAATCAACCATTCCCCTTACGGCAACTTCCGACTGTCCTACACCCACAGTTTCAATAATAATTATATCGTATCCGGCTGCTTCACAAAGCAAAATTGACTCCCGGGTGGTACTGGTTACTCCTCCCAAGGTAGAGCCGGTAGCAGAGGGACGAATATAGGCGCTGTTGATTTTGGACAGGGCATCCATCCTGGTTTTATCTCCAAGAATACTGCCTTTAGATTTTTCACTACTGGGGTCAACAGCCAATACAGCCACTTTCTTTCCCAATGCAGTTACATAAAGGCCAAACGACTCTATGAAACTACTTTTGCCCACACCAGGAACTCCCGTAATACCAAGACGAATTGAATTGCCCGTTTTTGGTAGCAATATTTTCAATAACTCCTGGGAGCTGACGCGATCCTCAGCACGGGTGCTTTCTATCATGGTAATGGCCCGGCTCAAAATAACTTTGTCCCCTGCAAGAATGCCTTCAGCCATTTCCCCAGGCTCTAATCGATGGCGTTTACTCTCCATGGCTGCTAAGTTAAATATTTATTGCCCTTAAGCCCGCCATTTGATTCATTTAGGGAATTGTAGCATAAGTATTAAATTAGAGATCAATTTTTTTGTTATGATTTTAAAAGAAAGAAAGTTTTGGATTGACGTGGTGCTGGGCACAGCCTTTGTATTCTTTATCATGAAGGGCCTGGGTAGCGTTTTGGGGGTTTTTGAGTTCCTTGACCCGGTGGGGGACGCGCTAAGTGATATGGAAATTACGGACCAGGTATTTTCACAGCTACGTGAACAGCCCAAGGCCGATACTAATGTGGTAATAGTAAACATTGGTAATCTAGACAGGAGGGGTATAGCAGAGCAGATATTTAAGATCAGAAACATGGAGCCCAAGGTAATTGGCCTTGATGCTAATTTCCTGGATCTAAAACCAGATACCGTTGGCGATTATGCACTTTCTGCGGCACTATCAAATGCTGATAATATAGTAGTATATGGAAAACTCCTAGAGCCAGATGATGACGGAGTATGGCATTATCTGCTGGAAAGCCTACCAATGTTTACGCAAGACAATATTGTTGCCCACGTAAACTTAAACACAGACCAAGCCGGAGTAGCTCAACACCAGTTCAAAACCTGTCGCTCATTTTTTCCAATGGAGAGATATATGAATCCTGAAACTCAGGAGATGGAGATGGTACCAGCCTTTGGAGTTCAGATTGCCAGCATGTATGATAAGGAAAAAGCAGACAAATTTTTGGCGCGGCAAGTCGATGAAGAAGTAATAAACTACCGTGGGAATGTTTTTGACTTGGCCCAGTTGGATCAAAAAGTGTTATTTACCTCGTTGGATGTGGAAGATGTTCTTACGCTAAATTTTCATCCAGGACTAATCAAAGGCAAAATAGTATTATTTGGATTTTTGGGCCAATCATTTTCCAATATGGAATCTCACGAGGATAAGTATTTTACGCCGCTCAACGAGAAATACGCAGGTAGAGCAAATCCAGACATGTATGGGGTTGTAATCCATGCAAATATCATATCAATGATATTGAATGAAGACTACCTTGATCAGATGAGCGAAACTGCTGGCCTCATATTTGCCATAATAATTTGTTTTTTAAACGTGGCACTATTTCAGTTAATATATAGAAGACTACCAAGATGGTACGATGGCTTAACCAAGCTCATCCAGCTATTTGAGGCTGTAATTATGCTATTTGTTATCGTCTTATTTTTTCATTATTTCTCCATTAAACTTAACTTGACAGTTGGAATAATTGCCATACTTTTGGCCGGTGATAGCCTTGAAGTGTACAATGGCGTTTTGAAGAATCTTTTCACCAAAGAAACTCGTAGACAACTGTTTACTATTAGAAAAGATTAAGTATTAATATCAGATCTAAACATCAACAAATGAATATTGTTATGAAGACTCTCGTATCACTTGTAACTATTGGATTATTCGTAGTAAGTGGAAGTCTGGCCCAAGACTTCGAATTCCGAGTGCTTGTTAATAAGGGCCAAAATACTGCAAAAGCTTCTGGTAGCGATTGGGCTCCAATTAGAACGGGTTCAAGCTATAACAAGGGAGATGAATTAAAAGTAGGAGAGAACGGTTATTTGGGACTGATGCATAAGAGTGGAAAAACCACTGAGATAACTAACCCAGGTAGCTACAAAGTGGATGAACTTGCGGCTCCATTTGGATCAAATAACTCCAGCGTTATTACCAAATATGCAGATTTCGTCTTAAGTAAGATGACTCCCGAGCAAAAAGAAGAAAACCGAAGGAAGTATGCTGGTGTAACCGGAGCTGTTAGTCGCGACGTAGGTGATAAGCCAATTAAGGTGTTAATGCCTACTTCAGCAGATTTCTATGATCCTACCGCTATTATTACATGGGAAGGTGAAGAGAATAAAACCTACCAGGTAACACTCAAGAACATGTTTGATGAGGTAATCTTGTCATCTGAAACCAGTGATTCATTCCATAAAATTAACTTCGACGAAAGTAAACTTGCTGAGGAGCGTTTAGTTATTCTAAACGTGAGCGAAGTTGGAAACGAAGATGTTAAGTCAGGAGATTACGGCATTAAGAGACTGACTTCTGACGATGCTCAGAAGTTTGAAGGTGAGCTTAATGAACTAAAAGCCAGCCTCACAGAAGAATCTTCATTGAATAAGCTGATTTTGGCTGAGTTCTTTGAGCAAAATAATCTGCTAATTGATGCGACTACTAACTACATGTTAGCTATAGAGTTGTCGCCTGACGTAGATTACTTTAAGGAAGTGTATCAAGAGTTCAAGTTGAGAAACGGCCTAGGTAAATAAGGCTAACCTCTCTAAAATATTAAAGGCCATCCGAATTCGGATGGCCTTTTCTTTTGCGTTCTTTTAGCCGTGTCTTGTAAAGACGCTAATCCAGCCCAATCATTATGAATGCGCCCCAGAAGATGGGGTCTTTGTATTCATTCCTAAGCTCCTTCTTTGCTTCTACGAAAGACTCCCGCTTGTTACCGGTCTCCAGCCACTTCTGGTAGAACTTAACCATCAATTTCTGGGTAGCTTCATCGTTGACCTTAAACATACTCATAATTAACGTTCTGGCACCAGCTACCATAAAAGCTCGCTGCAATCCGTAAACACCCTCGCCAGCCTGTAAATCACCAAGTCCGGTTTCGCAGGCGCTTAATACAACTAAATCGGTTTGATCAAGGTTGAGGTTCATTGCCTCATAAGCTGTTAGGATACCTTCATCCATGTTGTAGTTGAACTGGGTCTGATCCAACAGGTCTCCAGCCCCCCTCAGAAGTAGCCCAGTTCTCAATAGAGGATTCTGAACTGCCTGAGCTTCATTTTGGGTTAAAGAGTGCTGGTTCTCAGTAATTTCGGAGCTTGGTGTAAAGAATCCATGGGTAGCAAAGTGCAATACTCTTGGATTATCAAGCGATCGTACCTGAGGCTCTGTGGCTTGCGTACGGATATAGTCGTCGGTTTTCCAACCCTTCTGCCCAAATAGCGACTTAAGCTCTTTTATTTCCCTTTCCGTTCCAGGCAGCTGTCCGATGTTAGACTTCTTGCTGGCATTAGCTGCCATATAGAACTCAGGATTACCAAACATCAAAGCGTCTTGAGCGTCCTTGGTAAGGTCTGTCTTAACCTTGTTCAAATAGATGTCTTTAGTATTACTCACCAGTATGATGTTGGAGTTGTCAATTACGTACTTACCATCTCCAGTGGGTATGGCCTCGAGGTTGATCTGGTTATAGACGCCATCTGCTGACAGGTATACCGTTGAAGTTGACCCGACATGATCGGTAAGTGGTTTCCAATAGGCATCATATGAAAACCGGTCTTCTATTTTGAAAATGATACTATTCCTGTAGAATTTGAAGAACTTCCCTTCCAGATCCTCACCATTATTCATCAAGAATATATCTGGTTTTTTCTGCTGCCCATCATTTTTCACATAGAGACCCATATAGATTACAGAGTCAGTAAAGATGTGATCGAAGTACCTGAACCGCACCATCTCCAGAGCCACCTCATTGGGTTGTAACGATTCTTTGACATTTTCCCAGGTGATACGCTTTTCTTCAAATGCATTTCCGAAAAGTTCTGACTTTTCACTGAGTTCTTTTTCAAGTAACTCTACTTCAGCTGTTAATGTGGCGGGGTCAAGCTCGTTTTCAGCAAGTTGCTCGATTCCCATCGAAAGGGCATTGGTAAGAATTTCCTTCTTTGACAGCCAGTCGTTGTAGGTTGCAATCAATTCAGGATCTCCACTATTCAGGATACGCTCCCGTACTTTGATCGACGAATTGAGTAGCAAGGCTTTGGTACTTAGCGCATTGTTAAAGACAGACTCAACCAGTTTAGGAAACTCGTCTCTCAACTCTACCGCAAGCGTATTGTAGAATTCATAGTCTCCTTTTATTGTATTCCAGAACTTTGCCTTCTCACGTTCACTAAGGGCAGGAAATAATTCCTTAATGAATTTATCATAGTTGGCAATGGCTTCGTCGATAGTTCTCTTGGCTTTACGCGCATCACCCTCCATGTAATAAACCTTACTGAGTTTAGACAGGATCTTCACATACTCAGGGTGGTTGTCATTAAAGAACTTTTCATACAATCTTTTCGCCCTTTGATATTCTTCTTCTGCTTTTGCATAAGATCGCTGCTGATAGTGGATATCACCGGTGAGCATGTAGATACTGGCTGCATTAATGTTGTTTCTTCTTCCTACCTGCTTAACCCAAATATTCTCAGCCAGACCCAGTGCATTGAAGGCGTCATCGTACCTGTTGGTAGCAATGTAGAGCACAGCGAGATTCTTGAGTAGCTCAGCATATTTAGGATTTCTGTTTCCAAGTTTTTTAGCGATGATGTTTCTGGCTTCTTCAAAAATTATCTGAACGTCCTTAGGGTCATCATTTTTGTAGAATTTTATCAGCGCCAGTTGGCTAAGTGACTTGGCAACATCGATATGCTCTCTACCAAATTGATTCACTTGAATGTCAATGGCCCTTTGTACGTTGTCCTCCGCCTTGTCATAATCGCCAATGGTTGTAAATATCTCACCCAGTAGAGACAAAGTGCCGGCAAGTTTGCTGGAAGATTCACCAAAGGTGGATTCTCCTATTGTAAGAGCCTTTCGGGCTGTTTTCTCAGCATCGGTGTAATCACCTTTGATGAGTAACAACTTACCATAATCAGTCAGGGGAGAGATTAGGTTTCGAGATGATGGTCCATAAATCTTCTCTTTGTCGGCGAGAATATCTTTGAGCAAACTCTCTGTGCGACTATATCTTCCAAGGTCAATGTAAATACTTGCTAACTCCTCGGCCGCACTCAGTTCATCATAATCTACAGTTGACTTAGCGCGATACAAGAATCTTTGGGATCGGTTTAGGCCAGTTTCAGCTTCATCAAAAAGCCCTTTGATGGCGTTTAACTTAGCGTTTGTTTCCATCACCTTTACGTAATGAATTACATCAAACTTGTCTCGACGCTCTCCTTCCAGAATACCAACGGCTATATCAAGATTTGCCTGGGCTTTGTCGTACTCTCCAATTTTTATTTGGAGGTTGGCAATTTTTTCCAACTCCACACCATAGTCTACATCCTCATTATCATATTTGTCTCGGGTTGCTTCCAGCGCATTATCAAGTGTACTTGAGGCCAGGTCGTAGCGATCATTTGACTCGTAGAACTTGGCCAGGTGGTTAAGAATTTCAACATATTCAATATGTCCGGGTAAGATTTCCTTTTCTACCACATCATGCCAGCTGGTATTATATATCTCCTCCGCTTCCTTGATCTTATTAGTGAAATCCAGGTAGTGATTGGCTAGCTTTATTCTGGTAAGGTGATATTCAGGAGACTCTTCGCCGTAAAGTTCTTTCTTGACATTTAGAATGTCAGAGAGATAAGTTTCTCCATTACTGTACTTCTTGTCAGTAAGAGATACCAGGTAAAGGAACTCGAGCAGTTCAATTCGCTTTTCGTGGTAAAGTGGTAGGGAAGCCCTGGTTGCCAGAATTGAAGCAACACTATTCTCAAGATTCTTTGTCTTATCTCTATTGAGCTTCGAGTCGAACTCTAAAGAGTTAAGGTTGATGTAGTGCATGCTACTTTTTACAAAGTATTTCTTTATTACCCGCTCGTACTCACTTCTCAGATTTTTGTATTTAGATCGCTTCTCTTTGAGTAGGTAGTTCTTCAGTAAGCTCTCGTAAATGTCTAATGCCAGGTAATGCGATTCACGATGATCTTTCTTAATTAGAGAAAGTGCCCTTTCGAATTTTTTTTCATCATCCCCAGAGGTATTTCCATTCTCCTCCAGGAATCGCCCATGTCGCAGAACATTTTCTACATAAACTATAGATCCTCTACCCACATTTTTGCCAATCCAATCCGCGGAGTTATCGAAGTTAGGATCTGCTTTTCTAAAGTCGCCTTGCTTTCTTTGGGCGTTGGCTTGCAGATTACGGATCATGGCAAATTCCATAAAGCGCTTAGAAACTTCCTCATCGCTTAATCTAATGCTCTTAAGCTTACCAGTTTTCTCGTCAATTTTTGTCTCTTTGCTTACAGCTCGGCCGCTATAGTAGTCATAGTTATCTTCTATGAGCTTCAGAGCCTCAGCGTAATAACCTTGGCCGGTGTAAATCTGTGCGCGGCTAATATCCAGATTAGGCTTGAACTCGTCGAGCTTGTTAATATCTGTGAATATCTTTTCCGACTGATCGAGATAAATCTTGGCTTTGGCGAAATTGCCATACCTGATAAGGATATTAGTAGCATCAAGCAGTATTAGGGCATGATCTAAAAGTTTACTGGCATTAGACTTCTCACTGATAGAAATAGCCGCTTCAATATCTGAATCGAAATTTCTGAGATCGCCAGTAGACAAGTTATACTTGGCTGCGTTGAGGTGATAAACTGCAATATAGTTATTTGCTGGCCCGAGCTTTTTTACGGCCTTTTTTCTCAATTTTTCATTGAGCTTAACGGCCTTGGCGTAGTCACCCACTACATACTTTGCCTCAGCCTTATCGATCATCTTATTCCATTTCTGAGCGTATCCTGTGGTGATAACTAACACCAAAACAATGCTCATCAACTGCTTCAATTGTTTTCTTAAATCCATAGTATAGAATGGTTTATGCACTCCTATCCAAATTTAATTATTTAAGCTGAGAAAAATTAGCTTTCCATCAGCAAGGTAAGGATGTTACTTGCTGCTGTAGAAATGACTGTTCCAGGCCCAAAAATTCCCGCTACGCCCTGTTCCTGTAAGTATTGGTAGTCTTTTGGGGGAATAACACCTCCAACAACAACCAGAATATCTTCTCTTTTCAAACTTCTTAACTCTTCAATCAAGGCAGGAACTAATGTTTTGTGCCCCGCGGCCAGACTTGAAATGCCCACCACATGCACGTCGTTCTCTGCTGCCTGCTGCGCAACTTCGGCCGGGGTTTGAAATAGGGGGCCGATGTCTACATCGAATCCAAGATCTGCGAAGCTTGTTGCGATAACCTTAGCTCCCCGGTCATGCCCATCCTGGCCCATTTTTGCCACTAGTATTCGAGGTCGTCTTCCTTCCATTTCAGCGAATTGATCTGACAGGGATTTGGCATTTTCAAAATTTTCGTCCTTTGATAGCTCGCCGGAATAGACGCCGGAGATAGCACTTATTTTTGCCTGATGGCGCCCAAATGACTTTTCCATAGCATTAGATATTTCTCCTAAAGTGACACGGTTCCGGGCAGCGTCAATGGCTGCTTCCAATAAGTTGCCTTCTCCAGATTGGGCCACTATTTCTACCTGCCTTAGAGAGCGTTCAACTTCGTCCGGGTTCCTATCCAGTCTCAATTGCTGAAGCCTTTCAACCTGCTCTTTTTTAACAGCTTCATTATCTACTTCCAATAAATCTATATCGCTACCTTTTTCGGTCTGATATTTATTAACACCCACAATGACCTCTTGCCCTGAATCTATTCGGGCTTGCTTCCTGGCTGCCGCTTCTTCAATCTTGCGTTTCGGAAGGCCCGTATCTATGGCTTTTGTCATACCACCTAACTCTTCTATCTCCATTATTAATGCCCATGCCTTCTCGGCAAGGTCTGCAGTCAATTTTTCCATGAAATAAGATCCACCCCAGGGATCCACCACTTTGGTAATATTAGTGTGTTTCTGTAAATACAACTGTGTATTACGGGCGATCTGGGCTGAAAAATCAGTGGGTAATGCAATGGCCTCATCAAGAGAGTTTGTATGTAGGGATTGGGTGTGTCCCATGGCGGCAGCTAAGGCTTCAACGCAGGTTCTTGAGACATTATTGAAAGGATCTTGCTCGGTTAAACTCCAGCCTGAAGTTTGGCAGTGGGTACGCAGTGCCATCGACTTGGGGTTTTGTGGATTAAACTGTTTTACGATCTTAGACCATAACAGTCTTCCTGCCCGTAGTTTAGCAATCTCCGTGAAATGCTTCATACCAATGGCCCAGAAGAAAGATATTCTGGGAGCGAAGTCATCAATGGCTAATCCGGCATCGAGGCCGGTGCGGAGGTACTCAAGTCCGTCTGCAATGGTATAAGCCAGTTCCAACTCTGCGGTGGCTCCAGCCTCGTGCATATGATATCCACTAACACTGATAGAATTGAACTTGGGCATTTGAGCTGAGGTGTATTTGAATATGTCGGACACAATGCGCATCGAGTGCTTAGGGGGATATATATAGGTGTTTCTAACCATGAATTCTTTAAGCACATCATTTTGGATGGTACCGGTAAGCTTCTCCGGTGTCACTCCCTGCTCTTCAGCGGCAATAATGTAAAATGCCAAAATGGGGATTACCGCCCCATTCATGGTCATTGAAACTGACATTTGATCAAGTGGAATTTGATCAAATAGGATTTTCATATCTAAAACGGAATCAATGGCCACGCCGGCCTTGCCTATGTCTCCTGCTACCCTCGGGTGGTCGGAATCATACCCTCGGTGGGTAGGCAGATCGAAAGCAACCGATAACCCTTTTTGCCCGGCAGCCAGGTTGCGTCTATAAAAAGCATTTGATTC
>JANQPQ010000052.1 GCA_028285445.1 Cyclobacteriaceae bacterium | reverse complement strand
GCCACCGCTTTTGTATCTGGCAATATGATTGGTTCCGGCGTGTTTCTATTACCGTCAGCTCTTGCCGCATTTGGCAGCATCAGCTTTTTGGGCTGGCTGCTATCTGGCACCGGTGCTTTATTTCTGGCAATAGTATTCAGCCGACTGAGTAGGATGATGCCTAAGGCGGGAGGTCCCTATGCTTATACCCGAGCTGCTTATGGCGACTTCGCTGGCTTTCTGGTTTCGTGGGGCTATTGGGTTTCTATATGGTGTGGAAATGCTGCCATTGCCGTTGGTTTCGCCAGTTATTTATCCGTATTCTTTCCTGCACTCGAGAAACCAGCATTGGCAGGTGCAGTTGCTATTGCAGCTCTTTGGCTACTGACATGGGTCAACCTGCGTGGTATCAAAAGCAGTGGCAAGGTGCAGGTGGTAAGCACTGCGTTAAAGTTATTGCCACTTATGCTGATAGGAGTGATGGGGTTGTTTTACATTGATGTTGGTAACTTCTTTCCTACCAACGTTAGTGAAAAAGGCAGCTTTGACGCGATCACGGCCACCGCCACGCTTACACTTTGGGCTTTTCTTGGAATGGAGTCGGCTACCATTCCTGCTGATCAAGTTGATAACCCTAAGCGAACTATAGCCCGGGCTACGTTGATTGGCACCGGCCTGGCATTGGCTGTTTACTTGCTTAGCTCTGTGGCCATTATGGGGATGATACCCAATGCGCAATTACAAAATTCAACGGCACCTTTTGCAGATGCGGCTTACGTAATGTGGGGTGATGTTGGGAGATACTTTATTGCATTTGGTGCAGTGGCTGCCACATTTGGTGCACTAAATGGTTGGATACTACTGCAAGGACAGGTACCTATGGCCATCTCCAAAGACAAACTTTTTCCGGCGGTGTTCGAGAAAGAAAATAAGCATGGAGCTCCTGCGCTTGGACTAGTAATTACCAGTGTGCTAGTTACGCTATTGGTATTGTCAAACTATAGCAAAGGGTTGGTGGGAATGTTCACCTTTATGATATTGCTAAGTACTACCACGGTTTTGGTGCCCTACTTATTTTCGGCTTTGGCTGAAATCCTTATAGCGATTAATAAAGGCGAAAGAACTAATCTCTCAAAACCTCTAATATTTGCATTACCGGCCTTTGCCTATTCCATTTGGGCTATTAGTGGTTCGGGGAAAGAACCGGTATTTTACGGTTTCATCCTTTTGATGGCTGGCATTCCGATTTATGTTTGGACAAAGTACAACCGTTCCTAAAGTTATATGGCATATACATATCATTCAGATTACGGAGTTTTAAAATCAGTGGTTTTGAGGCATGCCAGAGTAGCCTTTGAAAGCCAGGAGTTGGTAGACTCGCAATGGAAGCCGTTGCATTATCTGGGTAGACCTGATTTTGAGAAGGCATGTGATCAATACGATGCTTTTCTCGAAATTTTGCATGGTGCTGGGGTAAAGACTCATTTTTTGGAGGATGGCATAGGCATAGACTCAATTTATGTCAGAGACGCGTCTATTGCCACCAACCAAGGCATGGTAATTTGCAATATGGGGAAGGAAGCCAGGAGGGAAGAGACTAAATCGCAAACGAATTACTTCAGGACTGAAGACATACCTGTTAGGGGCCAGGTGCTTTCGCCTGGCACGCTGGAGGGTGGTGATGTGGCCTGGATCAATGCCAGTACTTTAGGTGTAGGCCGAGGATATCGAACCAACACTGAGGGAATCAGGCAGCTAAAGGCCATACTACCAGAGTCAGTTGAATCTGTGGTGGAATTTCAGGCCCCCCATTTTCGAGGACCCACTGATGTCTTTCACCTTATGTCTGTTTTCAGCCCAATAGACAAAGACTTAGCGGTAATATATTCTCCCTTGATGTCAGTAGTTTTCAGGGAAGAGTTGCTTCGCCATGGCTTTAGTTTTGTTGAAGTTCCAGAGGAGGAGTATGACAGCCTTGGTTGCAATGTGCTCGCCCTGGCACCCCGTGTCTGCGTTATGGCTGCAGGCAATCCTAAAACGAAGAAACTAATGCAACAGCAAGGGGTAGAAGTAATTGAGTACGACGGCAGCGAGATTAGTGTAAAGGGATGCGGCGGACCCACCTGCCTAACACGACCGCTTTTGCGAGAGGCGTAGCAGGGCAATATTGTTCAGCAACTTATTTTAGATTTAGTTATTTTAGTTTCCAACCTTGGAAGCTACCCTAACCTTAAGAACAGAGGATCTGCCTAAATTGCCGGGCGTCCTTATCAACAACATATTTACACACTGGTTCGGCGAAAACACCGAGATAACTCCAGAGCAATTGGAGCAAATGCAGGACCAGGAAAAGCCCCTGGCAGTCGTGATTATCACTCCACGCGAGGACTATAAGGAATATCAGGCATTTATTACCAGCCTTACAGACAAATCAGTGCAATTCCTACTGTTCGAATAGGGCTACATTTGCTCTTCCTTGTAAGTAAGCCAACCGGTTACTCCCAGCAACACCAAGGCTGCAATTGCAAACTCTGGGCCTCCCACACCCGTGCTGAAATGCGTGTAAATGGCTCCAAGCATAATTATGGCTAATGAGCCCACTGCATAAATAGTCACCTTGGGTATGAAGAGAGCAATTCCTCCAAATAGCTCAATGGCTCCCACTAAAGAAGCAAACCAAGGTTCATAACCCCAATTGCTAAACCGCAAAACCATTCTTTCATTGGGTATAATCTTGGGATAACCTGAACTGATAAACAGCCCAGCCAACAAAACGACCAGAACCCAGCGGGAAATTCGGATTACTTTTTTGTTCATATGTTTTTGAACAAGTCTAAGACGGTTGCAGTGTAAATCCCCCTCAAATTATAAAAATGGGGTAGGTGGGTCAGGCTTTGTGGCTAATGGGCAGTTTGCGAAATGCAGATTTCACTTTCTGAACATGCTGCCGCGAAACCGGAACGGTTAAGCTATCGAGCTTTAGCTTTAGTAATCTTGACTGCCCCTGTACATCAGCCACCCTGCGCATGTTTACCAGGTAGCTGCGGTGGCATTTTATAATATTTTTGTCTGCCAATTGGCCTTCTAAATCTCGCAGAGTTACCCTTAGCAGTTGCTTGTGAATTATCCCTTGGCGCAGAAAAGCAACCTCCACGTAGTTATCGGCGCTCTTGGCCATCAGAAATTCCTGAGGCTGTAGTTGAATATGTTCATTAGCTCCCTTGCCATGTAAATGAAGGTAATTGTGATTGTTTGACTTTACTTCACCGTGGGGATATTCCCTTGCCCCAGGCACAAGAACTAAGTATAAAAGTGCAAAGGCCGCCACCGCAGCTTTCAATATTATTGAATTGCTTACAAGCACAGCAGTGCTGGAAAAAACAACCAGAAAATAGGACAAACAGCAAACCACTACTAGCACGGCCTGGGCTAGTGGCCATAAGTATTTGTAATTATAAATATTTATAAATGAGGCCTTTATAAATCGACTCTTTAAGTATTTGTTAGATAAAAGTAATACCAAAGCGACAATGCCCCCATACGAGAATAGAAGTGAGTGGAAAAGTATGTCGGACCATTCAAAACGGATTCCAAAGGGCCGTAATATCCATATGGAAAGCGGGACTACTAACGCAACGATTGGGTATTTCAGGGAAAGACTCTTTAAATCGGAGGTAAATACTTGGGCTCGCATCAGTTGTGATTTGGTATATGTCTCTTTACGCAATTTTCAATAGCCAAGATGTTTATGATCAAAGTCATAGACGTGGTTTGAGCAATATCATGTCTTGGGCCGGTAAGGCTTACTAGATTTGATCAGTTAAAAGTTTAATCTAAATGAAAGGAGGAGAAAATGACTCTATTAAGCATTAGAAAAGATAACAAACCAACTCTTCGATCTACGCTATGGGACAATTTCGATTTGGACCGATTTTTCGACGGGGACTTCTTCAATAATCAATGGATGACGCGGGTGCCCTTGGCCAATATCACAGAGAACGAAAATCAATATTCCGTTGAACTGGCAGTACCTGGTATGAACAAAGATGACTTCAACATTAATGTTGAAGACAACACATTACTGATTTCAGCAGAACGGGAAGATGATACGGCTGATAAAAATGACGGCTTTACACGCAGGGAATATAATTACAGATCCTTTTCAAGATCGTTTCTATTACCGGATTCTGTGATGGTCGATAAGATCAATGCAAAATATGAGGACGGTGTGTTAAGGTTCATTTTACCAAAAAGTAAAGAGGCCATTAAGAAGAGTAGAGCGATCAAAGTAGGTTGAGTACGTTTTGGTACAGGTAGTCGGTTGCCTGTCCAATCCCAAAGGCGGGGAATACCCGCCTTTTTTTGATCCTTTCCAACAAAGACATGATAAAAAAAATCTTAGTTCCTATCGATTTCTCGGAGTGTTCTCAATTGGCATTAGGTGAGGCCATAAAGCTCGCTGCAAAACTAAATGCCTCAATGCAGGTCCTCAATTGCTATCATATTCCCATCCCTGCTGCTGAAATGGGCATTGGCATTAACCCAAGGCTGATGGATGACTATACCAGACGCGCCAAGGAGGACTTCGAAAGCTGGAAAAAAGAATTACCACTTTTTGAGGAAGTTATTTCCAGTTTTGCCGTTGATATTTCGTTCCCAACGGCAGGAATATTAAAAGCTGCTAAGGAAGTAGATATTGTTATAATGGGAACCCATGGCGCCTCAGGGCTCCAGGAGATATTAATGGGAAGTATAGCCTCAGAGGTTATGACTGAAAGCAAAACACCGGTACTGGCTATTCCTAAAGGCGCCAGTATTGGAGACATCAGAAAAATAGCCTTGGGTACGGATTACCAGCACTTAGAAGCAACAAAAAATCTTCAGGTATTAAGATATTTGGCCGAACAGTTTGAAGCGCAACTGGAAATTATTCACGTGCACCCAAAGCCCTCGTCGTTGGTGGAGCAAGAAGCAATCAATGCATTGAAGATTGACGATTTCTTTTCAAGCCTAAAGCACAACTTTCGTTTTAAAATGATGGACAAGGTTGAAGATGGGCTGTTTGCTTTTGTTAGTGAGGAGAAGATAGATCTGCTTGCGGTAATGCCCAAGAAACATAATTTCCTGGCAAGGCTATTCCAAAAGAGTATTACCAGGAAACTTGCCCACCATGCGAATGTTCCCTTATTGAGCCTGCCGTAAATGTGGCTGCCCGCCAACTCAGAGCTATCACTAATGCAGCCTGTTATTGACTAATGTAAATACAACTGATAGAAAAAAACTTGGAATTTTTGAACCACTTCTGATTTTCCACGACTAATGAATTGAGTTATGAATATTGGTATTTGGATAGACGCAAAGCGAGCCTTTATCTGGAGGGCTGATGAACCTGGCAACATTTTCGAACTGCTTTCTGGTGTTGATGACTTTCATGCCAGGGGTGGGTATGGATCGGGGGTGCCATTTAGCCCTCAGGATGCTGTTTCTGATACGAAACTGGAAAGAAGGAGAAACCAACAATTTCAAAAGTTCTTTTCTGCGGTTATGTCAAATACTGAAGATGCTCAAAAGGTTTATGTTGTCGGCCCTGGTCATGTGCGGCTTGGATTGGAAAAGTATCTATTGGAACAATGGAACAGGGATTATGCCATGGTTATAAATACCGAAGCGGCTGATAGTATGACGGAAAATCAGCTCAAAGCTCTATTTAGGAATTATTTCAATAGTATTGCCACAGAAAATTAGTTGCACCAAGAAATTTGAATTATGCTTCTTCTTGTTTGGTTAAATCTACTACCACTGAATTTTTCTCAACAAGTGCCTGATGCCAAAGAAATTATCCGTCTGGCCGATGAGAAGATGAGAGGCGCCAGCAGTCAGGCGGAAATGACCATGACAATTCAGAGGCCGGACTGGAAGCGGGAGATAAAGATGAAGTCGTGGGCTATTGGTACAGAAAAGAGCCTTATCCTAATAACCTCTCCGGCCCGTGATAGGGGTACAGCTTTTCTGAAATTAGATAAAGAAATCTGGAATTGGCAGCCTAGAATAGATAGAGAAATAAAATTACCCCCCTCTATGATGATGCAGTCGTGGATGGGGTCGGATTTTACCAATGACGACTTGGTGAGGGAATCCTCCATTGTGGAGGATTACAGTCACTTCTACAAGGGAGATACCGTCATAAATGGCTATTCATGCCACAAAGTAGAACTGCAACCAAAAGAAGAGGCCGCTGTGGTTTGGGGTAGAATTGAAGCCTTCATCGAGAAGAATGAATACTTTCAATTGCTTATTAAGTTTTATGATGAAGACGATTTCCTGATAAATACACAGGTTCTTTCTGACGTAAAAACAGTTGATGGCCGGGTTATTCCTACCAGGATGGAGATGATCCCTGAGGAACAGAAAAATCAGCGTACAATTATTCAATATGACTTCTTAGATTTTGATATTGATATTGAAAGTAATTTCTTTTCAAAGCAGAATATGCGAAGAGTAAGATGAGTATGCGTTACAATTCATTCCATGCACTATGTTCTTTAAGCTAGCCTGGCGAAATATCTGGAGAAGTAAGCGCAGGACAGTAATTACCATGTCCTCGATTGTGTTTGCAGTACTGTTGTCTGTATTGATGTTCTCTGTAAAAAATGGCTTGCTGAACAAAATGGAGCAAAATATAGTGGGTTACTACACTGGCTATATTCAGGTTCATCAGAAGGGTTACTGGGATGAGAAGATATTAGATAACACTTTCGACAGTAGTGAGGAATTAGAAGATCAGCTATTGGCCAATGCTGGAGTAAAGGCGGCAGTGCCCCGATTGGAATCATTTGCCCTGGCAGCTTCTGACGAAAAATCAAAAGGAGTAGCAGTAATTGGTATTGACCCTGAGGGTGAGCATCTCGCTACTCAATTGAAGGATAAGCTTGTTGATGGAATCTATTTGACTGCAACCAGTAATGGGGCTATGTTAACAACCGGTGTTGCTGAATACCTGGACCTGGGGTTGGGAGATACCCTAGTGCTACTTGGGCAGGGTTATCGGGGGGCAACTGCGGTAGGCAAATATGTGGTGCAAGGAATGATTGAATTCGCCTCTCCGGATCTAAATAGCACCATGGTCTATTTGCCGCTTACTCAAAGCCAGGAGCTTTATGTAGCCTCTGATAAATTGACGTCACTGGTATTGCTCGTCGATAACCCTAGCGGTGCGCATGCATTGGCGGAAGAACTCAGAAGTGACATCGTTGGCGATAAATATGAGATTATGAGCTGGCAGGAGCTTTTGCCTGACATTCATCAATTTATTGAAGCAGAGAAGGCGGAGAACATTATTTTCCAGGTAATACTATACGTGCTAATAGCATTCGGCATTTTTGGAACAATACTAATGATGACCTTAGAGCGTCAGTATGAATTTGGCGTACTGGTGGCGATTGGTATGCGGCGGGCTAAACTCAGCACGGTAGTGGTAATGGAGAATGTTATGATCTCCATGCTGGGAGTAGTTATAGGGATGCTTATTAGTATACCTATTGTTGGCTATTTCTATAATTTCCCTATCAGAGTATCAGGTAAGCTGCAGGAAGCTTATGAGAATTTTGGGTTTGAGCCAGTCTTCTATTTCTCAATTGAGCCTATCGTCTTCTATTCTCAGACTATTGTGGTGTTGGTAATTTCCCTGATCCTGTCAATTTACCCCATGTTCAAAATTGGATTTCTTGATCCTATTAAAGCGATGAGAGCCTGATGATACTATTAATTGCCTGGAGGAATGTCTGGAGAAATCCTCTCCGCAGTATGCTGGTGATTACAGCCGTGGCTTTGGGCCTGTGGGCTGGTGCCTTCGTAATGGGGTATTCAATCGGAATTATTAATCAGCGATTGCAAACTGCTATTGAGAAAGAGGTATCACATTTTCAGATTCATCATCCGAAATTCTCGGAAGATTTTGATCCGGCACTGGTAATTCCTCAAGGAGGGGTGAAGCTTGGGCATTTACGGTCAGACTCTTACGTGAAGGCGGTTTCACCACGAGTAATTGCAGTTGGTATGGCAGCCTCAGCCAAGCAAAGTGCAGCAGCAAGGGTATTTGGTGTAATGCCTGCTCGAGAACAATCTGTTACCGGCCTGCAGGACAAAGTGGTTGAAGGGGAATATTTCAACGATAAGAAGAATAGAATTATTATCGGCCGAAAGCTGGCCGATAAGCTTAATGTGAAGTTAAGGTCTAAGGTAGTTCTTACGTTTCAGAACAAAGACAAAGATATAGTCGCTGGTGCTTTTCGGGTTATAGGCATTTATGAAACCACCAATCCTGGCTATGATGAAATGAATTTGTTTGTGAAGGCCCTCGACCTTGGAGAGTTGTTGCAGGTGCCGGGGCAATTTCACGAGATAGCTGGTTTGCTTCACGATCCGGAGTTGGTTGAGCCTTTTGCTGACGTACTCAAGGCAAAATACAAGGAATCACTAACCGAAACCTGGCGGGAGGTATCTCCTGAACTGGGCCTTATGGTCGATAGCTTCAACCAGTACATCTACATCTTCATGATTATTATTCTCCTGGCACTTTCTTTTGGTATAGTTAATACCATGCTAATGGCTGTGCTTGAGAGAGTACGCGAAATAGGGATGTTGATGGCCGTAGGCATGAACCGAAGAAAATTATTCGCGATGATATTTTTCGAAACTATCATGTTGGTTATGGTGGCCGCCCCGGTGGGGCTGCTCCTGGCTTTTAGTACTATCTCTTATTTCGGAACACAGGGGATGGATATATCGGGTATGTACAGTGGCCATGAATCTTTGGGCTTTGAGACTTTTATCTATCCAAAACTCGAAGGCATCTACTACTTGAGGATTATGATTTTGGTGATTATTACCGCAGTACTAGCCTCCATTTATCCTGCTGTGACGGCCCTCAAACTGAACCCGGTAGAAGCTATCAGAAAAATCTAGACAATGGCAGTAATTGAGACTAAGAACGTTCACAAAACATATAACCATGCGGTGGTGCCTGTGCACGCCGTAGTGGGAGTTGATCTCAAAATCGAGAAAGGAGAATTTACGGCGATTGTTGGCCCCTCAGGCTCCGGCAAAACCACTCTGCTAAATATGATAGGTGGGTTGGATAAACCTACAGAGGGATCAGTAATGGTGAACAACGTGGACATTTCAAGCCTTAGTAGGAACGAACTCATAGATTTCAGATTGGAACATATTGGCTTCGTTTTCCAGGCCTATAATTTGATCCCGGTGCTTACAGCAAGGGAGAATGTTGAGTTTGTGATGCTGCTGCAAAAGCAGTCTAAGGAAGATCGGGACTCAAGAGTAACTGCTCTGCTGGAAGAAGTAGGATTGTCTGACAAGACAGACAAAAGGCCTTCTGAGCTTTCCGGAGGACAGCAGCAGCGGGTGGCAGTTGCCCGGGCGCTCGCATCTAAACCTGATTTCGTGCTGGCCGATGAACCAACAGCTAACCTGGACTCCAAATCTGCAGAAAACCTCCTTGATATGATGGCCCGGCTCAACCAGGACGAGCAAATGACTTTTATATTTTCAACCCACGACCAAAGAGTGATTGACAAAGCCAAAAGAGTAATCACGCTTGTTGACGGCAGGATCGACTCCGATATCGTAAAGGAATGAAGAATCTGGTTGTGTTGTTTTTTTCTCTTGCAGTGTTAAGCTCATTTGCCCAGGAGAAAAAAGAGAAGAAATGGCTGCTATCTGGCTACGTGAAAGATTTGGTCACATTTAATTTTGCAGATGATAGCACCCTGATAGATAACCTCATTCACAACCGGCTCAATTTCGAGTGGTTCCCAAACAACAACTTTACTTTTCATCTGCAGGTACGGAACAGGCTCTTTCACGGCGATTTGGTAAAGCTACTTCCTAACTATGCGCAATTTGTAGATGTCAACAACGATTATGTTGACTTATCAGCTAATGTGGTGGATCGAAACACGGTGGTCTTTCAAACTATGATAGACCGCCTTTATATTGAATTGGTCAAAGAGCAATGGGAGATACGCTTGGGTCGGCAAAGAATAAATTGGGGCACTAACCTGGTATGGAACCCCAATGATCTTTTCAACACTTACAGTTTTTTTGATTTTGATTATGAAGAAAGGCCGGGAACTGACGGTCTGAGGGTAAAGAGGTATTTGGGCTCTACATCCAGTGTGGAATTTGCATCCAGTTTCAACGATGATTTTGACGAGATTGTGATGGCGGGTAATTGGACCATAAATAAGGGTGGTTACGATATTAGCCTTATAGCGGGAAAGGCTCGTAGAGATATAAGTCTTGGAGTAGGGTGGGCTGGCAACATTGGTTTGGCAGGTTTCAGGGGAGAGCTAGGATATTTTGTTCCCTATAAAGGGCAAGCACCCAATGCTTTCTTAGCCTCAATATCGGCCGACTACTCTTTCGAAAGTTCCTTATACTTACACGGTTCAGTACTATTTAATAGTGAAGGGGATGAAAACAGTAATGGAGCCGTGCAGTTTCTGCCTGATCGTCTTACCGCCCGAGATCTCTCACCATTCAAATTTTCTACACTAGTCCAAACTTCGTACAGCTTTCATCCACTAATTGGCGGAGCATTTGCCGTTATCTATTACCCTGGTGCCGATGGATTGTTCCTAAACCCAGGTCTTACCATATCGGTTATAACAAATCTGGATCTGGATTTGCTTGGGCAAATATATTTTGATCAAGATGCCCTGGGTGATCACAAGGCCATCGCCAAGCTGGCTTTTGCCAGGGTAAAATGGAGTTTCTAAGCCACTTTTATTACCCTAGGGCTCTCTTCGTTTATTATTTTGGGCAAAGTAATTCTTAGCATTCCATTCTTATGTCGGGCTGTAATACCTTCCATGTCTACCATCTTACTTAGTCCAAAGCGCATGAAGATATCAGTTTGCAAAAGGGTTTTAGGCTCTTTACCTTTTTCGTGGTGGTCAACCCGAAGAATGTGGCCTTCCAGATTTACTCTAAGCTCCTTCTTCTTAATGCCGGGCAGGGTAACTGTAATGAGGTATTGATTCTTAGACTCGATTACGTTTACGCGGGGTTTTACCATCACGTCCTCAAAGGCCGTTCTGCCTAAGAAATGCTCTGGGTTAATATAATGTTCGTAGCTATTACCAATACGAGTAAAAGCGCTGTCTTTAAGATTATTTAGTCTCATAATATTCTGATTTGGATGAGACCTAAGCTAATTAATAGCCAGTGAAGGTGTAATGACCTAAATCAGAACATAAAGTGATTTTGTTGTTAGTAGCCGGCTTAGACTTTAAGGTATGCTTTACTTACCCATCTTTCTTCATGACCAATGCGGCACCACCCATCTATTTCTTCATAAATGAAAACGGCTTCTCCTTTTGTTACCGAGCCAATTTTGCGGTAGTGCATGCTGGGCCCGCTTCTCACATTCAACTTAGTTGCCTTAACCGTTGCGGGGCTAACAGTATCAGTATAGTTACCGGCCACCCAATGGTTTTTGTTTGAGCTGATCTTGAGCCAGCCATTCTTCTCGCGATATACGCGCAGAATTGCTCCTCTGATTGCACCTGCTCTGTCTTGAACCCTGTCGAAACCAGTTCCTGCCCCTTTTCTGATGTTTAGCACCGAGGCCCGCACGCTTACATGCCGATTTACGGCCGGCGCCTCTGGAATTGGGTCGGGGTTTTGCTTCAGTGCTTTGCGTAGGCCTGGTAGGAAGTGTTTCTTGCAGTCCTCTACTTTGTTGCCCCCAAAGAAATTAGTACCAGGGCAACTTTTGTTTCCCCCGGAGCCATTGTTTCGCTCTCCGGTGCTAAGGTTAAACCAGTGATGATATACAATGCGCTCGGTGTTGACAGGAATACTGAATCTCCGGCAAATGCTTGCTGAAATGTCAAAGATAGCTTGCCGCTGCTCCGTGGTCATGTCGTCTCCATTCTTGTCGAAGTTTCCTACATTCTCTATACAAATAGAGTGAGAATTTTTTCCATAGATGCAGGCAGGCGTCCTTTCAAGGCTTCGGCCTGTCAAGACTGTACCATCCGGAAAAATAGAGAAATGTTGGCCGATGTCACTCCATCCATTTTCATTAACATGGTGATCTTTCATTCCTAATTGCACTTTGAAGTGGTTGGAGCCATTGAAGTGCTCATAGCTAGGGATATAGGTATGATGCTGTTGCAGGTACAAAACTGTTCGGGCTACTTTTAACTTTTGCAGCCACTTGTCAAATTCGATAGCCGACATCTTGGTGAATCCGTGTTTTGTCTCCATTGCGGTGGTAGATTGGTTGGTGGTAGCTAAAGCTAATGATTTTGTGCTGAAGGGTGTTGAGGAATGGTAGTATAAATACTTAGAAAAAAGAAAGCCCCCGGGTTCGCCGGGGGCTTCTAGGTTAATTAATAACCTGTGACCAAACTACTTAAACATGATCTCTAGATTGCTGGTTTCTAGCGGATTGTATGGAGTAAGATCTTGAATTCTACTGACCAACTCGTCCCATTCCGAACCTGGCGAAGTTCCGCCCTGGATAAAGCCATCGTTGTCGAAGAAACCTGGGGCTTCAGTATTAACAAGGTAAGCGTCTATTATCCATTGTGGGAAGTTGGGGAAAGCTTCATTTATGGCCGCGGTGAAAACTGATTTCACTGAGTTGTCTTCCAGCAGTACGGCTCTGTCATTAGAGTCGAGGTTGCTGGGAGGGAGGCCAACCTCTGCAACACCGAGACCTGATTCTTCACTACCGCTGGCAACGAATGCCCAGTTGAACCCTGTGTCGTCAGTGAAGAGTTTTGCGTTAGGATGACTGGAGTTACCATATACATCTACAACATCACCTGACTTGCCAGCAAACATGCGTATAGTTCTCATTGAGAAAGGATCCACGTTAGGATCTTCCAAAGTGAGGTTAGAGATACTAACTATCATGTGAGCGTCATAGCCAAACTCACTATTCTCACTGTAGTCAATTCGGAATATACCTTCACCTGCATCCGCATCGTGAACTCTGTCTATATTAAATGGCTTAAGAATAGCAATTCCTTCCACGGGGCTTGTATTCCAGAACACCTGCATAGCTTTTCCTCCGTCAACGTTTTGCTCCGAGTCCGCATCAGTAATAGTGAGTTCGTAATCGTAGGTTTTACCTTCAAACTCACTACTCTCTATCACTACTAAATTCTTAGCGCGATTGTCGTCGTCACTGATGTAGGTAAGCGTAATAGGTCTATTGATATTATGAACCCTGATACCAAAGATGATAGACTCTACCAGATCAGATGCACCCTCGCCAATGGCGATGAAAAGACCTAGCTGTTCGTAAATTTCATTTCCATTTAAGGTATCATCAGCTACACGTCCGTTGATAAAACGACCGCCGGCAACAGCGTCGTTACTGATGGAATTAGGAATATCTACTGCGAAAGATTCAGGAAGAATCTCTGGTTGCACTTCATTGTTCGGATTGATATCGCAAGCGAATATGAGTGCCGTTATGGCTATTGCTAAGGCAAACTTTAATGGGATTGATTTAAGCGTTTTCATTTTTATATTCTTTTTCGAGTGTTGTTCTACTTTGAATTTTTATAGGCTTCTAGAATTACCTTTCGACTCTATAACACTCTGCTTGGTACATACCCTTATCTAAAATTTAATTTTTTTAATTCACTTAAATAGTTGTTTATCAGGTATTTATGGCGTGTTAACAAACACTGTGGAATCTGTGACTACTGTTGACACTGCGAAATAACCCACCGCTCCGGCACTGAGATTTGTCGGTATGTTGGAACGATCAACATCAAAAACTCCACCACGCCATTCAGTTTCGGAAAGTAAGGAACGCAGGAATTCACGGTAACCTGCGCTTACTGAATATTTCCTGCGAATGATAATGCTGGTTTCGGGAAATAGGAACTCTGCCTTACCAGGCTTGTAGATCTCGTTTACATCTATGGTTTTCAGATCGTAGTAAGTCACTTTTCCAAAACAGTCGGCGCCAGTTGCTGCGCAGTAGGCAGTATGTTGCCATAACACAAAGTGATCAATGTAGTTTGGCTCTGAGCCGCTATCGTCAAATCGGATCTCAAACAAGGGTTCATCATCACTAGCCGAAACCACATTCAAAGGCGGCATCGGCTCTCCAGCCGCGGGTGAATCCACAGCGATATAGTCGTTACCTCTATATCGTATCCTTAATGTATAAGTCCTTCCGAAAACAGCCCGCATTGGTTGGGTATAGTATTCTCCGGAGCCTGCAGGAAACTCCACCAGGGGGAAGAAGTTGTTTTCGTCTGAAATAACTACCGTGGCACCTGTTGCCGGAGTTGGTGTAGCATTTTGCGATTGATGAGGGTGCGTAAGTCGTACTCTATGATTGATATTCTCATTGGTTAGTACTGCTTCTACTACAAGCAGATCACTATTCTCCCCATTAATTTCCTTTTGAATAGATTCTTCACAAGAGACAATCACCAGGGAGAGCAGTATTATAAATAGGGTATTGCGTTTCATTTGAATGTGAAGTTGTAGGTGAAAGAAGGAGTGAAACGGAATAGATGGAATTGCGTGGTTGTACGATTGGGGTCAAATACGTTAGAAGGTATTTTCAAACCATCACCTTCAGTCTGGGTTTTGTTGTAATTGATGAATAGTGCATTCTTTCTACCATAAACATTGTACAACGAAAATGTAAGCGAGTGATTGAAGTTTTGCTCTGGATTCTTATTCAATTTCAATGTGGCTGTAAAATCAAGCCTATGGTAGTCGGGAAGCCTGTCGTTGTTTTTTTGGGTGTAAATAGGTGCTTCCAATCCATTAAAGTAGAAGAAGGAAGTAGGAGAGGAAAAAGGTGCGCCGGTGTAGTAATTCCAGTTGAGACCAATAGTGCAGCGCAAATTAACATCATAATTGGTCACCAGGTTAATCTCATGGGGCCGGTCATAGAAGGCATTGTAAACCCTTCCTCCATTTAAATCAGGGAATTTTCGCTTAGCCCGGGAGTATGAATATCCGGCCCAGCCTCTTAGTCTTCCTTGTGATTTCTTAATGGTACCTTCTATGCCATAGGCCCATGCCTCACCAAACCGTAGCTCACTTTCAAGTAGTGGGTTCAGCAAGGTTTCGGCATGTGGCTCGTAATCAATTTGACTATTCATTCTTTTGAAGAAAGCTTCAATTTCCCAGGAGGTGCCTTTTTCGGGTGATTTCCGATGAACACCAGCATTAACCTGGTTGGCAGATTGTGGCTTGATATTCACGGAACTTGGGAGCCAAACTTCCAAGGAAGTAAACGGACTAATGGAGTTAGATATGAGGTGTACGTTCTGTACATTTCTGGTGAAACTTAATTTACCCGTGGTGTTTTCATTGAAATCGTGGGTGAGGGTTAGTCTTGGTTCGGCACTGGCGAAGTCAATGTACTCCTCACCTTCAACATAAAAGGTAGTATCGATGGGATTGCCATTTCCATCAAAAGTAAATTCAAAAGCATCTCCCTGGTTAACCCAGGAGACCAGGCGCAGCCCGTAACGCAATCCGGTTTTCTTGCCTAGGCGCAATTCATGGTTGCCATAGAGAGCAAATTCCACAGAGTTGCGCACAGATGTAACCGGGAAGAAATTGATGCTGGGTGGGGCCTCAATATTGCCCGGGTTGAAATTTAGTGCCGTAAGGTGCATTCCGAAATCAAAAGTTTCCTGGGGCTTGATGAAACTGGTAAAATCTGTTTTTAGGGCGAAATTGGCAATTCCGGAATTCCAACGAACATTGTTTGCCCGATCAACGTGGAGCTCATAGTCGTAATCGCTGGCGAGGATCGTTGTGTTGAGAAATAGCCGGTTGTCGAAAATGTGGTTCCACCTTAAGGTGGCCGTTCCATTTGACCAACTAATGCCGTTACCAGTTTGGAAGAAGTTATCCCTGCCAGAGTAGAAGGAAAAGAAAAGCCTGTTCTTTGGGTTTAGGTTGAAATTGAGTTTACCCGTTAGGTCAAAGAAGTTTAGCTTTTCCAGGTTATCATCTAGCTGTTTAAAGAACCATCCAATACGGGAGAATCTTCCTGAAAGTAAATAGGAACTTTTGGATTTCTTGATTGGGCCTTCAACGCCCAGTTTGGTTGAGATCACACCTACATTTCCCCAGAATTGAAAATGATCCTCGTTGCCCTTTTTGGTGCGAATGTCCAGCACCGATGATAACCTGCCACCGTAAAAAGCCGGCATATCTCCCTTGAATAGGGTAATGTCATTAACCGCATCAGGGATTACGGTAGAGAATATGCCTAGCATATGGCTCGGGTTAAATATCGGCGCATCATCCATCAGGATAAGGTTCTGATCTTTGTACCCGCCACGCACATAGTAGAAGGTGGAGCCATCAGAATGTAGTTTAAAGCCAGGGACAGATTCCATTACTTTAATCACATCCATTTCTCCAAACAATGCCGGCATTTCAGAAACTGTTTTGGGGCGAATTCGTGACGTGCTTAATTGAACTTCATCAACATCTTGAGCGGCATAACCCGTTACAATTACCTCTTCCAGCACAGGCGGCTCTTCTACCATACTAATTCCATGGGTAATCGATGTGGAGATGTCAAGTCTGATAATTTGATCCTCGTAGCCTATAAACCGGTACTGTACTTCATATTCTCCTGGTGGTACTGTAATGGAATAGAAGCCAAAAGCATTTGCCGCCACTCCTTTCTCTAGTTTAGGTAGATATACGGTGCTGCCAATGAGGGCCTCACCGCTGCTTGCATCTTTTATATAACCGCTTAAGGTTGCAGGTGCCAATTCCTTAGACCTTGATTTCTTCGGCTTCTTTATGATAATCTGGTTTTCGATAAGCGAAAAACGAAGCGAAGTAAGTAGCGAAAGTTGTTGCAGCACTAAACCAACCGTACCAAAAGCTGAGAATGACAACAACTCGTCCACAGCAATCTTCTTTGGGTTGTAGGCAAAGGACAACCCGCTCTCCGCTTCAATTCCGGATAGAACTTCTCGCAATGGTACATTCTCCATGCTTACGCTAATCTGCTTTTGCAGTGGTTGATTTTGAGCAAGAATGGGAGTGAGGGGGAGAATTAGCAGCAGAAAAAGAAAAGTACCATGTTTAAGAGTCTGGCTATTGCTATGATTCAGCTTCACATCCAATTTCGGTGATTTCTATCTGATCGCCATTACGCGTGATGGTTAAGTCAAGTGTATTTTCAAGTACGTTAATTAGTGATTCTAATGATTGTTGCTTAAATGTCACGTTTAGTTGACAGTCTGCCGGCACATCAGTTTTTATGGTAATTTCGGCGTCATAGGCCCGGTTAATAGCAGCCACAACTTCGTCCAAGCCTGCATTTTCGAAAGTCAATACCTTCGTTTTCCAGGAAAGGAAATTTCCATCGGTGTTGGCCGCCTTTAGTATTTCCCCAGAAGATGCTTGAAGGGTACCTCTTTCTCCAGCCTCCAGTTCGACACTGGAATTGTCGCTTGCAAACTTCACTTTGCCGGTATTTACAACTACTTCCGTTTCAGTATTGTTCCTATAGGCCCTGACATTGAATGAGGTGCCAAGAACAGTGATTTGAGAGGAGGATGTATTTATTACAAAAGGATTGGCTTCATCCTTTTGTACTTCAAAGAAGGCTTCTCCATTAAGCACAACTGATCGGGTACCTTCCCCAAAATGGCTTTCATAACTAAGGCTTGAATTTAAATTAAGGGTTACAGTTGAACCATCAGGAAGGGTATGCAATGAGGTTTCGTTTTCGGCCACCAGGTTGACAGTGCCATCGCCAGTTATAAAATACCGGACCGTAAATGTGGCTATGGCCACCAAAATTATTGCTGCGGCAATTTTTAACCAGTTGCTGCTTGCAGGTGCAACTTCGGTTTTTGGCATTGCAACAGTCTTGCTGATGGGCAAATCAACTTTCTTCTTAAAGTGTTGCCACTCAGCTTCAATGTTTATCTGTGGTACTGAGACGTTTCTTTCTTTTGACGCCTCCGGGCCTTCTACAAGTTGAAGTGTTTTCTTGAATTGCTCGAAAGTTTCCCGGTTTTCATCAGACGCATCTATCCACTGCTGCAACTCCTGGCTTTCTTCAGTGGTGGCCTCACCGGTAAGATGTTTACCAATCAGGGCTATTAATGTATCGTCCGAATATTCTTTCACAATTCTGTATTCAATTTATTAACACATGAAAAACAGTTTCCCCTATAGTTCCAAGTAAAATAATTATGCTCAGAAACGGTGCCAGCTTCTCTCTCAGCACTCTTAAGGCTTTTGACATTTGGCCCTCAACCGTTTTCACGGATATTCCCATCAAATCAGCAATTTCGCCATATTTCTTCCCCTCATATCTACTAAGTTCAAATACTTCCCGGCACTTGTCTGGTAGAGAGGCGATGGCCGCAGCAATTGCCTCCTCCAATTCCTTTGCCTCAAGGCCAGCATCTTCCAGAGCATAATCAGCCTCGTCTGCGGCATCTAATCCAACCTTTCTTTTATTATTTCTAATAAAGTTGAAGCAACGGTTTCTTACCGAAGTATAGAGGTAGCTTTTGTGGTTAATGCCTGGAGGGAGTTCTCCAAATTTATTCCACACACTGACGAAGACATCGTGTACAACTCCTTTGGCATCGTCAAAATCTGGGATATACTTACAGGCAAATGAGCAAAGAGGAGCAAAGTGCTCCTTAAATAACATCTCAAAGTCTTTTTCCCGGTCTATGCTCAATTGGGGTTTAGTTAGCTAGGTTAGTCTAAAGATATTAATAGGAGGGGAAAGTTATAGATTTAAGTGACTGATATTTAATAAGGTGAAGTACTTATTAGCTGAATTAGGGCGTAGAACAAATAATAGGTGAATCACACATATCGTAATTGATTATTTAAATTTGATCGCAGTATTAAGCCGATACCTGGAATGACTATTAGGGTATACTTATTTCATCGCGTTTCTCCACAGTCAGAGGCCTGGGCTCCAGCGATGGACCCAATTATGTTTGAACGCTGTGTACGGTACATTTCCAGCAGATACCGGGTATCAACTATAGAAGAGTTGATGATGAATCCTTCAGGTGCGAAGGAAGGGAAAGAAATGGCCTGCATAACATTTGACGACGGTTTTAAGGACAATATAGAGTATGCTCAACCCATACTGGCCAAATATGGATTGCCGGCTTCTTTCTATGTAGTAACGGATAGTATTGATGGCGGAAGCCCACCCTGGAATCATCAATTCCATCGTTATTTCGAGAAAACAGACGCTTTGAGTTTCGAATTGGATATTAAATCCATTCCTGATGACTTCTGTCGCCAACGGTGGCATAATAAGGAGGAGCGAGTAGACTTCGGAAGAAATCTTTACAAAATTCTGAAAACGATTCCGTCAAAGGATATGCTCGAGGGGATGAACCAAATCTCAGAGCAATTCAGCGATGTTGCTCCCCCCACCGATTACATGATGACCTGGGACGATCTTCGGGAATTGCAAGTATCCGGTTCAAGCATAGGTTCCCATACCAAATCCCATTTAATGTTAACTAATCTTAGTGAAGGAGATCTTGAAGCTGAGCTTGCCGCCTCAAGAAATCGTATTGGCGAGGAATTGGATCAACTTCCGATTTCCATTTCATATCCCGTAGGAGATTACAATAAGCTGGTTATGTCCAAAGCCAGTGCCTGTGGTTATGAGATAGGCTTAGCTGTTGGCCAAAAGTTTTACCAAAAAGGTGAGGGCTCCCCAATGCAAATTCCTCGGGTAGATGTATATGCTGGTAGTGGATGGTTCAAGACCAGGATGCGGATGAATGGTTCCCTGGAGCTAATTAAGCGAGTGGTTAAGGTATGAGCAGTAAGTTATTTTTGATGCTTGGGGATACACCAGAGCAAATAGCTCTTGCCTATAAGTTGTCGCAGCAGTTCAATCTTTCAGGTATCGTTCTCGAGCAAAAAAAAAGCAAGTCACTTGGGGAGGTAAGTATTGGTTTTCTTTTCAGAAAAGCTATTGAAAAGACGTTTTATGGGCAACTTGACAGGACCTGGATTCAATTGCAGGCGGCTTACCAGAAGTCATACCCGGAATGCCCTAATATTCCACTTAGGCAGGTTGACGATATCAATTCCAATGAGACTTTAGATTTTTATCGGGAAGTTGGTGGAGATCTTATCGTTGTTTCCGGGACCAGCCTTATCAAGGGAGATGTGCTGGAGTTAAATCCAAAACTTGGGTTTGTAAATCTGCACACAGGTTTATCTCCGTATGTTAAGGGCGGACCAAATTGTACTAATTGGTGCCTGGCTAATGCAGAGTTTTATCTTATTGGGAATACGGTGATGTGGCTGGATGCCGGTATAGATAGTGGAAACATTATAAGCACGGAATGTGTTGATTTTAAAGGCTCTGAGAGTCTATATCAACTTCATGAGAAGGTTATGGAGTCCTCTCACAACCTTTACATGCGCTCGATACAGGCCATATTGGAAAACCCCACCTCGGTACCATCTGTGCCGCAAGCGTCAATCGCTAAAGGAAATACCTACTACAATCGTATGTGGGGCCTTAGCCAGAAGCGATCGGCTTTAAGTAATATGGCAAAGTTTCAGGCAGCTGTAACCAGTAACGAGTATAAGCTTAAAAGAGAAGGTTTAACTACAATTTCGCTGCCAGATTGAGGAACAAAAAAATCCCGGAATTACTCCCGGGATTTTCGGTTTTAGTTAAGGTTGGTATTAATCATTATTCGTTTATGAACTCTTCAAACGACTTAAGTGCCACTGGTGGTAACTGATTCTTTTCAAGAAACTGAGTCATTTTACCAACCCGCTTAGACTTAATGGAAGAGAAGTCAAGCTTTGCTTTGTTGTACTGTGATTCAAGCAATTTCAAGTTCTCCATTTCCGAGGGTGAAGGCTTCGCAAAGCCTGCTGCTACCTTACTATATAAGTCTGCTAGTTTCTCTCTTAGCTGTGGGTCAGCAGAACCCACATAGTTGTCTCCTGTAGTTATAACAAGAGTCTCCTTAAGAGCGTTCAATTCTGAGATTATGGGAGCCGTTACCTTTCCACCACTTTTTCCAGATGCTGCTACTTCTTCGGCCTTGGCGATGGTTTCATCAATTTCATAAACCAGGTATGCCAATTCCTGAGACATATTGTAAAGCTTCATTGTGGTCTCATGAAGTTCCTGTCTCTCAGCGGCAGTCAGCGCAGAGTTCGGATCAGCCTGCAGTTCAATTTCCGTCTCGTAAGTTTCCTTTCCTTTGGTGAAAACAACTTTGTACTTGCCGGCAGGTACCCTTGGGCTGGTAAACCCGCCGAAGGTAAATGTTTTCCCTTTGGCCATTTTAGGCTGCTTAATCTGGTAGTTCCAGGTAACCACGTTGATACCTTTCGATTTGCCAGGCCCGAGATCAATGAGCTTATTTCCATTCATATCCTGCACTTCCATGGCCATCTTACCAAAGATGTGCCTTTTTTTGAGGTAGTAGATGATCTTTGCATTCCGAGACCTGTTTGGCCCAACAAATTGGCGCTCAGTACTTCCTCCGCCGAATCCACTTTCTTCAAGAATAGTAGTTGGATTACTGGTGAAGAAGTGTACATCTTTTAGTAAAACCTCTTGAGTGATTTCACGAAGGGGGCTGATGTCATCAATGATGATCACACCTCTGCCGTGAGTTCCCATTACCAGGTCATTAGTTTGCTTCTGTAGATCGATAAAGTGTACGGCCGTGGCTGGCATGTTATTGGTAAACCGGCTCCAATTTTTTCCACCGTTTATGGTGATGAACAGTCCAAATTCGGTTCCGAGGAAGAGGAGGTCTTGGCTAACGTAATCTTCCTGGATATTGCGGGCAAATCCATAGATCTCATCCGTAGCGATAGAGGTCCAGGTCTGGCCGAAGTCAGAAGTTTTGTACACATATGTACCCTTGTCATTGTTAGCATGACCGTCGAAAACGGCATATGCAATACCTTCTCCATGAACAGATGCCTCGATGTGGTAAACCCAGGTGTTGGCTGGCAAACCGGGTACATTGGCAATAGTATTTTCCCAGGTTTTGCCACCATCCCTGGTTACCTGCACGTTGCCATCATCCGTTCCCACCCAAATAATATTCTCATTTAGTGGGGACTCAGCAATAGTAAATATTGTGCAGTGGTTTTCAGCTCCAGAATTATCTGTGGATAGGCCACCTGACTCTTCCTGGTTTTGCTTGGCAGGATCGTTAGTGGTTAAGTCATCGGATATCTTCTCCCATGAATTCCCCATGTCATCCGACTTGTGTAGGAACTGACTGCCCATATAGAACCGGTCAGGCTGATGCTCGCTAACGGCCATTGGTGCATTCCAGTTAAACCGAAGCTTAGGGTCTCCTTCAACGGGCAATGGCTGAATAGTTTTGGTTTGATTCCTTTCAACATCATAGCGCCACACATTTTGGGCACCCTGCATTTCGGAATAAATAATATTCTTAGTTGGATGTCTCAATACTCTAAAGCCATCCCCAAATCCTACATTATTCCAATCTCTTGCTTCAATGCCTCCGGGGGAGGAAGAAGGACCATACCAGGAGCCGTTATCCTGCAGGCCACCATAAATATTATAAGGTTCGGCGTTGTCAACGCTTATGTGGTAAAATTGCGAAAGTGGCATGTTGGCTACAATTTCCATAGTAGTACCACCATCCCATGAGCGATAGACACCACCATCAGTACCAACATACATCCTGTCAGAATTGTGTATATCGAATAGAATGTCGTGGATATCGGCATGCATGTTACCAAGATTTCTAAAGGTTTTGCCGCCATCCCGACTGATTGAACCGAAAAGGCCAGCTTTTACCACTACATCTGGATCCTTGGGATCAATTACAATCCTGGAAAAGTAAAAAGGCCGCACAACAAGGCCGAAGTCGCTGTTCAGGTGATTCCAGCTTGCACCAGCATCATCAGATCTATAAAGGCCCTTTTTCGACTCGTCTTCAGATTCAATCACGGAATACAGAATCTTATTATTAGACGGGGCCACTGCAATTGCAATACGACCAAGTTTTCCTGCCGGGTAGCCGTTATGGATCTTGTTCCAGGTTTTGCCACCGTCGGTTGACTTATAAAGCGCGCTGTTAGGACCGCCTGATTCGAATTTCCATGGTAGTCTTCTAAATTCCCACATAGAAGCATAGAGTACATTAGGATCAGTTGGATCCATTACAAGGTCGCTACATCCGGTTGCTTGATTAATGTAGAAGATCTTTTCCCAGGTAGTTCCACCGTCATTTGATTTATATACTCCACGCTCTTCGCTGTCTCCCCACAAGGCACCAAGTACTGCTACATACATTTCAGCCGTATTATTAGGATTGATTTTTATACTGCTGATTCGCTCTGAATTTTCGAATCCAATCTTACTCCAGTTAGAGCCTCCATCAGTAGATTTATAGAGCCCGTCTCCAACCGATACCGAATTTCGTGTCCATATCTCTCCTGTGCCAACCCAGATGGTGTTATCAGGATCTTTGGGATCAAGCGTAATTGCGCCAATGGATTGCGCATGTTCATCAAAAATCGGAGTAAAGGAGGAGCCACCATTTCCTGATTTCCACACGCCACCGCCGGCCGCGCCAGCATAGATGATTTTATCGTCAGTAGGGTGTTGCTCTAAGTCGATTATCCGGCCACTCATAAGCGCAGGCCCTATTTGACGTGCACTTAGATCGCCAAATAGTTCTTTTCCTTTTAGGACAATCTCCTGGTCTTGGCCATAACTAACAGATACGGCAAAGCCAGAGATTATCAGAATCCATAATCTCTTCATTGTTTGGAAAGTTTAGCTTCTATTGCCCTCCGGGGAAAGCGAATAGAGATTCGTCTACTGTTGGGTTGATTTCGATTGATTCAATCATCAAAGGCTGCGATGGCCCACCCTTCACACCTTGCGTCATTGCGAAAGGAAAGTAAAGTCCTTCAACTTCTTGATAATCACTGATCTTGATCTGCTGTATTGAGCCTTTTTGAGGTCCTTGCTTTACATCAGACTCCTGCGCGATCGGTACCATAGCCTCGCTGTCGAAGTAATAGTACGTTATGTCTTCAACTTCCTGACCATCAATAGAAAGAGGCTCTTTAACCAACTTTACTTTGAACGTTTCAGCACCATCAAAAGTCTCAGTTCCTACTAGTTCTGCCGTGTATCCTTTATTCTTATAATTGAAGAAGCTATCAGGGAAGTCGTTAGTTTGTAACTTCATGTTAGCAGTTTGCTCTGCGTCGGCCTTTTCAGCTTGCATAGTTTGGAAATTGGTATTCCAAAGAGTTTCACCATCAAAAACACCTTGCATGATTACGTTGCCCTGGAAGGTGATTTTGGTGTACGTGCGTCCATCGGCAAGTTGGACGATTTCCAATGGAATCTCGAGGCCTCCCTGGTTTAGCTTGGCATTCATTTTAATGCCCTTAAGCTGACTCCAGTTGCCCTTCCCGCCAGTGTTTTCAAAATATGCATCTACGATTTCATCAACGCTTTGCGCATTGATTGCTGATGCCATTGTAGCTAGTAATAGGATTAAGAGTGATCTAATTAGTTTCATTATAGGGTACTCGTTTCGGTTTGATACATTTTAAAGATATAACAATTAGTAGCATGCGGTGCCCGCATAATTACTGACTGGCGAATATAAATTAGTGAAGGGTTGTTTTTCAGGTTATTTGTTGGTTCTTAACAATTTGAAAATGAGGATGATGATATTTTTTTAGTTTTATGTCCTTTATTAGCAGCGTACATCATCAATAAAAATATGATAAGGTCCTCAATTCTTCTTATTACCCTGCTGTCAGCTTTAAGTACTAGCTGCACTGAGACTCTAACTAACCAACCAGTCAATTATAAACAACAACTTTCACAGCAATTGGTTCTTGGTGTACTTTGGTACCAGCGATCAGCGGAGATGGTTGCTTCCTACGAGCAGGCCTATAATTATGCGAAGCTGTTAATTGATGCTAAGCTCGATACCATTAGTTCGAAAGAGAATTTGGCAGTTGTATTGGATATCGACGAAACAGTGTTGGACAACAGCCCCTTTGAGGTGGAACTGATTAATAGCAAGGACCAGTACAATTCACAGAACTGGAAGGCCTGGGTTGATCAAGGTAGAGCTAAAGCTCTGCCTGGTGCGCTGAATTTTATCAACTATGCTATCTCCAGGAATGTTGAGGTATTCTATATCTCCAACCGAAGGGTAAACACTCTGGGCCCCACGATTAGCAACCTGGAAGCTTACGGCTTTCCTAATGCCGACAGCACCCATGTTTTGTTAAGGGAGGAAACCAGTGATAAGACGGCCAGGAGACAAGTTGTTTCTGAGGACTACAACATCATCTTATTCGTTGGTGACAACCTTACCGATTATTCGCAAATCTACGCAGATCGTGGTGCGGACATGGGGAAAGAGCTAGTTGCCGCCAATAGGGGTGAACTACTAGCTAATTTTGTGATGTTGCCTAATCCGATGTATGGGGAATGGGAGGCAGCAATTTATAGCAACGACTTTAGTATTTCTGATTCCCTCAAGGTTGAGATGCGGAGAAGCCAGATGGTGCCATAGTTAAGGCTGGAAGATTACTTGCCCCGGTCCATTCCTGGTAATATCTACGGTGGGAGGCTGGTTTTTGACGTAGACTACGTCGCCTAGAAATACTATTTCTCCCACCAGGGAATTCATGGCCTGAACAATAATGTCATTAGTTCCACGGTGAAATACTTCTACCTCCTGGGCAATCAAATCCCCGCCTTCAAACCTGCCATCACCAGCATAGTAGCCTACTTGTAAAAGGCCAACAGTTCCAGAGATAGTATAGTTGACTAACTGACTGTTAACTACCCAAAGCACGTTCGATTCGACCTCAAGATTGAAATCTCCGGAAACGCCCTGTGAAACCAATTTCAAACTAGGGTATTGTAGAATGCCTTCGGAACGTACCTGGCTCGCTCCTTTGATTACTATTTCAGCCATAGCCGGGTGAGTAACGGTAAGAACGGGGAAATCATAGCCTCTTACCCAACCACAGCCGTTATTGTCCATTATTACAAGCTGCCCATTTTGAACACTAATGATGATTTCTTCTAATAAGTTACTGCCAATTTGTAACTCTACCTTTTGTTCCGGCCCATCCTTAAAAACAACCTCAAATTGATCCCAGATTTCTATTCGGTCGAAACTTGTCACATCTAGCTCTACATTAATTATATCTCCGCTGCGTTGAAAACAATCAGGTGCATTCTCCTTGTTACACGCAAAAAGGAGGCATATTCCGAGAAGAGATGTAACTAACCTTGCCTTCATTTTATCCGATGACTAATTAGGAATTCGACAGCTTCAGCTGTAGGCCCGTGTGACTTCACTGCTACCCCAGCAGCTACTTTTGGTGAGAAATTATACTTGAGACCAAGCCGGAAATAGATTGGAGTGAAGAATGAGTAGGGATCATATAGGTAATAGCCCAGCTGGGAAAACAGCGCAACTTCATTTACCCGGAGGTCATGGCCGATAAATATGCCCACTCGATTAAAATCCGGCAATTCATCTCCTTCCCAGGTATAATCGTTAACTCTGAACTTCTTCAAGGCTACAGAGTAGAACCAGTCAAGACCAAGACTGAAAGTACTTTTTCTATTTAACTGCTTGTCTACAGCAGCACTAAGTACGAAAAATGGGTGTGTGCCTGCATTTATTTCTACCGCCTCATGAAATCCACCAGCCAATGTTGCCACCAGCCCCCATTTATCTCGAAGTATACCTTCTTCGGGGATATTATTACCTGTCCCACCATCATAGTCTAACAAGTAAGCTACGCCAAGGCTGGTGTTAAGCACATTGATGCCACGATTCGGTAGCCTGATGGCACCATTGGAAAAGTGGGTGAAATTGATCGACGCGATTGCTTGCCAGTTCTTACTGATGCTGAACCGGTTTTCAGCTTCAAACAACACCCCAAAACTAAACTTGGTGCTTACAATGCTGTTCTTATTGTTATTGTCACGATCGTAGGTTTCGGTACTATAATTAGGGCCAAACCCTAAGCGGTAGATAAATTGATATCGCGCATCTCGCTTCTTGCGGGTATAGAAATTAAATGTGGGCAATAAGGCGTAATATCTGCCAAGAACCGGGTTTCGAAAGTCAGTATATATAAATGTAAGGCCAATATCGGGGAAGTTAAATCGTTTCTCCCACTCTTCTGTACCGTGTGTTTTCCGATCGTAAGTAAGCTGTAGGCTTACTGGAAATTCAGTGATTAGGTGACTGATGGTTTCGCGGTGCTTAACAATTTTACCAACCTGGTACTTAGCACCTACCATCTTTTGGCCACTGCGGAATTGCCCCATCACATTCCCATAGGCGAGAGTAAAGGCCAGCGTGAGATAACTAAGATGTACGCATTTGGTTCTCAGCACACTCAAAAATACCACAGATAAGCAAAATCTTCATTTGAAATATATTGTTGCTTAACTAATTACTTGCTAATCTATTCGTAGGTTGCAAAATTTTTATTCCCTACATTTGCTTTCCGTTTCAAGTCAGTCGTTTTAATCTAAACCATTTCATCAACTGTACTTGTAACCGTATTTAAATAATGGAGATGAGCTAGCTCTGATCCGCATTAATAATTAATTATAAGTTTAAAATGAAAGAAGGAACAGTTAAATTCTTTAACAACAGCAAAGGATTCGGATTTATTGTACCAGCCGAGGGCGGTGATGATATTTTCGTTCACCAAAGCGGTTTAGTTGATGAGATCCGAGAAAACGACCAAGTTCAGTATGATGAAGAGCAGGGAAGAAAGGGCTTGAATGCGGTTAACGTAAAAGTGATCAATAACTAATCAGTTTATAAAGGTTAACAGAAAAGCCACCAATAGGTGGCTTTTTTTGTGCCCTAATAAAATATGTGTAAGGCCAATTCGTCTACCATGTATTGTTTTGAGATGCACATCGCAGGCAAATGAAGAGACTCATTAAAATTATCTGGAGAATGCTGATTGTACTGATTTCGCTAGTAGTAATATTCGTTGTGGTTGCTTTCTTTTTTATGAGGTTCGCTCCACAATTTGGGCAAGGTCCTGATGAAGCCAGGCTTGTAGAAATTCAAACATCCCCAAACTACAAGGAAGGGGAGTTCAAAAATATGCAGGAAACAGTGATGGAGATGAGTTTTAGACAAATGCCCAAGATCCTATATGAGTGGCTTTTTAATACCGATGGCAGAGTGCCTAAATCTCCCTTACCCACCCAGTTCTCAAATGACGAGCCTGGTACTGACACTCTTCTATACGTCACGTGGTATGGACATTCAGCAATTCTCTTGGAAATGGAAGGGAAGAAAATTCTCTTAGACCCCATGCTGGGATCTGCTGCATCTCCAGTATCATTTATGACCCGGCGATTCAAGTACCAAAACCCCATCAAATTAGAAGACATCCCAGAAGTAGATGCAGTAATCTATTCGCATGATCACTACGATCATCTGGACTACCACTCAGTTTTGGCCCTTAAGAACAAAGTGAATCACTTCTATGCCCCCTTAGCTGTTGGCGAGCATCTTAAGCGTTGGGGAGTAGAGGAAAGCAAAATCACAGAGCTCGATTGGTGGCAATCGGCTAATCTTGATCATATCACGCTCACTGCCACTCCTTCCAGGCATTTTTCGGGCCGCAAGTTTTCTGATCGCAATAAGTCACTGTGGGCGTCATGGGTAATTAAGGGCGACAGATATAACATCTATTTCAGTGGTGATAGTGGCTATGGTGAGCACTTTAAACTGATTGGAGAGAAATATGGCCCATTCGATTTTACTATGATGGAATGCGGACAGTACAATGAGCGTTGGAAGCCAATACATATGATGCCGGAGGAAACTGTGCAGGCTCACCTGGATGTGGAAGGCTCGGTTATGATGCCTATACACTGGGGAGCTTTTAATCTGGCGCTTCACGATTGGACAGACCCTGTTGTGCGCGCCAAAGCTGAAGCCGAAAGGCTGGGAGCCACCATGATCAATCCAGTTATTGGAAGAAGATTTGCTCTCCCGGAAGTCAGGCCACAAACCAGCTGGTGGGAAGAAGTGCAGTAAGAAGCATTCATTTTTCAACCTGATAAAGCGTAAATTCTTGCGGTCGATTACGACCTTCCATTCGCGGCCAATAGACCCTAAAGCGCTGCTGAGCCTTAATAGTGCCGTTTTTCGGCAATTGTAATTTGTAAACGATTAAGCCTGATAGTGGAGGCATACCGTTAGCATGGGCAAGTTCCAGAGATCCATCAGAAGCTATAGTAACTTTTGTCACTAGCTGTCGTCGTACTTCCCCATCTGGCATTACCTGGTCCACATAGGCTTGAACTGAATCTTGGTTGTTTCTGACGGTTATAGTATAACGTCGGCTGTCAGACCAGGTACCTATAAACTCCTTTAGCTCACTCACCTTTGGTTCGGGCCGCGACAGGTACTCACTCCGGCTTTCCTCCGGTGGATTGGATTCAAGCATTTCAAGCCAATCAGCTACATTGTCATCCAGCACATTTGTCTCGCCATAATCACTGGCTAGTTTCTCTACAAATGGTCTGGCCTTGATTGCGTCGGCCGCAGTTAGGTGCTCTAGTGCACCATATCGTAGGGCCCAAATCGGAATGGGAATTTCATAGCCATAGCTGGCATTCATTTCCAGGTATCTTTTCTCTAATTCGTCAAATTCCAAAACCTCTCTATGCCGGTACTGGTAATCAGCAAATAACTCCTTCAAACCATAATAAAAACCAGCATGATACATTGATGAATGAGTTTCATCCGGCAAGTCAAGTTTCCTGGCAATGAACCCGCCAGATTTAGCGGCTTTGACAAACTGCCAGCTTTCTGCGCTCCAGTTGTAACGGTTCCAACCAACAACAAGCCGCCCCTTATGGCCGGGATTGTTCTGTAGAAATTGCTCAACCATATGTTCAAGGTAAAAGTTGTCTAAATGCATTGGGGCGTCCAGGGCGACATGCCATTTAAACAGGTCGGCCTTTTTCGTAAGAGCAAACAAGGAAAATATCGCTCCATGAGAATGGCCCAGCAATATTCTCAGTGGAAGTGTTCTGTAGTTTTTATCGATATGGGGTATGAGCTCCTTCTCAAGGTGACTTAGGAATTGATCTCCACCCTTGCGCTGTACTGCCGGAATGTTCATTGTAGGAGGAGAGTAGTCTACAGTACGATCTGGGCTTGTAACTGCAACCACAATAGCCTCAGGCATCATGCTTAAGCCTGCCAAGGTTTGCATAGCGGTGTAAGCTGAAAGAAAGTATGAATCCCCGTCAAGAACATATATGATAGGATAGGCTGTTTCACTATTGGGATATGCTCTTGGCAGCAGTACCCTAAACTCTCTTGTTTCATTGAGCACTTCAGAATGCATTGAGTAGATTTTCCCAAGAACAATATCACCATCGGCATTGGGGGTAGCGGAATTTGATTGACCGCCGATGCAAGCTGGGAAGATGATTAAGATGGCTATGACTGATAAAAAGGCTGTTTTTCGCATACAAGATGGAATTTAGCTAGCCTTACGGACGTTGTCTGGGTACCGCTGTAATAAAGACCTAAGTTGGATTATGGTGGGATAAGATGGACTGGGCTACAATCCAAGGTTGAATTTGAGCGATTTGGCAAAGTGACGGCTGCACTTTAGAGATTCACCATTTTTCAACTCTACTGATAGATCGCCGTGGTCAAGGCTGGCTAGACTTTCAACAAAGGCGGTATTTACAGCAAAAGATTTGTGTATCCTAACAAAGCCTGAAGGAAGCGACGTGAGCAAATCGGAAAGTGAGGTTCTCTTCAAGTAGAATTTGTCCTTTGTGTAGAGTTTGATGTAGTTACCATCAGCTTTGGCCCAGATGATGTCTGAAGACTCAAGCATAAACGTTTTGCTACCGAAAGTTGCAGACAATGACTGCACTGGTTTCGCGCGGGGTTCTGCAATTGTGGGGGAAGGCTGGGCGGAAAATTTGTGCTTTTGAGTAAGTAGTAATAATCCCAGGATTGCAATCCAAAATGGTAGGCTGATTACAAAGAGGTTTTGTAGAATCAGTTGGTGAATGGCCTTTGCTTCAAACGGAAACTTTACCATGAAATTGAAGTAGACCAACCCAACAGTGTAGCTAATAAGTAACACTGATAAAACAATTGCCAGAGCTTTCAGGTAACTTTTGGTGCCAAGAAACTTTTCATTTCTAAAAAGCCAGTAGGATCCAGGAATACTAAAAGTACAAACCAGCAGCGTGAAGGGCATGACCTTCATTGAAACCGGGCTTCGCATCATAGAGGAGGTGTAGTAGTTGTCTAGCATCCATAGGCCAAAAGCAGCAACAAGGGCCAAGGCCATCAGCATCAAAACTGGCAGTAATGCCGCTTTAGTATTGAAGACTTTTGCTATCATTCCTACTGGTTAGCGTTTGCTACACCCTCACATAGATCTTCTTCACATCCATAAACTTGCCTACTAACCAGCAGATCATGGTGATGGTGAGTGCGAATGCAAGTGAACCCCAATAGGGGCCAATCCACTGAAAACCAACTTCATAAATTGATTGGTAGAGCGTTTTACCTTCGCCCATTCTTACAAACATGAAGGTGATGTAGATATACTCCGATACGAGGTAGATGAACAGTGGGTTCCGACCCATTATTTCAAAGAAAGTGAAATTGGTCTTGTTTGCCCTGATATCTGAAAGGTAAATTATGATGGCAATGATAATCAGGTCTAAGCCGATAGTGTGAACCACGTAGCTGCTGGTCCAGATTTTTTTGTTGATCGGAAGCAGGAAATTCCAGAGGAATGCCACGAAAAGTAAAACAGCTCCTAACATGAGCATTTTGGCCAGTTTCTCAAAGTTCACACCTCCATTGCGCAGGTAAATTCCCAATAAGAAGCCGGCAATAACATTTACCATGGAAGGGATGGTGCTGAGTATACCTTCCGGGTCGAAAGGAATTCCATCACCGGTCCAGAGATGGGAAGCGCCCATCACAGCCAGATCGAACTTCAACACTGCGTTACCTTCCAGAGTGTAATCGCCAAAGACGTACAGCACCAGCCAGTAGCCCAAAAGCATAAGGCCCGAAGAAACGATCAGTTGCCGCGGTGCCATGAGGTATATCATTACCGCCGTAACCAGATAGGCCAGGGCAATTCTCTGTAAAACTCCTAGTATCCGAGTCTCAGAGATCGGGAAGCCTGTCAATGAGCCGTCGGCTGCCCATTTCATGAATGGGAACCAATACATAATATAACCCAGGATGAAAATGATCAGCGACCGCTTGAAGATCTTACCGAAAACCTGTCCGAACGACTTACCTTGCCATTTGTCTTTAGCAAAAGCGAGGGCATTTCCTACTGCAAACATAAATGAAGGAAAAACCAGATCAGTAGGGGTAAAGCCGTGCCAGTCGGCATGCAACAGAAGTGAGAATGTGCTGGTTATGTCTCCGGGGGTGTTAACAACAATCATTAGGAAGGTCGTCATGCCCCTAAAGACATCTAAGGCAATAAATCGCTTATTTTCTTCTAACATGGCCCTGAAACTATTGAAATAGCCAGTGCATTACAAGTAGCCTTTTGATTTCTTGGGTGCTATCAATTGCAATCAGTAAGCATGAGTTAGTGGTTAACTTTAGGAAAAGTGCTGACGGCAACGGGCTGATTGCTGACTCTGAAAATTTCTGGATGTAAAAAAGGTGGCTTGAGGTGAAAGTTCAATTAGACCAAATGAGCGCGACAAACTCCGGATGATCGATAAACGGATTGCGATTACCCTGAAACTGTTCAAAAATAATATCATTCCTGCGGCGCTCCCAGCTATCTACCGGGTCTAACTCATGCCATTCCAGTAAAGTAGACAAGTTTCCATGCTTTGCCAGCGGGTAGGTGTCAACACTTTCTATCACTTGCAAATCCAGCTCATCACCCTCACCTTCATACCTCACTGCCATGTAGAAAATCATGCGAGCTACATCACCTTTTACATTGTCAGCCGGCTCCCAGGAGTCTTCATCACCATAATTCCCACTAGGGAAATTGCCGTCGATATATTCCTCCCCGCCATTATCAAAATCTTTGTTATTACGAGCGCTGTTTACGGAGGCATCAACTGGCCTGAGTGCGTGAACATCGGTACCAGCACCCTTGGTTGTACCAAAATTGCCATGTGACTTAGCCCAAACATGTTCCCTGGTCCAGCCGCGGCCGTTATCATATTCTGCCTCTGCATCGCGCGATCGGCTTGTGTATAATAACCTAACATGCTCCGGATTTAGCAAATCCCGATCTGTCTGCTTTAGTATGTCCCAAACATCGGTTGTAGCGCTGGTGTATGGAAATTCGCGGTGGTCTTGAATAATATCATTTAGCCGGTCTTTTAATTCGTCTCCCTCCAAGCCTTGTGTCCCGCTGTAGTAGTCAGCAGGTATAGTACCTGGCCAATCAAGTGTGCCATTAACAATCTCAACTGGTATAGGAATAATGCGGCGTCGAACTCTATTCTGGTAAATAAACCCTGGTTCTCCGGTCGCTGGTCCCATTACCTGGTAATAGCCATTTGTTTTATTTCCATTATCCAGTAGGGCCAGGGTGTCTCCTTCATTTACTCGCTCAATTAGCTTTCCACTGCTGCTGGGAGCATCTTTGATAAGACTTGACCGTTGAACAATAAGAACGTCATTAGTACTCCACGCTGCCTGGTAGCAGAGGAGCAAATAAGCAATGACTAGCTTTCTCATGATCTTAGGCACCTTCATTAACTTCTTCTTCCTTCTTCTGCTTTCTCATTTTTTCAGCGTCGCTCATAACCTTCCAGAAGTTCTTGAAAAGAGCGATAGAGGCTTTGCTACCTCCTGCCACAATAGCTGCGGTTAGGGCATATCCCAGCATGTGCGTCTTATCTCGCTGAAAGAGAATGCTCATGGCATCGAATTCCATCCAAAAACAAACACCAAAGCTTAGTAGCAATGCAAGCAATTCTTTCAGGCCTTTTCCTCCCAGTGTGTTGATATACAATTTAGATTCGAAGATCAGTGCCAGTGCTCGTTCAATCACGAAGGATAAGAAGATGATGGTGATAAAAACCTCGAAAAGAAGGTCCCAGTTTAGGTAGAATAGATTTGGATCCATGACAGGGCTTAGTTTTTCAGGAAATTAAGGATTTCTGTGGATAGTTTGAGATTTCCACTACGTAGAAATACGTATTACTCAAGTACCTCGAGCGGTATTACCTGAACCTTGATCTGACCCGACTTAGCGTCTCTGGAGTCATTCCCAAAAAAGAAGCGATGTAGTTTTGCTGAAAGCGATTGATCCACTGCGGTTTCTTCTCCATCAACTCTTTATACCTGTCGTCCGGAGATTTGCGATGATCTGACTTTGGATGAGGGCTGAAACCGTGCTCGAAGATTTTCCCCAGGGTAAAGAAGGCTGGGTGCTTATCGATCAGGTAGTGGAGGGCATGTATGGTGAGTATTTGTAGTTCGCAATCTTCAAGCGCCTGAATACTTCCCTCCGTTGGTTTTTGAGATACGAAACTCTGATAGTCGGCAACCCAATCGTTCTCCATAAACAGAAAAACTGTAAGATCTTCCTCGTCGTTCGCTATGAAATGTCTGAAACTGCCCGATTTTACGAAGGACAGGGCTTGGCAGGTATCTCCCGGTTTAAGCAATAAATCGCCCTTCGCCACTTTTTCCTCTTTCAAGGTATCGGTCACCGACTTTAATTCTTGATCAGAAAAGGCATGAATTGTTAGTAAAGACTGTCTAACGGCATCAAAAGAGGGCATATGCTAATTTATGAAAGCTTGTTGAAATGACTAATTTTTGCGTCTGAGGAATGGTAACTTCAAATGTTACAGAAATGTTATAACCTCGTGATTACCTCACAATTTGCTGCACGTTAATTTGAATGTACCTAGAAGATAGAATTCGATAACAATGCGTATGACACTAACCTTTATTATCACCGCTATAGTCGCTGCGGCCTGCGGTGAATTCGATTTGGAGCAGTTTAACGAGGGGCTGCAGAACGGAAATGGCAACGGGGCGGTGGTTCCCGAGGTGATTGGCTCAGCCTCAGATTCTACAAAATTTGCCATGCTGGTGCATGGAAGCGAGAATATTGTCTGGGATGCTCAAACGTTTACACTTGAGGGATTATCCGGATTTCAAACTTGCCGATTGGATGATTCAATGACACTAAATGCCAACGGCCAATATGCTTATGATGGTGGCGAAGAGCTTTGTGGCGGTGATGATGATCAAAGAATAAAAGGTGGGGGTTTTGTGCTGGATTTTGAGAGATCTCAGATCATCTTTAATCCTGGCACCGAAGAGCAATACATTGCTACGGTTACCGGAATTGTTACGGATTCTATGCGAGTGGAAGGCACTGTGAACATTTTCGGCATTGATATGGAAATTGCCGGACTATATACCAGGAGGCAGTAATGAGAAGGCTACTTATCATATTATTCCTTTTCCCGCTGGCTGCTTCAGCGCAGGATTTCAATATTCAATCCCTGACTCCTTCGGCATTGTTACCAACGGGAACATTTGAAATAAAGACTTTCAACAATTTCTACAGCCAAACACATTCATTTGATGCTGATGGCTCAAGAGTTCGTATACCGGGTAGAAATATTTTTAATGATGATGGCAGTGTTAGGGCAACGCCGGATGCTATTCAGGAATCCTTTCTTACGTCTATTAATCAATTGACCTTCGGACTGAGTCCCAATGTCAACATCGGATTGGATATATGGGTGAACTCCGGCCTGATTGCGGATGAGAATGACACCCGGTTCAATATTTTGGAATTTCAGCAAACAGCTAATTCAAGGACGGCGCTAAGCTATATTGGGCCTCGGATAAAGTTTACTCCGGTAGCCAGCGTGCCCAATTTCTCAATACAGAGCACCCTGCTTATTCCTGTGGCTAACAACCTGCAAGGCATTGATTCACCACAGCCTTTTATTAACCACGATGCATATGTTTGGCTCAACCAGTTTTTTCTGGATAAGAAGATAGGGGCCAAGACTTTGCTTTTCTTTAACGCAGATTTGATGTGGGGTATTAACCGCAATAGCGAGGTAGCAGAGCGACAATCATCAAGATTGGCGATTCCACTGCGGGTGTTTTTCAACTACTTCGCAAATGATCGACTAACACTACAGATACAAAATGAACTTACACCCGTGGTCCAGCAGTTTGGGCCCGAGGGGCAAAGAACATCATTGAATTCACACTATTGGAATGCCGGTGTTGCTGCCAAATACCAGTTGGTGAGAAGTAAGCTGGAGATAGAGGCGTCAGGCACTCAGTTTCTGGTTGGCAGAAATACCGGTGCCGGGAATACTATCAATCTCGGCCTAAGATTTGTTTTAAATTGATTTGATTAGGAATTAAAATGAAGAAGATATTAGCGATAGGTTTGTTTGCGTCGATGACGATCATGAGCAATGCTCAAAGTCTCGACAAGTTTTTCAACGACACTGATAAGTTTTTGAAGCAATATGTGGTGGATGGTAATGTGAAATACAAGGCCATTAAGGACAATGATGGCGACTTGGAGGCACTTTACGGCCAGATAAGCAAGGTTGATTTAAGTGGTGCATCAGCTGGCGAAGAGAAGGCTTTCTACATTAATACCTACAACATTCTGGTTATTTACCAGATAGTTGAACGCTATCCAATTAAAGGGCCACTGACAGTGAGTACATTCTTCAATGGCATTAAGCACAATGTGGCTGGCAAAAAGTTAACATTGGATGGCCTGGAGAAGCAAACACTTTACAAGAAGTACCCCGATCCTCGTATTCACTTTGCTGTTGTTTGTGCGGCACTGGGTTGCCCACAATTGGGGAATTTCGCCTTCAAGCCGGCAACTCTTGAGAGCCAGCTTGATGAGCGCACGAAAACTGCCCTTAATCGCGAATATTTTGTGAGGCTGGAAGCGGGTAAGAACAAGGTACAAGTCTCTAAAATATTCGAGTGGTATAAGCCGCATTTTACAGAGGAAGGTTCAGTACTTGATTTTATAAATGAGTACCGCACTCAGGCAATACCCAACAATTACAAACTTGGCTTCTACGAGTACGACTGGAACCTCAATGAAGCTAAGTAACAGTAAATAACCGTCTGTAGAATAGTACCCATTTATTTGCTTCCTGCAACCCTAGTGCATGGCTTATGGCCCTACTTTTGGTTGATAGGAAGCAATGGGTCATTCACATTACCATAGGCAGGGCCACAATCATGGGGCGGCATCTAATATAAAGGTTGCCTTTTTCCTCAACCTGGGTTTCACTGTAATTGAGATCATCGGCGGTATCTACACCAACAGCCTGGCCATATTATCCGACGCACTGCATGATTTGGGTGACAGTTTTAGCCTTGGCCTGGCGTGGTACTTTGAGAAGATTTCTCAGAAGGGACGGGACCAGCGCTTCTCTTATGGCTACCGGAGGTTTTCCTTGTTGGGGGCTATAATCAATTCAGTGGTTTTAATCACCGGATCTATTCTGATATTGTCAGTAGCCATTCCACAGCTGTTTGACCCTGCGGCTACTAATGTAGAGGGGATGATCGTGCTGGCTTTTTTTGGAGTGCTTGTAAATGGTGCTGCTGCCTTCAGATTATCCAGAGGCTCCACTCTGAATGAAAAGGCAGTGGCTATGCACCTGTTGGAAGACGTGATGGGCTGGGTGGCGGTGTTGATTGGGGCGGTGGTGATGTACTTCTTCGACTTACCAATCATCGATCCCCTGCTCTCCATTCTAATTTCACTCTTTATCATTTATAATGTTATTAAGAACCTGAAGAAGAGTTTCCACATCATCCTGCAGGGTACCCCCGAAAACCTTGATGTGGATAGCCTGGAGCAGAAGCTGCAGTCCATAGCAGAGGTAATGGAGATCCACGACTGCCACGCCTGGACACTCGATGGACAGTATAATGTATTATCACTGCACCTGGTCCTCGACAAGGACTATAGCCTCACTGAGCAGGCAGTGATAAAGTCAAAAGTAAGAGAGCTATTGGCTGAAGATTCGGTGACCCATCTTACTGTAGAATTCGAATGCAAAGATGAGCATTGTGAGATGAGGGAGTGTTAGTTAGGCTTGTCTCAGGATTTTGTCTTCAGTTGCTGGCACTCTCAACAGTTCTCCTTAGCTCAGGAGGCGATCTTTGTTCATTCATTTACTCGCATGGTGAATTGATTTGTAAGGAGCTCGTGAATCTGGAAGACTCGATTTCTTTTGCTTGACCAAAGGGTTTAGAAGAAACGAACCAAAGAAAAGTCAAGGCCCCGCCGGAACTCGTCCGCTAGCGCGGCCTCAGACAGCAGCCGTGGCCAGATATTTCGCAACGAAGCCTTGTGGCACTTATTGATATCAGTTCTCACAACAAGCGGCATTGTTTTCGGCCCTGCCTACCGACTGGCAGGTTTGTAATCCCGACATGCCAAATCCCCGCCTTCCAATTATCTTAATAAATTTGCCATGCACGAATTAAGGGCATGTCTTCAATCGACCAGTACTACAAAATCCTCGGCGTTACCGCCAATGCCTCAGAGCATGAGATAAAGCAGGCCTTTCGCAAGAAGGCTAAAGAGCTGCATCCCGATCGCAATAAGAGTCCTAATGCGCATGAGGATTTTATTCTACTGACCGAAGCTTACGATTACCTGCAAGGTGGACATAAGAAACCGAAACAGACTGAGGGATATACCGAAGCCACTTACGCCGATCCTGACCTGGAGAGAAGACGGCGTGCTGAGCAATATGCAGAAATGCGTTATGAAGAATTCGTCAATAGTGAATACTACAAGAACTCGCAGGCTGCATTGACAGTCTGGGAGCATTTCTATGCTCTCACTTGCCTGGCGCTTATCACGGCGCCGTTTTGGGCCTCCTTTGTATGGGGCATGGCCGGTTTTGGTGCTGGGTTACTCGTTGCATTTGTTACTGTGCAATACTGGGCCGATCTGTTCAAAAGGAGAATAGAAATAGATCTTACGGCACTTACCGAAGCTGCGGCCCGGTTGTACAAAACCCGTACTTTTCGCTATACCATATTGACTGCAGGCAATCTTTACATGTTATTTTCCGCTACACTCAACACCCAGATAACGCTGGGTTGGCTGGTACAAACATTTATTGCCCTAAATATTCTAGCAGTAGTGATTCACCTCTCAAGCCAACGGTTTAAAGCTATGACTTCCAAATTATTTCTACACTTATGCCTTGTGCCGTTGCTTTTAAACTCTTTTTTCTTTTTTAACCACGTACTTTCTCAAAAGCCGCAAATTGAAGTCACAGCTTTGAGCATCAGACAAGGTATGCTAGTAGTAGATCCAACAGATTGGAGAAGACATCGCTTATTTATCTGCAAGATGATGCCTATGAAGACTATGTGTGGTTTCGAGTATTTCTAAACTTCCAGGCTATGCGGTATAAGCAGGAGATAACTTACACTTTTGAAGACGGCTTATTTGGGTTTAGGGTCTTGAAGAGGTATGAGTTTACGAAATGATTTAGTGTGTACAGGCATGACGGATTGTTATTGCAAAATCATCCGCACTTTCCTCTTGAATCTGCAATGAAGATTAAATATAAATACTCCAAGTGGTACCCGAATGAATTATTAACCTGGCTGATTATCATGGCGGCCTACCCAGCGCTTTACTATACGTTTTTGGCAGATGATTGTCCTGAAGATTATGCGCGATCTATTGCTGAAATAGCAACCATATCCCTCGGAACTATCTATGCCGCAGAAAGAATTACTACCCACCTTTTCGACGCCTTTACACGGAGGAAAAAACTAAAAGGTGAGTATATCGTTATCAGACTTCTAATCTATGGATTCCTTACTCTGAGGGCTTTTATCCTTCTCAAAACGCCCGGACTAAAGATGCTTATTCCCTCCCTGGTGGTGGTTATTTATCTGGTGGTTTCAAAGATTTTTTCAATAGGCTGGTCAAAAATCACTAAGTCAGAAGACAAATCAGAGCAAAACGAGAACCGAAGCTGACTAAATCCGAACCGCTTTTGTCGGGTTAAACTCGCCTCAAGAAAAGCTCAAAGTCAGGCAACTCTTCCAGTTAGTACTAGTCTTTACTTCATTCATCTACTTAGCTTATGAAAGGAAAACTACTGATTGGTCATCTAACCTTGGTCGTTAGCATATTCTTCGTGCAATGCCACGCACAGGAGAGTTATCGCCACAAAGCAGAAGACGTAAAGTTTGAAAGTGAGGGGGTAATCCTGGATGGTAGGTTATGGCTGCCTCAAAAGGAGGGGCCACACCCGGCTATTGTATGTGCCCATGGTTCAGGAAGGGCCCCAAAAAGTGCCGGTCGGTTTGCCGCTGGCCATTTTACCAAACTCGGAATTGCTTACCTCTGCTACGATAAACGTGGTGTTGGAGGCTCAGGCGGTGTTTATGTACAGCGATATAATGCCAGCGAACAAAACCTTAAGTTGCTTGCCAAAGATGTTAGTGCTGGTGTGGCGTACCTTAGAAGTAGGGATGACATAGACGGCGATCAAATCGGACTTTGGGGAGCAAGCCAGGCTGGCTGGATCATTCCCATTGTAGCTGCTACCGCAGAGAATATCATGTTTACGATTCTGATCTCAGGCCCTACCGTTACGGTGGGCGAGGAGAATACCTATAGCCACATTACCGGAGACGGTAGTACTGCGGTGACGTTGTCTCAAGCTGAGATTTCCAGGCGCCTCAAAGAAAAAGGTCCCTACGGATTTGATCCCTACCCTTACCTAAAAGAACAGACCATGCCGGGCTTATGGCTGCTGGGGGAGAAAGATGAAAGCATTCCCATTCCGGAAACGTTAGCCATTCTGGATCGGCTCATTAAAGAAGATAATAGGGAGTTTCAGTACAAACTATACCCTGGCGCCAGCCATTCCCTCCGTGCCAATGGCCGCATGCCCGCGGACTATTGGGATGTGCAGACTGAGTTTTTATTGAAAACGGTGGGAGTGAAGGTAAAATAGTAGGCATAATTACCAACTGTCATCCCTCGACAGGGCTCCCCGAGATCTCGAGACAAGCAGGATGACAACGACGAGATATCAATTCCTTCCCTCTAACTCTTCTTCCGGCAACTCCTTTTCTACCTTTAGTTCAGCCCGACGGTTACGTGAATGTTCTACTTCCTCGCAGGTATTGCCATCAGAACAGCGATTTAGCACCAGGCTTTCACCAAAGCCACGGGCTATGATTTGCGAGTTACGCACACCGCGAGAGGTGAAGAAGCGTAATACTGTTTGGGCGCGGTTATCGGAGAGCTCCTGGTTATATTCTTTCGTTCCACGGGCGTCCGCGTGGGCACCAATGATAAGGAAATAGTCGGGATATTTTTTCATCAAAGCCAGGATACGATTGAGAGCCGGCCGGGTATCAGTGCGTAAATTGGTTTTGTTAAAATCGAAACGGATCTCTTCCTTGTCTATGAAAACTTCTTCCAGTACTATATCATTGGTGATGCTACCTTTTTCGATATTCTCTGAAGTGAACTCGGCGCCGCTGGCTATAAACTGGTTCTTGCTGGCGGTTATCTGATAGCGATAACCGGGTTTTATTGGGAATTTATACTGGCCATCTCTAGCGGTAAGCAGTGAATCTCTTTCCCCATTAGTTAGGTTTTCAAGTACTACCAAAACGTTACGCATCAACTGCTCAGTTTCGTTGTCATATATTTTTCCGTTGGCAAATAGGTCTTGCTTGCGGAGTTCAATTACAAGTGTATCTAAGTCGAAACGCTTTGCCGCGGTGGAAAATTGGTAATTAGCGTTGACATCATGCCCTTCTTTGGAAGCTTCAATCTGCAGGTTGGTGTCAAAGGGAACTTGCAAATGAAAACGTCCATCTGCATCGGTTAAAGCCTGACCCAATATCTGTCCATCCCGCTTCACCAATATGTCCACTCCTCCAATCGGGCTTTGGTCCTGAGCCTGGATGGCAATCCCCTCAACCGGCATTTGGTTGAAAGTAAAGGAATAGAGATCGTCTTTACCCAGGCCACCATCACGATTGGAAGTGATAAAGCCATTTCTACCCCCAATGGCTATACTTAGTGCGAAATCATCCTGATGCGTGTTGATAGGAGAGCCCAAATTAGCAACTCCAACCACACGCCCATTACGCATGATGGCTTTATAGATGTCTAAACCGCCCATACCAGCATGACCGTTTGAGGCAAAGAATAAGCGGCCATTACCAAAGTAGGGGTAAAGCTCATCGCCCTGGGTATTGATAATATCGCCCAGGTTCTCCGGTGGTGACCATTGACCGTCACTAAGTGTGGTCATGTAAATGTCTACACCCCCGTAACCATCGGGCATGTTCGAGGCAAAATAGAGGGTATCACCAGTAGCATTAAGGGCAGGGTGGGCTACGGAGTATCTTACATTGTTGATCGAGGCAGCTTGGACATTCGCCCAGAGGTCACCTGTTTTCTCAACAGTGTAAATTTGCAACTTGGTAGTCCCATCGGCACTAACAACTGGTTTATTGTCACGCTGATTAGTCCGGGTTATCATCATCTTATTCCCAGCAGGGAAAAGCGTAAGCGGGCCTTCGTGGAACTTGGAGTTGATCACCTTGTCGAAGGGTTTAGGCTCGGCCCAGGTGCCGCCATTATTGCCAGCTTCATAGATATCATAGAGGTCCTCTTCCCGTAAATAATCATGGTCGATAAATCCCGGTTTACCCCGGGTACTGGAGAAGAGAATGCCATCGCCAAAAGGTGTGGCCGCTATTTCAGCGTATTCCGTGTTGAATGGTAGAGGGGAGATTTCAGCTATCGCCGAGTCTCTGGCAAATATACCCCAATGTTCAATACCGGTAATTCGGGCAGTACCTCGCTTGGAGTCAGGAGACTGTGACTGGTAAGCCTGGTACCATTCTTTGGCCTTCTCAAGTTGCCCAGAGCCTAGCAGTGATTCCGCGTAATATAACTTGTAAAGCGGACTGGTAGGCGGCGGATCATTATCTAATACCTCGCCATACCACTTAGCAGCTTCAGCATACTTACCTAATAGGTAGTTGCTATTACCGAGTTTCAGCTTCAATAGCTTATTGCCATCATTTTTCTTAACCGCTTGTTCGTAGTGTTTAATGGCTTGTTCATAATAGAGGTCGATATACATTTGGTCGCCTTTGAATTCATTCTTTACGAACAGGTTACCAATGTTACGTTGCGCCCAGCTGCCAGTTGAGAGCAATATGAAAAGGAGGCCATATGTGAGCTTCAATTTCATGTTAGAAATATCTTGGGCTTACCACTCCCTTCTTGTTGAATCTAAGTTGATAGTTGAGCATAAACTCATGTGAACCAGAATTGGCGTTGCCGAGGTCGTTGGTAGAAACTTCATGTGAATAGCCCAGCCGAAGTTGATCGGTGATTTGCAGCTCCAATATCCCATTAATAGTATTTTGTGGTCTGTAGGAGGCACCAATCCAAAGTACATCCTTAATAAGGAAATTGGTGTTGTAGTTGAATTCAACCGCTTTTTGATTGACAACTCTAAATAGAATATTGGGCTTCACCTTTAAACTTTCACTTAGTGTAAATACAGCTCCACTGGTTACGATAATGGGCCTGATCTGGGTAACTCTGGAATCGCCTTCATCAAGCATTTGCGGTGCGCTGGCACCAGCGTAGAAGTATTTGCTGTGGAAGAATACACCAGCGCCCACATTGGGTCTAAATTCTGTGATATCTTCGGAGAAGGTGGGGTCACCGGGATTAAGTATTCGCAAACCAGAATAGTTGGCATCCACGAATGTGCCGCCTCCTTGTAAACCAAATGACAAGGTTGAATTGGCAAACTTGATTTTGTAGGCGTAGGAGATATAGACGCCTTTCTGATCCGTAACTCCAATGTTATCATTGATGAGCAGGAACCCAAGACCAATCTTCTGTTCCTTTAGTGCTGTATGTGCGGTAAAGGTATGAGTGTTTGGTGCACCGTCAACTCCAATAGACTGCAGGCGAGAGAGTGCGCTGATACTTAGAGATGGGTGTGTTCCGGCATAGGCTGGATTAATGGCCAACCCATTGAACATGTATTGCGCATAAGTGGCTTCAGTCTGGGCAATCCCCTGAAGGCCCAGCATAGTCACGGTCAATATGGTTACCAGTGCCCTTATCATCTTTTCAGAACCAAAAATCCTTTCAATAACTCGCTGCCATCGCCGAGGTCTACAATGTAGAAGTAAGTGCCATCAGGCAATTCCCCCTTATTTAAACCTTCATTGGCATCACCTGCCCAGGCCTGCGCATCATTGTCATAGCCACTACGCTGGTAGACCAGGGCATTCCAGCGATCGAATATTTGCACATTATTGTTGGGGTATTCGTCAATGGCCTGGATTACCCAGGTGTCATTGGAGTTGTCACCATTTGGCGAAACGGCCTGATATACTATAACTGGCTCATCAACTTCATCAATAGTCAAGGTTACCATAGCTACTGCGCAAAGGCTTGGTGTGCCATTATCACAGACTTCGTAGCTGAATGCGTCTGTGCCAAAGAAATTATTGTTTGGCGTGTAGGTAAAGCTACCATCGGTCTGCAATGCTACTGAGCCGTTTTGAGGCAATGATTGGACCGTGGTTGAGACAGTCAGCTGATCTCCCTCAGGATCAGTATCGTTGGTGAGTACATTGCCAGTCAAGTCTTGATCTTCAAGCCCGGTAAAGGTATCATCAACTGGAGTGGGGTTGTCGTTCACCGGAATGACATTGATCTGACGAGATACTGCGTTGCTAAGGATGTCGCCATCATCCACTGAGAAATCAACAGTTCTTACCAGGGAAGACGGATTTTCGCTGTTGTTAAGATAGGTCACTGCATTTATTGCTGATTGATAATCAGCTACTGGGGCAGTGCCGGTGAGAGTTAAGACTCCCGTGCTGGAGTTAAATGCTCCTGTAATGCTGGCCGTGTTAGTAAAACCCAGTTCATCTTCTCCCTGAACATAATTGGCTGAAACCGCAATTCTAGCTCCTTCCAGGTTAATGTCATCAGGGTCGGTGATTGTCATACCGTTGTCAACTACCAGTGCTCCATCACCTTCAGTATAGTCAAGGATACCCCCGGAACCGGTTAGCAGGGAACCTTCAACTATCGGTACAATTACAATGTTTCTAGTAGCAATAGGGCTATCATCATCACCATCATTAATAGTTACGGACACGATGCGTGTGGCAGTAGAAGGCGCCATGCTAATGTTTTCATAAGTGATAGTGCGTAGGGCAGTTTGGTAGTCGGCCAAGGTGGCCGATCCAGAAAGCGTTAAAGTTCCTGTATTGAACGCTCCGGTGATGCCACTTTGGTCTGTAAAAGCAAGGATGTCCTCGGCAGCCTGCAAGTTGGAAGAGATCATAACTGTAGCACTTTCTATATTGGCGTCGTCACCGTCGGACACTGTTATTCCTCCATCCAAAATTACCGGGCCATCTCCTTCATTGTAGATCAGGTCGGTACTGGTAGTGGTAACTGACGGTGGGTCATTCTCGGGCACGATGGTGATATCCCTTTGGAAGGGACCACTATCTCCATCGCCATCATTTATTACGAAGCGGACAGTGCGCGTATTCGTATTAGGATTTACGGTATTACTGTTCTCATAAGTGATACTGCGTAGGGCGACCTGGTAATCGGCCAGGGAAGCAGTTCCAGTTAGAGTTAGTACTTCATCCACAATGCTACCGGTTATGCCGTTCTGATCAGTAAAAGCTAGCAAATCCTCTGATGCCAGGTAGTTGCCAATGATGGAAATAACGGCGCTTTCAAGTTGCACGTCATCTACATCTGCAGGAGTCAACGCTAAGTCAATGGCTACGGGACCCATCCCTTCGGTGTATGACAGGGCTGCAACTGTGCCGGAGAGGGTAGGGTTGTCGTTTTCTGGAATGATGTTAATATCCCTTTCGAAAAGCAGACTTTCGTCGTCGCCATCATTCACTGTAAACCTCACTGTTCTAACGGCAGTTGAAGGATTTAGAAGGTTAGTATTTTCGTAGGTGATACTTTGTAGAGCAGATTGATAGTCTGCTATCGTAGCGCTACCGGTAAGCGCTAGCGTGTTACCCGTGAAGTCGCCTGTTATGCCGTTCTGATCAGTAAAGGCCAGTACATCTTCTGCTGCATTAAAGTTGCTTACAATTGTGATCGTAGCGGTTTCCAGGTTGACGTCATCCTCATCAGTAGGAACCAAGCCGTTATCCAGAAGTTGAGGGCCACTTCCTTCGGTGTAATTGAGCGCGGTTAATGTGCCAGTGATGCCTGGAGCATCATTTACAAGCTGAATCTCAATATCGCGCTCGAAGGGGTCGCTGTCATCATCTCCATCATTTACTATAAATCTGATGGTGCGCGTACTGGTATTGGGGTTAACGAGGTTGGTATTTTCATAAGAGATCGACCTGAGTGCGTCCTGGTACTGGGCCAGGGTGGCACTTCCCGTTAGCGTAAGAACCTCATCGACGATATTACCTGTAATACCATTCTGATCGGTGAAAGCCAGCATATCTTCTCCTGCCTGGTAGTTGGTGACTATGCTCACAACTGCACTTTCCAGATTAGTATCATCCACGTCATCTACTCCAATGCCAGTATCAATTGCTACCGGCCCCGCCTCTTCCTGATAGGTGAGGGCTGTGAGGGCGCCGGTAATTGTAGGCTTGTCATTTTCTGGAATTATGTTGATCTCCCTTTCGAATGGGGTGCTTTCATCTTCACCATCGGTTATAAGTATGCGAACCGTGCGCTGCAGTGTACTAGGATTCTCGGTATTGGTATTTTCGTAGGTGATGGACTGCAGAGCAATTTGATAGTTGGCCAATGTGGCTGTTCCGGTTAGAGTTAGTGTGCTGCCTGTGAAATTGCCGGAAATACCATTCTGATCAACAAAGGCTAATACATCTTCTGAAGCCTGGAAGTTGTCTGAGATTTCAATGGTTGCCCCTTCCAGATCAGTGTCATCTTCATCGCTGACAATAAAAGCGGGATCGAGAGGAACCGGACCACTATCTTCATTATAATTAAGGGCAGTTAAGGTGCCGGTCACTCCAGGGGCATCATTCACCAACTGGATTTGAATATCTCCTTCGAAAGGGTCACTGTCGTCATCGCCATCATTAATTACAAAACGAACCGTTCTTAGCAACAGGCTGGGGTTTACCGTATTGGTATTCTCATAGGTGATTGACCGGAGGGCAGTCTCGTAATTGGCCAGGGTAGCCGTTCCTGACAAGGTAAGTACCTCATCTACCAAATTACCAGTGATGCCATTTTGGTTGACAAAAGCCAGCACATCTTCTCCAGCTTGATAATTACCCGTAATACTAACAACAGCGCCTTCAAGCTCCTCATCATCGACGTCGCTTACTTCAATATTGCCATCAATCTGCACTGGGCCAGCTTCTTCATTATAAAGAAGGGTAGACAAACTGCCGGTAATTACCGCTTTATCATTTTCCGGTATAATATTGATTTGCCTTTCGAAAGCCATGCTCTCGTCGTCTCCGTCAGTAATTACAAATCTTATAGTTCGGGGATTGGTGTTTGGATTAAGCACGTTGGTGTTCTCGTAAGTAACAGACCGCAGCGCATTTTTGTAATCGAGCAAAGTGGCTGACCCGGCAAGCGTTAGTGTACTGCCAACTATATTTCCAGTGATGCCATTCTGATTAGTGAATGCCAAGACATCCTCAGAGGCTTCGTAGTTATTTGATATTTGAATGGTTGCACCTTCCAGGTTGGTATCATCTTCATCATCAACCAAAATTGCATTGTCTATAACCACTGCGCCGACCCCTTCATTGTAATCCAGGGCGGTTACGGTACCGCTGATGGTAGGGGCATCATTCCTCAGCTCAATATTGATTTCCCTTTCAAATGGGTCACTGTCATCATCACCATCGTTGATAACGAAGCGTACAGTGCGGGTAAGAGTATTTGGATTTAGGGTATTGGTGTTCTTATAGGTTACTGATCGGAGGGCAGTCTGATATTCAGCTAAGGTGGCATTTCCAGTAAGCGTTAGTACCTCGTCGACAACATTGCCTGTAATTCCATTTTGATTAGTGAACTCCAAAAAATCTTCCGATGCCTGATAATTGCCGATTATCGAAACAACAGCGCCCTCCAAATCTACATCATCTACATCGTCTACTTCAATCCCAGTATCAATGGCTATTGGTCCGGAGTCTTCCTCATAAGTTAGTGCCGTAAGTGTTCCAGCAATAGTAGGCTTATCGTTAACCGGAATAACATTGATATCCCTATCAAATGGATCACTGTCAGCGTCACCGTCATTTACAACAAAGCTTACTGTTCTGGTACTATTATCTGGATCCTCGCTGGTATTTTCATAGGTAACGGCCCGCAAAGCCATCTGGTAGTTGGCAATGGAAGAGGTTCCTGTTAGCGTAAGAACCCCTGTCATGGCATCAAACCCAACCTTGGTGACTCCGAATGCATTTGCAAAATCAAGAAAGTCCTCACCCTCTACATAGTTACTACTAATGCTGATAGTAGCACCTTCCAAATTATCATCATCTGGATCATCAATTTCGATCTGATCATCAACAGGCACATCCATATCGCCTTCCATATAATCTAAAGGAGTGGGAGACCCTGAAATAGTGCTTACGTCAGGAGGATCATTAACGGCTTCAATTTCAATATCCCTGGTGATGATATTACTTGGTGTAAGCCCATCACTAATCTGAAAGCTTACTGTACGCGTAGTTAAAGTAGGATCGTCACTAAGATTCTCGTAAGTAACATTTCTAAGCGCTGCTTGCCAGGTGGCTGCGTTTGCATAGCCGGAAAGGGAAAGGAGTCCATTGGTGTCGTTGTATGAAGCTGATATGCCGCCGGTGGCGATCAATGCCAATGAATCTTCGGCCATAATAAAGCTTCCAGTCACTTGCGCGGTGGCAGATAGCAAAAAGCTACCGCTGAATGTTACCACAATGCCTGGATCCACCGGCTCAACAGCATTTTCTTCATACATCAGTGTGCCTCCGGTACCGGTTAGGCTGGGGCCGGTAGGGAGATCTATAGTGAAACCGCCCTGGCCATCAAAGGCGGGGCACGATGATGTGCAACCCGGGCACCCCGTAACCACCGCACAGCCGGTAATTGTAAAGGCCTGGCAAATCTGATCCTCAAAAGCTCCATTAAAAAACTGAACCTCTGCTGTATTGGGCATTACCCCAACTTCAAGAGCTCCGTCACCACAAAGCAAAGCATTTGGGTGGTCCATGTAAAGATCGTCGTTTGTAAACGACATTGAATTGTCAATGCGGGTAGTACTATTTCCTGAGAGTACGAGATCGTCATCGGAATCGAAGTCTGAGGTGGCCGTCATGAACATCTGGCCAAGATTTATCAAATCACCACCAATCACGAAAGAGCCAAAAACGTACGTATCTCCGGCAACCATCAAGCGGGTAGAGGTAGTCAAAGTACCCCCATCATTTACTATAATATCTCCAGTTTGGTAAAATGTTAAGCTACTAGAGCTGTTAAATGGACCCACCAGCGGATCTGAAAGGCCGTCTGGTGAAACTCCGGCGCTGCCATTGTCAGCAACATTATCTACGATGATATTGTGACCTGAAAGGATTATGACATTGTCATCTCTACCGGGTATTGCCGCTGCGGGCCCGGAGCCGTCGGAATTCAACGTCCATGAATCGGCTTCATCCCAGTTTCTGGGCGCCGTGGCATCATTGCGACTATAATAGGTGGTTTGAGCCAAAGCCCCGGTGGCACCTAGCATGATGCATAGCAAAAAGAGGTTTCTCTTTAGGTTCTTTGGCATTGGGTTTAGTTTCAATCTGCTCTCGCCAAGTCACCCAGGTAAAGTCAAAAAGTGACCAGTCCCCAGTAAATATACAAAGCGTAAGTACCTATTGATACTTTGAGCGCCATAAAGTGACCAGTTTGAACCTCAAAATGTATGAAAATGTTCTCTGGAGCTTAAACTTTTAGTTTAAGTGTAGTTCTGAAATGAGCTTCGCCCCATGCATTTCTGTTTTGAACAATTACTACAGAAAAACTATTTCTGGCATTAATTGTAACCCGTCTCTAAATCTGTAATCGAACATATAAACAGTTAGAGATATTCCAACATCGTAAAACCAGCTGGCATCCGACATAAGGATTCTCAAAATACAAATAACCTAAAATGAAAATGAGAAAGACGACAGATCTTATCCGTTTTGTGATGATTGTATTGGGAATGCTGGCAACGCCATTTTTCCTAAAAGCGCAAGACGTGAAGTTATCAGATGCAGAGGTAGCATCTGTGGCCGTGGTGGCTAATCAGATTGATATTAGCTATGCGGAGATAGCTAAAAAGAAATCGAAACACCCGGAGATATTGAAGTTTGCTGAAACCATGACAACTGATCATAATGCTGTTATCGGTCAGGCGGCAGCTTTGGTAAAAAAGCTTGGGGTTACTCCCAAAGACAATGCTGTGAGCCAGCAATTACTTGATGGGGCAGAAGAGACCAAGAAAACTTTGAATGCCACTAAAAAGAAAGACTTCGATAAGGCTTACATCGACAACGAAGTAGCCTATCATAAAGCAGTTATTGATGCGGTCGAGAATCTACTGATTCCTGAAACCGAAAATGGAGAATTGAAAGCCTTATTAGAAGCGGTGCTACCTGCGTTGCGTACCCACCTCGAGCATGCCGAGATGGTGCAAAAGAAAGTATCCGAGTAAATGAGGCGCGTGTTTGAAAAAATAGGGAGCGGCATTTATTTGCTGCTCCCTATTGTGTTTTTACTGGGCTCCAGTCCGGCAATAAAGAAAAGAGCTCCGAAATCCCACGTGGTTGAGATTGTTCAGATGAAGTTTAAACCCGCCCTTGTGGTAATACAACCCGGAGATACCGTAACCTGGATTAATAAAGATATCCTGGCTCATGATGTAACAGAGAACAGCAATACTTGGGCATCAGGGTCGATGGCTGCAGGTGCTTCCTGGAGCAAGGTTTTTAATGAAACCAGTGACTATTTCTGTTCGGTGCATGTGGTAATGAAAGGTAAGGTACTGGTGAGGTAGAATCACCCGCTTTGCTGCATTGGACTACTAATTTTGCTTACAATGATTGCTGTTCTATATCCATTAGATCCTCAATAAAACAACCACGTTGCCATTGGAAAATTATTTGGACCAAAGTGTACAAGAATGCAGAAACTAAAAGACCGATTAAAGGCCGGCTTTCTCTATATAAAATAAACCACGCATTAATCCCGACAATTACACAGATAAAAATTATAAGGGCGAATGTTGCAAACTGGAACCTTATTAGCTGTTTGTCTTCTTCAACCAGAGATTGATCAATAATAATTTGAAAAGTTGGAAGGCTTATGAGATTCAAGCCCATCTGTTCATTGATAGTGTCTGCGAAATAGAAAAGTGATATGTAATTTTTGCCAATGTGACCCTTGTGTATTCTCTTTCCAACCCTTCCTTCCAACCTTTGTTTCAAATAGTCAAAATCGAGATTTGATGATAATTTAGACCGAAATATTAGCTGCTGTAGTTCCATCATTGTGGTTGATTAGAGAATTTACATCAGTTAAACCACACCGCGTACCTTTTCCGACGCAATTCCAAGGCCAGTTGTTCCTCCATTTTTAGAGCCTCGGCATGGGTTGCCAGTGGTTTGATATGATTATAAAGACTTGGCCTCAGATACATACCGTATTTACGCACAATGCTCGAAGAGATGTTATGCCCTTTTTTGCTGATATGTCCAGTCTTGTGTTGCTTGAAGCGCTCCTGAGGCGTTTTGCTTGTCATACCCACATAAAGACATTCTAACACTCCATTGAATTGAGGATTGGCATTGCGGAACTTGGCGCTTTCAGTAAACACCTTTTTAGATAACTCGATCACATAAACACTATAGCCCCGTTTCGGCATAAAATCTAAATTCAGATGTGTTAGTCCTTTTTAGTTTGTTTTTCTGCACGCATATATTCCGCCACCAAAGCTTCGTTTGAATGGCTACTCTTTTCAAGCGACGAAATGATATTTCGTTGCTCAGTGGCTGTCTTGTTCTGGCTGAGCTTTTTCTTGCCTTGTAATTCGGTAACAACCACTTCGAAGGCCACAATTCCCTTAGCCATATTCAACTTATAGTCTTCTGGAAGTCCAGCCCACTGCCCTGCGTAGTCCTTATCGTAAAAGCTTATTGTTTTTTCAAGAACCTCCATGACATCCAGGGTTTCGGATATGGTACGGCCCTGCCCATAGGCATGCACTGCCAGGTAATTCCAGGTAGGCACATTCAACTCCTTTTCATAATGCTTAGGAGCAATGTAAGCATGAGGTTCGGTGAATATTACCAGGGCTGGCGTAGAGTTTATCAGCTTCCATTGGGGATTGGCACGGGCAAAGTGAGAGATAAGCTTGACACCTTCAGCGGTATTCTCTAACAGGAAGGGTAGGTGAGTAGCCACCGGTTTATCATCTTGAGAGTTAATAATCGTTCCAAAGTTGAATCGCTGAATAAAGGCTATTGATTCTTCCTGATCAGTGATCTTGTTAATACTGGGTACGTACATCTGGTTCGCCGAACGAGTTTCTTGGGAAAGTTAATTATCGTCAGGCAAATTAATGACGGCTCTTGAAGAAAATGATGCGTAAGTCCGCTGTAATCTATTTGAGCTTGTATTTATTCAAAAATGATATAATGCCATTCTCCGTTTTGCTGCCGATATATCCAATACCATCGGCGCGGTAGTTGTAATATATTTGGTGTTTATCCTCATCTCTGGCCGTTTGCTGTTCGGCTTTAATTACCAGGCAATTCTCGTAAGTATCCTTCGGAGTTATAAATGTGGCACCTAATGCGAACACCTCATATCGCCAGGCTCCATCTGTGCTTGTCCATGATTGTCCTAATTCTGCTTTCTTGGGAAGGTTTATTGTTTCAGTAAGAGACTTGGTATCGAGGTAAACCTCATTCCCCTCGTTATCAATTCGGACGTAGTCAATTACAACTTCACCCCAGGAGTATTTAGTCTTCATCTGAAAATAATCCTTGCCGTCAAACCTGTGGGTAGTTTTTAGTACTTGGCGCGTATAAGTAGCATCTGGCATTTTGAAATGCCATTTATTTCCTACTTTCAGCTGCGAGTAGTTCTGGGCTTGTGCTGAGATAGCAGTTATTAGGAAGAGGTAAACTATTGGCAGTCTCATTCTAGTGTGGTTCATAACGAATATAACCAATGTGTTCCTAAACACCTTTCAGCAAGGAGCTAATATACTCTGGGGTCTCCATCGAAGGCCTCATTAGAGGTAAGCCTGGTCGTTTTTTTGGTATTAAGACTATAGGCATAAATCTCCCAGTTTCCATCTTTATTGCTACCAAAGTAGACAGAACCGCCATCACTCGACCATCTGGCGATTAACTCCATGCCGGGGCTTTCCACCAGTTTTTCAAGCTTGCCACTGGATAGGTCCAACAGAAGAATGTCCTGATTGCCTTTTTCAAACCGGTCAGAACTGAAAACTAAGTAATTACCATCACGGGAAACATCTCCGCGTTCATCATTGGCATCACTTTTTGTGAGGTTAACAAGTTCAACTGACTCCAGATCAAACGCATACACGTTATTGCTTCCCTCATGATTACTGGTGAAGGTGATCTTATTGCCACCCGAAATCCAAGCCGGGTAATTGGCAACGCCTTCCAAGCCTTCGGTAATACTCTTGCTACTACTGCCATTCCATAGGAATATATTTCCATTACAAACAAAAAGCCCCTGACCACCGGTAGAGGAATACACCATGTTCTTGTCATCTAAAATGCACTCAGCTGGATGGTCGATCTCTTTTTCGATCCCGGTTTTTAGATTGAGGCTAATCCTTGCAATACCGCTATCTTCTTGTCTAAGGAAGGAGATTTCTTGACTGGAAATCCAAACTGGGCCCCACTCTTCAAGAGAGCTGGTTGTTATCTGTCTTTTATCGCTACCGTCTGCGTTCATGATATAGATATCAGAATTACCTGCGATACTGGAAGAGAACAGAATTTGCTCCGCAGGCCTTGTGTTGCAAGAGGCAACCCCAAACAGAGTAATTGCGATGGTAAATATTTTAGACATGCTTTACTAACAGCTATGCAATTTAATGGTTCTGTAAAACCCTTTTTATACTTAAACGTATTAGGTATAAATACCTAATTGCATTAAGTATGGCCTCAAGAGAAATTGTAAGCGCATCAACAGTGCCAATTATACTTTCCATCCTTATCGAAGGAGAGAGTTATGGTTACGATATCATCCGTAAAGTCAAGATATTCTCAGGTGGTAAACTGGAGTGGAGCGAACCCATGCTTTATGTTGTATTGCACAGATTAGAGAAGCAGGGGATGATAATCTCAAGCTGGACAGTACTCGACAATGGCCGCCGCAGGAAGTATTACAATATAACCGCCGAGGGTAAAGAACTCCTCTCAGAAAGGAAGGAAGAGTGGATGGATATCCTGGCCATACTAACCAAACTTTGGAACCTAAAATTAGCCTAACATGAAATTTGATCTTGAAGTAGAAATTCAGAGTTGGAAAAGAAAATTGCGACAGCATCGTGGTTTTGAAGATGGCGATATTGAGGAGCTGGAGGATCATTTAAGAAGTAGCGTACAAGAGCTAGTTGAAAAAGGCGAGTCCTTACCTACAGCCTTCAATTATATAATGGAGAGAGATTATTCTGAATTGAAGCAGGTGTCGAAAGTTTTCCTAAAAGAGCGTGCGCCAAATAAGTCGCCATTTGCATTGCTAAAGAACTTCCTTAAGGTCGGTTGGCGCATCATCGGACGTCAACCGGCATATACCTTGATCAACATCGTTGGTCTCACCGTGGGTATTGCCAGCGTCTGTGGAATCATGGTATATGTACACAATGAGACCACCTACGATCAGCATAACGAACATGTCGATGAGGTCTTTAGGGTAAACAACATTTTTACCAGGCCCGACGGCAGCTCCACACATTACCCGTTGAGTCCTCCCGGCTTGGCGCCAGCTATGAGGGGTGGCTACAGTGAACTAGCAAGAGTAGCGCGGCTTAGGTATGCATATACAGTGCTTATAAAACGAGATCAGGATAGCTTTTATGAAGACCGCGTTTTCTTTGCTGAGCCTGAATATCTAGACATGTTTACCGTCAACTGGATACATGGTAGTCCAGAAGGAGCTTTGGCAGAGCCAAATACCGTGATTCTTACTGAAAGTATGGCCGAAAAATACTTTGGTGATGAAAACCCAGTGGGTAAGGAGCTGGAATACAATAGTGAGTTAACCTTGCGCGTAATAGGGGTAATTGAAGATGCTCCAGAGAAGTCGCATTTACTCTACGATTTTCTAATCTCGTTTGAAAGCTATGAACCTGGCCCCGGAGGATTAGAGCCACTAACCAGTTGGCGCTGGGTAGGCTTCATTACTTACGTGCAACTTATGGAAGGTGCTGATGTGGCAGGTATGGAATCGAATATCCTGGATTTGTACCTGGCCAACCGCAGTCCAAGTGCTAGCAGTACACTAACTATTAAACTACAATCACTTGGGGATATCTACTTGCAATCAGGCACCTTGAGTAACCCCATGGGTGGCTTGTTTCGAACCAACTCACCTAAAAATCTCATAAGCCTTACCATAGTGGCGGGGCTCATAATTGTAATCGCGCTTTTTAATTATCTGAATCTTACCACCGCCCTTATGTCAACAAGAACCAAAGAAGTAGGGGTGAGAAAACTGTTGGGGTCCGGCCGCGTCAGAATAGGCGGACAAATGGTAACGGAGACAATGCTTACGATGGCTGTTGCTGGTGTGCTTAGTACAATTATTCTGGTGTTGGTTGCCAGCAAGGGTTGGATTCCGTCCATTGATGCCCCGCTTTGGCTTTTGATTGCGGCCGGATTTTTAGTGGTTGCATTACTGTTTGCTTTGATGACGGGTATTTACGTTGGAGGAACGCTTTCAGCCTACCAAATTGGTGCCCTGCTCCAAGGCAAATTAAAAACCAGAACCAGCAAAGTGTCATTTAAGCAAGTGGTGCTTTTGACCCAATATGCCATTTCTGCGGGTTTGATAATGGTCAGTTTAATCGTCGTGCGCCAGGTGGAGTTCTTTAGCCAAAAGGACCTGGGTTATTCAACCGAAGGTATAATTGTTACCGATTTTCGGGGAGATGACATGGTTTCGAGAATTCCAACCATTAGGCAAGTACTGGAGACTAACCCATCGGTGACAGCAGTTAGTTTCGGGCCGCGTATGGATGGTAGAACTTCCGGCAGCCCCTTAAGGCTTACTGAATGGGAGGAGGATAACTACATACAAACCGCCTATTTCGGGGTTGATTATGACTACGACGAAATCATCGGACTTGAGATTGTCCATGGGCGATATTTCTCAGAGGAGATTGCAGGAGATTCCACAGAGACCCTCATTATAAATCAGACCTTAGCTGGCATGTTAGATTTGGAAGACCCGCTGGGAGCTACCGTGGATTTTACCAATGGAACCTATACTATCGTCGGGGTGTATAAAGATTTCCATTATCAATCCCTGCATCATGAGGTTGGACCAATGGCTCTGAAAATTGGACTAGCTGAGCCTCGTAACATGTTAGTAAAGGTGGAAGGCCAGGAGCTGGGTAGTATGATCTCGGGTGTCGAGAGTAAATGGCGTGAAATTTTCCCTGGTGGGGAGGTGCCATTCGTTTACAGAATGTTGAATGATCAAATAGCAGACATGTATGCCAAGGAAAAGGAGTTTTCAAGCTTGCTACAAATCTTTACTGCTCTAGCCATATTTGTCGCCATTCTAGGCCTCTATGGCATTTCTTCAATTACTGTATTGCTCAGAATTAAGTCGATATGCATGCGAAGAGTATTAGGCGCGGAAACGCTACAAATCTCGAAAGTAGTTGGGCAGAATATACTGCTCATTATGCTTGCCGCAACCATTCTTGCCACGCCGGCTGTGTTTTGGATTATGGACCAATGGCTCGCCAACTTTGCTTACCGTATTAGCCTCAATGCTGGTTACGCGCTGATTACACTGGCTATTGTGACATTGGTTGTTGGTTTAACCTTAGCCTGGCAGTTGTATAGAGTTATGACTGTGAATCCAGCGAAGATCCTTAAAGATGAATAGGAATTAGTTTCGAGGTAGGGGTTTCGCGCCTCAAGTCTTTGGGTGGGATTACCAATGGCGTTCACTCTCCCAACCCAAAACTCAGAATCCAAAACTGCACTACTCTTGCCATTCGGCTCGCTTTTTAGCAATTTGAGTGTGTATCTAAACCCAATTGCTATGACCCGGCTCCTAATACTAGTAGTTTTAGTAGGATTTTTCTTTTCGTGTACACAATCTGACAACTCTCAGGCTAGTTTTGGTGATGGCCCTGCTGAGGGGACACTGTTCATGTATCCTGAGCGCATACCACTAGAAGCCGGAAGCTTCTTTACGGCGGAACGAGGGATGCTTTATGTGAAAGAAAATCGATCCGATCCCAATTCGAATATTATTGGTTTGGAAGTCTACCGCTTTGGCCGCAACCAGAACGCAGACCCAAATACTCCACCCATATTCTTTTTGCACGGTGGCCCAAGCTTTGGAGGCTTGGAGCGTAGTCTACAAAATCTGGGTTTGTTTGAGGAGCGCTGGGCGCCGTTCTTAGATATCTCTGATTTGGTGGTAGTAAGCCAACGAGGTATTGGGCCTTCGAAGCCTACGACTACTATGGAGGTAACTCTTCCGGCCCAAGATCCAAGCCAAAAACTTGATTTGGACAGTTGGGTCGAGGGCTTCCACGAGCAACTCACCAAGGAAAAGGAGGCCTGGGAAGCCACCGGTATGGACCTAAGCGGCTACACGATTTTGGAAGCTGCTGCCGACATTGACGACACAAGAAAAGCACTTGGTTATGATAAGATCGTAATCTGGGGCGGAAGCTTCGGTTCACATTGGGGTATGGCAGTTATGAGGTACTATCCTCAGATCGTAGAAAGGGCAGTGATGCGAGGAATGGAAGGCCCCGATCACACCTATGATCACCCCGGACATATCTGGAATGTTTATGAAAGAGTAGCGGAAGAGGCTGAGCAGGTACCAGGAATCGCCGAGAAAGTGCCTAATGAGGGATTGATTCAATCCGTGAAAACCATGCTTGCCAGGCATTTGGAGAATCCAGTTACAGTTACCGCTGATGGGCAGGATGTTCTCTTCGATGTGAACAGAATGCAAGCCCTTTCCCGGGGGTATTCAGGTGGTCTTCGTGGATGGCCAGCTAACATCATTTCACTTTACAATGGTGATTTTGATGATGCTGCCATGGATATTGTTGAAGATTACCGAGACGGTGATCGCTCTTACGCCACAGCGAGCTACTGGATGCTAGACTGCGGATCGGGCATTACCCCAGCTCGGTGGAATGAATACATATCCGACCCAGCTTCTACCATTTTACTTGGTATGAATTGGTGGTACAACAAAGGATGTATGGTGTGGGATAGTGATCTGGGTGACGAATTCAGACAGAATTTCGAGACTGAGATACCAACCGTGATCGTCCATGGCACCTGGGACACTTCGACGCCGTATGAAAACGCGCTGGAGCTAGTTCCCTTCTTCAAGAATAGCAAGTTCGTTACAGTGAAAAGAGGCCCACATGGTGCTATTAGAGCGGCATTTAGGGCATCACCAGAGTTTCAGGAAGCACTTTTAGGTTTTGCCGGAAATGGCGACATGAGTACCCTGCCTGACAGTGTGGAAATACCTGCGCCTCAGTGGATTATGCCAGATTAGAGCAAATACCTATGGTAACTTCCGGTTCTTAGAGATGGGGAATCAGCTATAGCTAGTAACGATGGAGAAATTCCTTGGCCTTAGCAATAAAGTCAGCTTTATTTTCTCCGTCATGGGCACTGTGGGGCACATTGGGTAAAACCCATAAATCTGAATTGCCCAGCAGTTGCCGCACCCTGGCAATTTCTGTCAAGGGAGTGCTACTGTCGTCATCTCCAGCCACTATTAATACTGGAGAGCTAATCCGTTTTAGGTCTTCATCGGTTAAAGCTATTGAGTAATTCAAGAACTGCTTGAATAGTATCCTAACCTGATCGTCGTTGCTGTGATGAGCTTGCGTTTCTGCCAATTGCCCGTACTTTTCATAAGTATAATCAGCGATTAGATCCGGGAAGTCATTCACATCCCAGGTGCCAAGTGACCCAATGCAAATCATGGATTGTATGATTCCAGGTTTCTCAGCTGCCAGATGATAAAGCACGTCGCCTCCGAAGCTAAAACCGATGGCCTTTGATCCCTTCATGTCCATGTGCTCAATGAAAGCCTCCACATCCCCGACAATTGATTTAATGGAGAAATCCTCTTGAAATGGGGTGGATTGTCCATGTCCAGGCAAATCCAGGAGGTATACCGTGTATTCATCACTAAACTCATCCACAAACCCATGCCACGATTTTGAAGACTGCAGATAACCGTGCAGTAGGAGCAGTGGCTCTCCGGATCCGTACTTTTCAAAATAGAATTCCTTGCCTTTGATTGTAACAATATTTGATTCCATGCCCATGACGTCTGATGGAGTGTAAGGAACTGCTAACGATGCTCCTAGGATTTGGTTGGATTCATACTGCAATAGTTGCAGTAGCATATCCTTGTAGGCTAGCCACTGCTGGTAACTACGAGTACTTATCAGGTAAATGTCTTTGCCCTCAACCCATTGAAAACGTGGGGGTTTGGTCATAAATGCTCCCCGCAACGAGTCAGTTAGAATTGATTCCCAGTAATTAGCATGCTCAGGCGTCTCGAATTGCCATTTTTCGATGGCTATATCAGTGAGATTGGTTGTATAGCCTAAATGCACACGGTAGATGCTGCTAATTAACCCGTAGTCTGAAACGGGAGGGGGTTTCACCATTTTATTCGGTTTTCCCGTGCGCTCAATCTGAGTTCTCATCTTCTCTATATTGGAAATGAGCCAATGATTCTGGTACTCTCCAACAAGCGTGTCGATGGTGCCTGGGTGCTGATGCTTGAAATGGGGAAATGAATCAGGTAACTGCATCGCAGCGATAAGGAACTTGTTCGGTATTTCTTCCACAATCACAGAGTCCGTATCACTCTTGATGTCTGTTGCAAGTGAGTCACCACTAGCTTCGGAGGTTACTCCTTCGCTGCCTTCATTTTCAGAACTACAAGAAGCAGCTAATAGGGCAACACCGAGGAATATTGCTGTGATAAATCGCTGGATCATATGCAAATAAACACAATCCAGTTGAGTTAGTGCAACGGAGTAGGGTGGGCAGAAGAATTAGGCGTCGTCGTCGGTAAAGTGCTTTCGGGCCTTGGCTTGTGCGAACCGCTTGTCGTTGAACGCCTTGGAGCCTCCTTTAGGTATTGACAGACTTTCCCAGTTACTGCCAGCAAGCATCCGACCTACATAGACGATTTGTCCCACATGATAGGCATAATGTGCCAGTTGCCTGTTAATGGCCTCTACGATGGTGTGGCCTTGATTGCGGATGTAGACCAGATCACCAAAGTTATCATCATTAACACTATCCAAAGCTTTGAACAAACACTGCCAGCCCTCTTCCCATTTAGCCATCATGTCTTCCCTGGATTTGATGACGTCTTCGAATTCTGAATCTCGGTTGCGCCATTCCTTTTCGCCGTCACTGGTTAGAAAATCCGTCCAACGAGAAAGCATATTTCCCCACAGGTGGTTTACGGTAATGGCAATGGAGTTGCTTTCCGCGTTGTATTGCCAAAAAAGGCCTTCGTCATCAACTTGGTCAAAAGTTTTTTCAGCAAGCATCTTGTAGTACTGAAATTGCTTTTTGACACTTTCGAGGTAATCTTTCATGTCGATAAAATTACTCCGGATTTGGACCAACAATAAGATATATTAATGAAACAAATTCATTTTGGTTATTAGTTGTTTGCCGACAGAATTATATTCGCCATATGACCACTGGTAATTTTCCTCCCCAGAAAACGAGTAATAGAATCTTAATGGGCCCGGGGCCAAGCGATATCAACCCACGAGTGCTTCAGGCCATGGCTACACCGGTAGTGGGCCATCTCGACCCTGAGTTTGTTCAGATCATGGACGACATCAAGGTGATGACCCAACAGACATTTAGAACCAGCAATGAACTCACCTTTACCGTTTCGGCACCTGGAAGTGCCGGTATGGAAACCTGCTTGGTGAACCTGCTGGAGCCTGCGGATGAAGCCGTGATTTGCATCCATGGAGTCTTCGGAGGAAGGATGGCTGATATTGCGGAGAGATGCGGCGCAAAGGTTTGGCGGGTAGAGGCGCCTTGGGGAGAGCCAATTGACCCATCGCAGGTAAAAGATGCCCTGGAGCAGTGTTCACCAAAGCTCGTGGCAATTGTTCATGCCGAAACTTCAACCGGCGTTTTACAACCGCTTGATGAGATTAGCAGTATGACACATGACGCTGGTGCTTTGCTGGTGGTGGATGCGGTGACTTCTTACTGCGGGACTGAGTTGAATGTCGATGACTGGGGAATAGACGCCATCTATTCCGGAACTCAAAAATGCCTGAGTGCCCCACCGGGCTTGTCACCAGTTTCTTTTAGTCAGCGTGCTGTTGAGGCTTTAGAGCAAAGGAGTACTAAAGTGCAAAGCTGGTTCTTAGATTTAAGCCTGGTGAAGAATTACTGGGCAGGGGCGAAGCGAGCATATCATCATACCGCTCCAGTTAGCGCTATGTTTGCCTTACGGGAAGCCTACAGGATTGTTTTAGAGGAAGGGTTGGAGGCGAGATTCCTAAGACACCGCGATAACCACAAACTCTTAAGAGACGGATTAGAGCAGCGAGGCTTTGAGTTTCTGGTCGATGAGCCCTATCGTTTGCCGATGCTAAATGCAGTGAAACTACCGCAAGGTGTCGACGATGCTTCTACTCGAAGCCGGCTATTAAATGAATTTAACATTGAAGTCGGCGGTGGATTAGGAAATTTTGCTGGAAAGATCTGGCGGATTGGCTTGATGGGAGAAAGTTGCAATCCGGATCATATAGATAAACTGTTTCATGCACTTGATAGCATTCTAAACTAAATTCTACTCATGAATCAATTTGACAGCCAACTACCTAACGGTGTTATTACTGCGTCACTAACACCATTGCATCAAGATTTAAGTATCAATCATGAAGCGTTGGTGAGCCATTGCCATTGGCTCCTTGGCCGCGGCAATGATGCAATTTGCTTCATGGGTACCACTGGTGAAGCAAATTCCTTCAGTGTAAATGAACGTAGAAATGCACTTGATGCAGTGATTGATGGAGGCCCTGCACCAGAGAAATTAATTGTCGGCACCGGTTGCTGTGCACTAACCGACACCATTAAGCTGACCCAACACGCAGTGCAATATGGCGTTGGAGGTATTTTACTGCTGCCTCCATTTTACTACAAGAATGTATCTGATGATGGAATTGTAGATTTCTTTCGGCATCTGCTCGATGCAGTGGGGGAGCAGGGTCTAAAAATTTACCTCTACCAGTTTCCGCAAATGACGGGTGTGCCTTATTCTTTGGATTTGACCAATAGGTTAGTCGAGGAGTTTTCGGATGTGGTAATCGGAATGAAAAACTCCAGTGGTGACTTGCCCGCAATGCTTGAAATACTGAACCAAATTCCGGGTTTTAAGCTTTATGCAGGTACGGAAGCTTATCTTCTGGATGTCTTGAAAGCTGGCGGTGCTGGTTGTATCTCTGCCACCACTAATGCTACCAGCGAATTGGCGGCGGAAGTATATCGGATTTGGAGTAATGGAGAGGAGGCATACGAGCAGCAGGCTGAACTCACTAATGCCAGGAAGGCCTTTGAAGGAATACCCTTTGCTTCAAGTTTGAAGTATATGTTTTCGAAGTGGCAGGAAAATTCTGGTTGGCAAAACCTGAGACCACCCAATGTGAGTTTGTCCGCAGATCAAGAGGAGCTTGTTAGGGAAAGGCTTAGCAAGATTGGTTTGGAGGCTTGAAGTGAGTTACAAATCTCAAGCTTAAAGTCAAGGAATTCAAGATTCAAAAATTAACATTCAAAATTGGAATTACCGTTCGGGTAACAACTTCACCTCATTAAGAATCTCCTGGATCATCTTTTTAGCATCTCCAAAACACATGGAAGTGTTTTCCGCCTCAAAGAGCGGGTTTTTAATGCCTGCGTAACCGGGGCTAAGGCTTCTTTTTACTACAAACACGTTGCGGGCCTCATGGACATTCAAGATTGGCATCCCATAAATAACACTGCTAGGATCTGTCAGCGCCAGTGGGTTGCAAACATCGTTTGCTCCCAACAGAATGGCCACGTCGGTAGTTTTTAGATCAGGGTTGATCTCATCCATTTCCAGCAGGGATTCGTAGGGCACGTCTGCTTCTGCAAGTAGTACGTTCATGTGGCCGGGCATTCTTCCAGCCACGGGATGAATGCCATAAACTACCTTGGTACCTCGCTTTTCCAATTGATCAGCCATTTGCCTTACGGCATGCTGGGCCTGAGCGACAGCCAACCCATAACCGGGAATAATAGCAACAGTATCCGCATCCTCCAGCACCAGGGCCACCTCTTCAGCGCCAGCTGAAGTAACAGTGGTGTATTCATCTGATCCGCCACTACTAGAAGTGGAAGTCTGCGATCCGAATCCCCCGACTAGGACATTAAGCAAACTTCTATCCATAGCTTTGCACATGATCTGCGTAAGAATGATTCCGGCAGAGCCAACCATGGCCCCACTAATTATTAGCACATTATTACTAAGTATAAAGCCAGTAGCACATGCTGCCAGGCCGGAGTAGGAGTTTAACAAAGAAACGACGACTGGCATATCGGCGCTTCCAATGGGAATAACCAGCAACACCCCCAGGATCAGACTAATTCCAGTAATTACCAGGATAACCATTCCAACATTGCCAACTGCATAGAAAGCGAAGTAGGCTGATAATCCGAGGATGGCAATGATCAAGGAAAGGGTAATGATATGTCGGGCTGGAAGAAGTATCGGTTCACCCTTGTTCAAGCTACCTTGTAACTTTAGATAGGCGATATAGCTACCACTTAAAGTAACTGAGCCAATGAGCACTGACAGCCCCACGGTTACCGCCTGGTTAAGCCCAATGACTGCAAATGCGGGCACGGTGGCACCGATCTCTATTACAGATTGCCAAACCACTGCCAGGGCCACAGCTGTTGAGGCTGCGCCCCCAGAGCCGTTAAATAGTGCAACCATTTCCGGCATGGAGGTCATTTTAACTTTAAAGGCGGCAATTGCACCAACGGTTCCGCCTATTACCAGGCCTCCCAAAATCCATCTATAATCAACAAGACCGATTTCAAGCAAAGTGCCAATCACCGCCAGCAGCATGGCAAATGCCGCAAGGGTGTTGCCTCTGCGGGCCGTTCTAATTCTTGTGAGTTGTTTTAGGCCGAAAATGAAAATAACTGATGAGAGCAGGTATATAACCGGGACTATTACACTACTAATGGCATCAGAATTGGCCTCGTTCATTTCTTCTTGCTGAACATTTTCAACATCCTGTCTGTCACAAGAAAGCCTCCCACCACATTTATGGAGGCGAAAATTACAGCAAGCCCACCCAATATGCTGCTTGTCACAGGATCGGCCTGTGTGGCAATGCTTAAGGCTCCGACCAGCGTAATGCCACTAATGGCATTTGCACCAGACATTAGGGGGGTATGAAGAGTAGATGGCACCTTGTTGATGATCTCGAATCCCACGAATGTGGCTAGTACGAAAACGTAGAGACCGATCAGGAAGGGGCCGATAATCATGATTCAATAGCTTCTTCGATAGCGTCAATGGCGGGCTGAAATCTGATGCTGCCATCGTAGGTGATGAGGCAGCCTGATATTATCTCATCTTCTAGATCGAGATTGATATTACCCTCCTGCAGAACAGTGTCGGTTAGTGATAAGATATTTCTGGAGTATAGTAGGCTGGCGTCTTTGGGTAGGGTGGTGGCCAAATTTGAGTAGCCCATGATGGTCACTCCGTAGGCTTCTACATCCTGATTCAATTTAGAGAGCTCGCAATTTCCTCCTTGTTCTACAGCAATATCTACTATCACTGAGCCTGGTCTCATACGCTTCACCATCTCTTCGGTAACAAGCACCGGTGCAGGTTTGCCAGGAACCAAAGCGGTAGTAACTACCACGTCAGCCTGTGCCACACGACTGGCTATAATTTCCTGTTGCTTTTGCAGCTGTTCTTTACTCAGTTGTACACCATGTCCATTGCTTGAAGCTTTACCATTTTCAGGCAAGGGAAAGTCAATGAACTTACCGCCTAGTGATTCCACTTGTTCCTTAACCTCTGGCCTGATGTCAGATACTTCAACTATGGCTCCTAGTCGTTTCGCTGTGGCAATTGCTTGCAATCCAGCCACTCCAGCACCCATTATTACCACACGAGATGGCTTCACCGTGCCAGCTGCAGTCATCAGTTGTGGGAAATATTTTTCGAGCCGGTTGGCGGCAATTATCACTGCCTTATAGCCAGCAATGCTAGCTTGAGATGATAGTGCATCCATGGTTTGTGACCTGGAAATTCGTGGAATCAAGTCCATTGCCAATGCACTAACCTTTCTTTCAGCCAGCATTTCCACCAATTCCAAATTCTGATACCAGGCAACGAAGCTAACTACCAGGCAGCCCGGCTTAAGTACTGATGCCTCATGTGACTGGATTGTTTCATTAAATCGCAGGGGTAAAACTTTCAAAACTACGTCGGCTTCACCCCAAGCATTGGGGCCGTCTACAATTTCTGCCCCGGCCTCGGTTAGTTCTGCATTCGAAATATGGGATTTAACACCCGCCCCATTCTCAACCTGAACTTTAAAGTCTTTGGCAACTAGCTTTTTCACCGTCTCGGGTGAGGCGGCAATTCTGGTCTCGAACTCGTCTGCCTCTTTAGGAATGAAGATAGTCGCCATAGCTAGTTATACGATTTCGTTATGGAAGGTAAGTGCTTTGGGGTTGAGCTGTCAAGCGTTTGGACAATTTCAGGATAATTGTAGTATAGACGGTAATAAGTACTATTAAATGGCAGGTTTGGCTTCCTGAATATATCAAAAATAACGCCAACAACAACCAAATTAAGTAACGTGCAGTCAGTAACGTTAATTGTACAATACCAATATGCCCCATTCTGAACTGATTTCACTATCTTGATTGCGGATGATATCCGGACCCGTATGCAAGCCCTTGGTACAGTTCATAAATTCATCAGAATCCGGCCTTTTATTTGGTTCCTTGCCCTGCTGTCAACATTTCAGGTGGTGGCGCAGAACCAGGAAATAGATTCATTGGAAGCAGTCTTGCAAACCTACAATGAGCGGGATACCACCAAAGTGAGATTGCTGAGTCGCCTAAGCTATCTACATAATAGCATTGATCCTGTAAAGGGCATCAAATACGCAAAGGAGGCAATTCCTCTTGCTATTGAACTGGCAGACAAAGATGGGGAGTCTAATGCCTACAACTCTCTTGCCACCAATTATTGGAATAATGGTTCTCTGGATTTAGCAGAGGAGTACTACAAAAAGAGTTTAGGCATTAAAGAACAACTTGGCATGGAAGAAGGCGCCGCCAGAACGATGGTAAACCTGGGAGTGGTATTCGAAACGCAGGATAGGCTTGCCGAAGCCATGAGTTATTACAACCGTGCCCTGGATGGCCTTCGGGGGGCAAACTCCAAATTTGGCGAAGCAGCTACATTGAATAATATGGGTTTGGTAGCCAGTAAGATGGGAGATTACCCTTTGGCCCTTGACTACTACTTCCAATCTCTGCACATCAGCGACTCGATTAACAATGGAAGCTTAAAATCTAATACCCTAAATAATATTGGCCTTATTCACCGCCGAACAAAGGAATTTGCTAAGGCGCTGGAGGCCTATAAGGAATCGCTGGCTGCCGGTGAGGCCATTGGAAGTAAGAGGCTTATGGCCTCCAGGAATAACAACATTGGGGTTGTTTACAAGAACTGGGATTCACTAGATCGAGCGATCGAATATTATGAAATCGCACTTGAGCAGTATCAGGAAATTAACAGGCGCAGCGGTGTGGCGAGTGTACTGCTAAATAGGGGGATAGTGTATCGTATGAAAGGTGAACAGCAGAAGGCGCTTAATAACTTTCAACAATCTTTATTAATCCGCAGGGATTTGGGTGATAGGCGTAGGCAAGCAAATGTCCTCTCAAATATTGGGCAGGTTTATGTAAACATGGGTCAGCGTAGAAAAGCTACAGAATATTATCTGGAGGGATTATCATTAGCAGAGGAAGTGAACGCCCTTCGCGAAATTGCGAATATCACAAGCCGGCTGCATCAGAACTACAAAGCCCTAGGCGAGTTTGAAAAAGCCTATCACTATTATAGTCAGAATGTTTGGGCGAACGATTCGCTAATTAATGAAGACAAAATTAAGGAGTTGGTTAGGCTGGAATCTGAATTTGAGGCCGACAAAGAAAGGCAGCAATTGCTGGCTGCACAGGAAAAGTCGGAGTTAGAGTTCCAAAAGCAACTTGAACGCCAAGCTATTATCCGCAACAGCCTTATTGTTGTTACGGTTTTAATTCTAATGCTTGGAATCGTCTATTATCGCTCATTTCGCAGAAAAAAGCGCGCTGCGGAGCTATTGGCAGAGAAGAATTCAGTGATTACTAATCAGAATAACAAACTGGTAGAGTTGTCGAACTTTAGGGAAGGGCTAACAAGTATGATCGCTCATGACATGAAGAATCCACTGAATAGTATCATAGGCTTGTCGGAGTCCCACGCATCTGAAAAGCACCTTCACAGTATTCGCCAGTCTGGTTATCAGATGTTAAATTTGGTTACCAACATGTTGGAGGTAAGGCGGTTTGAGGAAGCGGAGATCCAGTTGGATAAGGAGGATGTGAACCTGGGCTACCTCACCTTTAAAGCGAAACTACAGGTTGAGTTATTGTTGCAGGCCAAAAGCCTTAAGTTGATCAATGAACTACCACCTGAATTGGTGGTAAATGTTGATCCCAATTTGATAATTCGGGTACTGGTAAATTTGCTTACGAATGCGATTAAGTATTCTGATTTGGGTGAATCAATAACTCTAAAATGCGACAAGGTAGAGAATGACTTTGTGTGTATAGCTGTGGTGGATAATGGGAGAGGCCTTTCAGAGGAGGAAATTGAGCACGTATTTGAAAAGTTCTGGAGAGCCGAAGCGAAAGCTTCCGGAACTACGGTCTCAACTGGTTTGGGACTGAGTTTTTGTAAGATGGCAGTGGAGGCGCATGGGGGCTCCATCAGTGTCGAGTCACAACCCGACAAGGGCGCCAACTTCAATTTCGCCTTGCCGATTTCAGCACAAAATGAGGTGGAAGCCTCAGGTTGGGTGGCAAGTGATGGACAAAATGATCAGGAGGTGGTGATACCTGATGAGAAAGCGACATTGGTTGAGAATAGTGCTCAACTAAAGGCACTGCGGGTTCACCAGGTAAGTAAAATCAATTCGATATTGGGTGGGTTTGAAGATATGAATCTTAAATCCAAATGGATTAAAGACCTGCAAGCAGCTGTCTATCAAGGCGACCAGGATAAATATGACGACCTACTAAAAATGCTGGACTAAGTACTAGCTGTTTCGATATCCAAAATGAAGAACCTTATCCTTGTTGCAGATGATGACCATAACAACCTGGAGGTAATTCTGGAATTCCTTGCTGACAAACCCCAAGAGGTGCTTTATGCGCCGAATGGCAAAGTAGCATGTGAAATAGCCAGGGAAGAACTTCCAGACCTGATCATAATGGATTGGGAAATGCCAGTTATGAATGGCATTGATTCGATTAAGCAGCTGCAAGCTGATGAGGAGACTCGGGAGATACCCATAATTGTAGCCACCGGAGTAATGACTAGTTCTGAAAATCTACAGCTGGCTTTGGGAGCAGGGGCAGTCGATTTTCTCCGCAAACCATTCAACCCAATAGAATTCAATGCCCGCGTGGAGGCTACGTTGAGGTTGGCCGCTTCACACCAGGAAATAAAGCGCCTTATGAAAGAATCATTGGAGCAAAAGGAAAGGGAATTGAGCACTGCCGCCATGTTCGATCATCAGAAGAATCATATACTTACCGATCTTTCTGAGCGCCTGGATAGACTCAACAAGATCATTCATGGGGTGGCAGGAGAGGAGCTCAATGTCATTCAGAAAGAAATTAGATCATACCTCAACCTGGATAAGAGCTGGAATAATTTCAAGATTCACTTCGAGAATGTGCACCCCGGATTTTTTGAAAAGCTGAACGCTGAGTTTGGCGAGCTATCAAATAATGAAGTACGCATGTGTGCCTATCTGCGTATCGGCCTTGGAAACCATGAGATTGCCAACCTTACCAACATCGAAAGTTCTTCGGTTAGAAAATCTTTAACCAGGTTGAAGAAGAAGTTGGGCCTCACTGCTGATGATGGTTTGAGGGAGTACATTGTGAATTTCTAGTGTTAGTCATTGGTCATTAGTCATTTGAGGCTGAAGACTAGGACCTGAAACTTGAAACCTGAAACTTGGAGCTCCGAAGCTGTCCACGCTTTGTCCACGGTTACCCCGGCTACCATCTTTACCCTAAGCGTATCTTTGTATGTAAGAGGTTTGTAAACTAAAACCCCCAAGGCAATGACTAGAAGACAAGTAATCAAAGCGAAGAAAAGAAGGGCTGCAGTAATGTTGCTCATCTTGGCGATTGGCTTAAGTGCTGTTATGGCCATTCAGACAATTTGCTTTGAGTTTTTATTTTAAGAAAACGAGCACTATTTTGTAGCATTCTGACGTAGATGCACCCTAAACTGACCCTAAATCAACTCAATAAGAGATCGAATATGATCGTGATTGGTCTATTCGTTCTCGGCACTATTTGCCTCCCGCAGAAGCTTTCTGCGCAAGATGTTGACTTGGAGGGCATCACCAAAGAATCTCCAATTAAGGTTTCCGGTGCAATCTCTATGATGAATCGGTTTTATGCCGCTGATGGCATCGACGATAGGCAAGAGAATTTCATCTGGACACTAAGGGGAAATTTGAATTTCAGCATCTTTGGAATTGCAGTTCCACTATCCGGAACGCTCACTTCCCAAAACAAAGATTTCAATCAGCCCTATAACAGACTTTCGTTACGGCCCCGGTACAAATGGGCCAAAGCATATATCGGCTATTCCAACATGACCTACAGTTCTTATACACTGGCAGGTCATACCTTTTTAGGAGGAGGAGTAGAGCTTAATCCTAACAAGATACGCTTTGCGGCAAACTATGGAAGATTTGCTTCAGCTATTCCTATTGATCGTCCTCTTAATCAGGCATTTGTGCCTGCATTTACTCGTACCGGAGGCGGTGCTAAAATTGGTTATGGTACCGATGAAAACTTCATAGACCTTATATTCTTCAAAGGAAAAGATGACGCCAATTCCTGGGATGTAATTCCTGATTCTACCACAGTGTTGCCTGGGGAGAACCTCGTGCTCGGTACCGCCTGGAAACTATCACTAGTTAAGAATCTATCACTCTCTGGAGAATTCGCGCGATCAGCCTATACCACAGACATCAGAGACGAGATTGTAGAAGATGAACCGATATTCTCTGACTTAGGCTTCGACAATCGAAGCTCGACCACAGTGCGGAATGCTATGAAGTTGTCTGCCAACTACCGCATTGGCGGGAGCACATTAAGAGGAACATTTGAGAGGATTGACCCTGAGTACCAAACAATGGGTGCATACTTCTTTAACAATGACCTGGAAAATATCACAGCCGGCTTCACCACGAGCTTACTAGAAAGGAAATTGATAATTACCGCTAACGGAGGAGTGCAAAGGAATAATCTCAGTGGAGATGAGATTCAAACTTCCACTAGAACCATCATCGCTGGAAATATAGTATTCGCGAAGAGCCCATTTACCATTGGGCTTACTCATTCTAATTACAGTTCAGATATAGAGTTTGTATTGAATTCTTCCCTGGATAGCCTTAATGCCGTGGTAGTTACCAGATCAACCGGTCTTAATGGTACTTACGCTATTAAGTCTGGGCCTACGAAATCTCACGTTGTCACAGCAAGTATCACCAGGCAGGCCGTTACGGACGACTTCAGTAGCGGGGATAGAGGTATGGAGAATGAGAATATTACGGGGTTGATCAACTATGCCCTGCAATTGAAAAATATAAAGACAGAGTTTTCAGCTCGACTTAATTATAACCGAAACGATCTTAATGGTACTGTGAATGAGCGTTTTGGGCCCGGCGTCACTGCTAAGCGACTTTTCTTTGAAGATAAACTTACCAGTCAGCTCATTATTAACTATTTCAGCCAGGAAGGTAATTCCACCTGGAACTATATCTGGCAGTCTTCAATAAAGCTGAAATCGCATCATGTGGCTTCGCTGAATGTGAGCCGACTAAGCCGCCATATGATGACAGGCATGGATGCTACCGTGAAGTTCGGAGAGACAATCGCAACCCTTAACTATACCTATAGCTTCTAGATGAGGAGATTATTGACATATCAACTTAGGGTACTGACGCTGGTCGCGTTGATGCTATTCTCCTCCAAGGGCTTTGCACAGATTTTCCCAGTTGATGCCAATGCGGTACTAATTCCACCAAATTCTCTAAAGCTTTCTGACTATGCCTTAGATAGGAGTCAGGATCTGATGATCAACATCACGTTGAATGATCCGGTGGAGCCCTTCCTGGATGTGACCTTTAGAGTCACCATTTCTAATAATGGAACTGAAATCCTAAGAACATCAGACAGCTTCCTTCCCAACCCGGTTAGGTTGGATCAATTTGCCACACTCAGCCTCACTGGTTTTGATATTGCCGATTACCTGGATTTCACCAATCTCACAGCCATCAACGGCTACACCCATACCGGTTTACTTCCGGAAGGTTTAAATAGTATCTGTATTGAAGTAATAGCTGCTGATCGGCCAGATGTGGTGGTTTCAAGACAAGCCTGTGCGTCCGGGTATGCAGTATTGAACGATCCGCCATTTCCACAGCTACCTGGTTGTGGCGAAATAGTAGAGCATATTGGCGCGCAGAATATCATGTTTACCTGGTTGCCTATGCACCTGGGTTCTCCTAACAATGTAAGCAACGTTCAGTACCAGTTTACATTGGTGAAAGTGGAGGAGGGGTATAATCCTTTCGAAGCAATGGAGGCGGCTCAGCCTATGTTCCAAACGGTGACGGCCAATACTTCCCTGGTACTGCAGGATCCACTGCTTGAAGATGACAATGAATATGCCTGGCAAGTTAAGGCTTTTGATCCCTTTGATGCCACGGTAGAAAATCTATTCAAAAACCAGGGCCTGAGCCAGGTCTGTACTTTTACCTATCAGGAGCACGAGTTCCCTGATGTTTCTGAGCTCTATGCGCAGGACGATGATATCTCTTCGGAGTGTAGCGCGTCATGCTTGGCTGAGATTCCCACGAATTCAAATCTGATTTCAGACCTCGGTCTTGACGACGTGGTGAAGGTTGGTAAGTTCCTCATGACTGTCACTGAAGTAACTAGCCAATCTGGGGATTACTTTACTGGAAAAGGCTTCATATTCATTCCATTCTTGTTATCGAACATGAATGTCACTTTCACTGACATGGCAGTCAATACAGACAACGTCATGTTTGCTGGTGAGGTGGCAACTGATATTGACAGCGACCTGGTTACTGATGATATGTCTTCAGAATCCGGAAGTATTACTGCTTCCGCGGATGACATAGACAATCTTAACAGCTACATTGACACCGAGGGCAGGAAAGTATCGCAGATGGATGACAGAGGTAGCTCACTTGGACTGCCATTGGCAATAGATAAAACCATTGGAGGAATTGACTACAACGTCATTATCACTGGCTTAAGCTTCGATCGTGACCAGGCTAACCTCAATGCAGTAATGTCTATTGAAGATCCGGAAAGTGGCAATGGTATTGCCTTCGGATCAAAAGGTATTTGTTTCCATCCCTACGGAGTAGGAGGTGTTGGTGCGGCAGAATTATATCTATTTGAAGATTTCAGCCTCGGAGATTACTCAGAATTTGATCTTACTTTCAAAGCGCCTGGCGATGACAACGACGGAACCTATGTAAGCTTCGACTGCCAGGGATTTGTAGAACTTAATATAGAAGCCGAGTACGAATTCCCTCAGGATATGCTTTCCTCTCCGGATAGCTCAGATCCTGTAGTAGCCAGTTTCTCAATCAATACACCGGAATGGGGCCAATTCATAGCCTCAACTAGTGTAGATCCATTTGAAATTGTTGGTCTAGAGGGATATACATTCACCATCGAAAATGCCTTCTTCGACTATTCCGATGATGGCAATCCTGATGATGTTGAATTTCCTGAAGATTACGATGATACTGGCGACGATTGGAAAGGTTTCTTCCTTAGCACCATGTCAATCACCTTGCCTGATGACCTTTCTGCCTCTACTGGGGAATTGTCATTCGGTGCTGAGAATGTGCTCATAGACAATTCCGGAGTTAGTGGAGACATTTTCGCATCAGGTATACTCGATCTCCAATCTGGCCGCTTAGCTGAGTGGGCCTTCTCGATTGACACAGTAAGACTTAGCGTAGTTTCTAATTCCCTCTCAGAAGGACAGCTACTTGGAGAGATTCATGTGCCGATAATGTCGGCCGATAACTCTTTAGAATATGAAGGGCTGATGACACCGACTGATGACGGTGTAGATCTGCAATTTGCCATCAACCCTTCCGAAGATATTGAGGTGGATATGTGGGCCGCTACGCTGGCTCTGGAGAATAGCTCAAACATTGCTGTTACCAAGACATCCGATGGCTTCGTGCCATACGCTGAACTAAATGGCAATATGAGCATGAGCCTGGAGATTCAGGCTGGCAATGAATTCTCGTTTGAGGCCATGGCCTTTGAGGGCTTCAAGATTAATCATCCTGATGAAAGTAGAAGGTTAACCGTAGATGCTTTCTCCTTGTTTGGAGGCGGTTCAGGATTCGGCGGTGGAGATGACGGAGGCGATGACAATGCTGATGATGAAGACCCGCAAGAATCCCTGTCAGGATTCCCGATCTCATTCTCTAATGTGAACTTTACCGGTTCTGGTGATGATTCCGGAATCAACTTCGATCTTAATCTTAACCTTACTGGTGAAGAACTTGGCATCGCAGCTACAACCAACCTAACCGTAACTGGAGAATACAATGCACAAGGTGCCCCTTTCAACGCCTGGAGATTTAAAGGGGTTGAGCTTAATAGCCTTGATGTAGATGCAGATATTGGTGCAGTTGCGATTGTAGGTAGCGTAACTATCTACAATTCTGATGAAACCTATGGTGATGGTTTCAAAGGTATGCTCTCTGCAACTTTCACACCTGTAGGTCAACTCGACGCTCTAGCACAGTTTGGTAAGATTGATGGCTATAGATATTTCTTTGTTGATGCCAAGATTCTCAGTACAGCGCCATTTGTAGACGTATTGGGTCTGGGGCTTTATGGTTTCGGTGGCGGGGTCTACTACCATATGACGCGAAACACCGATCCACCAGATTTGGATTTGGAAGGTGGTGTGAGCGGGTTTGATGATTCCAGTGAACCTGGAGTCAGTTTGAGCGGTGTTACCTATACGCCTGACAATAGTGTGCTGATTGGGCTAAAAGCCACCATGATAGCTGGTGTTCAACCCGGTGGTTCCTCAATGAGTGCCGATCTCACTTTTGAGATCTCCTTTAGAAAAACTAACAACTTCATTAGTGTTAACCAGATTTCATTTGATGGTGATGCTTACTTCATGTCTCCCTCATTATTGGAGCGTGATGAATCGCAAGTATACGCGGGTATGCGAGCGACATTGGATATTGACAACAACAGGCTTGTTGCCAGCCTTGATGCCCATGCTAACGTTGGAAACGGTGTTATTGAAGGTAGTGGTCAGGCTGCCATATTGCTCTCCGACGACGAGTGGTATATCTATTTCGGTACACCCGATAACCCTGTAAGAATTACGGTGGCGTCAGTTGCCACTTTCAATGTCTATTTCGATATGGGTACTACTGTGCCTAGTATGCCAAACTTGCGCGATGTAGTTCCTGGATACGACGGCAGTACCTCCAACCAGCGTCCTTCTTCGAATATGATAAGTTCCGGAGCAGCGATCATCTTCGGCGGCTCCTTCACCATGGAGAGCAAGCGTTATACATTTGGTTCCTTCTATGCCTCTGCTGGCTTTGGAATGGGCTTCGATGTGTACTTGCGTAAGGTTGTGGCAGCCAACTGTGGAGCGGCAACTGGCACCATCGGAATTGACGGCTGGTATCTCTCCGGGCAGGCTTATGCTTATGGACATGGAGAAATTGGGTTGAAGGTAAATACCTGGTTCTACGAAGGCAATGTGAAGATATTGAGCTTGTCCGGCTCTGTAGTAATACAGGCTGAACTGCCTAACCCCAGTTGGTTGAAAGGAGAAGTGCATGTTGACTACAGAATACTAGGTGGTGCCATTAAGGGTAAAGTTGATTTCAAGTTTGAAGTTGGCTCTCGTTGTGAGTTTGATGAAGATCCACTATCTGGTATCGTAGTACTATCTGATATTGATCCGGGAGATAATGAAACTGAGGTTTCTGTATTAGCTAGCCCAGCTGTTGCTGCTAGTGTGCCGTTAAATCAGAGCTTTACCATTACTAGTATTGACGACGATGGCGATACTAAGACGGAATATTATATGCCGGTATTAACGTCATTTACCATCGAACCAGCACCGATTATAACCAAAAGGAAAGTAAGGTCGGGCGGCGGCTTCTCAAGTATTGCCCGCCGTGCCTATGGCAATGTTGGCAATACCAGAACAGTAACAACTACGTCGCCACCAACGGCACCAGTGCCCAACACTGTACAGACTATTGCCGATGATGGCTATTCGGCTGAATTGTACTTGAAAGAGCTGCTGGAGCCATATACCCGGTACACAATTTCCGCTACAGTGCAATGGAAGAAAAAGACTAGTCGCAATGGCAGCTGGAGCTGGGTAGATGATGCCACCGAATCCAAAACTGCTACTTACACCACTGGTCCAAGACCTGACTTCCTTCCTGATGAGGCCATCGCTTATGCAAAGCCTTTAATGGATCGTAGAAACATGTATCATACTGATAACAGTTGGTTCTACGTGCTGACAGGCCAAACCGGTTGGGACTATCTATTCGAGGATACCGACTTCCAGTATTATATGAAGTTTGAAAACCTAACTGATGGTGGAGAAGAAAGGATGCAGATTCGCTATGAAGATTACAAGTACGGAACTGGCATCGTCAAAGGCTACAGCTCACGAATGCGAAACTTTATCAATAACCATCGTGGCAAAGTGTTCAAAGGCTCCATCGTAGCTGTTTATGAAGGTGCTGATAAATCTGATCTCGGTGTAGGTAGCAAAACTGAAAATAGGACAGAAGGTGTGCAGGTTACTACTAAATCTATCACAACGCGCTCTACTGGAAATGTAGATGACAAGCTTATTTACGACTGGTATTTCCGGACCTCTATGTATGATAATGCCCTAGATAAGTGGAATGATATTGAAGCCACCACAGGTACCTACATGCAGAATGACATTAGGCTCGGCGATGTGGTCGGAAGCATGTACAGACGAAATTTTGTACCAGCCAGCACTGGTGAGAGGTTCGACATAGTTGATAGGGAAGGCTACCGCTGGCAAGGTGGTAATGTTATTGTCAAGCATAACTACTCCTACAAATACCTGGGCATTGATTGGGATACCCGTGACAGCCAAGGTATAGAGGAGTGGGAAGAGGAGCAAAGGACAGCGGAGTATCTATTAGCCAGAGCCTTTGTATTACCCAATTTCATACCAGTGATGCCCTATTACAGGCAGGCCTATAGTCCGCTGTTTCAGGCGCTATCAGAGCCGGGAAATGGATCATACGTGCGATGGTGGTACAACAAAGACTTACTCACGGATAATGAGAAAGATACTGGTCAACCAGCACCGGGATATGAAAGATATTATGCGCGCAACAGCAGCTTGATTATGAAAGTTGATGCCCCGGTATACATCAAATATATGAAGCGGAGAATGTATGATCTGTTGCCTCTTATTTGGCCTGTAACTAATGAAAGCTTAACATATTACAATCTCTATGGTACCACCAATCCAGATGTTTATACGGGACCGGCAGCGGGGCTTAAGATGAAATTTGAAATAAAGAGTGGAGGCAATACCTACAACAGAAACCTGGAGCTTCGTCAATGAAATGGTTCAAGCACATATCACTAATATTATTGCTGATGGTCTTCGGATCAGCTGTCTCAGCCCAGGATATTCCTAGCGATTCTACTATCGCTGAATTGGAGGGAGCTGTAGAAGCAATGGACACGACGACCATTGAAATTGATACTGTAGCAGCGGATTTCGTCGCCATCAAGACTAAAAAATTTGCTGATTCAGTGATAATTCGTTGGGCTCCATCCAACCGAGCTTTGTGGCTGCGAGCGCAGAAAGCTGGGTACATGGTGACGCGATACACTTTACCTGAACCCGGAACAGTTACGCGTGATACACAAATCGAAACCAAGATATTAGCCGATAGCCTGAACCCTCTATTGCCCTGGGATAGCGCCCAATGGGCTCCGTATTTTCCCAATGAGGATGATTTTGCACTTATCGCTGCCGGTGCATCTGGTGGTCAGCTTGAGTTGCAGAATGGCGGCTCCGATCGAGGATTTGCGGCCAAGGCAAAGCAAGATGAAAGCATTTATGGTATGATTCTGCTGGCTGCCGATCGCTCTGCATTGGGAGCTGCTGGTCTGGCCTTGCGCATTGTAGACCGAGAGCTGGAAGTTGGTAAGACTTATGTCTATGATGTTAGGGTAGTAGGAGAGCCAAGAGGCTTTGGGCCCGCGGAGTTTTTGGCCGAGAGTATTGTTGCTTTCGATGGCCAACCAGAGCAGGACCAACTCGTTGGTCTCGATACGGAATCTATGGAACATTCTGTGAAGCTACTTTGGCCATCGTATGAGAACAGGCATTTCAGTTCGTATCACATCCAGCGCAGTGCCGATGGAGGTAGAACTTACGACAGCTTGACAACAGTGCCGTATATCACGCAAGAAGTCTATAACGATTCATTGGAGACCGCAGTGCTACAGTATATTGACTCGGTTGAGGACAATTATGTAACTCATCTCTATAAGGTGATAGGCCTGGATGCTTTCGCTTCAACTGGAGAACCTGGCGTTATCAGAGGTATGGGCGTCGACCTTACCCCACCAAAAAATCCGATTATCAGATCAGGTGAGCTACAGGATGATGGAACCATTAGAGTAAGCTGGCAACTGCCAGAAATACCAGACGACTTTGCTGAACTGAGATTGGAACGTTCACATGATCCACAGAACTTTTGGAAGAGTGTGAGTGAAGAACCACTTCCCACGCAGGATACAGTGTACATCTTTACCCCTGAAGCAGAAAGCTCAAACTACTTTAGGGTAACTGCCGCCGATACTGCTGGCAATGTCAGTGCCTCTTTCCCCATCTTCGTAGATGTCATGGACTCCATTCCTCCAGCCACACCATTGAGCCTGGGCGGTGAAATTGATACCACTGGAACGGTAACGCTTTACTGGCAAATGGGAGAGGAGTTGGACCTCAAGGGCTATCGAGTTTATTACGCTAATAAGGAAACTCACGAGTATACACAGCTTACCGCTGAACCAGTTTATGAGGATACAGTTAGCTACCAGATTCCACTTAATACCCTAACTGAAGAGATCTTTTACAAAGTACAGGCTGTTGATAATCATTACAATCACAGTGAATTTACCGATGTATTAAAACTCTCTAAACCAGATACGATACCGCCGGTGCCACCGGTATTCAATACACCCAGAGTCGATCAGAATGCAGTAATGCTTACCTGGAGGCCAAGTTCGAGTAAAGACGTGGTGATGCATGTGATCAACCGGTCGCTGCCTGGTAGTGAAGAGACTACTTCATTTGAAGTGAACTCAGATGATAACAGTTACCGCGATGCATCTGCCGATAAGGGTGTTATCTATGAATATACCATTCAGGCGGTTGACGATGCTGATAACCTTTCCGATAACTCCTTCCCCGTGAGGGCAAGAGTAATTGATAAGAAGAGGATGCCTACTGTGGAAGACTTCAGAGTGCAGTACATAGCTGATAAGCAAGAAGTGGAATTAGAATGGAGCTACAGCGAGGAAGGCGATTTCCGTTATAGCATCTATAGAAATATCGATAACGAGAAAGTGAAAAGATATAAGTCTGTGCAAGGTGGTGAATTGGGATATCTGGATAAAGTTAAAGGAGCAGGCACTTATTACTACGCAATTAAAGTGATTAGCAGTAATGGCTCGAAAAGTTTGTTGAGCGCTGTGGTATCTGTTCAAGTGAATTAAGTATGAAGAAGCAATTGATTCATATGAGAAGAGTGTTTTGGGCAACAATAGTTGGCTTGCTAATTATTGCCGGTCCTGTTCAAGCTCAGCTCAGTGGCACCTTCGTTATTGGTTCTTCGGGTGGAGCCGATTATGCTACGTTCAATGCTGCTGTTACGGACATGGAGGCTCAAGGCTTAAATGGTGATATAATATTTGAAATTGAGGACGGCACCTATTTGGAGCAGGTAGAAGTCCACGGACCCGATATTGCTGGCTCCTCAACATTCTCGATCACATTCAGGGGTCAGAATATGGATAGATCATTGGTAACCCTTACTTACAATGCCAATACCATTGCATTGGATCATACTATTGATTTTGAGAATATTGATAATATCACTTTGGAGCATATCACCTTTGAGAATACGACCGCTGGTGCATTGAGCAAGGTGATGGACCTGATTGATGCCAGCTTTGTTACGATTGATAATTGCCGCTTTGTGAGCACGGTGGCCTCGTCAATTTCTACTGACCAATCTTGCTTGGATATTACCAACAACAGTTCTGACGTTACCGTAACCAACTCACGATTTGACAATGGTAGCTTCGGAATTTCTTATGCCAATGGTAGCGATGCTATTATTCGAGGTAACGACTTTCATGATCAGTTTTTTGAGGGTATAAACACCCGAACCACCAATTCAATGCTGATTGAGTCTAATTTCATTGAAAACGGTGGCACCTCCAGTGCCCTTTACAAAGCGATGAACATTAACTTAACCAACGACTTCGTTTTGAATCGGAACAGAGCGGTGTTAGGATCTGGAGCTTTTGGAATGCTCATTCAAGCCACTCAGGTGGTAGACAGCACGGCAAATCTTATCTCCAACAATCATATTCATGTCAATAGTGTAGTGGAGACACAGGGTGCGATTTTCTTTGGAGCGGAAAGTATCGATTTCATTAACAACACTGTTGTAGTTACCAGCGGCGGTGCAAACCTTAACCTCGATCTGTTGATTAACAGTAACATCTTCAACAATGTGTTTCTGAATTTTGACAGCGAAAATGTTTATACCGGTAACAGCTTGTCACCAACCTTCGTTAACGCAGATTTCAACAACGTATACTCTAATGGTTTTGTCACGCCTGATGATTCTCTCTTAAGTGAGCATATTGCTAGTACAGGGCTTGATGCCAATTCTGTCTCTTTTGAGATCATGCTCAGCGATCCTGACTTGCCAGATCTTTGTCATTATGGAATGAATGGCACTGCTACGGTACGGCCCCGAGTGACGGTGGATTTTTATGGTACCCCCAGAGATGCCACTAACCCTGACATTGGAGCCTACGAGTTCTCATTGCCCACGCCGGTAATACTTCCCTTCAACCAAACCACCATTTGTGAAGGAGATAGCGTGCTAATACAAGCTCAGCCTTTTGTCTCATATTTATGGCCAGATGGCAGTACAAACGACTTCATTTACGCTAAAGCAGACTCTACTTATGTGCTGGAAGTAGTTGATGGGATTGGATGTTTACTCATTGATTCTGTGAATGTTGACTTGCAATCTGTAAGTGTTGATTTAGGCCCAGATCAGACCATATGCTCAGGCAACGCAGTTACTCTTGATGCCGGGGCTGGTTTCAATTCTTACCTATGGTCAACCGGTGAAACTACCCAAACAATTAGCGCCACTTTAGAACAAGATTACACAGTGACAGTCCAAGACAATCTGGGCTGTTCAGCTACTGATACTGTTGCTGTTATATTTGCCGCTAGCAATATCACCCCGAACTTCCTGGTCGTAAGCCAGGCCTGCGTAGCAGACACCTTGCAATTCCTGGAGTTTTCAGATGTTATTCCTGATGCAGTAAGCTGGGATTTTGGTGATGGCGCCACTAGCACAGAGCAACATCCAACCCACATTTACGCTGACTCCGGCCAATTCGTGGTAACACTTACCGTCTCATTAGGCGATTGCCTCAATAAGCAGATACAAAAGACTGTAGATATAGATGATTGCGGTCTAAACCTTCGATCAGTCCAGTTTAGCGAAGTTGCGCCACCTGAAATCAATCTCTATCCAAACCCTTCCCAGGGAGAAGTAAATTTCCACCTTCAAAAGCCAGCTAATCAGAAAGCATCGGCTACCGTTTATGACTTAAGTGGTAGAATCCTTTATTTTGAAGAGTTTTCTGATGAAACGGAAATTAAGCGGGTGATGGACCTTACATTCCTGGAAGATGGCATCTACATTGTTAGGGCCAAAGTGGGTAGGGAAGTCTTGACCCGTCGGGTGATAATTGACCACTAGCATGAGAGTATACTCGCTCAAGACCGGTATTAAGGTTCTCTTATTACTGGCGCTTTTTGCTACTTCCTATCCTGCAATGGCAGTTGAGGAACGCAAATTGGCCTTGGTAATTGGTAATGCGCAATATACCAGCCTGCCTCAATTGGGTAATGCCAGCAACGATGCTGAAGATATGGGCGCAGCGTTACAGACGCTAGGCTTCGATGTATTGGTCCATACTGATTTAGGGAAAGAAGCTCTTAAAGATGCCATCAGGGAGTTTGGCCAGATGTCCAGGACATATGATGTGTTGCTATTCTATTTTGCCGGTCATGGCATTGAGCTAGGAGGAAGAAACTACTTGGTTCCCATAGATTCGGATGCCAACAGCAATGCTGATATTAGGCGTACTTGTGTCCCAGCTGGCTCTGTTATCAACTACATCAAATTCGCGAAAGCCAAAGCTAACATTGTTATTATGGATGCCTGCCGGGCCAACCCTTTCCGGTCTGGTGAGGCCGCCCAACTAGATGACGGACTGGCACTAATGGATGCTCCCAAAGGAAGTATTATCTCTTTCGCTACCAAGCCTGGAGGAGTGGCTTCTAATGGCACCGGTCGTAACGGCTTGTTCACTGAGGCGCTTCTTGAGCATATTTTGGTGCCTGATCTTGAAATAAAAGATATGTTCGAAAGAGTGAGAGGACAGGTAATTAGCTCGTCAGATAACCAGCAAGTACCATGGGAGTCTACTTCTCTTACGGAGTCGTTGGTATTGCGCCGCAAGCCAGAGGTACCACTGCAAGTCAATATTCTGGAAGGAGATTCAATAACGTTTGAGGGGGAAGGCGTTCTGCATGCACAAGCCAACCTACAGGATGTTTCATTTACTTGGTTCCATAACGGCCGACAAATAAGCAACCAGGCTAGTTTCACTGCCAACAAAACCGGCCGCTATGAAGTGAAAGTGATAAGCAGGGCTGGTCAGATTCTCATATCTGATCCTATTGCGGTTAAGGTGAAATCATTCGTTAAACTTACAGCCTACATAGCAGAAGGACCCAGTATCACTTTCAACGGCAGTGGTCAGCTCAATGCCCGTAGCAATGTGCGCGGTAAATTTATTTGGACCAAGGATCAGAATAAAGTGGGGGAAGGGCCGGTTCTGGAGGTTGAACTCTCGGGGTTGTACAATTTAACGGTGGAAGCATCTGATGGACGTAAAATCACTACTAATTCAACCCGGGTTATAATCAAGGAATGAGCAGGAGAATCAGCCATATCGCTATCCTTTTGTTATTTCCGACCTTGGCAAGTGCTCAGTATGGCTATATCACCGGAAAAGTTTACGATAAATTCGGTGCATTGGGTGGAGTAAATGTTACGATTAAAGACCGCCCTTTTGGCACTTTCACAGACAATGATGGCTATTACGCCTTTGAGCTGGATACAGGTTTCTACACGCTGGAAATTAAGCACACCGGCTACCAGGACGAGGAAGTTATAGTGAAACTGGAGAACCTGGACCAGTTGCAGTTGGATTTCGATTTACAAGGCAACCTACTTAATGCTGATGTGGGAATAGGAAGTAAATCAAACGAAGTACAAAATCAGCTGGAATCACCAGTACCTATTGACGTGGTTTATGGATCGGAGCTGGTGGCCTCAGGCCGTGTTACACTAAGCAATGCACTCCATTATATTCTTCCCAACTTTTATGGAGTGCGGGAAAGTACTTCGCAGGGCCTGGAGTTCGTGGACCCAATTTCAATCCGTGGTTTGGCACCAGATCAGGTATTGGTTTTAGTCAATGGCAAACGACGGCATAAAAGCGCTTACCTCCATATAAACCAGCAGTTTGGCCGTGGTACCGCTGGCACTGATCTGAATATGATTCCCATCATGGCTGTTGACCGCATTGAGATATTGAGAGATGGTGCTTCTTCGCAATATGGTTCCGATGCTATTGCAGGCGTGATTAACATCGTCTTGAAAGAAGAAACCGGCAGCCCGGAAATTGTTGTTTCCGGAGGTTCCAGCACAGAGGGAGATGGCGGAACCAAAGCCTTTGGTTTCAACTACGGTTTCAATATTCTCAAACGGGGTTTTCTTAATCTCACGGGCAGCTTCACCGACCGTAATGCCATCAATAGATCGGGCGATTACACTAGTACAATTTTCAACGACGCCAGGGACAACGACCAGGCCAGCCGGGATGCCTTTTTTGCCCAAACTGGTTTTGGTGAAAGGCGGATCATATCGCTCGGGGGAGGTGATGACCGCCGTTCGGCCTTAATGTACAATATGGGTTTTGAGGTATCAGATGCTTTCCAGTTGTATTCCTTTGGTGATTTTAGCTACCGGCAGGGAGTATCAAAAGCAATATATCGTCTCCCGGCAATACAATCCTTAGTAGTGCCTGAAATATTTCCTTTAGGTTTCGCCCCGGAAATACATTCTGATATTGTTGATCGCTCAGTGGTGATTGGCCTCAAGGGGGAGGTAAATAACTGGTTTATAGATTTCGGATACAATTATGGTGAAAACGACATTGATATTTCTGTATTCAACTCCAATAACGCCTCTTTAGGGGTTGCATCACCTATTTCTGCCTTTGCTGGCGGATATAAGTACACGCAGAACGTGGTGAATATTGATGCCACCCGATCCTTTACCATTGGTACGGCAGATTTAGATCTCACCACCGGCACTGAATTTCGATTGGAAACTTATGACATAATTAGTGGTGAATTGACTTCATTTGAGAATGGCGGCGATAGTACCGCCCTGGGGGTACCTAAAGTCTCGGGCATTCAGGGCTTCCATGGCATTTCCGGTGACGAGCAGATTGAGGAATTGCGATCAAACGCCTCATTATATGTAGAGATAGATTATGAGACGGACTTTGGTTTATTTCTGGAGGCTGCCGGTCGCTATGAGTCCTATAGCGATTTTGGAGATAGATTTAATTACAAAGTTTCTGGACGATACAAGTTTGCTAACCCGTTCTTGATCAGAGGCTCAATCAGTACAGGGTTTAAGTCGCCAAACTTGCCTCAGTTATTTTACAAAAGGATATCCACCGAGCTTGATGAGACCAATGCGAGATTGGTGAAAGTGGCTAATTTCAATTCGGAGAGCGCAGTTGCCAAAGCTTTTGGATTGCCAGCCCTTGAACCTGAGCTTTCGGAGACTTTCAGCTTTGGTATTACCTCTAGTATCAATCGTAACCTGTCTTTGAGCATAGATGCCTACCAGATTAACATTAGCAATAGAATCGTTCTTTCAAGTCGTATTGCAGCAGATCAAGCCCCGGTGTTTGCCTCTGCACTAGCTCCAAGTGGAGTAGAAGAGGCTGAATTTTTTACTAATGCTCTTGATACGAAAACTAGCGGCGTGGATGCGCTGCTGGCATTTAATTATGTTTTACCAAACGTAACTATCGATGTTACCAGCGCATTGAGTGTTTTTGATACAGACATATCTGGTAGCATTACTGGAAAGGGCATCTTTGAGGGTAGAGAGGCAGTATTACTTAATAGAGAAGAAAGAGACCGGTTAGAAAGCGCTGTGCCCAGTAGTCAGTGGCGTACCAAAGCAAATATCGCATTCGGTAAATTGTCATTAACGCTACAAGGCACACGATTTGGTCAGGTGCAATTTCTTCATCCTGAGGACAATAATCCTAACAACTGGATAGCAAATACCTTTACTGGGCAAGTAGAATCCAGAGATCAGATTTTTGAGGCCAAATACACCTTCGATGCTGACTTGTCATACAATATCGGCTCTGGCATAAGTTTGTCAGTAGGAGCCCTGAATCTCTTCAATACACTTCCCGATCAGCATGATCACAGTGGTCTGGTCGTTGCTGGATTCAACACCTACAGCACCAAAGCGCGCCAATATGACCTCACAGGTGCCTTTATCTATTCCAGGCTGCAAATTCGGCTTTAATTAGGTCCACGATTTGTCTACAACCAACTCTTATAATGGGGTGGTTAAAACCTGATATTTGCTTTACCAAAAACCGTGTTTTTGAAAGACTCGCTTCAGCGAGAAAAGAACCATTTAACGAGTTATGAAAAAGCTAATATTAATCGTGGCCTTCATTATGTGGGCCAACGTTCTCCTGGCTCATGAAACTAATTTGTCAATCACTCAAATTTCAACGAACGGAAAATGTATTCTAGTGGAGGTGAAATATGACAAGCATGATATTCTGCAGGCGATGAAGTGGGATCAATCGAAGGGACTCACTGATGAGGTTGGTTTGCAAAAGGCAATAGACAACTACTTTTTAAAGCACCTGGCAATTTTTGTGGACCAGAAACGGCAAAAGCTGGTACTGAATAGTGTGATTGTGGATGATGAGTATGTAACTGTGAAAGGAGAGGTCAAGCGCAAGGTATTCGGAGACTCTCGACTACATGTAGTCAATACCAGTTTCTTTGAGAGAAAGAAAGAATATGCACATTTGGTTGCAGTACACTCTAAAGCCGGTGATCAATCTTTCCGTTTAACGAAGAAGACTAATTACCTGGAGATGGCTATTTAATTTCAGAATTTACCACTGTTCTGGCCCAGGCAATTAGGGGTAAAAAGCCAAGGTTGAAGCAGATTTAATTGCGAAAGGGCAGGACGGAAGTTCTGCCCTTTTAGTTTAGTTAAGTTCAAATTTGGCTTGTATAGAATAGCTAAGTTTTAAATCTGCAAAATCGACAACTACCGGAGCTGCGCGCGAAACGGCACCATCCCATCCCCAACCGTCCTTATCACTGAAACGCTCATTACTTAACTCTTCTATGTGGATGGCTCTTCCGATTGGTTGGTTAATGGCCTTGGCTAAATTCTCGGCTTTTTGTTGGGCATCCCTGATGGCTGCAATCTTTACCTGCAACTTAAGTTCGTCCATCTTGCTGTGGTCAAAGCGGAGAAGATTAACATTAGAGATACCAATTTGCTCTAAACCTTCATAGACTTTTCCAGCTGTAGGCGCATCAGCAACTAGAAGGGTATATTCTTTTGATAGTAATACCTGAGACCCACTAAATAATTTAGTGCGAAATCTACTACTTAAATCATTCACCGTTAGATCCTCTTCAACATCAATACCGATCTCTTGCAGTTTAGACATCATGGCTTGCTCGGTAATTGCTAGTGGCGTCCTATTCTTGCCGTCAGCTTCTCGAAGCGTGATCGATAAGTAGATCAGATCTGGAACGATTTCAAGCTCCGCGTTCCCCGTAACTTCTATGAAATTCTGATCTATGAAATTTTTAGTGCCCATTTGAGCGAAAGTGAATATTGGGCTTAAGATGATTAGGATAATCAAAGCTGTTCTCGTCATGGCTAATGTCATTTTTTATTTACTCATACTAGTAATACCATTACTAGTTTTAATCAGTTACAAAAGCAACGTTGGTCTGAAGTGCAAATTGCAAATGGGAGAGCCCCATAGGTTAATCCTTCTTACTCGTAGTTGATTATAATTGCTCTCCCTTCCCTATATTGCCCGGAATTCCTAATCCATCTAAATGAAAAGACGTCAGGCCGCCATCGGTTTTGTATTGGTAACTGTGCTCATCGATATTATGGGCTTAGGAATAATACTTCCTATCATTCCAGACCTCATACAGGAATTGACTGGTGGCGATGTCAGTGAAGCTTCCGTTTATGGTGGCTGGTTGCTCTTCGTTTATGCATTCATGCAGTTTCTTTTCGCCCCCATTCTTGGAGGTTTAAGTGATAAGTTCGGTAGAAGGCCCATTCTCCTTATCTCACTTTTCGGCTTAGGTATTGATTACATTATTGTGGCAATGGCTCCGGATTTGTATTGGCTGTTCATTGCCAGAGTTATTGCAGGAATAGGAGGGGCGAGCTTTACCACGGCCAACGCATATATAGCTGATATCTCTAAACCCGATGAACGCGCTAAAAACTTCGGCATGATTGGAGCCGCTTTCGGACTAGGCTTCATTATTGGCCCACTGATAGGAGGAGGGCTTGGCCAATTCGGAACCAGGATTCCGTTTTTTGCAGCTGCCGGATTAACGCTGTTGAATTGGTTATACGGATATTTTGTTGTCCCTGAATCTCTATCCAAAGAAAATCGAAGAGAATTTACCTGGAAACGGGCTAACCCGGTTGGCACGTTAATGCAACTTCGTAAATACCCCATTATCGTCGGTTTGCTTTCTGCACTATTCATGCTTTATTTGGCCGCCCACGCCACGCAAAGCACCTGGACATACTTCACCAAAGAACGCTACGGCTGGTGTCCGTGGGAAATCGGTTTATCTCTCGCTTTTGTAGGGTTTATGGTGGCTTTGGTACAAGGGGTGCTGATTGGGCCGATTGTGGCAAAAATAGGAGAGGTGAAAGCTGTCTATACCGGATTAATTTTTAATGCGCTTGGGTTATTGCTTATAGCATTCGCTGTCGATGGCTGGATGCTTTACGCCATAATGGTGCCATATGCTTTCGGAGGATTGGCAACCCCGGCGTTGCAGGGCATTATGACATCTCAGTTACCTCCTGATGAACAAGGTGAACTACAAGGCGGTTTGACTAGCATGGCTAGTGTGACGGCAATATTTGGCCCGCTAATGATGACGAATATTTTCGCCTTCTTTACTGCGGCAAATGCTCCGGAGTATTTTCCAGGTGCCCCGTTTCTGATGGGCGCATTTCTGGCAGGAATTAGCACACTGATGGTAATTAAGCCGTTAATGAAGTTTATCCGAAGTAAATCCGCTGCCAAAGACGAGTAATGATTCAGCGCAAAACCATAGGCCATGTTACCGATCTTCATCTAGGTGAAGACTACCCTAAATCACTTGGTGTAGATAGTGTAAGCAATTGGAATAGGATCTTGGAAGATATCCGCTCGCGCCAAATTGAAGAACTGGTTTTTGGTGGTGATATCGGTACCAATGACGATCTTCCTTGGTTCTTCGACTCACTGGGTAATTTGCAAAGTGGTTTAGACTTAGTGTTGGGTAACCATGATTACTACTCGGCCGTTGAGGATTTTCTACCCACTCAAGGCTCCGTGCCAGGCAAGCATTGTTATACATTCTACGATAACGCATTTCAGTACTACTTTCTGGATACTTCTTCTGAAGTAATAGAAGCCGATCAACTAGATTGGATGACAAGGGTGAGCAAAGCTAACCTACCGGTGATATTGTTTATTCATCATCCGGTGTTGCCAATACCTACGCCAATTGACCAGAAGCACCCGCTACTCGAAAGAGAAAAGCTACATCGGCTCCTGCTGGATATGGAACGCCCGGTGACGATATTCTGCGGCCATTACCATATGGATGATGATCGCACTGATACCAATATCAGGCAGATAGTTACTCCTGCAGCATCATATCAAGTTGAAAAAGAAGTGGAGGAAATTGCTACCCATGGACAGTGGTTTGGTTATAGATTAATTACGATAGAAGAGTCCATTTCTACAGAGGTTGTGACATTCCACAAAAGGTGAAGACAGGTTAAAGTCACAGCCGCTGTAGGGCTTCTTAGAATATGCCTAAATTGTATCATGAAGCATATTTATTTGGCGATTATCGGACTGGTACTTTCATTACCTGCATCTGGTCAACAGATTTCAGCTACAGTTCCATTACTACCTGATCCCGATGCTTCATATGTCTTCTATTTGCACGGTGGAATTGTAAATGATGAAAATCGGAATCCAACCAGCTCTTATTATGGCAAGTATGAATATGACTCCATACTATTAGCTTTGGCTAATTCAGGCTTCTATGTTATCAGTGAAGCCCGGCTGAAGGAAACAAAGGAGGTTGACTATGCAAAGAAGATATCGAAACAAGTTGATAGCCTTTTAACTGCAGGAATACCACTGTCACAAATCTCAGTTATTGGGGCTTCTCTGGGCGCTTATATTGCCATGGAACTTGCCATTATTCGGAAACAGGAAGAGTTAAAGATTGCCTTGCTTGGTCTTTGCTCGGAATATGCTTTGGGCTATTTCAAGCAATATAGTAATTCCATTTGCGGTGATTTTCTCTCTGTATATGAGGTTAGTGACCAAAAAGGACCTTGCGAAAGTATTTTTACTAATCAGGTTTGCACCAAGGGATTTAATGAGATTCGGTTAGATATGGGCATTGACCATGCATTTCTTTATAAGCCGTATGATGAATGGCTAAAACCCGTAGTGACATGGCTTAAGGCCAAAGGATAGTGGGCCCAACAAACTTTTGGCTTAATTTGCAACAAGCACCTTCATTCATGTATCTTCAAATTTCAATCGAACCAAACCTACTATGAAAACCTTTCTCATTCCTCTGTTAGCACTTCTGGTTATCACCTCCTGTGAGGTACGATTTGAATCCACCTACCACTCCGATGAGACCACAAGTATGGAGATTCATATGAACATCGACCCCAGTATTGGCGAGAAAATGGAAGCTGCGGGCGCTACTCCAAGTTCGGATGAGCCTAAGAAAATTAATGGGATGGAAATTACTGACCTTCCCACGGATTGGACTGATTTCTACACATTGCAAAAACAATATGGTGAAGATGTTCCTACCGATCCGGATTCCATTGCATTTATGAAACGAATTGAGATCAAATATGATGTCGCTGATGAAGAGATGAATGGCTTTGCCATGCGAATCGAAAAGGCCACCGAAGAGGAGCTAGAACGATTTTCCAATACTTTTCAGGATATGAATCCTGGTAATGACGCCAATAAGGACAAATCGAAAAGTATTGACAACCTTGATGTGAAATGGGATGGGAAGAAATTGATAATTCCCATGGATAATCCACTGGATGATCCTGATGACGCAAGCCCTCCACCCGACATGAGCATGGTTAAGTCCATGTTTGGTGACGCCAATATCATCATGGTTTTCCGATTTAAGTTTGATGATAAGATTAAAAGGATTGATGGCAAACACGATCTGCTTACCAAAATCGATGACTACACAATGGAGTACAAGATCGATATGTTGCAGATAATGGAGATGGAATCAAAAGGGGAGAAGCTTGCTAATAGTGATGCCGAAATTGTAGTTCATATAAAATAAAAATGGCCCGGGTAACCCTGGGCCATTGTCGTTTAATACCTGTTGATTTCAGTCAGTTGATCGATACTAGAATGCCAAGTGCTAGTACCAACTGGTCAGCATCTCCAATCACAAACCGGGCTTCCCCAAATGGATCTACTGGCCCTGGTAAATTAAAGTTATAACCTCCGCCAACGTTTAGGCCGACTTCCGTATCCCCGAATTCGCCGAAAGGTCCAAGATCTACTTCCACTCGGGTGAAATTAAGCCCAACCAGTGCGTAAGCTCCGGTTGGTTCGCCTTGGAAATGCCAATGTCCGTTAGCACTTAATTCCCACCATGTTAGGTTAGATTCAGTGAAAAAGAATGTGAAGCCGGGCACCAGCGATATGTTATCCGTCACTGAGATATCTCCCCGAAGGTTAATACCGAAATCTTCAATTTCGGAACCCCAGGCAAATCCACCACCTACTCTTGTTTGGGCTTGGCTGGAGAATGAAATGGTAAGTAGTAGAATAGCAACGATTGAAAGGGTTGTAGTTTTGAGTTTCATGTCTAAATCTGTTGTTTTTGCGAAAATGCAATATAACCAAACAAGGCAGCCTGTCATATGTTCACTACATCAATTAGTTGTTAATAGTTACATACGATGCTATTGCTGCGACTTCATTCCTAAACATCTAGATTAGCGTCTGGCCATTTTGGATAAATGGTGTCGCATTATTTTGGGAGGTTACCAGACTGAAAATTGGCTTCTTAGTAAAGCTACTGAATGATAATTCGTTGCTGATGGGCAAACCCTAGGTTTCTATTGACATTGATAACATAAACCCCCGGCTTTACCGCGCTCAAGTCAAGCCTAATTGCATTATCTCCTTTTATCAATTCATTTGCCTCGTGCAAAACTTCTTGGCCTGTCAGCGAATGGATTGTGATGCTCGCCACACTTCGGCTGTTTGCATTGGAAAATATATTGATATGAAGATTATTGGCAGTAGGATTAGGATATACTCGGATGACGTCGTCATTGGGGATTACTGAAACTGATATTGCTTTGAAGCTCTCGGAGCTCCCATCATAGTCGGTTTGCCTCAGCCGGTAAAACGAAAGTCCGAAAAATGGGCTTTCGTCAATATAAGAGTAAGACAGAGAACCTGAACTAGTGCCAGCGCCCTCAAGGTAAGCAATGGATTCCCAATCGTTTCCATCGAGGGAACGCTCTACAGTAAAGAAAGCGTTATTAATTTCACTAGCCGTTGTCCAGTCAATATGAACAGATTTATCCACTACTCTGGCATCAAAGGCTAATAGTTCGATAGGTAGTGGCGGTCCTGGCGGATCACAGGTATCTTCAAATAGATTAAAAATACCCCCGTTTTCACCAACGTATAGATCCCAATCTGCGTCCGCATCGAGGATAACAACTGCAGGGGCAGAGTACGAACCTACATCCTCCCCATTCATTGGATTGGCTCCTCCAGTTTGCTCCACAAATGTAGCCGCCATAGCAGTACCAGTGTTCTCAAAGTAGTTGATAGTACCATTGCTCTCGCCAACAAACAAGTCAAAGTCTCCATCTCTATCAAGGTCTACAAACTCTGGATACGAATAAAAGCCAACGTCAAATCCATTCATAGGATTGGCACCACCCGTTCTTTCAATGAAAGTGGCAGAAGCTGCGGAACCGGTATTTTCCCAATATCTGACTGTTCCGTTAGGCACGCCGGCAAACATATCAAAATCGCCGTCATCGTCGATATCGACAAAGGTGGGTATACTGTAAGTCCCCACATCTTCTCCGTTCAGAGGATTCAAACCACCAGTCCGCAAAACGAAAGTTGGCGAAGCTGCTGACCCTGTATTTTCAAAATAGTTGAATATTCCTGCATTTTCTCCGGCAAACATGTCGAAGTCACCATCATTATCGATATCAACGAAGGCGGGAGCGGAGTAGGAGCCAACGTCTTGACCATTGAGGGGGTTAAGCCCGCCTGTCCTGAGCGTAAAGGCTGCAGCCGCTGGAGTACCAGTATTCTCGTAATAGTTGAAAATGCCTGTATTTTCGCCAGCGAACATATCGAAGTCGCCATCATTGTCAATGTCCACAAATTCAGGTACACTGTAGCTGCCAACATCGTCTCCATCAAGTGGATTGGAGGCACCAGTCATTTCTACAAACTTAGGAGCTTGCTCTGCAGAGAAGAAGTTGAAAATTCCAGTGCGTTCTCCTCCAAAAGCATCAATATCTCCATCGTTATCTATATCCACAAAGTCTATTGCACTGTAAGTGCCCACATCTTGGCCATCAAGTGGATTATCGCCACCTGTGGTAGCTACGAAATTAGGCGCGAGGTTAGTTCCTGTATTTTCGAAGAAATTGAAGATGCCGCCATCATCACCAGCAAACATATCGAAGTCACCATCAGAGTCGATATCAACAAATTCTGGAGTAGAATAAAAGCCAACATCTTCTCCGTTTAGTGGATTGGCACCACCCGTTCTTTGTACAAACGTCGGACTAGCCATTGTACCGGTATTTTCGAAGTAGTTGAAAATACCTGTCCCCTCACCGACAAACATATCAAAGTCACCATCACCATCAATATCTACAATGTCTACAGTGGAATAGGAGCCCACATCGAACCCATTCATAGGGTTTGCTCCACCTGTACGCTCAACAAATGTGGGGTTAGATGCGTCGCCAGTATTCTCATAGAAATGAATTGTACCGTTGTCCTCTCCGCCGAACATGTCAAAATCCCCATCATTATCAATGTCCACAAAAGAGGGATGAGAATAGGTACCGACGTCGTAGCCGTTAAGAGGGTTTGCAACTCCAATTCTTCCCACGAAATTTGGCGATGAAGCGCTACCAGTATTTTCAAAGTAGTTTATAGTACCGTCGCCTTCTCCCACAAATACGTCGAAGTCTCCATCATTATCAATGTCCACAAACTCCGGTCTGGACTCTACTCCTATGTCAAAACCGTTCAATGGATTGGAGGCCCCGGTAGTTTCCACGTACGCTTGCGTGGTGGTGCACTGCGCGGATGCTTGGCTAGTCAATAAGGTAGAGGCGACTATCATGGAGCCAGCTGCAAAAGCTATTTGCCTTTGTAGTTGGGTAAGCTTGTAATAAAGCTCTTGGAGTGACTTCAATAACCACTGCCGGTTTTTTGTACGGCCGATGGCACCGTGTATACCACAATCTATCCTATCTAACCTTCGACGATACTTACGATATCTCCTGACAAGCAGGTTGTAATATTTTCGATCTGAATAGTGCACTTAGAGCGATTAAGGTTGTGTCAACTTAATTAGCTAATAATTTGATATATAGATACCGAATAATTGGGGAAGATAATTTGTATTTGCTTATTTTTTCTAACATTACTAACAATAATATTACATGGGGTATAATCTCAATTGCGAGTAATCGAATTCGTGAATTATTGCTTGTTTCAAATTCGTATTCTTCTTTCGGTTTTGAGGTAAAAGGTGTAGCATTACATATAAGCAATTAAATGGCCGGCTTCCGTCTTTCAGATAGAATTCTTAGTTCCAGTCCATCATCCACAGTGGGCATCGCCGACAAAGTCAAACGACTCCGATCTCAAGGCGAAGAAGTATTTGATTTTTCTGCCGGCCGCGCTTTTGAACCCACACCCGATTATGTTTCAGAGGCTGCTATCGTTGCCATGAGAGCCGGCGACACACATCAAACCATGGCAAAAGGCACGGCAAGCTACAGGGCCGCATGTGCAACTAAGCTGCAGCGAGAGAACAATGTTGTGGCCAATCCGGAGAAGGAGATTATAGCCACCATGGGAGCAAAGCAAGGCCTTACTATTTCCCTGCTCGCGACTATCAACCCTGGCGATGAAGTAATAGTCGAAGACCCATGTTTTGTGAGTTATAAGCAAACGATTCACTATCTAGGCGGCCAGGCTGTAACTGTTCCTTTGCGGTCTGAACTTGGCTGGCTGTGGGATGCTAACGAATTAGAAGACTCAATAACTGCCAAGACTAAGGTCATCCTGCTTTGCACGCCTCAGAATCCTACTGGAGTAGTGCATAGCAGAGAATATTTGGAAACAATAGCCAATCTGGCTATTAAGCACAACCTGGTTGTAATTACCGATGAAGTTTATGAGCGCACGGTGTGGGGCGAAAACAAACACCTGAATGTGGCCACATTACCAGAAATGAAGGCGAGAACAATTACCATTATGAGCCTTACTAAAAGTTTCTCCATGGGCGGATGGCGCATCGGTTTCATCTATACCTGCGAGGAGATCGCTAGCCAACTGGAGAAACTGCAACAGCACCTTATTACTAGTCCAAATTCATTTGTTCAGGCTGGGGCGGAAAGGGCCTTTAGCCTGGAGCCGCAGCAAGTGGTGTTAGATTATTGGAAAGAGTGGGAGACAAAGGTAGAATCGTTTACCGACACGCTTGATGCAATGGATGGTATCAATTGTTACATGCCACAAGGAGGCTTTTACGCTTGGGCTGATATCTCCTCATTTGGATTGAGTTCAGAGGAGTTCGCCGCCAGGTTGCTGACGGAAAATAAGGTGGCTTTAGTTGCAGGATCTTCCTTTGGAGATCAGGGCGAGGGCTACATCCGTGTAACCTGTGTTAAAACACGGAAAGAGGTAAAAGGGGGTTTGGAGGCCATAAGGTCTTTTGTTTCAAAGCTATCATGACTTGGATAAAGGCCTACTACAAGTTGTCGTTTGCAACCCGGGTTTTAATTTGGATGTTGGTGGGAGCCATCGTGGGTGTAATATTCGGAGAAGACATATTGTTCCTCAAACCGATTGGCGAGATATTCCTGCAATTACTGGTAATGGCGGCTATCCCATTGGTATTTTTCAACCTGTTGGCTGGCTTGTCGGCCGTGGGCACCATAAAATCCTTTGGCCGCGTTGGTTTTAAAATAATTATCTACTACCTGTTTTCAACTGTTGTTGCCATTGTTATTGGCATAACGGTTATGAGCTTCACTAAGGCCGGACAGGGCATGACCCTCACCGGAGAGGTGCCGGATAATATTGGTCAGATGCCATCTATTGGTGGGCTGTTACTTGATATGGTCCCTGTAAACATATTTAAGGCCTTTGCAGAGGGAAAACTAATTCAGATTGTCGTGTTTGCCGTTTTGCTGGGCATAGTGGTGTTACAACTGCCTGAGAAGAGAAAGGAGTGGTTTCAATCGGGCTTTGAACAATTGGCGCTGTTAATGCGCAAACTCGTCGAGTTCATTCTGAAAGCCAGCCCTCTTGGGCTAGGAGCCTTGATGGCAGCAACATTTGGTGAGTACGGTGGCGGTTTACTGGGGTCATTAACATTTTTCATTTTAAGCATTTACCTCGCACAGTTACTAATGGTGGCTGTTTACATGCTGGTATTGAAGATAGCGGGCAGAATTCAGCCCCTCTGGTTCTTGAAGAAGACATCTGCGCTTTATGCTACTACTATTGCCACGTGCAGCAGTCTGGCAAGTCTGTCAGTATCACTGGATATTGCGGAGAAAAATCTGCGACTTCCGAAAAGTGTGTTCTCATTTACTCTTCCGCTTGGGGCCCAATTCAACAAAGATGGTACAGCTATAATGCTGGCGGGGATATTGATATTTACAGCCCAGTCCATCGGAATTGAATTTAGCTTCGCCCAGATGGCGCAAATTGTGTTGGTAGGGTTGCTTTTATCTGAAGGGTCTGGAGGCATTCCGGGAGGAGGATTGGTGATTGCCATGCTTTTTGCACAGGCTTTTAATCTTCCTTTGGAAATTGTGGCTATTGTTGGTGGTATTTATCGCCTAATAGACATGGGTATTACGACTGTAAACTGTATGGGCGATATGGTTGCCACTACTGTAATTTGTAGATTAGAAAAGAAATGGAATCCCGAGATTAGCAATGGGCCAGAACCCGAATAGCATGAGACATATCTGGAGTCTAACTATCCTCACTTTAGCGCTAACAACGAGTATTGCGCAAAACATAAGTACTGCCGAGGATAGAGAGGCCTTGTTTGATTATATCTACCAGAAAACTTTGCAAAGAGAGGCCTTCTCTGAAATTAAGGAACAAAGACTGGGCGTTGATCCCAGGCAGGCGATGCTTAAGGTAAAGTCTGAAATTATCAATGCAAAAAACGACATTGAGCTTTACTATGCCTTACAAAAGCTAAGTGCTGCCCGGGCTGATCGTCATCTATCAATTGACCCTGTAGATGGGGGATTACAGGTACCCAAGGGCGATAACCTGATAGCACCTATCCGCTTTCACCCCGATTACAGCGAAGTGGGTAATTATTTTCTATTTGTTGCAGATATTGGCAAAAACCTGAACCTGAATGAGAAGCTTATGCCTGTGGTCGGTGATAAACTACTGCAGGTTAATGGCGAGGACGTACGCAACTACCTGGACAAGGTGAAGGCCTACACCAGGCATTCAAACATGGAAAACTTCTGGCGTCGAGCGGCATATAGCTTATCTGATAAGAATTACCGCTTGCCACCCTGGTTCTATAAAGACAAGCTTGCTCTTCTGCTAGAACGCAAAAATGGCAAGCAGTATAGAATCGAATTGCCATACCAGCAGGAAGTTGAATGGACCCATGGGAGGGTTTTCAACAAGTACCCCGGCTACAAATTGGCTTGGAAAAAAGAGTCTTTCCACTTGTACGTACCAACCGACCCCAATAACAAGAATTTACTACTCTGGTGGTATGGTTTCCGGAGAGATTTGCAGGAAGCAACTGATTACCTGATAGAGTATGCTGAGAATAATAACATGCTGGATTTCAACATTATAATTGATGCTATGGATAGTAGAGGTGGAAGTCAAGGTGCTTATGCCTTAGCTCGATTGAGTCCGCATAGTTTCAAAACCACAGGTGGTAATTTGAAGCTCAGCGACATCACCGATGACTTCATTAATAATTATACTCAACGCTATGTAAACAGACAACATGCTATGGATGGTAGTGGCAGAGAAGCGGAAGACGATGGCAGTTGGGTAATGGAGTGGTTACATGGCCCAGTATTGAAAGGTTTGGCTGCCGGACAAGAATACAGTAACAATGCGCCTTTTAAGTGCGCTCATTTGCCCTATTATTCGGATTGGATCATGAAGCCTGCGGAAAAGCACTTCACCGGTAAGCTAGCCCTGATGCTCGGCCCTTGGGGAGGATCACATCTCAGCCAATTCGCCTCAATGGTGATCGATAACAACTTGGGGTACACAGTGGGTATGAATGATGGCGGTTATAGCAATACCTGGGAGTGGACTGAGACTTTGTATTTTCCTATTAGTAAGAAACCGGTTGTGGAGTTCATGTGGAACATTGGCCATACCATTAGGCCAAATGGTCAAATCTTGGAAGGAAATCCCGCCCAGGTGTGGGACTTTATTCCAGTAACAAGAGACAATTACCTTGACTATAAGCAAATACTTTTGCAGAAATGCGAAGCGGCATTTGATGAAAGCAATAAGGCCAAAATAAATTGGTCGAAATAAAAATACATACACGAAGAAAACCTAACTGAAAATGAGAATCTCCCTAATCTTCATTATTGTAGTACTTTTTGGCTGTACTGGATCAGAACAAGCAGTAGATCCGGAAGTGGCCCGGTGGGAGCAAACCGCCAGTAATATTACCATCATTCGGGATAACTTCGGTGTGCCTCATATCTACGGAAAAACCGATGCTGACGCCGTTTTTGGCCTGCTTTACGCGCAATGCGAAGATGACTTCAACCGGGTAGAACGCAATTATGTGTGGGCTACTGGTCGGTTAGCAGAGGTTGAAGGTGAAGATGCAATCTATAGCGACCTACGAGCCCGGTTGTTTATGACCCAGGAAGAGGCAATTGCCGCCTATGAAAGTGCTCCTCCCTGGCTCCAGGAACTCTGCAATGCCTTCGCTGATGGCATCAATTACTACCTGCATACGCACCCGGAAGTGAAGCCCAAACTGCTAACCCGATTTGAGCCCTGGATGCCTATGTATTTTAGTGAAGGTTCAATTGGGGGTGATATAGAGAGAGTTTCGACAAGAAGAATAAGGGCATTCTATGAAAACAATGAAGCCCTGGCGTTAAATGATTACGGTGCTGGGCTGGCCCACCCTGATGCATTTGCCGAACCCGCCGGATCTAATGGTTTCGCCATTTCCGGAAACCTTACAGAATCAGGTAACGCCATGCTATTGATTAACCCTCATACATCTTTTTACTTCCGTGGTGAGTTTCACGCGGTTAGTGAAGAAGGACTAAATGCCTACGGCGCTATTACCTGGGGGCAGTTTTTTATTTATCAGGGTTTTAATGAAAAGACTGGTTGGATGCACACTTCAACCTATACCGATGTTATCGATGAGTTTGTTGAAGACATTAGTGAGCAAGACGGTAAATACATGTACAAATATGGAGAGGAGATGAGGGAGGTTGAAACCAAAGAAGTGACCTTAAAGTACAGAAATGAGGATGGTACAATGTCGGAAAGAACATTTCCTATGTACCGAACACACCATGGGCCAATAACCCACATGATTGACGACAAATGGGTAAGTACGGCATTAATGTGGGAGCCAGTTAAGGCATTAACGCAATCCTACACCCGTACCAAACTCGACGGGCACGATGCCTTCCGGGAGATGATGAACATCCGAACCAATTCCTCAAACAACACGGTATATGCTGACGCAGGTGGGAATATTGCCTACTATCACGGTAATTTCATTCCTCGAAGAGATACCCAATTTAACTACAGGCAACCGGTTGATGGTAGCAACCCAGCCACCGATTGGCAGGGTTTGCACACTGTTGACGAATCAATTGTGGTTGTAAATCCGCCCAATGGTTGGATACAAAACTGCAACTCAACACCTTTTACTTCCGCGGCTGAATTTAGCCCGAAGAAGGAGGACTATCCTGGATATATGTCAATTGATCGAGAGAACTTCAGAGGCATACATGCTTTGAAAGTATTGAATGGGGCCAGTGGCTTTACATTGGATAAATTAATTGAAGTAGCCTATGATCCCTATTTGCCAGCATTTGAAAAGTTGATCCCGGGTCTGGTAGAAGCTTATGATCAATCGGCAGATAAAGATCCGGATTTAGCTGGCGCCATCGATGAACTTAGGGGATGGGATATGACTGTTTCAGCAGAATCGGTAGCGATGTCTTTGGCCCATTATTACGGTATGGCATATAATAGGGAAGGAGCAGCTCCGGATGGACTTAATGCCATTCAACGATTTGAGTATTTCGGAACACAGTCGCCAATGGAAGAAAGATTAGGCATCTTCAAGCAGGTAGTGGACCAGCTTTCAGCAGACTTTGGCCAATGGAATACTCCTTGGGGCGAAATAAATAGATTTCAAAGATTGAACGGCGATATCGACCTGAAATTCGACGATAATGCGCCTAGCTTAGCGGTTGGTTTGGCAAGTGGTCGCTGGGGTGCGCTAGCTGCGTACGGCTCCAGAACTGCTACCAATACCAAAAGAATTTATGGTACGCGAGGCAACAGTTTCGTTGCAGTGGTTGAATTCGGCGACAAAGTGAAAGCCAAAAGCATGCTGGCCGGTGGGCAAAGTGGCGACCCCAGTTCACCGCATTTTTACGACCAGGCTCAACGCTATGTTGATATCGAGTTTAAAGATGTTGCCTACTATCGTGAAGATGTGGAGGCCCAGGCGGTAAAGACATACCAACCGGGACGAAACCAATAACGTAGTATTTGGTAGACTAGATAGGGAGCATTCATGGTAAGAATCCGACTCAATGTAGCCTACCTGGACGACCATCGCTCAAAGTTGCAGGCAGCTCTAATTGTTGCCTTGATGTCGTTTTTGATACTTTACCTTCTTCAACCTTTCAAAGTAGTGAGGCATGGATTTACCGTGTTGGGCACAATTAGAACCATAAACTATGCCCTGGTCGGAGGGCTGATATTCTATTTGGCTGAAGTTTTTATTCAACCCCTGTATCAAGCCATTATCAAAACGCATAACACGATTGTAGTCACTTCTTGGTATACCCTTCAATTGCTTATCGGGGGCACTATTGTCTTCGTGGTGAAAAATGCGTGGCTAGACTTTAACTACCTGAACTGGTCGGAGTTTCTGGTTACACTTTCAAGATCTTTCGCGATTGGCATTTTTCCGTTGTTAGTTCTTTTTCTTCTGATGTCGTTCCGCGGTGGTAGCCGTAACAAGGTGGCTCTGTCTTCGCAAAGCAATAGCGACTCATTGCTGCTGGAAACTGAAAGGCTGGTGTTACTTAAAAGTGAGGACAACTATACTACCGTATTTTATCGTACGGAGAATGGTGTCAAAAAGAAACTACTGCGGGGCAGCCTAACAAGTTTTGAAAAACAACTCAGCTATCCTTTGTTTCGCTGCCATCGATCTTTCATTGTAAACCTTGAGGCTGTAGAGTCCAGTGAGGGCAATAGTCAAGGTTATTCGCTAACGCTAGCAGACGTGCCAATGAAAGTTACCGTTTCCCGTAAGCACCTGCCTCAATTCAGAAAACTCTGGGATGTACGAACAGGGGATTCCTAAATGAATTGACATTCATCCCAGCATCTAGTTCTACATCCCTAATACCCAGCTAGAAGCAGCCAAAGCGTAGAATTGCTTGTTTTTGCTAGTGAATTTAATTGTTCACCAAAACGAAGCTCGAAATGAAGAAATCGCTTTTCTTATTATCCACCACGTGTATACTAGCAATGTATAGTTTGGTTAAAGCCCAAACGATACCAACTCTAAATGCTACACCGGAGCAATTCCAGGCTTTCTCTCAATTCCCTGATGACCAAACCTTGCTTATGGTAAACTTTATCAAATTTAAGGAGAAGGTAGAGGGGAGGGACATTAGCGGCCGCGAGTTATACAATCAATACGTAGAGGAGTCCACTGGCTTCGCAGAGAAAGTAGGGGCAGAAGTAGTTTGGTATGGTAAGCCTTTGTATGTAGTTGTTGGGCCGCCTCAACAGATACTTTGGGATGCCATGTTCGTCATAAAATTTCCAGATAAGATGAAGTTCTTTGCCATGGGGCAAATGCCGGGTTTCCCTCATGATAAGAGGGTGCAGTCACTTTCGGACTCCAGGCTAATTGCCTGCAGCCCTGATGATAACTTCTTTCTTACTAAATAGCAGATTTAGTCTGCTGGTAAAGTGTCCATACCTGGGGCAATCAATCGTCTTACTCTTAACTCTCTATTGTTAAAACTTAAAAAAAGAAGAAATGAGTAAGTACATGTTATTAATTCGAAATGAAGGTGAGCCAATGGCTAATTTGTCTGACGCTGAAAGGGAAGAGCATATGCAGAAGTGGGGCGCTTATATGGGAGGCTTAGGAGACAAATTTGTTGATGGCTTGCCGTTTGCCAGCGAAGGTAGCGTTGTTACCGGTGGTGGGGAGTCAGGTAGTAGACACGAAGAGGGGAATGTTAATGTTGGTGGCTACCTGATTGTAAATGCCGATTCATTAGGTGATGCTATTGCTTTATCTAAAGATTGCCCGGCGTTACAAAACCCTACTAGTAGTATCGAGGTACGCGAGTGCCTCCCTATGTAGACGGGTAAATGGTTAATAATGTAGGCCGGCCTTCGTAAGTCCGGCCTTTTTTTATTGAGTGGGAAAATTCTACGTATATCTACTTATTTATCAATGTGGTAAATACGTATGTGCTCCAGCATAATACTCCTCGATAATGCTATATTTATTGACACTGTTGCTTGCGTCAGATTTACTGTTTAATAGTTCATCACTAAAACTCTTCTAAAACCCTTACTAAACTCTTATTGTCATGGCTAACAAATATGCCGACCTGCATTGTCACCCCCACAGTAGAGCCTTCCATTGGATGAGAGATACTCGTTTTGAGAAGAAGGCCAAAAGAAGAGCTCGCTACAATCCATGGACGGTTGTCCTGTCTAATTTCAAGCATCAGGAAGCTGGGAAGCGAGCTTTTACCTACTCCCAATGCGATCCTGTAAAGCAATGGAATTCCGGGGCTCACCTGGTTTTTGCTTCGTTGTATCCAATGGAGAAAGGTTTCTTTGGCGGTAATAGCAACAGCAAGAGCCTTATCAAAAAGGCAGTCAATGAAGTGGCTGAAATGAAGCCAGAAGACTTTGTGGAGGGTGAAATTGGCAACACCTTCAGCGACCTTAGTCAGGAAGTAACTGGTGGTGACACCACGCTTAAGGACTACTTCCAGGCAGTGCTTATGAAAATGCCTATCAGAAGGATAAACTATTTTCAATCTGCAGCCTATGATTACTATGAAGAACTGAAGAGGGAATACGATTTCCTGGTCTCAAAAAGCGCAGAGGAAACTCGAAACTTCATTCTTATCCCTTTCATTAAGAACATATTTGCCAATAAGAAGAAGAAACGTCGAAAGCACCCGAAATCTCTGGAAGCCACCGGAACTTATGTGGTGGCAAAAACAGCCAATGATATTCAGCAAACCCTGGACGCCAGCAAAATGTCATTCGTGTTGACGGTAGAAGGGATGCATGCGCTTGGTACTGACAACAATCTGGATAAAGTACTAGATCGCATTAAGGAAATGAAAGGGTGGGAGTATCCGGTTTTTTTCGTCACGTTTGCACATCATTTTGATAATGGGTTGTGCGGTCATGCTCATAGCATCATAAAATCAGCTTCGCTGCTTACAGATCAAAGCCAGGCCATGAATGGGCCATTTAATGACTTGGGAAGGCAGGCGGCACGACTTCTTCTGAGCTTGACAGATGATAACACCCGTGATGATACACTTGGAAGAAGAATATTACTTGATCTTAAGCACACCAGTGCCACTTCCCGGAAGCAATATTATGAGGAGATTATTAAGCCTTGCATGCAAAAGGGAGACGTAATCCCTGTTATCGCCAGCCATGTGGCCTATTCCGGAGTAAAATCTTTAGCAGATTTTGAAGCAAATTATGATAATGAAACCGACGACTGGGAAATCGATGGCTTCAATGCCTGGAATATCAATGTCTGTGACGAGGATGTAGAAATGATTGTTAACACCGGTGGTTTGCTTGGCCTCTGTTTTGATCAAAGAATTTTGGGTCAGCAGAAACACGATAACCCTGATAGCAAGCTCCTACTATGGGCAACGCTTAAGGGAATTCTTGATGCGGTGGTGAATGCAACAAGTATCGCCGCTGCCGATAAGCCAAAGGTGTGGCAAATACTCACTATCGGAACAGACTTCGAAGGCTATATTGATCCAACTAATAAGTATGCTACGTCTCTTGATTTTGACAAGTTTAGGAATGATCTGGCGGATAGTATTCAGACCGAGATAATCGATAAGGGGCTATCGGATAAGTACTTCCTTACTGGAAATAACGATAAAGACGAAGTAGTGGAGGGCATCTGTTTTGCAAATGCCCTCCAATTCGTAAAGAATAATTTCTAGCGATTATAGACCGCCGTTGCGGTTAGCCTTTCTTTGATTTGGCCACGTTCTTTGGGCCCCGGTTCTAGGGTTTAACGGTAATACGCTCCTGTCACGGGATGTCTTCTCGGGATCTTCACTGGCCATATAGGTTAGAATAGCAGTCAATATGGCGTTGCTGCGAACGTCATCAAAAACAATCTTGTCATAAGTATCGAGATTGGTATGCCAGGTGTAGTTCCAGTATGACCAGCTTAAGGAACTCAACGAGAATGCTGGCGCGCCGGCTGCTACAAATGATGCGTAATCGGAGCCTCCACCCCCCGGTACACCCGGAAAGGTAGTTTCAATATGTTGAGTTATTTCCTTAGGAACCGCTTCCAGCCAACGACCGAGATAGTCATAGGCATGAAGAAAACCTTGCCCAGAAAGTCTAACAACCCTACCTGTACCATTATCCTGGTTAAACAGTGCCTGAACTCCATCGACTATGTCCGGATTGTCTTCAACAAAAGCTCGTGAGCCATTCAAACCCTGTTCCTCGCTGCCCCAGAGCCCAACCAAAATGGTTCTTTTGGGATTGGGGTAAACCTTTTTCAGAATCCGCACCGCCTCCATCATGGTTAATGTGCCTGTGCCATTATCTGTAGCCCCGGTGCCACCATCCCACGAATCGAAATGTGCAGAAAGTATTATATACTCGTCTGGCTTTTCAGTTCCTTTAATCTCCGCAATGGTGTTAAAAGTGGGTACCCGGCCGAGCTCCTTTGACTCTGCTACAACCTTGATTTCAGGATTGTCGCCGTATTGCACCAGCCGATAAAGCATACCGTAGTCTTCCATCGACATGTCAACATTAGGGATCTTCTCTGTGCGGGCACTAAAAATCTTATTTGCTCCAAAGCCGCTGGACCAGCGGGAAGAGATGATACCCACAGCCCCAGCTTCCTCAAGAGGGGCAAGGATAGTTCTGCTGTTATAGCCGGTATTGCTAATATTAGCGTTCCAGGCCTGCCTTTGGTTGTTTCTATCCTCCTTCATTTTTTCAAGGGATTCCTCCGTAGCGAATTCTTCCCAGTTATAGTCTGGCCTGCCAGTAGGTTGCGGCATAGACACCATCACGAATTTTCCTTTAACATTTGGCAGCCAATTTCTAAAGGCTAATGAATCGGCAAACTCCGGAAATACCACTAACCCAGTGGTTATTCCTTTCTTTGAAGTACTGGGACTCCATGCCAGTTGCATTGCATTTAAACTAACCACACGAGGTTTTACTAAATCAACATGGGTGATGCCTCTTTCCCAGCCTCGCCACTCTCCCCACTGCTCATTTCTGGCCGTAATCCCCCAACTTTGGTATTTAGCTACGGCCCAATCATGGGCGATCTTCATCTGGGGAGTACCAACTAATCGTGGTCCCACAACATCCATCAACTCATGCGCCAGCACTTCCAATTGAGAGTTTTCGTTTGCTTCTTTTAGGATATCTGCAACGACCTGATTTTGGCTTTGACCAAACCCGGAACTTGCAGCAATTAGCACGATGGCAATTACTCGTAGCAATGATTTCATAAGGTTATAGATTTAGGATGATGGATACTTAATGTTTCCAAATTTAACGATATCCCAAATTAAAGTAACCACTATTCGTTTCTTAGGGTTTTTACAGGATTGGTTAGTGCCGCTTTAAGGGATTGAAAACTAACCACCAAAGCTGTGATGATCATTGTGGCTAATAGGGAAGGGGCCAGTACTGTAATTCCCATTTCTATTTTGAATGCAAACCCTTGCAGCCACTGGGTCATTAAATACCATCCGATTGGTGCTGCAATAACGAATGCCAGCAAGACAAGGCCGGTAAACTGCTTGTTGAGCATTATTAACATGCTGGAGGGCGATGCGCCTAGTACCTTTCGAATACCTATTTCTCTTGTTCTTTGCTCGGCTGTAAAGGCCGCCAGGCCAAGAAGTCCAAGGCAACAAATGATTATAGCCATTCCCGCGAATGTGGTAATGACTTTGGAGAAATTGCGATCGTCATTATAGAGATAACTCACCTGGTCGCTCAGTAGGTTGTATTCAAAGGGAATGTCTGGAATGATGGCGTTCCAGGCTGTTTGTACGTTTTCAATAATAGAGAAGACATCTGATGACTCAGCTTGTACAATCATAGTGGTGATGCCACGGCCAGGCCTCATGGCAAACATGTATGATTCGATGGGCCGGTGTAATGATGAGAAGTGGAAGTCTTTTACCACACCTATAATGGTCATCTCAACCAGAGAGTCTTCAGTGGTATAAATTTTTCTGCCGACTGCTGTTGCTGTTTCGTATCCAAGAGATTTGACAGCAGTTTCGTTGAGCACTGCGGAGGTGCCTAAATCAGGCATATCGGGTCTGAAAGTGGTTCCATTTAGGACTGCAATTCCAAGTGCTTCAATCACACCAAAATCAATGTCGTTTTGTTGAATGCGGATGCCTTCTTCACTAGTACCTCCCTCTGCATAATAGAGATTGTCGCTGAGCACGTTCTCACTGGGAGCATAAGTAATACCAGCCACCGAGGTGATACCAGCCAGTCCCTCTATTCTATCTCTCAGGGTGGGGAATGCCCTAATTCCTTCAGCACTTTGCAAGGGGATTACCAATTGCCGGCTCATATCAAAACCCAGGGGTTTGTTGCTCATGTACTCCAACTGCCGAACTATTACCAGGGAGCCGATCATAAGAACGATAGCAATAGCAAACTGAAAGGTTACCAGCCCCTTTCTCAGCCAGCCAGAAGTCTGGGACCTGGATTTACTTTTGGCAGTTGCAGTTGCATTTATTGAAGAGAGGTAAAACGCTGGATAGGCGCCAGCCAGCAAACTCGTAATTACTGCGATGGCAACTAACAGTCCAATTTGACTCCAGCTAGTAAGGACGGCTGTTGTGAGTGTAGTGCCAGTTAGATTGTTGAAATTGGGTAGGAAGAAGTATATCCCCGCCACTGCAACAATTATAGAGATCAACGTTAGTAATGCTGCTTCGGTAAGAAACTGGTAAACCAATGACGCTTTTAGCGCTCCCAGAGTTTTGCGAACACCAATCTCCCTGACCCGATGTGACGACTGTGCAGTAGCTAGGTTAATGAAATTAACACAGGCTATTATCAGGATGAATACAGCAATAGACAACAGCATGTATATGTATTTGATATTGCTGGTGGCTCCGGCCTCATTTCTTAAATCAGAATGAAGATGGATGTCGGCTACATTTTGAAAATGATGTGTTTTTTCAACGCCAGATTCTGCTAAAGCGTCGCCGATATGACGACTGATGAAGCTGGGTATCTGCTTTTTTATGTCTTCTATTTGGGTCTGTTCTTTAAGCTTGATGTAAGTGTAAAGAAAATTGTTGCCAGCAATTTCATCTGAGTTGGCCATGAACCTGCCGATTGATCCGCTATTCATGGAGCATATGAAAGCAGGACTGAAGTGCGACCGCGTATCTTTGTCTTCGTAAACTCCGCTTATCTCATATTCGCTGCTACCGTAGTTGTTGGTGATTGTAAGGGTTTGGGATACGGGGTTGATGTCACCAAATAGATTTTCACTAAGCGCGGCAGACAGCACAATCTTCTGAGACCCATTAAGGGCTGTGTAGCGATCGCCATGGATGAAATTAAATGTTAATAACTCAAACAAACTGGAATCAGCCAGGTAGCCGTTTTCTTCAAAAAGTTGCTTATTATCGACTTTGAGTAAATTTTTGTCGATGCCAAGAAAACTGCCAACCCGCACAGTCGCCTCAATAGCGGGGTAGTCAGCCAAAAGACGCCTCGCCAGCCCCGGCGGGGTAGAAGCTAAGTGCATCCTATCGCCCTTGATATTTACCTCTGTAACCACCCGAAATATCCTATTATGGTCGTGATGGTGCTGGTCATAACTGGATTCTACCTTAACATAGGATAGTATTAGAAACACTGATATGATGCCAGTACTGAGTCCTATTATATTCGTAAGGGTGTAAGCCTTTTGCCTCGAAAGGGAGCGCCTGGCGGTTTTTAGATAGCTAGTTAGCATGGTGATAGTGTTTAGTCTGTTTCTATTTTGAGATTTTCTAATTAGGTAAGGACGTATAGACCGACATACTGTCCAGGTGTAGATCCAGCTCGCCCTTAGCAGGCCAAGAGCTTCATAATTATCAGCAAATTGTTCTTGTAAATCGCCTTCAATTTCCTCCACAAGCTCTTTTGAGCAGAACCAATGAAGCGCCTTACGGCTTAAGTATGGCGGCTGCGGCCTCAAGCCTTGCCCTCTTTCAGGACCACCTTGGGCAGGGATGCCCATAGGTCAGCACGGATGGTTTTGATTTCATTAAGAGCCCTTACTCCCTGTGAAGTGACGAAGAAGTATTTTTTCCTTTTACCACCCCGACGTTGTGTCGCTTCTCCCATTTCCGAACGGAGATATCCCTTCCGTTCCAGACGGTAGAGGGCAGAATGTATAGCAGAAAGGTTTATCTTTCGATTGGTACGTTGCTCGGCCTCGTACTTTACGGAAAGCCCGTAGGCTTCGCCATCCAGTACGCCAACTGTTAGTAGTACAATCTCTTCAAATTCGCCAAGGTAGGTTCCTTTCATTTTTAATAATTTCTATATATGTAAATATAATTAATTAAATCTATATATGTAAATAATATCAGCTAAAAAAGATCACTTAAACCGATTCTACAGCATAAATTGGCACAATCTGTTCTTTGCCTCTTAACAATATATCAGCTAGATGGCGATGGGAATAAGTACTGCTAAGTTTGGATTTATTGAGTAGCGCTTCGGAAATAAGTAGGGATTGTCCAAGTTCGTTGCATTTGCTTTGAATTCGGGCAGCGGTATTTAGCACATCACCCGAATAGACAATTTCCCGTTTGCTAACACCAACTTCACCAACTGTGACATATCCTAGGTGAGCGCCAGCCTTAAACTTTACTTCTTCACCGTATTTAGAGAGATAATGGGACTGCTTGTCCTCAATCTTAGAGAGGATTTCAAAGAAGCAGGGAATTACCTTGTGGAAATGTCTTTCGTTCCAGGTAATAACTACCTCATCGCCGACGTACTGATAGATTTCGCCGTTGTACTCCAGGATGGGGTCAGTAAGATCTTCAAAGAAGTCGTTGAGCAGGGCAAAATAACGAGTATGACCAAGTTTCTCACCTAAGGTGGTGGAGGATTTAATATCAAGAAACATGAAGGCCCTGTATTCTTCCTTGGGGTGGTGATATTTACCTCTTATAAATCTCCATAGCATTCCTTTTCCAAAGCGATCATTTACCAGGAGAAAGAATATTGTTGAAATCAACACTACCATGTAGATCAGCAGGTTATTAAAGAAGGCTGCACTAGAGAGATATATCTGCACTTTGCCAACCACTGCGGGATTCATTGGAGATTTGCCCAGCACAAAGCTATTATAGGAAAAGGAGCCCAAGGTATTGAGAACTACCATCATAGTGAGGTAGATACCAGTTTTGGTGGCCGCTATGGTGCCGAGGCTTTTCCTCCGTAGCTTCACCCTAAAGTAGAACTCCTCCAGTACACCGAAAATTATCGCGGCCAATGCTGTGGAAACTAAACCGGCAATTATTGAGCCTTGCAGGCTGTAATCGCTGAGGTAGGTACTATCCATGATGCCAGGAAAATTTGCAAGGAACAGTGTCTCATGTACCGGAATGAGAAACGCCAGTAAAAGCCAAAACACTAACACTGTGGCAATTCGCCGCAGACTAATGATTAGCTTCTCATTCATTGTTAATGGTTAAGCCGGAAAGAGACAGGGTGTTTTATGGCAGCTTACTTCTCAATCACTTCCATCAGCTCGTCGATGGTAAGTCCCTCTTTCTTCTTTGGGATTTTGTATGAAACCTTAGCTCTCAGTGCTCTAAGACCAGTAATACCTTGCAGGTCTTCTAATTCCAGATCTTCAAAACCTTCTTTGATATAGCCTCTTGCTTCAAGGTATTTCAGGTATTTTCTGTATTCCCTGGCATCTTGTTCTTGCGAATAAATTATGGCAATATGCTCGGGCTGTGTAATCCGCTCTTTCGTTCCTTTTATGTGGGCCTTATCAACACGCTTTTTGATGATCTCATACCTGGCATTATAAGCGCCTTCCACATCAAATCGCTTTTCATCCATTCTGAAGTGAACAGAAAGTGGTGTGTTGTAAACCAGTATCAGGGACGCTACCTCAATATCTGTGTGAAGTTCCTTCTGAATTTTCTTGAATTCATTCTCCAACTCGCACATTACAACCAACTGCCAGATTCTAAGGTTCTGTAAATAGATTGGGTCGAATTTCTGCACCTGAGATATGGATTCTCCGATATACATATTGTACTCAACACCATCGGTTTTGTACCGCTCGAAGTAGTGCGGGTACATTTTCTGCGCTTCCTCCTGGCGATCATCCAGATATGACGCTAGTCTTTGATTAATCAGATTAACACTGGTGTCATACTTTTTCCTTTCCTCATAAACTGTATTGAGATCCGGATCAAGCATCTCTCTGTACTTATCTACCAGCGCACCAACTTCTCTGTTTCGCTCTTTGAGGTGGCTAAAAACAGGATAAATATCCTTCTTTAAGAAGCCTAAAATCTTATGTTCACTACCTGCTAGTAGGCCATTCCTCATCTCCGCACGGTAGCCATCCACTCTGTATATCAATTCTTCGTAAGCTGGCATGCCGGTTTCCTCCAGTGCTGACTTTAGCACTTTCTTCACTCCAGTAAGCTGCTTAATAAGGTCGGCTTTTACAGCTCCATTTCTCTTATTCGATGACCCCTTAATATCTAGTTGGCCATAAAGAGGGTAGAGGTTATTGAAAATGATGTCTTTGAAAACAGGCTGTTCATTGTTAAACTGCTTCTGCATGAATTCTTTCGCTTCCTGCTCAAAACGCCATTTCACTGAATCGTGAATGGTAGTACATTCCTGCTGGATAATGGCCTCCACCATATTCTGCGCTTCTGCTTTAAATCGCTTCTGCGCCATTGCGAGAATAGGAATGATTTCATTCAGCTTTTCTACAGTTATAGAATTGAGTTCGTATTTGTTGTAAGAACCCAGCTCCATGAAGCCAACTAATTCTTCTTCACTAATTAGTGGTGCTATTATATAGCTCTTAAGCCCCATTGACAGCAATTTCTCAGAAATGCCGCTACCTGTTTGTTTGTTGAAAGCTTCAATATCAGAAATTACTAAGGGCTCTCGATTCTCAATAAGTGGGCCAAACGTATGTTGGCACATTTTGTCAGGATCGCAGCTAATTGATTCGTTTTCACTTAACAGCAAACTCTTTACATCATGCTTATCAATTCGCACCATGCTGTTGTTATCAAGCGTTATCGCACCTAATTCCAGCTTCGGATTGTTGAATAGACTTCTAATACTATTTCTGATGTTTTCGAAGGAGTCAGCGCTCTTGATTAGCAGATTGGAAGTAATGTTAGACATGGACCTATCAATCGTGGCATCAGTCATGTTGATAAGATTGACGCCCTTCATAATCCAGCTGTTAGGCGGAAACTTCTTCTTCCACACTTTTATATCTCCAAAGTTGTCCACCAACTCATGAAAGTCTTTCTCAGTAATATTCACTGCCTTCTTAGTTGGCTCGAACTCAACCAAATCGGCATTAATGCCCATTTTGTAGGTCCTCATTATGCCTTGGTTCTCATTGAATATGTCAACTTGCATGTGTCCACCAGCATGCACTGGAAAACCAAAGTGTTTGCCCAAAATAAAGTAACAGCAATACAGGTACATCATCTCGGGCTCAACATCCTTCATGATAGAAAGTTCCTCGTGTGAAGCCTTATTCTCCCCTGAAGCCTTAATGATGTTATCAAACCTGGAAGAAGTATGGATAGGAGTGAAGTTAAAAGGAGGAGTCAATGCTTTGATCTCATTGCTCATCAGGGCATCTGGAAAGAGCAGCCTGGATAGCTTGGCTATTGGCTTCTTGTACTTCTTTATCAGGTTGATGTCCTCAAAGCCATCTCTAAGCTCCGGATATTTCTCCATTTCCTTGAGAATCTCTTTAGCGTAGTTGGCAACAGATTTATCCGAATCCTGCGCCATCTCTTCTAGCTTTTCAAATACTTTGAAAAAGCTTATCTGCATTACTGCAGGAAATTCAATCTCTTTTCCGTTATAGATCATGGTAACTCCTTTTTTCTGAGGTTCTTACAAAGGTATTTAAGTTTTACGTTAAAAGGTGAGAATAGATGGCAATTAGCCTCATTAAATTACATCTATCTCTCGATTCGAAATGTAGCCGTGCGTACAGTTTTGAACCCTTTTTCCGCTCCTTCACCTGTAGACGATTTTCCCTCAAGAATATTGTATTTGGCAAGTGGCGATTCAAATACTGACTGCATATCGTGGATTGCCGCGGCCGGTACTCCATGCATCTTGAAGCCCTCTAAGACCTCTGCCAGGGGTATTTGCTGGAATGCTGGCTTCAATTTGGCAATCAATGATTCTCGATTTACAACTCTTTGTGCATTGGAAGAAAAGCTTGGATTATCAGGAATTTCTGCAAGCCTCAGGAACTTGCATAGCGCATGAAACTGCTTCTCCGTGCCAACTGCAAGTAAAATCGGTTTATCGTCCTGAGTGTAGAAGATATCGCCATAGGGGGCAATGTTGGGATGCTGGCTACCTTTTCGCTGAGGAATTACACCCACATTCAGCCAATTTGAGGCCTGATTAGCCAGCGCCGACATGCCAGCATCGAATAAAGAAACGGACACTTTTGCTCCCTTACCATCTCGTTCGCGCTGGAGCAATGCTACTAAAATCCCTTCTTTAAGTTGGTGGGCTGCGAGTATGTCCATTAGCGCAACTGGCATCTTTACAGGGTTGCCTTGAGGTTCCCCGGTCATGAAAATCCAGCCAGTTTCGGCCTGAATCATCACATCGAACCCGGGTTCGTCGGAAGATTCACCGTAGGTAGTAATTGCTCCATAGATGATTCCAGGAAACTGCTTGGAAAGGTTGGCATAATCCATACCCAATTTCGCACCGGATTGGCCTCTAAAGTTGGTAATAACAATATCCGCTTCCGATATTAGCGACAGCGCCTGTTCGTTGTCCCTTGAGTTAGTTAGGTCAAGAAGAAGTGATTGCTTGTTCCAATTGGTACTGTGATAGTAGGCTGAATAAGAAGAGGAGGGGTCTTCCTGGGGCAGTTTCCAGCCTCGCGTCACATCTCCGGCAGTGCGTTTATTTTCAATCTTTATAACCTCAGCCCCAAGTTCGGAGAAGAACATTCCCACTGCGGGCCCGGCTAGTACCGTAGCCAGTTCGACTACTTTGAGGTTTTTGAAAATATCGCGGTTGTCCATTAGCCGGCAAATTAAGCCAATAGCTTGTGCGATAAAAGTTTATTGGCGAGGTAGCCGAAACTGGGCTTGGTTTATTTGGGTAAATAGACCTCTGGAATTGTGTGCTTGTCATCCTCCATCACCCAGAACATAGACATTATCCAGTACCGATTGCCGTCATAAAAGAGCTCGTAACTGGTGATTCCCCTTCCCGCGATAGTTTTGTCTTCGGTCTTGTATTCATAGGTACTGAAGGCTTGGGTAATGGTATTATATTTTTCTATGCGGTTATACAATTCAAACTCGTAAAAGCCCTTTTTATCCAAGTAATCAAGCTTTTCTATGAATTCTTCAGTGTTGAAAATCATTAACTCAGCTTTTTGGCTTTGCTGATTCCAATAGCTATAAATGAGCCTGGCCTGGGGATGAAAAAGGTTTCTAAACCTATCAAAATCTCGTTGCTCGCCAATAGGACCAGATATGGTCTCATAATAGGCATCAATGAGGCTTTGGGGTGTTTCCACATCCTCATCATTATGCTTTGCAAGTACCATGCTTGTCGACAGCAGAAGGGCTATAATAATTTTCATCGTATCTCAGTTTTTGTCTTAGCAAAATATACCATGATATCGGCAGCTGAAACCAAAAGTTTATCAGCGGTATTTAATTGCTGCGTTGGCCTCAAATTGTAATACAACTGATTGTAATACAACTGAAAATATTCGGTAGTTGTTGTAACAAAATTCCGGGTGATGTAGTCTATAGTACTGATATATTTTACAATTGTGGATTTTATTGTGCTCCAATAAATTCTACATTTATATAAAATATAGCTATGAAAGGAACGTACCTGGGTGAGTTTGAAGAAATAGTGCTACTTACAGTGGGCGTATTGGTAGGGGAGGCCTACGGTCTTACGGTTAAGTATGAAGCTGAATCAAGGACCGGGAGAAGAATAAACCTCAGCGCTATACATTCGGCGCTGTACCGCTTAGAACGAAAGGGTTATCTCCGATCAGAGAAGGGAGAAGCTACTCAGAAAAGAGGTGGAAAGCGCAAGAAGTACTTTTTTGTGACCAATAACGGGATTGCAGCCCTGACGGAGGTTAAGAACATACGTGCCAGTTTATGGGCATCATTTCCCGCGATAAGCAGGGAGTCTCAACAATGACAGACATAAAACCACCATATCTCAGCCGTGCGTTTTTGCGCTGGTTCTGCACAGCAGAATTAGTTGAGGAAATCGAAGGTGACCTTATGGAGGAATTTGTTGATAATTCTGAGAGGATGGGAAGGCTTAAAGCCAGGTGGTTATACAACTGGACCGTGATAAGATCTTTAAGACCCTACCTGATAAAATCATCTGAAAATAAGCGCAGAACAAACCCTATAGACATGTTCAAGAACTACATCAAAATTGCCCTACGTAACCTCATCAAGCAAAGGAATTATACACTCACTAACATCTTCGGACTTTCCACCGGGATAGTAAGTGTTTTCTTGATCCTGATATTTATTGATAATGAAACATCCTACGACAAACACCACGAGGACTTTCACAATATTTACCGGGTGGCGACTTCGATGAATATAAATGACGACAATCTGGCGTTAGCGTCATCTCCTCCGGGCTTGGCGCAGGCTATGGCTGTTGATTTTCCAGAGATTGAGACAGCTACCCGTTTGTCGATTTTCGTGCAAGTCAGCAAAAACCTTCTCCAGTACCAAGACAGGCAGTTCTTTGAGACTCAAGGTTTCTTAGCCGATTCTTCTTATTTCCGGATTTTCAATTTCGAATTTATTCATGGCGATCGAACCAGCGCCCTTAATGGCCCTCAAAAAGTTGTGTTATCATCTGCTTTGAGTAGTAAGCTATTTGCCAATGAAGACCCGATCGGCAAGCTGATTTCAATTACAAATAATCACGGCAAAAGTGATTACGAAATAACCGGAGTTTATGATGAGAACAAGCATAGCTCCCATGTAAGCCCGGCCTTTATTTGCTCTATGAACAGCGGTGTGGTCGGAAGGTTCATCTACGCCTCAAACGAATTGGCTGGGAATAACTTCTTGTATACCTACATCAAATTAAGGGAGGGGTCATCCCCTGATGCACTGGAGGAGAAATTACCTGCCTTTCTCGATAAACACATAGGTGAGCAATTGAAGAGTTTTGGAGCAACAAAAAGCCATCATCTGCAAAACGTGGCAGACATACATTTAACCTCCGATTTAACTGGCGAAACTGGCATCAATGGTAGTGTGGAATATATCTACATATTACTATCAATAGCGGTTTTCATCCTGGTTATTGCCTGCATAAATTTCATGAACATGGCCACGGCTCAATCAGCCAAGCGAGCCAAGGAAATCGGCGTGCGCAAGGTATTCGGGGCCTACAGATCCTCCTTAATTTACCAGTTCCTCGGCGAAGCTGTAGTAATAACTTTCTTATCAATACTAATTTCAGTGGTTGCAATTCACTTGTTGCTTCCTTATTTCAACGTACTAGTGGAAAGGAATTTAGTAGTGAGCCTTACTAATAATTTGAATTACCTATTGCTGATCATTGGTCTGGGCATAATTACCAGTCTTTTGGCCGGCAGCTATCCAGCAATTTTTCTTTCGTCGCAGAAGATTGTCAACATAATAAAAGGCCGCCAGCAGCGTACGGGCGGAGGATTGTTTATAAGAAAGGGATTGGTGATATTCCAATTCATAATAGCCATTACCCTGATTATTGGTGTAGTAACTGTACGCAACCAGATCCATTACGTTCAGAACAAGTCATTAGGCTTCCAGAAGGAAAACCGCCTGGTAATTCCCTTACAAAGCGCTGAAGGAATTGGACAATATCAAACGTTAAGAAATCAAGTAAGTGCCATTGCAGGAGTTAAGTCGGTGGCAGGGGTGTCCTACTATCCCGGGGAGTGGGTGCTAAGCGATAATCTATATTTCAAAGAGGGGTCCGGGCCTGACGAGACGGTAAGAATTCAACGCAATAATATCGATTTCGGATTTATGGAAACTCTTGGTGTAGAAGTTGTAAAAGGCAGAGCTTTTAGTGAAGAGATACCGTCTGATGTTGGGGGGGCTGCGGTACTTAACGAGACAGCAGTGAAAAATCTCGGCTATGATATTAATGATGTGGTGGGGCGCAAGATATTCGCAGTTAGTGATACCGCAATGGTCGGCCTTCAGATAGTAGGCGTAATTAGAGATTTTAATTTTATGTCTCTTCACGCCCAGATTGACCCCTATATGTTCATCATCCAACCCAATAGAGTTTATCCCTATATAATGGCTGAATTGGAAACGAACGATTATCCGGGACTAGTTGATCAGCTTGAATCACAATGGGAAGCTACTTTGCCTAATCTGCCATTTGAGTATTTCTTCCTTGACAGTAATCTCAACAAGCTCTATGACGATGATCGTAATTTTGGTCAGATCATTGAGTCCTTTACTTTCGTGGCTATCATCATATGCGCTTTAGGGCTTTTCGGCTTATCGGCTTACACCACAGAGCAGAGGTTAAAAGAAATAGCCGTCAGAAAAGTGCTGGGCGCATCAGTGGGGGGTATACTGTTTCTACTAAATCGCAGCTTTTCCGCACTTATCTTTATAGCATTTATCGTTGCCGCTCCCCTGGGCTATTACGCCATGGATCAGTGGCTGAACAACTTCCAGTTTAGGATTGGTAATACCATACCCATCCTGCTGCTTTCTGGGTTGGTTGCACTCATCTTCACATTGATGATTGTCAGTATTCAATCAATGCGAGGTGCAACGAGGAATCCTGCAACTATACTACGCAGTGAATAAAGAAATTAACCGGTAGTTTAGAGGCTGTGGCTTGAAACCTGCAGCCTTCTTTTTGCATCTAAGCAAAAAAACTACTAACCATGTTCTATAATTTCATAAAGGTTTCACTCCGTAATCTCCAGAAGCACACGCTTTCATCTTTCATTAATGTAACCGGTCTTGCTGTGGCTATTGGTACTTGTATGGTAGCGTATTCGTACTTAACCATTGAGTTGACCAGGGAAAGCCAACACACTAAAGGGGATAGTATTTATATGCTCACCAGCAAAGTTAACCGCGATGGTACAGACTCGTGGTTTGGTATAGCTCCCGCTCCAATTGGGCCAGAACTGCTGGAGACCTTTCCCCAGGTAAAAAACATGACCCGGATTTATGACCAAAGCGTGGTGGTTAGTAGGAATGAAAAGACTTTTAATGAACGGACAAGGATGGCAGATCCTGCATTTCTTCAGATGTTTGATTTTGAGGTGGTTGCAGGAAACGGCGAGTTAACGGGAAGCCATGATGTAATTATTAATAACAGAGTTGCCGAAAAGTACTTTGGGCAAGGGAACCCTGTTGGGGAAAAGGTGGTAATGCGGTTTGGGGATGAACCGGTAGAGCTACAAGTAGTTGGGGTTGTAAGTTTCCGGCCGATGAGCACCAGCTATCGGTTTACATTTCTCACCAATTATCAATTGCTTAATCTAGTTTATAAAGACTGGGATCAGAGCGACTGGTCTCGAAACATCACCGCTACTTTCATTGAGGTAGATAGTCAGGAAGATGTATCGTTGATCAAAGAGGGCAGCAGTAGGTTTATTGACAATATAATTGCGTCACAACCAGATTGGCAGGTGGAGGAATTTGGATTTGAAGTGCTCTCAAACCTATACTATCGCTCCAAAGACATTCGTTGGGATATTTCTCGTGAAGCAGACACCGGCGGTACCACTTTTCTTATAATAGTTAGTTTGTTGATGCTGGCTTTGGCATGTGTCAACTACCTGAACATAGCCATATCATCAGCATCAAGGCGACTGAAGGAGATCGCGTTGCGCAAAGTGATTGGAGGAACTCGCAAAAAACTGGTTACGCAGTTTATGATCGAAAACCTGACACTATCTGCTGTGGCTCTAATTATGGGTACCTTCCTTGGCATATTGGTTTTTATACCTGGCTTCAATGGTATTTTTGGTATTTCCATGTATGTGGATGCCAACGAGCCAGTTTTTTATCTTTTCCTGGCGGGAGTTCTTCTGATAACCGCAATAGCTTCCGGTGCCTATCCTGCAATATTTATTTCTCGGTATCAACCGGCTCAGATCTTTAGAGGCTCTTTAAAATTTGGCAAGAAAAATATGCTAACAAAGTCTTTTCTAACAGTGCAATATGTTCTGGCCTGTGTTACTGTACTAAGTGGAATTTTAGGATGGCAAAATGCGAGGTATCAGCGACAGTTGGACTGGGGCTATAGTCAGCAAGATAGATTTCTGGTGCAGGTAGATGATAGCGCTTCATATCAACTACTAAAGCAACGTTTGGAGCAGGAAGCAACAATAAAATCAATTGCTTCGAGCGCGCATCACCTGGGCATTCGGGTAGCAACTTCTGTAGTCGAAACGCCAGGCAAAAAGCTTGAAACAAGAAGGCTAGACATCGGGGTAGGATATATAGAAACAATGGGCTTGCGGCTTAAAGAGGGAAGATCTTTTCAGGGTGATATCATTTCTGACCAGCAAAAAGTAGTGGTTAATGAATCTTTTGTAAATCGTATGGGGTGGGATGGGGCCGTTGGGCAGTTGGTAACCCACGATAGCGCGCAGTATCAAGTTATTGGAGTGTTGGAGGATTTTCACTACGACACTTTCTATGAGTTAGTTGAGCCTGCCTTCCTTCGGCTCGCTCCCGACAACAGTTATCGCTATTTGGTAGCTGAGGGCGTAGCTGGCAGCAGCAGTGAACTGTTTGCCCGTACTTCGGAGATTTGGGCATCCATTTTTCCCGACCGCCCCTATTCCGGAAGGTATCAAAAAGATCTTTTCAATAGCTATTTTGACAATCTGGATGGACAAGCTACTTTGATGGCTGTAGTTGGCGTGTTTGCACTGGGGCTTTCATGTTTTGGGCTATTTGGATTGGTTGCTCTTAATGTAGCCGGTCGTGCACGCGAGTTTAGTATACGCAAAGTACTCGGAGCTAACACCCTGGCATTGGTCAGGTCAGTCGGTTCACACTTCTACCTGTTGTTGGCCATTGCATTAGCTGTAGGGGCGCCATTGGGTCATTTCGGCTTGAGTGCAGTCTTTGATCAGTTGTACGCGTACCACCAGCCGATAACTATTTTACCTGTGATCGCCGCCGTGTTGGCAATTATGGCAACCATAATTCTAACCTTGGGATTGAAGGTCTTTAAAGTTGTAACTTCAAATCCAACCGAAGGCTTAAGAACAGAGTAGTACTGCCTATAAGAAATCTCGTTTCATTTCTGGATTAGTTCTGGTAAATTGTTGCCGTTGGCCGTAAGCATTGGCTGAACCTAAACGAAACAACTATGCTGGAACGACTCTTTAATCTGCTTGCAGTAAGCCTGATCCTAATTATTTCAGGCTGTACCACCAATTCAAACCAACAAGAGGCTAAAAAGTACAAAGTAGCCGTGCTACGATACTCTCATGAAACCTGCACCTTCTGTCCGGGTGGTGACACGGAAATTGAAGATTGGACCAAATTAAGGGATATCTTAAGTGGGGAGGAGGTGCTGAATTCCGGGGGATATATTAGAGGCTTTGTAAAAAGGGCCCGAGATATAGGGGATATTGAACTGATTGGGTTGCGATCCCCGGCTGGAGTATTTGGTGGGTCATCCCGTAGTTGGAATACAGAAGAGAGCTTCGACCATTTAATGGGATTGATGTTGGAAGACCTCCGCAACAACATGCCAGTTGATGGCGTCTACCTGGCACTTCACGGAGCCATGGCAGTAAGAAATATTCCCAGGCCCGAAGCTGAGATCGCCAAGAGAGTGCGAGAGGTAGTAGGAGATGAGGTGCCCATTGTCGGTACCTTCGATTTGCATGGCAATGAAGATCAGGAGTTTCTGCAATGGGCTGATGGCGCTTTTGTTACCAAAAGATTCCCACATTATGATTCCTACCTACAAGGTGAAAGAGCCGCTCACTATATGAGACAAATTATGAAGGGTGAATACCAGGCCACTAAGGCTACCAGGAAACCTGGCATTATTACTCCCACAGTTGTGCAGTGGACAGGCCAATCTCCTGCTATGGACATTATGGAGCGTGCCAGGCGTTGGGAAGCAAGGCATGCTGAGGTGTTCGTTAGCGTGTTTTTTGGTTTTCCCTGGTCGGATGTTCCGGATGTAGGGGCCACCGTGCATGTGATGACTAATAATGATCAAAACCTTGCCGATAGTATTGCTGATGACATGAATGAGTTTTTCTGGCGCGTGAGGGACCCATTTGTTAACAGAGATTACCCTATGCCTGATGTTGCCGCGCAGCGCACAGTAGAAGCAATTGCCGCCGGTCAAACACCGGTTGCTCTGGGTGACTATTCTGATAGACCCGGGGATGCCACATGGATTCTTAAAGAACTACTGGCGAAAGGAGTAGAGAATATACTTTATACCGCACTTAGAGACGAAAACGTATTAGAGCAACTTAAGACCTCTGAAGCGAAGGCTGGTGACAGTTTTGATATGCCGGTTGGTGGCTTTACTGGCGAGCAAGCCGGCACACCTGTGCAGATTACTGGTACTATCAAGTACTTTGGGGAGCAGTGGGGCTACGAAGAGGTGGCAGTAATAGAGATGGAAAACAACAACGTTGTGGTTATTGTGCCGGCTTACGAGCAGATAATTTATGTCTCTCAACTCGAGTTTGGTGGTATCAACCCGGATGACTTTGATGTTTTTGTAACCAATTCAAGAGTTCATTTTAGAAGAGGTTTTGATGAAACCGGCTATGCCAAGACTGTAATGGTCGTAGATGCCCCGGGAGCCTGGTTCGGCACAACCAGGTTAGATGCTCTTGATTATCAGAATGTGGACCTTAGCAAACTCTACCCATATAGTGAGAAGTAATTGATGGCAACTAAGAAGGAAACCACAGAGCAGATTATGTCTGCGATAGGAGAGGGCACCCGTGTGCGAGCCATGTTCGGGGAGTATGTTCTCTATTTCCATGACAAAGTTGTGGGCACTATTTGCGATGACTGTCTGTTCATCAAAATTACCCCGGGAACTCAAAACATCCTTGAAAACATCTGCGCTAAGCAGCCTGCTTATGAGGGTGCGAAGGATTCATACCTCATTGCCACAGAACAGCTTTCCAACCGAGAAATGATGAGAGATGTTGTTGAGGCTTGCTTGTATGATCTTAAGTAGCTCCAGCTAAATATTTGATTAACAGAGGTTATTTGGTGAACTTTAAGAGGTAACGGATAGTTGTAGTAGGTGAATTGCATCCTGGTATGAAAGGAAGACTTCTTCTAGGCTCACTAGCCATATTTGCAGCTTTGATACCTGCTCTGGCCCAAACTTGCTGCTCTGGTGGTGTTCCCATATCGGCAAATGTGGGGTTGCCCGTAGATGGGGCTGCTCGTTGGCAACTTGCATTGAACTACGACCTCAACACGCTAAGAACTTTCAAGGACGGAGATAGAACGCTTAACGACAACTCTCGTGAACGGAAGACACATTCAGTCCTACTCAGCGCAGGTTTCAACGTTAACAGTCGCCTATCTATAAATTCCCTGGTAAGTTTTGTGAGGCAAGAAAGACGCATTACACCACTTAACTTCCCGGAAACTTTCAATTACAGTAATGGCATCGGCGATGTGGTTATCCTATTCAGGTACCGGATAACTAATCCACTTAACAACTCCAGAATCTTGACGTTGGGGGCTGGCCCTAAGTTGCCAACGGGTCCTACCGATCTTCAGAATGAACAAGGAATTACGTTAAATGCCGACATGCAACCAGGTAGTGGTGCCTGGGATGCGGTTTTTTGGGCCAATTACCTCCATCAGTTTAGCTTTCGACCATCACTGGTTCTTTTTAGTACAGGTACTTACCAGTCAACCGGTACAAACCCGAGTTACTTAGGGTCGTTGCGATATGAATTGGGAGATAATATGAGACTTGATGTTGGCCTCTCAGACCGTATCAATATTGGCCGTCTTATTCTGGATCCTTCCCTGGCTCTCAGGTACCGGGTAGCGGCTCGCGATAAGAATCAGGGTCAGAAACAGGAGAACACAGGAGGAGAGTGGGTTTTTCTAATTCCCAGCGTTAGCTATTCTATCAGCAACAACCTCTCGTTCCAATTCAGTATGGATCTTCCTTTATACAGCTATTTGCAGGGCTCCCAACTAACACCGAGTTATCGTATAAATACCGGGTTCTATTATGTTTTCACTAAGAAGTCTGATCTAATCGCGCCGGAGTTCAAATGAAGAAATTAGCAACCTACTTCTTGTTGGTAATCATCCTTGTTAGTTGCGACGAAGATGATGGTACACCAGGCCCTGGTCCCGGTCCTGGGCCTAGCCCCGGTAAGGTGGTAAATGGCTGGGCAGTAGATTTAGTTAAGGTTCAAGATGCTGGCGGCAGAGATATAATTCCCTCAATTGAAAACTCTACATTTATTTCTGCAAGTCAGGTAAGCTTTTTAACTGATAATGAGCTAGTTATAGGAATCAATATTAATGGAGATATCAGGGCATATTCACACCGTATCCTCGATTTGCATGAAGTGTCGAATGAGACCATCGGCGGTATGCCGGTTACAGTTAGTCTATGCCCTCTTACCGGAACAGCACTAACCTGGGACCGCACTATTAACGGTGAGGTGACGACATTCGGAGTGGCCGGATTGCTCTATAATTCCAACCTGATTATGTATGACCGACTGACCGGCAACAACTGGGCCCAGATGCTTTCTGAGAGTGTCAATGGTTCGCTGATATGCGAGGAGGTTGACAATATAACAGTTGTAGAAACTACTTGGGCAAACTGGAAGTCTATGTACCCGCAGTCGTTGGTACAATCAACAGATACAGGATTTGACCGTGATTATAATAACCTGCCTTTTTCTTCACTAGTAGACCCCAACGCCAACCCTTTGTTTCCAGCTACGCCAGAAGATGACAGGATGCCTAAGCACGAACGAGTGCATGGTATCATCGATGGTGACCAAGCTCGGGTTTATCCTTTTTCAAATTTTGAAGACTCCGGCACGCAATTGTTGATTGACTTTTTCGGTAGTAATGACCTTTTGATAGTGGGGGATGCAGACCGCAACTTTATTGTGTCTTTTATTGATCCCAACTCTACAGGGGAAAATCTTGAATTCAGGCCGGTTCAAAATGGCGGAGAAGTGATTTTGGAAGATAATGAAGGAAACCGTTGGAATATCTTTGGTGAGGCAGTTTCCGGCCCCCGAATGGGCAATAAATTAACGCCCACACACTCTTACATGGGCTATTGGTTCAGTTGGGCAGCCATTTTTCCCAGCCCTGACATATTTACGGGGGGATCTGACGGTTAATTGCCGTCAGCTTAACGTACCATTCATCATAAAAGTTAGGTATTTTGCACAGAAACTATCCCCCTTTTTGGAGGAAATATGTCATTTTACTAACTTAAAGTTGTAGAAAAGGTGATTTATCAGTCATAAGAATAGCCCCAATTAGCTATCTTTCTGATACAGTCATTTTCTTAAAATTAATTCTTAACTAAAACTAAGCCTTTATGAGAAAGTTTCTACTTTACTCTGTAGCCTTCTTGCTCTTGGTTTCTTTCAATGCCATGGCGCAGGATAGGACGATTTCTGGTAAAGTTCTCTCTTCTGAGGACGATACCGGCTTACCAGGGGTTAACGTACTTTTGAAAGGTACTTCTACTGGTGCAATCACCGATGTAGATGGTAACTATCGAATAGTAGTTCCTTCGACTGGTGGTACCTTGGTTTTCTCTTTCATTGGTTTTACAACCATTGAAGAGGAAATCGGCTCCCGTAACACAATTGACATCACAATGTCTCCGGACGTTGCACAACTTTCTGAAGTTGTTGTTGTTGGTTACGGAAGTAAAACCAAAGAGGCCCTTACCGGATCCATCAACACGATCGACTCCAAGCAGTTGGAAACAATTCCAGTGGCGTCATTTAAGGATGCCCTGCAAGGAATTGCCGGTGGTGTTCAGGTGTTAGCACAAGATGGTACACCAGGAGCGGCGGTTTCGATTCGAATTCGAGGAATTGGATCGATCAACGCTTCTAATGAGCCTCTTTACGTTGTTGACGGTATACCTGTAACTTCTGGATCTCTTTCAGAAACTGATTTTGGTAACTTTGGTAGAAGTACTGATGTACTTAACTCTATCAATCCTAATGATATTGCCAATATCACTGTACTGAAAGATGCGGCCTCTACTGCCATTTATGGCGCGAGAGCATCGAATGGTGTAATTCTTATTACTACCAAATCTGGAAGTGCCGGAGCAGCTAAAATTGACTTCAAAACTCAGTATGGCTGGTCTGAGATCGCTTTTGACAACCTTCTTGAAGGACTTAACGAATCTCAGTATCGTGAGCGTTTCCTAGAGAACTATGTGAATGCTGGTTCAAGAACTTTGGCTGAAGCCACTGCTCTTTATGCTCAGCAATTCCCAGAAGCAGCTGCAGGTGGTGTAGACAACATCTGGTTGGAGTCTATCCAGCAGCAAGGAACTACCGCGCAGTACGACCTTAGTTTCCAAGGTGGAACTGAGAACTTTAAGTACTTCGTATCTGGTGGTTACTTCGATCAGGACGGAATTGTTATTAATAACAAATTCGAGCGTTATAGCACAAGAGTTAACTTGAGTGCAAACGTTACTGATAAGCTTCAGTTCACAAACAATCTTAACCTTACTTTCTTTGATCAAAGAGGTATTACTGACGGAACAAGATGGCAAGCTCCATTTTATCTTGCTTACCTGATGGCTCCTTCAGTGCCTATTTTTGATGACCAAGGTAGATTCTACGGAAACCACTCTTCATTCTTCATGGGTGGAAACAACCCTGTAGGACACTTGATTGAGGATGAGCGTGAGCTTAAGCAAAGCAGAATTATCAATAACCTTTCTGCTTCTTATGAAATCATGGAGAACCTGACATTCAAGTCTGCCTGGAGTTTTGATATCATCAACGTTGATGAGCACATATTCTCTAACGGTAGATATGGAGATGGTAGAAACGTAGGTGGTACAGTTAATGATGCCGCTACTGATCTTACTAACTGGTTAGGTACGCAGACTTTGACTTACGGAAAAACTTTCAACGATGTACATAACTTTGATGCACTTCTTGGTTATGAAGCACAGAAAGTAACAGAGATCAACCTGGAAGCTACTGCTGAAGGTTTCTCTCACCCTACTTTGAAGAACATGGCCAGTGCGGCTAACCCTACTGGTGCTTCAAATCAGACTTCTGAGTATGCATTCAACTCTTATTTCCTAAGAACTAACTACGACTACGACGGAACTTATTACCTGTCTGCTTCTATCCGTAGAGATGGTTCATCTCGATTCGGTCCTAGCGAAAGATGGGGAACATTCTGGTCTGTTGGTGGTGGTTATACACTTAGCAACGCAGGTTTCATGCAAGGAATTTCTGCAATCAACTTCTTGAAGTTGAGAGCTAGTTACGGTGTTGTTGGTAATGCCAATGGCTTCGGAAACTTCGCATGGGCTGGACTATATGCGTTCAACGTTGAGTACGACGGCGTTGGTGGTGCACTTTGGAACCAAACAAGGAACGAAAACCTAACTTGGGAAAGTGCTGAGAACACTAACATAGGTCTTGATCTGACTGCATTCAACAATCGTTTGAACTTCAGCTTCGAGTATTTCACAAGAGAATCTACTGACCTTATTCTTGACAGACCTCTTTCTGGAACTACCGGTTTCCGTGATATCACAGAGAACGTTGGTGACATGAAGAACTCAGGTACTGAGTGGAACCTTTCTGGTACTGTTGTGCAATCTGGCGACCTAAAAGTTGACCTTTCTGCTAACATTACCTTCCTTAAGAATGAGATCACAAAACTTCCTAGTTCAATCCTAGATGGAACTAAGAGAAGAGAAGAAGGAAGAGACTTCCAGGAATACTATCTATTCGGATGGGCTGGAGTTGACGATACAAACGGAGATCCTCTTTGGTACACTAATTCAACTGAATCAGCAACTACCAATGATATCACTCAGGCAGAACGTTACTATCAAGGTAAATCTGCTACTCCTGACTTCTATGGTTCGTTTAGCTTAAACGCCACCTACAAAGGAGTAACTTTAAGTACGCAGTTTAACTACCAATTTGGTAGCTACGTATATGATGGCCCAGGTTGGGTAATCCATGGTGATGGAAGATTTACTCCTCGTAGTACTTCTACCTATGCACACAACAACAGGTGGACACAACCTGGTCAAAACGCCACCTTCCCTCAGCAGAGATGGGGTGGTAACCAGTCGTCTAACACGCAGAACTCTTCTAGATACCTATTTGATGGTGACTTCATCAGAATGAGAACTGTAAATGTTAGCTACAATCTGCCAACTACGCTTATCGACCCTACAGGTCTTCGCGCTGTTCAGGTTTACGTGAGGTTGAACAACTTCTGGACTTGGGTAGCTGATGACAATCTTCACTTCGATCCGGAGCAAACTATTAACGGTTTCTATAACACCGTTACTCCGATCAGTAAGACTGTTAGCCTTGGCTTGAACATTGGTCTATAATCGATAAATACAGAATACAATGAAAAGAGTATATAAAGTATTAATAGCACTTGCACTGGTGGTGGGTATCCAGACTTCATGTACTGAAGAATTTCTGGACCTGACACCTCAGCAAAGCGTATCTAACGATGACTTCCTGCAGGCATTTGGTGACTTTGAGTCTGCCTTAACAGGTATGTACAACCAAATCTCTCTTACCGACTGGTACGGTAGGTATATGCTTCTTATTCCCGATATTATGGGTGAAGATGTTAAGCAGAATGCCAGTGCCAACAGGGCAAAAGAGTGGGCGGAGTACAGTGGTTCTAATACCACTCTACACGCTACTGAAAGGGAGTTCTGGTTTGAAATTTATGAGGCAATTAATGCTGCTAATGCAGTAATTAACTCAGATTTCACACCTGCATCTGGTGTACAAACCGAATTCAACCAGTTGGTTGGAGAGGCTTATGCGGTTAGAGCACTTGCACACTTTGACTTGGTGAGACTATATGGCCAGCATTATACATTTACTGCCGGCGCTACTCACCCTGGTGTACCTATCATAACTGAGTTTGATGTAACAGCCAAGCCTAGTAGAAATACGGTAGGAGAAGTTTACACGCAGGTAATTAACGATTTCAATCAAGCAATCTCTTTGATGACTCTTGATAATAACAGTGGTAGGTTCAGTACTGAGGTTGCTCAGGCTCTACTTTCAAGAGTTTATCTTTATATGGAAGATTGGGCCAATGCTGAAGCAATGGCTACTGCAGTAATCAATAGCGGAAGATACTCTTTGGTATCTAACGCCGATTACGCCAATCAATTCCTAGATGGGGATTCTCCTGAAGCTATCATGGAGATCAGATTTGATTTGGTTGACAACCCTGGTTCTGACCACATTGGCGGCATGTACAAGGAGTCTGGCTATGGAGATTACCTTCCAGCCACTGACTTATTGAACATGATCCCTGCTGGTGATGTAAGGGGAACAATGTTCCGTACGGATGCCAACCTAGGTGGTGCTTTTGGAAACCTTAGAGTTGACAAATTCCCTAGCGAAGGTTCAATCATCGCTACTGACAATGTTCCAGTTATCAGACTTTCAGAAGTTATTCTGAACAGAGCTGAAGCTAGAGCCCGTCAAAACAACGATGCTGGAGCACAATCCGACCTTACTATGATTCAGGAAAGAGGCCTTGCCACTTTCGTTAGCCCTGGCAACACTGGTCAGGCTCTTCTCGACGAGATTCTTGTTGAGCGTCGTATTGAGCTTGCTTTTGAAGGCCATGGTATTTTTGATTCTACCAGGAATCAAAATGACGTAGTAAGAGATGACTGTACTGCTCCTGCTGGAAAGTGCAGCATTACTTACCCTAACGACAGGTTTGTTTTGGCACTGCCATTGGATGAACTTGACGTTAATCCTAATATTGCTCAAAACCCTGGTTACTAGTAGCCAGATTTGAATAAATTGAAGGGCCCACCATTTGGTGGGCCTTTTTTTGTCTACTGCAATGATCTGGACAACTATACTGACAGCACTTCTCCAATTTCATGGAGTAATATTTGCCATTAAGATATCAATTGCCCCTCTTCATCTAGAAAACAAATAAGAGGCTGGGCTGTTAAAGTTGCATCCTTTAAGTTTGCCCGGAATTCTAGTGTTGTGCTAATCGGAATATTGAAGTTGTCTGGATTTTACCTACCCGCTTTTGTGAGCCTTACTTTGGTGCTGATTCTATCGCAGCCCATTACCTCCTTTTCACAAACCAATGAGAAGTTTACAGTTAACGGTACCATTACTGATGCCAGCAACGGGGAGAGTCTTATTGGTGCCACTGTTTTTATTAAGAGCCTGGGTACAGGCACCAGCAGTAATTTGTACGGTTTCTACGCGCTAACGCTTGAAGCTGGTAGCTACGAGCTGGAGTTTCGCTATATCAGCTATGAGTCTAAAACGGTAACTATTAATCTGCAAGCCGACCAAACGCTGGACCTGGAATTATCACCAGTTGCCCAGAACCTTGAGGAGGTGGTAATTACTGAGACTGCAATAGATGAGAACATCTCCAACATAGAGATTGGGGTTAACAAGCTCGATATCAACCGCATCAGGAAGATGCCGGCTTTGTTTGGAGAAGTTGATGTGATCAAAAGTATACAGCTGCTTCCCGGAGTTACCAGCGTTGGCGAAGGGGCCTCTGGCTTTAACGTGCGAGGCGGTAATGTTGGCCAGAACCTGGTATTGCTGGATGAAGCCCCGGTGTACAACTCTTCGCACCTGTTTGGCTTTTTGTCTGTATTTAACCCAGACGCAGTTAAGGATGTAAAGCTCTATAAAGGAGGCATTCCGGCTCGGTATGGTGGCAGGCTTAGCTCTATCCTCGACGTGAGAATGAAAGAGGGTAATAACAAGGAATTGGATGTGAACGGGGGTGTGGGCCTGATCTTCAGCAGGCTGGCCATTGAAGCACCTATTGTGAAAGATAAGGCTTCATTTATAATTGCCGGCAGACGCTCTTATGGTGATCTTTTTGCTAAGGCTTTCACTGACGTGCTGGACGATGGTGCCGCGCTTAATTTTTGGGATATCACCATGAAAGCCAACTACAATCTCAACGCAAAAAACCGGCTATTTGTCTCGGGATACCTTGGCCGTGATAAATTCCTCTTTGACGCAAATCAGGGCTTTAGCTGGGGCAGCAGAACTACCACAGCCCGGTGGAACCACATATTCAACAAACGTACCTTTGCAAACTTCACCTTTGTTTTTAGTGATTACGACTACAGTATTAAATTCGGCGAAGATAATGTCAATCGCTTCGACTGGAATTCAAAGATCCGTACGCTGGACTTAAAGCCGGAGTTTACCTTTTTTGCGAACCCAAACAACGAGCTGAATTTTGGGGGAGAGGCACTGCTTTACAATTTCGAACCAGCCAGAGCTATAGGGGTCAGCAACGGAGAGATAACCAACATCAGTCTTGAAGATAAAAGGGGCCTGGAGACAGCACTTTACCTTGAAAATGATCAGAAGGTCAACTCAAACCTAACCTTACGCTATGGCGCGAGATTTTCACACTTCAGCTACCTGGGGCCGGGTAATTATTTTGAATTTACTGATTCAGAACCTGGTGATCGTCGTGATGTGATCTCCGTAACCAGGGCCAACAATTGGGAATCTATCGCTTCTTACCACAACCTGGAGCCACGTTTTTCACTGAGGATGAAAACCGGCCCAAACTCCTCGATGAAGGCCAGTTATAACCGCATGGTCCAATATGTGCATTTGATTTCAAACACCACTGCCTCAAATCCTTTGGATGTTTGGACACCAAGCACAAATAATCTCAAACCGGAAAAAGGCGATCAATACGCCTTGGGATATTTCAAGAACTTTGGTTTGGGCAATGCATTTGAAACGTCGGCAGAAGTATATTATAAATCTTCCAAAGATCAGGTTGATTACATTGATGGTGCAGACCTTTTAATAAATGAGTTTTTGGAAGGCGATTTATTGTCAGGAAAGGGGAGAGCCTATGGCTTGGAGCTGTTCGTTAGAAAGAATACTGGTAAAATAAATGGTTGGGCAAGTTATACTTTGGCCAGAACAGAATTGCGAGTAAATGGCATCAATCAAAACCAATGGTATCCTACAAGGTTTGATCAAACACACAACCTGAAACTGGTTCTGTTCTACGAGCTGGACTCCAGGCTCTCGTTTTCAGCAAACTTTGCCTATGCCACCGGTACGCCGACCACTTTCCCAAATGCCAGGTTTGAGGTGCAGGGTTACGTTATTCCTTATGTAGCCAATGAAGGCAGAAACAATTTTCGAATACCCGATTATCATAGACTAGACTTATCAGCTACCTGGAGGCCAAAAGCATTAAAGAAAAATGGCGAGCAGCGTAAGAACGATAGCTACTGGGTATTTTCCATTTACAACTTATACAGTCGTCGCAACGCTTTCTCTATCTACTTCTCGCAGGGCACAGATAGAATAGCACCGGGGCAACCCGTGCAAACTGAGGCTACCCAGCTTTCAATAATAGGTTCATTCTTTCCATCCGTTTCATACAACTTTAAATTCTAATGAAGGCGCAAAGGATATATTTTCTGGTCATTCTGCTAATACTTTCGGCTTGTGAGGATGTGATCAACCCAAAGCTGGATAGTATTGCTCCAGTTGTTGTTGTTGATGCCTGGCTCACAGACTTGCCAGAGCCTCAGACGATAACCCTATCCCAGAGCCAGGACTATTTTGACAACGGGCCTTTGGAATTCGTGGAAGGTGCAACAGTGTCGCTGGTTAGAAATGGCAGTACCGAGATGACCTTTGCTGAAGGTGACCCTGGTCGTTATGTGTGGAATCCTGCCGCTGGTGAAACTCTGGGTAATGTGGGAGATGCATATGAGCTAAGGGTAACGATTGGGACCGAGACGTATACTTCTCAATCGGTGATGAACCGGGTACCGCAAATTGATAGTATCGCTTTCAGGTTTGAAGAGGAGAATCTCGTGTTTCCCGATTCATTTTTCGGGGAGGTATTCGCCCGGGATTTTGTTGGCTCAGGCGACACTTATTGGATTAAGGCCTACAAAAACGGTGTTTATCTTAACCAACCTGATGAGATAAATATTGCTTATGATGCTGGTTTTTCAGCTGGTGGTAATGTTGATGGATTGGTGTTTATACGTCCTATTCGCGATGGCATCAATCCCATTGATCAGGATGAGAATGACGAGTTTATCTCGCCTTATAGCCCGGGGGATTCAGTTTTAGTTGAGATCCATTCCATTACTAATGACGCTTTCGATTACCTCAATGAGGTAAGAATTCAAATTGACAGGCAAGGTGGCTTCGGAGAATTGTTCGCCACACCAGTAGCTAATGTGCCAACTAATATTGTACCTACCAATAATCAAAACCAGGTAGTGTTGGGCTTCTTTTGCACCTCAGCGGTAGCCTCAATGGGCAAGAGGTTCGAAGACTAACCTTCTAACGCCATCGGCTGGAACATCGATAAAAACTTTCGTAGTTTGTGCTGAACATTCCACTTAAGTTATGTCATCTGTTATCGTTACCCCTACACCCAATCTGGAAGAATCAATTTCTTTTTACCGGAAGCTAAACTTTGCTGTTGACCACGATGGCGATTTAGCAATGGCTGGAAGCAGGGGAGTAGCTATTGAGATTAATGCAAACCGATTTACACGGGCTGGAGTAAAGTTGTACCGGAATGATTGGATTCCTGTTGTTGACAAATTGAAAGGCCTGGATGTTAGCGTTGATATGGGTGATGATTGTCATTACCTTGAAGACACAGCGGGTACAAGCATTCACCTTGCTGAAGGTGGTGGGCCTACAATTGATATTGCAAGCCCGGAGGCGATTTTGGGCAATTACGCGGGGATAAGTCTTGAAACTTTAGAGCTCAGCCGTAATGTAGACATCTGGGAAATACTGGGCTTCGAAATAACCGGTGGTACCCGCACCGACCCATGGGTAAGTCTAAAAAACGAGGATGGCATGATTGTCACTATCATGAAACCTCGAAATTGTCCGCACCTCTTCTTCAACCCTTCACTTACCTATTTTAATGGAGAGAGTAACATGGAAGTTATTGCCAACATTAGGAAGGCAGGCATACCAATTACCGAAGAAATTACACATTTCAACAAGGAAGGTATCGTCGACAACATCATCATCAGAGACCCCGGCGGATTAGGGTTTTTCATTTTCAACGATTAGCCAGCAAATTGGCTACTGACCAATAATTTCTACTCACTTCCCAGTACAAATATTAAAATTTCCTTTCTTGTAACATTTTATATACATTTAAGTTAAATATATAACAATGAGTAAGTATCAACTTGGGGAATTTGAAGAAGTGGTAATGCTAACGGTGGCAGTACTGTACGGCGAGGCTTATGGACTGGCTATTGCCGATGAGATTGAACGGAGGCTAAATCGTAAAGTAAGCCTTGGGTCACTGCAAACAGTTTTACGCCGACTGGAACAAAAGGGACTACTGGTTTCAGAATTTGGCGAAGCTACCAAAGTTAGGGGAGGCAAGAGGAAACGATACTTCAAGGTCACAAAATTGGGAAGAGAGGCTGTGGAACAGAGTAGAACTCAAAGACAGGGATTATGGGATGCTATTCCTAAGGTAGCGTTCGAGGACTAATATGACTAACGACTTAAAGTACGTACAGTCTCCACCTACGTGGGCGCTGAAAATCTTTCGATGGTATTGCCGCCCTGATATACTCGAAGACATTGAGGGAGACTTGCTTGAAAGATATGCACGGCTGACGAAGGAAAAGGGGGTTGCAAAAGCCAAGAGAAGATTTATACTGGAAGTGCTAATGCTGGCACGACCAAACCTCATGCGCTCGCCACGAAAAGGCCCAAACCATTCTAAAAATAGCAATCAAGGTTTCATAAAAATTCAAATCGCCATGTTTAGGAATATCATCAAAACAACATTCAGGAGTTTATCAAAGCAACGATCGTACACAATAATCAACACTTTTGGCCTCACCATTGGCGTCGCCAGTTGCTTACTGATAGCCCTATGGGTTAACGATGAATTTAAAATGGACGCCTTTCATGAGCGCTCAGACCGCATTATTCAGTTAAAACGGGTGATCTACCAGGATGATGGACAAAACTTCACCACTAACGCCATTCCACAGCCATTGGAGATTGTTTTGGAGGAATCATATGCTGAGGTCGAAAAGGTGTCCTTAGTCGGATGGGATATTGAAGCACTTTTCGAAATAGGAGACGATAATTATAGGGAGGTTGGCCGATATGTTTCGCCGGAATTCCTGGAAATTTTTTCATTCCCGTTTCTTGCAGGCAACCCATCAACGGCTATGGCAGAGCTCCAGTCTATTTTAATAACTGAGAGGCTTGCTATGAAGTTTTTTGGGGACAATTGGCAGCAGACGGCTGTCGGCCAAACTATACCGGTGGGCGGGCAACAGCTAAAGATAACGGGTGTACTTGCCAATCCTCCCACACATTCAACACTTCAATTCGATTGGTTGATGCCAGTCCAAGCTTATATCTCCCAAAACAGTTGGGTGGAGAATTGGAACAACGGCGGATTTAGGATAGTGGCATTGATGAGACCAGAGGCAGATATGGGGGCATTCGGAGAGAAGGTGCTACAAGAGGTCAACAACAACACTGAGGGCGCTGATGAAAGAATTCGGTACCAGTTCTTTACCAGGCAATACCTGTATTCAAATTTTGCAAATGGAGCTGAACAAGGGGGACGGGTTGATTTTTTACGTATTATGATAATTGTTGGCATTGCTATTCTTACCATAGCTTGTATCAATTTCATGAATCTCGCAACCGCTCGATCGGCAAAGCGGGTAAAGGAGATTGGTATGAGGAAGGTGCTGGGTGCAGGAAAGAACTCCTTGATTTTTCAATTCCTCATGGAAGCTATTGTAATGGCTCTCTTCGCGGTGATATTGGCGGTAGTACTGGTGCAGTTGTTACTACCCGCTTTCAACGAACTTGCAGGCAAATCGATTGAAATTGATTATACAAATCCCCTGTTGCTGCTGATCCTAATTTCCCTGGCTTTAGCTACTGGGATAATGTCAGGTTTATATCCGGCATTTTTCCTATCCTCATTTCGGTCTACTGCCGGCATCAAGGGACAAGGCCTGAAAGTTGGGGAAGGTGCCCTTTTGCGTAAGGGCTTGGTAGTTTTTCAGTTTATGATGTCAATAGTGCTGATTATAGGTACAATTTCTATCTATAACCAAATTGGGTTTATTCTCGGAAAAAATCTAGGTCTCGATCGGGAAAATGTGGTTTTCATACCATTGGAAGCCAACACCCGCACGAACTATGAGTCATTTAGAACAGAACTACTCCGAATTTCTAATGTAGAGGCTGTAACTAGTTCCGATCAAAACCCATTGTCTGTAGGTCGATCTACCGGAGGTGCAACCTGGGATGGTAAAGATCCTGACTCACAAGTTGAGATCTCGGTGCTCACCACAGATCATAATTTTCTGGAGACGATGAAGCTCGAGTTAGCCTATGGTACCGGATTTACTGGCGACAACCACAGAGACTCCGTAAGCTTTATTATTAATGAGAGAGTTGCTAGCCTTATGAACAAAGAAAACCCGGTGGGGGAGAACCTATCCATGTGGGGCGTGGCAGGTAAAGTTGTAGGCGTGGTGAAAGACTTTCATATGACAAGCCTTCGTGAGCCCATAGAGCCCTTAATTATTCGAAACGATTCATATCTCAGGGCGGCTTTCATAAGAATATCAGGAAATACCGCCCAGACAATTGCTGAAATGGAGAAGGTGGTGAAGCAGTTCAATCCCGGTCTTCCCTTTGAGTTCACTTTTCTGGATGACCAGTATGAGCAGACTTATC
>JANQPQ010000051.1 GCA_028285445.1 Cyclobacteriaceae bacterium | reverse complement strand
AATAGTGAGGCTACAAGGAACTAACGCAGAAGAAGGGGCCAAGATAATTGAAGAATCCGGTCTGGAGGTCACCTCAGCAATTCTGCTAAAAGACGCCGCTCAGAAGGTAAAAGAGGTACTTTCTTAGCAATAATATACGCGCCCGTAGTTCAACTGGATAGAATACCGGATTTCGGCTCCGGGGGTTGAGGGTTCGAATCCTTCCGGGCGCGCTTTTTCCGACTTAAACTAAACATCTTACCTTTTGCATTAGAACCGTATATATGGCAAATGCCTTGGAAAGACCTGTTTTTAAAGGCTTTAGTCTTTTTGAGTACCGATATAATTAGTAAATTTGGTTAATTGCGATGAATATGAGAAGATTAGTTATTTGTTCGTTGATGGTGTTGACATTGCTTCCCGCTACAGTCGATGCACAAAATTTCTTTTCAAGAAATAGAAACAGGTCGTTCATCTTGAATGTTGGTACCGGTACAAGTTCCTACTTTGGAGAATTGAGCAATGACGGGGATTATATGGATACCAAACTAAACTTCAATGTTGGCCTGCAATACCCTCTGAGTGACCGAGCATTTATTAGAACGGATGTGACTTGGTTTCAACTCCAGGGAGATGATGCAGAAGCCGATTCAGATTCAAGGAAGACCAGAAACCTCTCTTTTCGGTCTAACAACCTTGAACTAGCAGTTACCGGGACAGTAAACATTTTGCCAAATGGTAATAGATTTTACCAAAGACGTCCTGTGAACTTCTACGGGTTCGCGGGACTAGCCCTTACATGGTACAGCCCGACAGCGGAATTGAATGGTGAAAGACATGCTCTTCGATCGTTAAAGACTGAAGGTGTTGACTACGGCCCGGTAACATTCGCAATTCCTTTTGGGTTAGGTACCAAAATCAGAGCTTCGTCTTTCCTAAATTTCGTGATTGAAGGTGGTTATCGCATCACATTCACGGACTACTTAGATGATGTTAGTACAGTTCATGTAGATATTAATTCCTTCTCTGATCCTATTGCAGCAGCACTCTCGGATAGGCGACCGGAAATAGGTTTAGAAACAAGGCCAGCAGGTTCTATCAGGGGAAACCCCGACAGTAACGATGGCTACTTCATACTAAGCGCGAAGGTAGAATACTACCTTCCCTATGGCTTCTTATCGAAATTTATTAATCCCAGCAGAAGATTTAAGAGAAGCCACAAAAGAAGGTAAGACTATCTCCCTTCATTTGTAAATGCATTCGTTATGGCCTCTTACAGGCTTAAATGATGGTGGGGGTTGGCAGCATTGACCTCAGAACGTCTCCCTGCAGCCTACTTGTTCCTAGCTTGGGGAGTCTCAAGTAGCCTTCTGGTCTAGCACCTCAAATCGCGAGTAGTTACTCTGGTACTCTGGAATCATCTTCTTCATCTGGCCGACAAGCACAAGCTCATCACGCTGATTGGCAATCTCAATCAAACTATCAACCTCCTTGGCCACTTTCAGATAGGGTTCTTCCAAAACTCTCGCGATCATTATTTTCTCATGGTGAGTCTTAGTGGTATTTTCAGTTGGGTTTAAGAGTTCTTCATATAACTTCTCCCCTTCTCGCAAACCCGTAAAATGTATCTGAATATCTTTGTCGTACTCCAAGCCTGAAAGCATGATCATTTTCTTAGCCAAGTCAACAATCTTTATGCTCTCGCCCATATCAAATATGAAGATTTCACCACCATTACCCATTGCGCCGGCCTCGAGCACAAGCTGGCAAGCTTCCGGAATGGTCATAAAATAGCGAGTTACATCAGGGTGGGTGACGGTAATTGGTCCGCCTTTAGCAATTTGCCTTTTGAAAAGGGGAATTACAGATCCATTGGAGCCAAGGACATTCCCAAATCTGGTGGTTACAAACCTGGTATAGTACTTTTTGTCCGATACCTTAAAATTGTTTAATGACTGAACATACATTTCGGCCACCCTTTTGGATGCACCCATCACGCTAGTTGGATTGACGGCCTTATCTGTTGACACCATGACAAACTTTCCAACGTGGTTCTCAAAGGCCAGATCTGCCACAATTTTAGTACCGAGCACATTGCATAATACCGCCTCTATGGGGTTTTTCTCCATCATTGGAACGTGCTTATAGGCCGCAGCGTGATAAATGATATCCGGATTGTAATTTCTAATAATTGCCTCCATCCTGGGCTTATTAGTGATGTCAGCAACAATTGGCAAACAGTTAATTTCTCGTGCTGCCACCGCTAGTTCCAACTCAATCTCAAAGAGGTCACTCTCCGATTGATCAATCAAGATCAGTGCAGAGGGACGATAACCAGCTACCTGCCGGGCAATCTCGCTACCAATCGATCCGGCGGCTCCGGTAATAACCACACTCTTACCCTGAAGGTCATGCTCAACCTGTAGGTCATTCAATCTGATACTCTCCCTTCCCAGTAAATCTTCTATTCTGACTTCCCTTATCTGACTGGCGCTAAGTTTGCCTCCTGCCCAACTTTGAGAATCCGGAATGCTTCTAATTTTCACTCCATTTCTAAGACAGTGGTCAACGATTTCATTCTTCCTACTTATAGAAAGGTCTGCGTCTGCTAGAACTAACTCCTTGACGCCAAGGCTAACCAAAGTTTTCTGTAGGGCATCAACCCCATCATAAATTTTGACTCCTTGAATGTTCTTATCAACCTTCTCTTTGTTGTCTTCAAAGTAAGCCACAACTTTAAAACTAGCTCCGGAATCATTCTCCAGTATTTGCTTGGTAATAATACCTTTCTCCCCCGCTCCAAAGACAGCTACTCTAAATTTTGATTTTAGGGCACTAGCATAGTACGCAAAAATGTTTTTTACTGCAACGCGGTAAATAAATAGGAGAAATACTGCCACGAAATAAGAGATCACTACAACTGAGAGAGGAATTAACCTGCGCTCGAAGTAATCAAAACTCAGAATATTAAATATGAGGACAAACAGCTCTCCAATCCCCACCGTAAGCAGAATCCTAAGCCCGTCCTGAATGCTGGTATATCTAACAATTCCAGAATAGCTTTTGGTTATAACAAAACCAACAATAAACAGGGCAAGAAATACAAGCAGACCTATACCAAATTGGCTTGAATCTATTTTGCCTACTTCAAAGTTGTAACGGAGTAGATAGCTCAATGAAAATGCCACTCCCACGATAACCGTATCAATGAGGAAAATTATCCAGCGCGGAAGAATCTTAATGCTATTTACTTTACCTAGCATTACTAACTATATGAGGAAAGTTATTTTCGGTTCGATTTATAAATCTTCCTGATACCAAAGGCAAGCCCCAAAGCAATAAGAAGCCCTATTCCCTGAATTGGGACGTCAGGGTCCCCTCCTCCACCAGGGTCTCCAGGCTGGGCGTTGGTGGTATTTATTATGGCAAAGCCCAATAGCAGAATTTGAAATATCAGGCGTTTTGCTTTCTTCATAATCTTAAGGTTGATATAACTAGTTTTTAACAAATTTAGAATTTATAACAGTTTTTCCGTCAATAATCCTGACAAAATAGACACCGCTTTCCAGGCCATTAATATCAAAGGATGTAAATACGGCCTTTCCGGCAACAGTACTTATCGCCTTCGCAGTTAGCTGCTTTCCTGAAATATTCATCAACGAAATCTCGATGCTTGAAGAAATGCCCGCGTACTCCACATTAAGAGTTTCTGAGGCGGGTATGGGATACAACTTGAGGCCGGCAATACCATCATCTTCAAGGGATACCACAACCAAGTCAAAGGAGTCGGAGGTTGCAGAGCAACTGCCGCTAGTAACAACTACAGTATAAGTACCTGATTCGGTCGCTTCATAAGTCTGATCCGTAGCTCCCGAAATCAACACTCCATTCAAGTACCATTGGTTACCTGAGGCACTACTTGATTCCAGGACTTCGCCTTGCGTATTGGTAATTACTGGCTGGGCCAGTAAAGATACCTCTACATTAACTTCTTGTCTGGGTCCCTCGCAACCGTTAGAAGAAATTATTGAAACGAAATAAGAACGAGAAGCGCTAAGCTCTGGTGTCGTGAAAGTAGCATCTGTCTCTCCCGCAATTGGATCAACAGAGGATAGTGTCTCGTACCATCTGTACGATCCATCCACAGCCGCTCCGGAAGCAACAATATTCGTACTTCCCTGGTTGCAGATTACATCCGCTGAAGCTTGAGGTGCTGAGGGCAGGGCCTCTACATCCACAATAACTTCCAGTCTGGAACTCTCACATCCAGCAGCTGTCAAAGCAGAAACAAAGTATGATCGTGTGCTGCTAAGAATCGGTGTTTCAAAAGATGCATCAGTATCTATGGGGTCAGTAGAATCGATAGTTTCATACCAGTGATAGTTCTCAGACGCTGACCCTGAAGCGACTAATATTGTGCTTCCTTTATCGCAAATCGCCGACTGCACTACAGCAGCAGGTAGATCAGGAATGTCATCTCTAGTCAGTTGTACTTCCTGGTCAAGGTGGAGAGCCTCGCATTGTTCATCTCTTGATGCAAAGACCTGTAAAGTATTGGACCCAATAGCGACGTCTTGGCTCAAGATAGTGAAGTTTAGATCAGAGCCATCCCCTATTTGAGAGGAAGTAATATCCACGCCACCTAGCTGTACCTTATAGGTAACTCCTGGCTGAGACGACATTACTGTCACTGAGCCATCACTAGAAGCTCCGCAAATGTCAGTATGACTAACACCGAGTGAAGTATCCGTATCAACATAATCAAAAACCAAGGAGAATCTGCTACTACCAAATGATGTTGGTTCCGCTGCAGATACAGCAAAGTCGTATTGCATACCTTCTGTAAGCGTAACCTCTGACCCAAGGTGACTATCAACCAGCCTTACTTCCACATCTGAGCCGAAGCTCGTGAGTTGAGTAAACGCAAGTGAGTAGTCACCGTCGGCAACATTATCTACACTTAACGGAAGGGAAGTTTCGCAATCGAAAGATGGCATTGTGCTCTTGAGCAGGTTAAGCCCTGGCATGGGATTGATGGACAGATTTACTTCGTCGTTGTAAAACTTGAATAGGTCCTTTCCAGAGTCGTAGTCAAGCGTGGCATTGTCATCGAAGAAGACGAAACTAAAATCGGTAATATTACCATTAGACAAGGCTATCTTAAGAGAATTGTCTGGAGTGGCTACTTTTTGAATACTGGCACTGCCTGTGGTTTTTACACCTTCAGTACTGGAAAGGGTAGCATCCGTATTAGAATCAAATTTCACCCAGAACCCTTGACCAGGCGCAATTCGACCATTTGGTAGTGTGGAAGCACCACCTCCACCGGCTTCGTACACGCCGTAGACGCCTGTAGAGGCATTCTTAATATAAATAACGTCTACAATGCTAGTGCCCTTAGACCAATCCGCATCGTCCCAATCAATCGCGGAGGGATAGGGATTTCCAATAAAATTCCATCCATCATCTGCTAGGGTACCGGAAGTTGTGAAGGAAACTTGTTGGGTTACAGTTCCTTTAAAAATTGGCCCCCGAGAGTCAACTACATCTTGAGTAATTGGGGTATCTGAATCTCTATCCCCCCTCACAAATACGGCCAGCGCTCTTACGTTTGTGGGCACCAATGTTGCGGCGTTTGTAGTTGTAAAATTCTCGTAACCGTCATTCAAATCACCAGTAGTGATCGTCTCATTATAATATGAAAGTGACGAATTACTTCCGAGGCCGGTTCCCGTACTGGCCCCGGTAAATGAGCCGGTGATGGCAAAGTCATCTTGCCAATCTGCAATTGTGGCATCTGTTGTCAGCGGAACCAGATGCACCCAATTTCTTTCATCATCCCCGTTTTCACTAAGGAAGCGTTGCATGGTAACATCTCCCGTGAAGTTTGATGGCGTAGGTAGCTCTGCTATTCGGCCACCTGCTGACTCCGACGTTGAGACCACGGTAAATATCCTGGCTCCGCCTGCTCCATCGGCATCAAAGGTTCCACCACCAACTAATTCAAGAGTACCAGAAAGGTTGACGGTCGTCTCAACAACTGTATTCGAACTCGTACCTATTTCAAGGTCATTTACATCTATTGTCGCGGTACCGGCAATATCTTGTCCGCCAGTACCATCAAAAATGATTTCGGCACTACCGTGAGTAAATGCGCCATCCACCGTAAAATCTCCTTCGATATTAACGTTGTTGCCACCAGTAGCAAGAGTAGTTCCGGTTCCGACTGTTAGATTTCCGCCCATATCGATGGCGGCAGCCAAAGTTTTAGTTCCACCGTTTGAAGTTTCGAGGTTGTAATATGTAACCGCTGGTATGCTTTGGGCTCCCGCCGACTCAAAATCTACCGTGCTGCCAGTAGTAGTATATGTACCACTACCCGGGGTAAAGCTACCAGCAATGCCGATTGTTCCAGAAGAGGCCAAGGTACGATTGCCGTTACCAGTGTTGGTAATATTGTTATAGTTAATAGCTGGGATCGTCTGAGCGAGGGCAGAGCTGAAGTTAATTGTACTAGACCCTGGCGTATAGGTACCTGTTCCGGTGGTAAATGTTCCTGCAATATCTATCGTGCCATTAGCCAGCACTCGATTATCGTCTGAGGATGAGAGGTTATTATAAGTAAAGGCGGCTATGGTCTGGCCATTGGCACCGTCGTAGTTGATAGTGGTGCCGGTCACTGTATAAGTACCTGAGCCCGGGGTGAATGTGCCCGAGATATTTACTGTTCCAGTACTAATTGTTCTATTGGAGTTTGCACTAGACAAATTATTATAGCTGATTGCCGGTATCGTCTGACCGTTTCCTCCGCTAAAATTCACGGTACTGGACCCTGGTGTATAGGTACCTGAGCCAGCAGTAAATGTGCCTCCGATGTCAATCGAACCATTCTCGAAGGTTCTGTCTGCATTATCGGAAGACAGGTTATTGTAGTTTATCGCTGCAATTACCTGGCCTCCACCACCGCTGTAATTTACTGTGCCACTTCCGGCAGTATAGGTTCCAGAACCAGGAGTAAATGTGCCGGATATATCAACGGTTCCGTTTGGTAAAGTCCTGTTACCGTTACCTGTGTTAGTCAAGTTATTGTAGTTAATAGCGGCAATATTCTGGGGCGAACTGCTGTTGTAATCTATGGTTCCAATACCTGGAATCCAATCGCCTGATGTAAACGTGGTAGAGGCTGTGAAATCACCACCAATACTTAGTGTTCCATTCGGCAAAGTTACATTATTGGTAGTCCTGGCCCCGGAGATTGTTAGGTTATTGTAGTTAAATACAGGTACAGAAAGCGCAGTTGTTCCACTAAACTCTACAGTAGAGTTTGTTGTTGTATTCCCGGAAGCAACTGTATTGGTGAAATCACCGGTAATGGTTATTGACCTATTGGATAAATTCTTTGTTTCACTATTGAAATCCACATCAACATAAGTTCCGGGTAGCACCACTTGCAGCGCACCTCCTGCATAAACGATCTCTGAGTTTGCACCGGTGTTATTTACCGAGCCTGCTGTATAAACTACAGCACCATTTAGATTCAAAGTATTTGATGCACCAACAGCTATAGTTCCAGACTCGAGAGTGAAAGTCCCATTAGCAATCGCTGGACCGGTAATTGAACTAGTGGTGGCCCCGGAGGCAATTGTCAGGTTGTTAAATGTAAAAGGTGGAATTGTTTGATTACTGGCGCCATTGAATCTGACTGTGTTGCCGGTAGTAACATAGCTACCACTTCCAAATGTGGCGGCATCTGTAAAAGTACCTGCAATGTTAATAGTTCCACCGTTGGCCAGCGTAACGTTGTTTGTAGTTCTGGCCCCGGCAATCAGCAGGTTGCCATAATCTGCAGCCCCAACGGTTTGGGCACTAGGGCTATTATACTCAACGGTTGAACCACCATTCAAAGTTAGGGTTCCGAATCCAGTTGGCAAGCCGGTGGTTCCTCCCAATGTCAAAGTAGTTCCTGACTGCAATGTAAATGCATCTCCGGCCCCTCCAGCTATGGCATTTCCAGCATTATCCAAAGTGCCATTGGAAACGGTAATACTTCCAGCCACGTTGGTTGCGGTAACTGCGCCATTTAGCGTTGCTGTTCCTGATGACTTATTGATGGTAAGGTTATTATAAGTTGCTACGGTTCTTGATGTTGATACTGTTTGGGTTCCGGTACCATTAAATTCAACCGTGTTTCCAGTTACAGTAAAGGCGTTGCCCCCAGTTAGAGAAATATTACCCGCAACCCTTATTGTTCCAGAAGCAAGAGTTTTTGTACCAGTTGATCCAATAGTAAGGTTGTTGAAGTCAAAGGCTGGAATTGTCTGTGCACCGGTACCATTGAAGTCTACCGTACTTCCAGTGACAGTATAGGAGTTTGTTCCTGGAGTGAATGTACCACTGACTTGGACAGAACCATTAATTACTCTTGCACCAGAACTGGATGAAGTTAGGTTACCATATTGGGTATTTTGTAATGTTTGAGAGCTGCTACTTGAATATTCAACCGTGGAAGTTGTTCCGAGCGATATGGACGCAAAAGATGATGGAAATGAGCCACCACTCAGTTCGAAAGTACCGCCATTGTTTACATTGAAGTTATTGCTGCCGGTTCCTGTTATTGCATTACCACCGTTATCTAAGATTCCGCCGCTAACCACGGTAATATCTCCGGTGACATTTGTGGCCGTTACCGCCGCACCAAGTGTTGCTCCTGAAGCATTTGAATTAGAAACTTGAACCTCTCTATAGAAGGCCACTGAGGGCATTGGTATAGTTTGGGAAGCTGTACCGTTGAAATCAAATATGCTACCCGTATTACTGATAGTGTAAGCTCCTGTCGTTGTATAAGAGAACGTTCCACTAACGCCTATTGTACCACTGGGAAGGGTTATTGTCGGAGTGGCGGCTCTTGCACCACTAACTGTTAAGTTGTCATAATTTAGTGCCGCTAAAGTTTGGCTACCGGTTCCATTGTAGTTAACCGTCGAGCCAACACCAATATTGGTTGTGGCCTGATTGCTGAAGGTACCTGCCACATTCAAAGTACTGTTGACGTTGGCTGTGGTATTCAAGCCGACTGTAAAAGCACCACCAACCGTAAGCGGATTGTTGATGTTTAATGTACTGGCGGAAAATGCCGCTGTTGAAAATGATGCACACGAGGCAGTCACATCCACGTTAATGGTGAACGAGCCAAAGAAGAAGACGCTAACTGCGTCTACTGCGGTTGGTGATCCGTCATTGCCTGGAGTTCCATCGCCGGAATCCCAGTTCATTTGGTCACTCCAATTTGTACCGTCACCTCCAGCTGTCCAATTCCACTGGGCGACGGCTGAAGTTGATAAAAATGAAAATAGTATTAATGCGGCGGCTGCGGTAAAAAATCTCTTCATAGTGTGACGTGGTTAAACCCCTGTAATATACTCATAGTTAATAACATAATTAATCTCATGCGCTCGCTAAAAGTAACCTAATTTCTTGCTAGGCATTTAAGGACAAGCGAAATTATAGAATTTGTCCCCAAAAAATATGATTATATCAAGATATTTGCTACTCTTTTTTGACTAGAAGTTAGGCGGGGACAGTTCCCTTAGGCTGTGGGTTTTCTTTTGAAGTAAAAAGCAGGAATGAGGAGAAGAATCATCACGGGATGTATGATGATGCGGTGTAGGTGAGATAGCAAAGGGCTTGATATTTCTGAGGGCCCTTCAATAGTCAATTTCAAGTACAGGTACAGGGGCAAAACCACCAAGAGCCCAAACAACTGCACGGCAAATGCCACCAGGACATAATTTCGGTTCCGAAACAGCGCAAAAATCAACAGGATGGCAAAAAGGTCGTTCAGAATAAACCTGCTAACTCGATTGAAGGCAAATGTAAAATTAGCCGTCGGCAGCATCTCAATTGCCAACAGATCCCTGAAGAAAGCCAAATAATCAAACCTTTGGAAGAGGTATATTAATGCCAGTCCAACGACCGCTATAACGGCATAAAGATATTGGACTTGTTTCATTAATTATCCTGAGGTTGACGATTTGGGTGGCACAACTTTGGATACCCAGAGGTACCACATTACTATTACCACAACATAGATTACCCCGGTGAAGAGGTATTTGTGTATGAAGTACAAATAATTTGGAAAATCTCTGGCCACAAAGAACAAACCCGTGATTCGAATGAGGTTGGATAAATGAAGGGTCAAAACCCCCACAGGTATAAACCAAAGCAGCCGGCGCTCCAGGGGAGCGTAGGCAAACAAAAATGACAAGAAGGTTATTATAACGTTTATACCATTGCAGCCTTCATATACATTAATTACCACGTCGCTATTGAGTAACAGAGATATTTTGGGAAGTGTTTCTAATGGGATGGAGGTCACGGCCAGTCCAAGCTTGGCAAGCAAGAAAGTGGATTGCTCGGCCACCCAGATCGTGACATTATCGGGCTGATTACCAAAACTTTCTACATAAAATCCATACAGGATATTCCCCACGAAGTAAAAGGCCAAGAACCTCCCGACAAATAACAGGGCGGGCTTAAACTCCTTTATCGCTCCCAGAATTTTTTGGATCATATTCTCCTTGCTGGAATGCCGACAACAATTTCTCCGTCAGGTATGTTCTTGGTCACAACGGCTCCGGCACCAACTTTTACATTACTACCAATCTTAATCCCCTGCAGTATTACAGCTCCTGAACCAACTAAGGTACCTGGGCCGATTTGTACGTTTCCAGAGATATTGGCGCCGGGCATAATGGAGGTAAAGTCACCAAGTCTCACATCATGGCCTACGGTAGAGTTAATATTTAGTATAGCATGATCGCCAATTACTATATCTCGCGTAAGTGTTACTCCCTGAGTAATCACCACACCCTCTCCCACTGTAATACTCTCATCAAGATCATGGATAGAATCATGCATGATCGACGGAAATTCGACACCAGCCAAAGCCAACCTTTGAAATATGGCTTGCTTTACGACAGGTTCTGCAATACCAAATATTAATCCCTTGATGTTTTTTGCAATAGCAGAAGGGTGGGTATCCAGCACGGGTAAACCTGCCCTCTCCTCCCCTGGAGCGATATTGTCATCAATAAAACCAATAAGATCGTACTGCTCCTTTCTGCGTATCCATGTCGATAGTTCACGACCCAGTCCTCCGGCACCATATATTGCCAGTGGCAGCTTCATTCCGTAACACTATTTTTATTTACTGACATGCTTTTTTGATTATTGAAATTGTTCTTTCAATATCTGAACCAGACATATTCGATCCAGAAGGGAGACACAAACCTTTTTGAAATAGGGACTCACTCCTGGAACTTCCGAAGTAGTCAGCCTCAGCAAAAACGGGCTGCAAATGCATCGCTTTCCACAGTGGCCTGGATTCAATATTGTTTTCCTCTAACGAGAGTCTGATTTTTTCCCTCATCTCATTATCCCTGGTAAGAATACATGTCAACCAACGATTTGATTCAACCCCCGCCACTTCGGGCTGGAATTTAACTCCCTCAAACCCCGAAAGTTCGCTATGGTAAATATCGTAAATGGCTCTTCTACGTTCTATCCTGGATGCAAGAACATCCATTTGACCTAATCCTATAGCAGCATTTACATTTCCTAATCGGTAATTAAATCCAATTTCAGAATGTTGATAGTGCGGTGCTGGATCGCGTGCTTGGGTAGACAAGAATTTGGCTTTGTTATTCCATTCTTCGCTATTTGAAAGAAGCGCGCCACCGCCGCTGGTTGTAATAATCTTATTCCCATTGAATGACAGAATGCTCATTTCCCCAAAACTACCGCAAGGCTTACCCTGGTAGATTGACCCCAGGGCTTCAGCCGCATCTTCTATGATAGGTATTTCAAATCTCTCTGCTATTTCCTTTACTTCATTTACCATATATGGCATTCCATATAAGTGTACCGGCATAATTGCCTTGGGTTTTTTTTTGCCCTGCTTTTGAAGGTTCACAATAGCATCTTCGAGGTAATTGGGATCTAAATTCCATGTGTCCAATTCAGAATCTACAAAAACCGGGACGGCATTTTGATAGGCAATGGGATAGGCTGTTCCAGCAAAAGTAAAAGACTGGCAAATAACCCTATCACCCTCTGCAACACCAAGAATTCTTAGCGCCAAATGTATAGCCGAGGTACCCGAGGAGAATACAGCTGCATACTGTCGCTGACAATACTGTTGCAGTCTGTTCTCGAATTCATTTATCTGTGGCCCAACTGTTGATATCCAGTTGGTGTCAAATGCCTCTTGGATGTGGCTCATTTCGATTCCACCCATATGGGGTGGAGAAAGATAAATTCTGGGGTTTGAAGTCATGGTTAGCGGCTAAGTAAATCCCTCTCATTCATAATAATGGGATTTTCGTCTACATCTCTTAGGAATATCGTTCCTTCCTCAAATCGGTAAAGGTTAAATTCACGATCAAAATCAGAGTCCGCAGTTAATAGACTTATCATATCTGATGCGAAATTAGCCCCGCCTGCCGCAAAACATCCCGTAAATGCAACATGGCGAACGTTGATTTCAGTGACCAGCGGCCGACCATCCGCATCCTCCTTTAAATCGACAGTAAAAAAGCCATGCCTCCTTGATTTCGTTTGATCAAAAACCTGCTCAATGGCTTCTTTTGCTATCTCAAAAACTTGAGGTTCGTTAAGCAAACGACCAAACGAGGTGTTTCCAGTGATACCCGAAGGGGCAACCTTGGACATTATATATGTGACCCGTTGTCCAACAGCTGCCCTGATCAGATCGCCTTCATGGTAGAGCATCTTACATGCCAAGTTGCGTCCTGGCAGATATTCACTAGCCAGAAACTTGGTAGCCCCTGTGTCAACCCCCACCCAATGCCTCAGCATACCTCGATCCTCGATTAGTAACGAGCCCAATCCACTTGACCCAAGTGCACTTCTTATCCAGAAAGGATAGCCAATTGCTTGCTCAATCTCATCGAGATTGTCTTCCTTGTTCCCCAACTCTATTGATCTTGGTCCGAATCTATTTATTTCAAGAATTTTTGAAACCTGAGATTTATCGACCAACAGTTTGGCAATAGCATAATCCGGAATTAAAGACTTACAAGGCAAGTGATTCTGCCCTTGTCGTCTACTCCATTCGATAACTTCCATCTCCGGCTGAACCAATGCCAAATCGATCTTATTCTCGTCAATGATCTTCTCAATAGATTCCCAATATTCTTCGGACCCGGCTCCAGGGATAAGGAAGGTCTTTTTATACAGGCTGTTCTGGTAGAGGCCAATAGCATGAGGATTGATGTCGGTTCCGTAGTAGTTGTAGCCCTCAGCGTTATTAGAGAGTTCTAAAGCTCTTAGCATGCTTCTTGGTGTTGGACCTCCCACTCCGTTGATTAGTATATTCATACTAGTATGTTCTGATGTTATCAATTAATAAAGTTTCCTTGGGCAACTCTTTGCCTTCAGGAACTAACGGCTGTACATGTTGTGTGCGTTTGAGCATTGTTTTGTTCGGGGTCATACGATTGGTGGTGGGGATAAGGTACAACCTAGGAGTTCTGCTAATATGGTTATTGCTTTTTGAAATTGTCAGGAAAATAGATAGAATAAAAGAACAAATTCTTGCCAGCAAGCAACCTCAGTGGGAGTTTTATGGGTATCATCAGATTCTATTACGAGTATTAATTCGATCCGTCAAAGGGACGCATTGGAACATCACTAGATTGGTTGATGCCTTCTCTTTTTAACACTTTCACTATTGTAAGAATCAATATTTTTATATCCAGTCCAAAACTGAGTTTATTTACATAATACACATCATGACGAAATTTTTCTGACCAAGTAATACTGTTTCTTCCATTTACTTGGGCCAAACCAGTTATACCTGGTCTTACAAGGTGGCGCTTTCGCTGCTCAGGTGAATATAAAGGAACATATTTAAAAAGAAGTGGTCTTGGCCCAATAATGCTCATTTCGCCTTTTAGAACGTTAATCAATTGGGGCAATTCATCCAGCGACAATTTCCTAACCCACTTTCCAACTTCAGTCAGCCGATCCTTATCTGGCAATAACTCTCCTTGTTTGTTCCGTTGGTCCGTCATCGTTTTGAATTTTATTATTTTGAAGGGCTTCTCATTTCTTCCAGGGCGTTCTTGAGTAAAGAATGCTTTACCCCTGTTCTGCCATATAATTAGCAAAGTGGTAATGAATATAAATGGACTAAGAACAATCAACAGTGCCACAGAAGCAACAAAATCAATAGGGCGCTTAAAATAGCTTCTATACATCTTTACTTCTACCGCTTAGCATCTCATTCTTCACTTTTTTGCGCTTGCCAGATTGTAACAATGGAATTTCATCAACATACTCAATTCTAAAATTTGCATCTGGGCCCAGGTACTGTTTGAATTCTGAAGTAAGCTGTTGCTCCCGATTAAATTTTTCTTTGATGGTAACTTTCAAAACGTAATCCTTTGGGCCTTTCTGAACAAATTGATATTGCTCAATTTCCATGTAATCCCACATATTTTTATACACCAAATAAGAAGAAATCACCTCTCCTTCGGTATTGTAGACCACGTCCAGCTTTCTTCCTTCAACCCTGGTTAGTACTTTCTGCTCCACGCCCTTTATCACTCTGGTGCCCCTAATGCCCAAATCACCGGTGTCATATCTGATCATTGGCATTACTTTATTGAAATAGTCAGTGACAATCACTCTACCTAGACTGCCATCGGGCACCAGCTCATCCTTTTCCATATCAAATATCTCAATAAAATAGCTGGCCTTATTAATAGTGAATTCATGCTGCTCAGCCAATGTTTGCTGTGCTAATATTCCATTTTCTATATTCGAATAGCGAGACAACACGGGGCAATTAAAGTACTTCTCTCCTGAACTTTTTGTATAAGGGTTTAAACCCTCTGACATGGTTATGATGGAATTGATGCGCAAATTTTTCGATAGCGTATTCTTACCATCAAGCTTCTTGCACATTTCTTCAAAAGCCGAGGAATAGCCCAAAAAGCTAACCGGGGAACGGTTGGAGTTGAGTTCATTTATTATATCATTAATATTTGCTTTGAGATTAAGTACATCAATCGGGTGAATATTCTGGGCAAATTGAGTTAGGGCTGATTTGCTATTAAGTTGACTCCAAATTTTAAAGTAGTAGAGCTTGTTTCCCAATTCGTACCCAGCCAGTTTTGCAAAATAAATTGTATCGGCCGTGTTCCTCCATTTTTTTTCTCTGTTTTGGTAGGTCTTGAAAGGTGTACCAGTACTTCCACTAGTGATGACAGGAAGCCGATCACGAGCCTCAAACTGAGTTGAGTAAAAAGATTCCTCGTTATTTCTGATTATGTTCTTATCGACAACCGGAAATTGGTCTATGCCGGCAGTGACATCAAGGCCCCTGTAATACCCCGTTGTAATTATGCTGTGTGACAAAATGGCTTGAAGCCTTGAATCAAGGCTGGATTCGACTTGATCAGCATTGGATGAAGACATAATAAAAGAGATATCTGAAAAGTGCTTTTGCACTCCATTACCCTTCAAGGCATCTCCCAACCAAAATGTGAGGCTTCTGGCTTTCTCGAAAACTGTCATTTTACCTAAATGTGATGATTGCCGGTTATCAGTTCTCCTAATCCACCACCCGTGACAAATTCTACATCTGGCCATTTGGCCACAATGCCTGAGAGCAGTTGCTTTAGAGACTTGAGACCCAAATCCCGATTGGATGGGTCTATATGACCACAAAAATTAACCCGGTGGGAACTGATAATTGCAGGCTTATTCCAGCGAAATGCAGCTTCTACTTGTTTGAGAGTGAAATTAACCCAATCAATGCTTTCTGGATTGCTTGTTGGTTCAAACATGGCATTCCGGCAAAGGTATGTTTGCCCCAACTTGTTTTTCTTTCCTGTATAGTTGATAAATCGGCGATAGCGCCCACTACCCAAGTGCTGTCGATTGATAATTGCGGTGTCCAGGTATTTTATGCCCCCCTTGTGTAAAGCGTGGTGCAGTACGGAATGCTCACGCCCGCCAGGTGCATTGAAATGAACTGACCGGAGTCCGAATACTTGCTCAAAAGCATCCAATCCGCTTTCTACTACCTTGGCCAAATATTCATTTTCGCTAAAGTCATCAAACTCAAAAGCGGCTGTGTACCCTATGGTGGGGTAGTGCGAATCTGATATGCTTGTGTAAGATCGATAGCTTAAAGAGGTCATCAGATCGAATTCTCGATTAGCGAGCTTTTCCTCGAATATTTTTAAGTTTAGATGCTCTCTTCCATGAAATTCCGGGGATATCAACCCTCCTCTTATACCCTCCTTCCACAAATCCCAGGTACCTTCATAAGCGCCGGGATTCATACCCGCCATCTTTTCGAAAGTCACCGGAAGTAATTCAAAATTATAACCGCTAAAATTTTCCTTCTCTATCCTTTCAAAATCAATATTGCAGGGAACCGAAAAAGCTGTAAACACTGCCGAACGGCTATTGCGGTCTTTTACTGAGGACAAGGTACTAAACAGCCGGTCCAAATCTTCCTTGGTCTCTAAAGCATCGGTAGTATCGAACCGATTGAAAATCTTTAGGCCAGCTTCGGTCATTTTCTTCCGGGCCTCCTTCGAAGACACTCTTACATTGCCATAATCGTCAACCAAAAAGGCAACAAGTTTTCGTTTACTTTTCCAACCAATTAGGTACTTAGCCAAGCTAAATGGGCTAGGCACTTGTCGGAATATTACCTAGTACAACATCTATTACTTTCTGGTAGGCAATAGCTGAGGCCATATGATCTTGAAAGTAGGAGTGGCCGTTTTCTCCCATTTCCTTGCGAAGCTCATTAGATTTATATAGCCTATCGAAGAGCAGCTTAAACTTTTCATGCTCTCCGGCAAAGCACCATAGGCCGGCTTTTGACTGATCTAGTAGGTTCCCATAATCTGTGCATCTATCGATAGACGCCAGTACAGGTAGCCCCACATTAAAATAATCTAATGTCTTGCTTGGTATATTGGGGATTGTGAATGCTTCATGTAGGCTTATTAACCCCAGATCGCACTGACTAATTAACTGCTGGTACTTAGACTTGGGAATCGTTGATTGCATTCTAATGTTGGTGATCCCCCTATTCTGAGAAATTGTTTTGAGACGTTCCATATGAACTCCTTCCCCCAGTAACAAAAAGACTACATCCTGGTATTCCGTACACCTATATGCTAGTTCCAAAACATTTTCAAGTTGTTGCGGCTTGCCCATATTTCCACCAAACACTACCACAAACTTACCTTCCAACTGAAACTCAGACCTTAAATTAATTGGCACGGACGGCGGCGCAAAAGGTCTCTGAAAATTTTCTAGTATATGTAATTTAGCCCTGTCTATTTCCGGGTTGTTCTTTGTGATATATTCAACATTACCTTCAGACATACAGCCAATATGGTTCGCCTCTGCATAGAGTCTAATCTCTTTCTTTCGGAAGAATTGGTGAAAGACACCATCCTTTTTCATAAAGCCCATATCTATAGCATTTTGTGGGAAAATATCACGAAGCACCAAATAGAACTTTGCCTGGTGTTTTCTTTTCATTGCAGCTATAACTCCAACTAAAGTAATCGGTGGAGTTGCTGAGATAATCAAATCGAATGAGCGGTTGGCAAGGAACTTTCGTATAGATCTCTTAAACTGATATGGGAGGAAAATATTGGTTAGGCCTTTGATGTAGTGGTGGACATTTTTGATTGGTAAAGTCTTCACGCGTAAAACAGAAACACCTGACTCCTCACCGAGTTTTGTGGGACTGTTGTCCAGGCCAGGTGCCACTACCATCACATCATGGCCCGCTTTGTAAAAATGCTCTACGAGGGTGGTAAACATATTGTGCGACCTGTCCATGTGGGGAAATGAGAACATAAGAAACAATACTTTCATAGTAGTTTGCTCGCTCTACAAATTTGCTGAGTGCTTTATCATTTCCTGAATCTGCTGAGCAATTAGCTGATAGCGGTAACGATGGTTCAGGTTGCTGTTAACGATCTCTTTGCCCCTGGCAATTTGAGGTTGGTCCGGGCCGCCTCCTTTTATGATCTGTGCCAGCACATCTGCGACTTGCTTACTATCTGCCGGCTCTATGTAATGAGCATAGTCTCGGCATATTTCTCTTGCAAACCCCCTGTTTGCAACTACCAAAGGCTTCTGAAAGAGCATCGCCTCCAGATACGATGCGCAGAAAGTTTCCAGTAAGCTGGGTATAAAAAAGATATCAGCATTTGCAAATAGTTCATCCGCTTCCGCATAATTATATGGTCCAGCATTCGTGATGTTATCCATCACACCGAGCTTATCCGCATCCTTATTGATCTTCTCTAAAAGCTTACCGTCGGGCAAAGTTAGCAGAAACTCAAAGTCTTCCGAAGTGTGCTGTTTAAGCTCCTTGGCAATTGCTGGAAGGTACTGAAACGCTTTATGTGTGTAAGAAGCTCCGGGGGTGAAAATCTTAACTGGAGGAGCTTTCTTTTTGATAACTGTCATTTTCGCGCCGAGATTCTCATCAACGGCATTTGGTATCACTGCTGTCTTGCTTTTATTGAATTGGGACCTCTTCACGTAGCTATCACGCGCAAACTCAGTCTGGAATATTAGAAAATCACATCGCTTGCTATATAGGTATTGAATCTTAACATGTATTAGGTGTCTAAGAGTATTCAGTAAATTGTCTTGTAGTCTTACGACTTCCCAACTTGGGTGGGTGATGTAGGCATTACTTAAGCCCTGTAGGTGCGGAACTGGAAAGTTTACATATGCTGGCCCCGCCATGGTGTAAACGATGGCGGGTTCCAAAGATTTCACCAGGCTCAATATCGCTTTCCTCGAGGCAAAACTTCTCGCAGGAGAGGTTTTAAAAACGCTGAAGCTGTCCAGGTCTAGATTGATGCCCCATCTTTGTAGTAAGGAAGAAACTTGCTGAGATATGGCAAAATGCCATGGAAAATCTCCGAATTCCAGAGCCTGCCGAATAAAAATAGCAGAATTCTTTACTCCCCCACCTACAACATTAGTAGTGCAATTAAACAGTATGGGCTTATTGGTATTGCGCAAATCGAAAGGAAAGATCCCTACCTACCAAGTGTAGTAAAAGGGTAATGGGCATCGCCTTAAAGCCTGTAGTATGACCTCATCCATTCAATGGTGTTTTTCACTCCTTCTTCAAGACTAACGGTTTCTTTGTGATTCAACTCATTAACTGCCAAAGCATTATCTACCTTCTTTATCTTTGTGGTAAGGATTTCAGAATCTTTGTATTCAATCAAATTTTTGTCAGCTTTTGTGTAATCCCAAATTAGATCTGCTAGGGTCTCGATATCATGGAACTCGCTGCTTCCTATGTTATAAGTCCTATTGTTGATAAAGTTCTCACATATATTGGCGACGGTAACAACGCAATCATCCACATAAGTGCTGGACCGGAAGTGATCCCTAAATACTGTAATGGGTAGGTTAAACAATGCATGATAACAGAACTTACAATTCACAGATCGGTATGGATGGTAGTACTCTCCGGGCCCATAAGTATTAAAGAGTCTTACAACAACCGTTTCTGTTTCAAACATCGCATTGGAATTTCTAATCTGCATTTCGTTTGCCCATTTCGAGATGGCATAGTCGTTCAGCTGCTTTATTTCGACTTTGTCCATAATATCTTCTACCATAACGTCCTCGTAATCTCCATATATTTCTGAACTAGAAAAATGCACCATTCTAAATCCCAATTTCTCTTGAAGGCGTATTAAGTTCTTTAGGCCAATCAAATTGGATCTCCACATTTGCTCGAAGTAATCTTCCCCATTCCACCTCCCAAATTCAGCTGCACAATTGTAAACGAAATCGAATGGTCCGGCTTCGTTTAGTATCCGTTCAATCTGCCGATATTCGCTGATATCGCATCTACTGTAAGTCCATTCTTCATTGCTCATCCGCTGAATGTACCCAATTTCCCCTGGGTGATGTTGAATATCAACACCGAATACAGAATGGTTTCTTTTTTTAAGTTCATCTACCAACTTGGCCCCAACTACACCTTTTGAGCCGGTTACTAAAATTCTCATATTTGCTGTTTAAGTTTCAGTTTACTTTACTATTGTCTTGCTATATCTTACTAAATCATTGAGGTGATTTTAAAACTTCAATGTATTTTCTACAGATTCTTTCTATCCCAAATTTCTCGATATCTTTTATGGCCTGATTTTCCAGCCTCATTCGAAGCTGAGCGTCTGTCATTAATTGTTGAAGTTTTGTCTTATATCCTTCGTGGTCACCCACTGATACCAAAAACCCATTTGAGTTATCTGAAATCAAATCGGAAGGTCCAGCTATACAATCGAAGCTAATACAGGCCAGTGGCGTACTTAGGGCTTCTCCTAAAGCATTAGGGAAGCCCTCGGTAGTAGAAGTAAAGGCAAATATCCGACTACTTAGATAATAACTTGCCACATCGCGAACACTACCAGTGAAACTAATTCTCGCATCTAGTCCCATTTCCCTAGCCATCTGTTTGGCGGCTTCGAAGTTTGGCCCATCCCCTACGAAGACTAATCTCCAATTGTCATCGGCAATTTCTGCGAAGTATTTAATAAGGAGATCCTGGTTTTTCTCATGATCAAACCTACCTACATTCAGTATTATATTCTCTTTATCAACACCATCAGCCACCCCAGATGATATTGCCTTGATCGGATTGCCAATCACGAAAGCCGGCAGGTTTTTGTATTTCTTGGAATAGATCTTTTTCGCCAACTCAGTTTGCACTATGATACCAGCTGCTCTGGGATAAATAAGCTTACTAAAGGCATCATGAAATCTACCCAATTTAACCTGAGGGTTCATTCTATTTGAAATAAATACCTTCGTCTTTAATCCAAGGGTTGCAAGCAATGTAAATGAATTCCAACGATCTCCAATACACAAGATTATAGTTGGCTTAGTGCTCTTTACCACTTTTCTGAGGTAGCGTAGTGTTTTCATTATTGCCGCCAATCTGGGTACCTTTTGGTAATTGAACTTTGGCTGATGCACCCTAACCTTATCATGGATGTGGTACTGGAGTTCGCCAACCGTAAGCAGAATCAAATGGACTTCGCCCCATACCCCACTTTGCTGGAAATGGCTTACTAAAATACTGGCCACCCTTTCCATGCCTCCTATTCGCAAGGAAGGTACTACTAAAGCAATGTTATTTGCTTTCATCATTGCAGTGCAATTGACTCTACTATTTCCTTAAGCAAATACCCATCATTCAAATCATGAATTTTAATCAGTTGAGAATTGCGGCGGCGGAAAAAAGAGACATGATTTCGTGCGGACTTAATATGTGTATGTCCCAACAGTAACAGGCCATCCTCTGATAAATTACGTCCTAAATTCTTTATTCCTGACAATAGCATCTCTTCCGAGAAGACTCCTGGATTAAGCAGATTCATGCACCTAACAACATCGTATTTGGCCGGTTGGCTTGAATTCTCAAAAACGTCAAATTCAACGAAGTCCAATTCCTTAGTCTTTATAAGCGCAGTAACCTGGTTATCAAGCGTAATAATTTCTTCTCCACCATTATTGGTAATCTGTCTTGGGAGCATGTAGCCAAGCAACTTCGATACGGTATAAAGCCAAGATGTGCCTCTAAAAGCTTGTACGCCCATTACATGGCCATAAATTACATGGCCATCAGCATCACACAAGAGCCCACCATACCACCGGTTGTGAAAATAGAATTTTGCAAACTTATCGGAAATGAAGTAGTCCAATTCGATATTCCTGCTGGTAAGTTTTTTGAACAGCTCCAGAGATGTAATCCCATCACTAACCGCCGTGTCATGTACTTTGTAACATTTTTCTTCAGATAGATGTTGTATCAATAGATCATCGACATCATGAAACCTACCTGGTTTAGTAGTTTTATAAATACCATTAGCTAGTTTTATTTGCGTAATGGCTTTAGCAAATATTTTAGCATTTGTAACTCCTTCCAAAAGTCGTAAATCCAGGAATACAATAAACCTGACCACCGGCATTCTCACGCAAAGCGCAAACCTATCTATATTTCTAACTATTATTTTTATCATCTAAGGTTGTACTGCTGTTAAGGTCGCATCCATCTATCAAACCACATTTGAAACATCAACAATCGCCAAATTACTGGAGTGTAATAGAACTTGCCTGATTTAAATTGATCTATGATTTCTTTGACATAATCAGGATGAAAAAGTCCTGATTTGCTAATACCCTGTTCTGACATATACTCATCTAGCAAGAAGGATAGATCATTCCTTAGCCATCCAAGGATTGGGACCCCAAATCCTGATTTTGGCCTGTCCATCATGGATTTAGGAATGTAGTCGTGTACGATATCCTTTAGCAGTATCTTTCTTTCAGGCCCTTTACTTTTGAATTCAAATGGCAACGCTGCGACTTGTTGTATGATACGATGGTCAAGAAAGGGTTCACGGCCCTCTAATGACACAGACATCGTTGACCTATCTACTTTCGTTAAAATATCGTTTTGCAGATAATGCTTGAAATCCATAGCCATGACTACTTCAATGTCGTTCTTAAATTGATCAACATTTAGGCCCAACCCGTTGGGGTGGTTTTGTAACCGGTTGACTAGTAAATTTGATTTTACTACGTGGGGTATTGAAATCGCATTGTGATAAAAATTCAAGGCTTGTATTTTCTCATTGGGATGCAAGCTCTCACCCACACTGTGAAGTTTATGCTTCTGCGCAATTCTTGAGCTTGGAACTAGGTTTGCTGCAAGATGACATGCATAACCTCCGGCCGACTTTAACCAGCTGGGAATTTTGTTAAATGTATCTTGCCAATTCCTAAGTCTAACATAGAAATCATATCCGGAGAAAATCTCATCCCCACCGTCAGCTGACAAGGCTACTTTAACGCTTTCCCGGGCAATTCTGCTTACAAGGATAGTAGGTATGGCCGATTGATCGGCGAAGGGTTCATCAAAGTAAAACGGAAGGTCATAGATGATGCTTTGAGCTTCTTGTTCAGTGCAGATATATTCAGTATGGTCGGTTCCTAAATATTCAGCGGTATCTTTCGCATAAGGAGCTTCATTAATACCCTCTTCAAAGCCAATTGTAAAAGTTTTAATTTTCTCAGTACGGTCTTTTTGTAGTATAGCTGCTACCGCTGTTGAATCATATCCCCCACTGAGAAACAACCCAACTGGTACATCCGAAACTAATCGATAGTTAAAGGCGGAATGAAGCAGGCCTTTCAGTTGGTCCTTCGCTTCATCATAGCTGATAGTCTCTTTCGGCTTGGAGTAAAACTCAGTGACATCCCAATATTTAGTAATTCTAATCTCTCGATTACTGATTGAGTAGTGTAGGCTGTGCCCAGGTTCTAGCTTATTTGTATTTCTAAATATGGATTGGGGACTAGGCACATATCCCAAATTGATGTAGGCTACTACCGATTGTTCATCAATTACTTTCTCGAACTTTGGGTGGGCCATCATTGATTTCAATTCAGACCCAAAAAGAAACAGATCTTCATGGTAGTAGTAGTACAATGGCTTTACGCCCGCTCTATCTCGAAATATTCTGAGCTCTCGCTCCTGTTCATCGTAGATAGCAAAAGCAAACATGCCAATAAAATGATGAACTAATTCAACACCCCACTGTCGATAAGCGTGGAGTATGACCTCGGTATCACTCTGGCTTTGGAAGGTATGGCCCAAATCCGTCAGGGTCTTTTGAATTTCCCTGAAATTGTATATTTCTCCATTGAAAACTACGGTCGTATGGCCGAAGCTCATGGGCTGATTACCAGCTTCTGATGTATCGATGATGGACAATCTGGAATGACCTAACCCGACTTTGGCAGTCGCCGTTTCGTAAACCTCTGATCCTTGACTATCCGGGCCCCGGTAATCAACTGCTTTGACCATGGCCCTTATTACATCCTGATCTGACCCATGACCGTAATCAACGAATCCGGTTATGCCACACATAGTTTAAGTACTAATGAGTTTTACCAAGTCTGGGCTTGCCAGGAATTCCACATCGTTCCATTTGCCAATGATTCGGTTAACTAACCGCTCCAACAACTTCAAGTTTCGAGATCTATTTTTGGCACTAATTGAGCCTATGTAATTCACCCGGTGCGAGGAAATTATAGCCGGTTTATTCCATAGGAACGCGGTTTGAATTTCACTTAAGCAGCTGTCCACCCAGTCCTTGTTTTCATTTGAGCTTGGTTCAAATAGACAGTTTCTAACCAAATAACGTTGGCCATGTTTGTTCTTCTGCCCAGTAAAATGCCTTTTAATATCGATTTTTCCAGTTGTCACTACTGGTTGCATTTGGGCTCGCTGGCCCTGTATCAGCCTAACTCCAACTTGGGACAAGATCTCCTCGATCTCCTTAGGCCAAACGTAGTTGCATGCAATAAAAGTCTCAGAGTGATGCCCAAATTGATCTTCAAACATTTCTAGGCCCTCTAACAATAATCTTGACTTATCCTTGGCATCCTCCGGGCCGAGTACGTGTTGTGCGGCCAGATAATCTCTCTGATATTGGGAGGGAGTTTCGGTTGTGAGCCCATAATATCCGTAATGAAAAGCCTTGACTGTAGGTTTGCTGTTGGCTCTTAATGCACTCATCCACAGGCTTACATTTAGGTGTTCCCTGGCATGGAATTGAGGTACTATTAGTTTTTCGTCAATTGCATTTTGCCAAAGGGCAAAGCAGTCATCTCCATAATACCTCTCATACGTCACTCTAAAAGGCTCAAAAAAGTATTGCTCAAAATTGCATAGTTTGATTCGATCAAAATCTGGGTTACCCATTACGGTGTTAAAGGTAAAAACCGGAGAGGTTTCGGTGCTTTCCTTGAATCGACCCAACGTATCAATAAGCCCTTGCAAGTCTTCCCGCCTCTCGATGGAATCTAGCAAGTCATAGTGATAAGTTTCCACTGGAATACCCTCCCTGCACATCAGTTCGAAACTGCGCTTTGAGGGCATTCTTATTGCTCCCCAATCGTCACTCTCGAATACCACAATTTTCTTCCTTGTTTGCCACCCAGGTATGTTAAACAAGTGGCTTTTTAATCTTTCCTTCAAGTTACTCATGTGGAATAAGTACCTACCCCAAAAAAAATAAATTTTCAGGTTTGCCTACATTATATCTCTAAGGACAAAGTCCCACTGCTCAAAAAATACAGCTAGCCCGTTGCCAATAAATTGCAGAGGGGAGGCCAGATACATAGTAGCTCTTATTTCAACTACCGCATATAGTAGGACTATTGGAACACCTATTAGAATCGGTACTCTTGGATTGAAACTCGGGTTAAGAATCAGGAGTCTGTAGAAATAAAGAGCAAGGAAGAAGTGTAGAATTTTCTCAAACCTACTCAAACTCCCTACGTCAGAAACCGCTGCTATTGTAATTATTGTAACTAAATAAACTAGTATGAAACCAATTAATCTATTCTGCGCAACATCCCTTTTTAATTGGAACAACAGCAGAGAGGCCAGGAACGCCGTGAATAGATAGTATTTAAGCAATTTCCCTCGAACCAGCACATACCAATTAGCAGAAGCACCCATTTCTATTTTCCGCAACACATACTCCTCATTAGTGTAGCCTTCCACTTTACCGGCAATACCCCCTCCGGCGCTGGATGCTAGAGAAAGTAAGTTATCAAAATAGATTCCGGTAAAGGATACTACCAGAACCAAATAGATAAAAATCATTAATGGATTGCGGCCTATTAAGGAGTAGATAAGAAGGAGTAAAACGGGAAGAAAGAAACTGAAATGAATTAAGACACTTAGCATCGAAAGTAAAAGAACCGTTCGTTTCCCTTTCACCAGATATAAATAAGTACAATAGATAAACAGCCAGGCGGCTATCCAAAACCTTACAAAATGTATATGGTTTACCGAGATCAGGACTACACAGATAAAAAAGAAGAGGAATGCCCTGCTACTTATTTTCGTTCGGTCAAATTCGTCGTAAATGTACCCTAAGGTCTTCAAGTATAGCCATCCAAATACTAAGGCATTGAAAGCGAAAAACCACCTGGGATCGAGCGTTATTCTTGATATAAAGAAGCTGGTTATGTAGATATAGATATCGTTATACTCTTCCAAAGTCAGGTACTTCTGGAAAGCTTCACCCAAAAAACCCACAGAGCGACTACCTATTTGCATGAATTGCTGAGCATGTTGATAGCCATCCATTCCCGGAGACATTACCATGGTAAAGCCGAAATACACTATAAAGAGTAGGATAATATTCCGGTATGGCTTAACGTGAAACCTCCTTATTGCCGCCATTAATGCTCCAAATGGCCAAAGGACCCAAAAGAGTAGAAGCGTCAAGTAATCTTGAGTGTTTGAGTGAACTACTGGCTTTGAATATTTCGAATAACTATTCACGACCTTCGGTTATCAGTTGACCATAACAAACTGGACATGATCGGGGAAGGTAATATGCCTCCAACCGGGGTAAAGTCCCAGGCGCTGAAAATATGCATACAGCACCTTGTAACTACAAGCACCGTTAAAATAGAACAAGGAAGTGCTGTCCATTGCCATTACTTCGCTTTCTTTTAGACCAGCTATGATTAACTCAACGGGTAACATCCACTTAAGCACGACAGCTCCTTGAATGTTTTCATAAGCACTTATCTGCTTTTTGGTACTAAGCGGATGGGGCTTAATGAATAAGTGGTCAAGGTTAGAATTGCCATAATACTCCACAAGATATTTAATCTCATTTTCGAGGTATTCATCACCAAAGCTCACGCGACCAATATATAGCAGAGACCTGGGTGGAATATCCTGTTCATAAGCCGTTGTAAAGTAGGACCTCACAAAATCAACCTTATCAGTATTATCCAAAATAGTGATGGCTTTTACTTCCACTCCCTTAGGTAAGGTAGTGGAAAATAGTTTTTTGTTTGTAAGCCAAACCTCCTTTAATCCACGGGATTGCCCATGAACGTTACTCACAAACCTCATTTCGGGGTTAAGTATTCCCATCGCCCAAGCGTGCTTAACATTATCTAAAGTTTGTCGCAGCCTGGAAAAGAGCGCCATTTTCTTTATTTTCTGGTACATTGCTGTACCATCCTCTACCAGGGCTACTGTGCAATCCCTTACCATTTTGGATTTCACAAAAGAGGTAACAACGTCAAATTCATGAAATATAAACAACCGGTCGTACCTAGCTCTCAAAACTTCATGGAGGCCTTTCCTCACTTCACGGCCATAGGTAACACTTAAACTTGAAAGTAGAATATTATGGTGTATTTGGCTGGTCGTTACACCGCTTAGGCGGTTATTCCCATGATCAATCAGCAATACTCGGATTTGGTAATTCTCATGGAGAAAATGCTCTTGAATAATATTTAGAGTAAGCAAGAAATGATATTCTGTAAGTGGTGTGAAGAGAATATTCTTTCTGAGAGTCCCCAACTGAATCGATTAACCTAGTGAAGCCTGTATAGAATAAGGTACCATCCTTACTTAGTCCATTTCAACTTATCTCGTTGTACCTTTTCAATCGGTAAGATATCCTGTGATTTGTAAGTTAATGCCCTCCCTACGTTTTTGATATCACGGCAGAGTCTTCGCAGGCCATCAGGTTCTAACGAAGCTGCATGGTCAGTGCCCTTCCAAGTTCGGTCCAATGTGAAATGTCTTTCGATCCACTCTGCGCCCAACGCCATGGCTGCTACGTCAGCTGCAATGCCTAGGTGATGTCCAGAAAATCCTACGCCGCCAACTCTGTTCCCATAATCCTCTTTAAGTCGCACAATTTCCATTAAACAAATATCCTCGAATGGCACAGGATATCCAGAGGTACAGCTATAGATCAAGAGGTCATTTGCCCTACTGTAACTTTCAAACAACCCGATAATTTTTTCCTCTTCCTCTTTTGTTGTCATCCCAAAGGACAACTGAATTTGCCCGCTAAAATTTTGGCATAAGTACTTTAGCATTTCAAAGTGCAAGTTTGAAGCTGAGGGAATTTTAATGAACTCCGGCTGAATAGATGCGATCTCCTGGGCGGATGTAATGTCCCAAACAGACGTACTATAAATCAAGTTATGGTCCTCACATACGCTTTTCAACTCCCGGTGTTCATCCAAAGAAAACTCAAGGAATTCTCTATGTTCTCCGTAAGTTTCCCCATAAGAGTTGATAGGATTAGGATGTGGATTGTCATATCCGTCTCCCAGTAATTCCCTATTGTTTCGCTTCTGAAATTTCACTGCATAGGCTCCTGCCAGTGAAGCTACTTTTATCATTTCCTTGGCAATCGAAATATCTCCTTTGTGATTGCAGCCAATTTCCGCAACCACTTTAGTTTGTTTTACTTCCATAAGAATTAGTTATTTTGTACTGTCTCATTCAAAAAGTGAAGGATTTGCCCTTCCGATTCTGCACCTCTGTAGGCGCATAACTTATCAAAAAACTCCAATTGTTTATTATTGTTAAGAACCGACCCAAGGTCTTTGGATTCAGCACTTCTTAACACATCCAAAAGCTCATTTTCCTTGCTACAATATTTGGCTCCACCATGTTGGACAAAAAGCCCCCCAACTCCCTCCTCGTGTTCTGATGTCGGATTTATCACAATAACTGGTGTGCCCATACTTACTGATTCTATTAGAAGAGTACTAGCAAGCCCGGCGGTAACATCTGCCATTGACAAACTCTCCAAAGTGGTGCATTTTTCCGGAAGTACCCTCACGTTTTTATTAATAGGAATTTCTGGCAATCGCTTCGAGTATGAAGTTGGATGCAATTTTATCAATACCAGCCAATCAGACAAAGTTTCAACTTCGTTGCTAACATATCTAATTACCTCACTATCAAATGCTGAAGGTTGTGATGCCAGCAATAGCACCTTTTTGTCAACCTGCAATTGATAATGTTTCTTTAGTTCAGCCACATCCTGCGATTTCTTATAACCCAAGTTCGGGAAACCGACTATTCTTACTCTTTCACTGCTTAGCCCATACTCTTGAAAAACTCTTGATTGCAGCGGGCCCCACAACAAGGCCGTTTTTGCGATTGGAAGAACATAACCAGTTGGCAGGTGAAAACTAGAGCCATGAATTAGAACTGAGGTACTAACTCCAAGGCCATTAGCTACAGAGATCAATATGGCATTATATCTGTTTCTGTCATGTGTTGACAGGATATGCTTAGGCCCATTTTTCTTTAATTGTTGGGTCACATTCTCAACAAATAGGGCGTGTGTAATTATAAAATGCCTCAAAACCCTGGCTGCGGACCTGTTAATGATTCCCGCCTTGGTTAATCTTCGAAAAAGCCTTCTCAACCTTATGGTAAATGATATAACTCTTATTAGCCAGTTGTAAAGATCAACTAGGGAGTATTGCCTGACATAGGTAGATGCTTCAAATCTAAATATACTTGCGATGCCATCCAGTTGTCTTTCAGTCCCATTCAAAATGCTCCAGTCCTTTTGTCTTGAGGAATAATGGGCAAAAAATAAGTCCCTGTTCTCGAAAGGTTTCTTGGTGAGCCTAAAGCTTTTTAGAATAGATAGCCAGAATGATAGAATTTGGATAAACGAATTTTGGTACTTCTGCTTTACGCTTTTGTTTCGAATTATACTGTCAACATCGGGGGCACAATACTCACCAACCAACGTGGTTCTATATCGAATCTCACAGAGTATTTTTTCGATCTCAATTCTTTCTCTTAGAGCTTTTTCCTCGGGATTCAGACCGTTATTGGTTTTTGAAATCTTAAGTGAGAACTGTGATTTGAACTACTGCCCACCGTTCAACACAAATGCGCTGATGGTTTGAGAAACATATTCCAAGTGGGATTTATCCAATCCTGGCCACACGCCTACCCAGAATGAATCATTCATTACCTTGTCTGAATTTCGAAATGAACCCACCTGGCGCTTCTCAATATTCTTGTAAGCTGGTTGCCGCAATAGGTTGCCCCCGAAAAGGAGGCGTGTACCAATCTTATTTTCTTCTAAGTTCTGGGCCAGTTTGTTTCTGCTAATTGGGCTTCCATCTCGAATGGTAATCATAAAACCAAACCAGGAAGGTTCGCTATTTGGTGTAGCTTCATGCAGAACAAGATGCTCCTCCAGGCCTTTGAGCTGCTCATACAAGTACTGGTGGTTTGCTCTCCGGCGTTCAACAAACGAGTCGATTTTGTCAAGTTGACTTAACCCCACCGCGGCCTGCATATCAGTAACCTTCAAATTAAATCCAATATGGCTATATATATACTTGTGATCATATCCCTCAGGCAAATCTCCAAGCTGCCAACCGAATCGCCTTCCGCAGGTATTGTCCTTACCAGGCTCGCAATAGCAATCTCTTCCCCAATCCCTAAAACTCTGGGCAATCATCTTCAACTTAATATCGTTTATCAATACCGCTCCTCCTTCACCCATGGTAATATGGTGAGCGGGGTAAAATGAAACGGTTGCTAAGTCTCCAAAAGTTCCGGTTTTTTGATCATTGTAAGTCGCCCCCAGAGAATCGCAATCATCCTCGATTACCCACAAATTGTACTTCCTGGCCACTTCCATTACTTGGTTTAGATTGAATGGATTACCAAGCGTATGTGCAATCATTATTGCCTTTGTTTTTGGAGAGATTGCTTCCTCAAGTAGTTCGGCCTTGATATTGTAAGTAGGGATGTCAATATCCACAAATACCGGAATGCACCCATATTGGATCATAGGATTTACCGTTGTTGGGAAACCGGCTGCAACAGTAATTACTTCATCACCGGGCTTTATTTGTCTTTCTCCAAGCTTGGGTGATGTTAATGTGTAAAACGCACATAAATTTGCCGAAGAACCAGAGTTAACCAGTAGGCTGGATTTAGAACCAACATATTTTGAAAAACTATATTCAAATTTTTTCGCATAGCGACCCGTGGTTAGCCAACCATCCATCATAGCATCAACTCCAAAAAGAATATCGGAACTATCTATCACTTTTCCGGTAACCGGTATGTAATCAACACCTGGTTCAATGCTACGGGCCAGGTTTCCGCCAATGCGTTCTAGTAATTTCTCCTGCAGAGATTGATCTATATTATTCATCTGTTAATTTTTCAAAGTCTACTGTTTTTGCTAGCCCCTTTTCAAGGTCGGTTGAAGGGCTCCATTTTAGGCCTCTTAGGGTAGTTGTATCTGCGCAAGAGAGCATTACCTCGTTCTTACGATAAGGCAACGCGCCAAAGTGGATTTTGTCCTCTGGAAACCGTAAGAGGTCGGCAATCTTTCGAACAACATCTTTAAGGCAATAGGCTATTCCACTACCAAGTTGAACGGTCTGTTGGGATTTTAAGGAGCCACAATTTTCCAAAATTATTCTTAAACCAAGGATAGCATCGTCAATATAAATGAAGTCTCTTTTTTGCTGGCAGGCAGAGAGTTTAATATCTCTGCCGGCCATCATTTCTCTTATGCACCAGGTAATGAACTTCCATTGGCCATCTCCTGGTCCGTAGAAATATTCTGATTGGATATGAACCACTTTGACGGGATACTCCTTGGAGAGTTGTCTAAACTGCCATTTTGAGTAGGAATAATCTGACACTTCTTTGGGAAGGGATGTATCAATATTGAAAAGAACGACAGCCTTATCGCTAATTGCCCGCAGCATCTTTAATGGAAACTCTACATTTCCGGTGAATACATTTTCTCCAACACCTCGACCATAGTTTGTAGCACAATGAAAAATTGCATCCACTTTCTTAATTTTTTCAAGCCACCCTGCACTACCAATTTCAACAAGCTCTACAGATTGAGGAAGAAGTGAAATATTCGATTTGGGCCTAATTAAGGCCGTCAGTTTGTAGGAGTTCGAAAGAGCTTGGATAAGATTCCTTCCCAGGTAGCCGGTACCTCCGGTAATCACTATGCTATTCACGGCTGGATATCCGATCTTATTCCGTAATCAACTATTAAGGTATTTGTTGACTTGCCCAACGGTCAGTTCCAATTCATCCGCCCCATTGTTAACCTTATCATACCAATCCATTGTAAGGTCAATAGATTCAACACACGTAAGCTGAGGTAACCAATGCAAATTTGCAATAGCCTTGGAAATATCCAACTTCAATAGTCCGGCCTCATGTTGACTGACTTCATTTGAAGAATCCACGATCTCCAATTTGGGATATTTCCGGGCGATGTGGTTAACCAGCTGCATTACAGTAAATCTTTCTGTGGCGTCTGGACCGAAGTTCCAGGCTCCATTGTAATCCGGCCCGTGGTTGTGCATTTGAGTGGCCAACAGCAGGTAGCCTCCTAAGGGTTCGAGCACATGCTGCCAAGGCCTAACAGAATTGCCGTTTCGGACCGAAAGGGGGACATTATTGTGAATCGCCCGGACAATATCTGGGATGATTCTATCTTCCGCCCAATCCCCGCCCCCAATTACATTCCCAGCTCGAACAGAACTAATGCTTTTGCCATGTTCTGAAAACTGATCTCGATTAAAAAAACTGTGCTCATACGATGATACCAGAAGTTCACAAGCCGCTTTACTCATACTATAAGGATCCTTCCCTCCTAGCCTATCAACTTCCCTGTAGGCATATTCCCATTCATTATTTTGGTAAACCTTGTCGGTGGTAATTATTAACATTACGCAATTGCCACTTATATATCGGCATGCATCTAGCAGGTTGGCGGTTCCCTGTACGTTGGTCTGTAAGGTTTCCAAGGGTTCATCATAAGACCTCCTTACTAGTGGTTGAGCTGCCATGTGGAAAACAAAGTCGGGTTGGAACGAGACAAGCTCTGATTTTAGTGCATCATAATCTCTAACATCGGAAATTACGGATTTACATATTTCATCACCGTTAATGCGTGAATATAGATGATGGGGTTCAGGGGCAAGGGCGTACCCTTTCACCTCGGCACCGAGTATTTCCAGCAGGACCAATAGCCATGAACCCTTAAATCCGGTATGGCCTGTCAAGAATACCTTCTTGCCTTCGAAGGTTGATTTGATGAGGTTATAGTGATTATTATCCATTGTTTCTTACCAAACCTTCCAGGGAGCAGAATCAGTTTCCCAAAGCTTCTCGAGTTCCTGTTTATCTCGTAACGTATCCATTGGTTTCCAGAACCCCGTATGTTTGTATGCCACCATCTGATTGTTCTTAGCCAAGTTTTCCATGGGTTCTCTTTCCCAGACGGTTTTGAGGTCCACAATATAGTCAATGACCTCAGGTTGACATACAAAAAACCCTCCGTTGATCCATGAGCCATCGCCTTTGGGTTTTTCGAGAAAAGACTTTACCTCATTGGACGAGGACATGTTGAGCGTTCCAAACCTGCCAGATGGTTGTACGGCGGTAACAGTCAATAGTCTTTTATTAGCCTTGTGGAACTCCACCAATGATGAGATATCAACGTCTCCCACACCATCTCCATACGTCAACATGAAAGGCTCATTTTGAAGGTAGTCTTTCACGGCTTTGATCCTTCCTCCAGTCATACTATCCTTGCCGGTGTCTACCAAGCTTATTTTCCAGGGCTCAGCATGTGATTTATGGTATCTTGTAGAATTGTCAGAAAAGTCGAAGGTAACATCCGACTGGTGTAGGAAATAATTTGCAAAGTACTCTTTGATCACGTAGCCCTTGTATCCCAGGCAAATCACAAACTCATTAAAGCCATAGTGTGAATAAATTTTGATGATATGCCAAATTATAGGGTAACCGCCTATCTCTACCATTGGCTTCGGCCTTAAGCCGGTTTCTTCGCTTAATCTTGTTCCGAATCCCCCCGCTAAGATTACACACTTCATAGTTTTGCCAATTTGGATTTTATAATTTGATTACAACCCCCTTAGGATGGTCTTGATTAGCCTATTCAATCTTGTTCTATAACCAAAGGCCTTCTTTGCTCCTGTGTTAAAAAATTGCAATGCCTCTTTGTTTTCAACACCAATCGAAGAGCTTATAAGTCGAAAGAGGCGCTGCTGTTGACTCAAGACCATCATTTTCAAAATATCTTTTTGTTTAGAGTCTAGTTCTTTTTGAGCTAGTAAATCCAAGTACTGCATAAATTCCTTCCACTGCTTCCATCTGGAGTTTAAGTTGTAATATCCTGTGCCATCGTTATGTTTGGGATGAAGAGGTTCCAGGAAATCTACCTGTTTGGTAATAGGTTTATCCCACCACGTACCTTTCCCCGCCAACATTAATTGAATAATTAACATGGTATGCGGGTAATATAGAATTATAGTAGGGAATAGCTTTTCGAGCTCTCTAAAGTTCTCAACAAATGGATGACTGTTATCTACTCGAAATACAAGCCCTGGTAAATGTCCTTGATACCAGACGTCTTCAGGTGACATATCTTTAGCTTTCCTCCGGCCTCTGTAAAGCACAGTCTTACTGTTTTGCGGAAGGAAATATTGCGTAGAAACAAATTGCGATTTTGTACCAATTAGGTGCTCAATAAGTGCCTCGATGTTCTCTAATAGTATCTCATCTTCATCAGATGACCATAGTAGATACTCACCCTCAGCCTTCTTAAATAACTCCACAAAATTTCCATGAAACCCTAAGTTAACACTGTTCTTATACAGTTTTATCCTCGATCCTTCACATGCCTTCAATAATTCCTGATAAGTGTTATCAGGTGAGTTATTATCGATAATTATAATCTCGATGCGGTCGTCGATTGGCCACAATGCTAACTCCTTAGCTCTTTGAACTACTGAGTCTTTGCGATTATAAGTTGGAATACCAATAGTTATTAGTGGGGAAATCATAGAGGCATCAAAGATTTTGGAGAGACGTCATCTCTTTAAATTTTGATGAATTATTGTTAAGCTCATCGTAAGTTCCACTGGCACTTATCGTGCCCTTTTCTAGCAAGAAGATTTGATCTGCAAATCGTATTGTGCTTAGTCTATGGGCTATCATAATAATAGTGTACTTGCCCTTTAGGCTCCTAATGTTTTCTTGAATTATATTCTCTGCCTCTGAATCAAGTGCAGAGGTGGCCTCGTCCATTATCAGAACTTCTATGTCTTTGAACAATTCTCGGGCTATGGAAATTCTTTGTCGCTGGCCTCCGGAAAGGTTTTGTCCGAAATCACCAATGAGCGTATCCTTGCCCTGGGGTAAGTCGTGATAAAAGTCCGACAGGGCCACCTCATTGATCGCTTTCTCAAAGGCAGAAATGTTGGTATCTATAGGTTCGGCCCACAGGGTTACGTTGTTAAAAAGCGTATCTGAAAAGATAACAGGCTCTTGAGTAATATAACCAATTTTGCGCTGATAGGTCCTCTTATCAATTTCTTGAATTCCACGATCGTTTATCTTCAGCTGGCCTTGAAAGCTATCTAGCAGGCCTGCAATGATGTTAACTACAGTGGTTTTGCCAGAACCACTTTCTCCTACAAATGCCGTGGTAGATTTCGACGGAATGGTAAATGAGATACCTGAAAGCACCGCCTGAGATTTGTTGTAGCTAAACTCAATATTTTCAAGCCTTATTTCTTTGATAGATTCATCCTTTATACTGGTGCCTCCACGGTATGCTTTGTTCTTTTCAAGGTCTTGCACAAACTCTTTTGCATTATCTAAGGCGCCTATGTTACTTAGAAAGTTGTTATATGCCGTTTGCATATTTCCTAAACTACCAAGAGACCTGTAAAAGAAAAGTAAGCTTAAAATAATGTTGGTTAGCTGGCCTCCGAAAACCGAGATTTGAAGATATATGACTATAATCACCACGATTATAATCAATGGCTCTCTTGAAGCTGTTAGGAGGGCCGTCAGCCTTCCCATTATGTATTGGGTTTTCTCCAGGTCTACTATACTCTGTTTTAGTTTTGCAGAAAACCTTCCCAACGCACCAGTTGCCTTCAAGTACTTGTGATACAGCACACTTTGAATTAGCAATGACTGAAGTTGATGACCACCTGAGGTCACGTCGCGTGAGTAGCGTTTGGTAAGCTTGTAGATATGTGTGTAAGCCGCACTTATTAGGCCGCCTCCAAAAGCCACCAATAGAGCGAATTGAGGATTTGCTAAAAATGCCAGGAAAGCATACGTAAGCAGAAAAATAGAGAAGCGGAACATTGAGAAATAGTGATTGAAGGCATTGATAATCCTCCAAACCTCGCCACTAATTGTATTTTGCATTGCACCAGCATCTTGCAAAGTAAAGGCCTCATACCTCATAGTGTCTATGCCGTCCAGCATCTGGAATCTAATCTCCTTCACGAAAAACATTCTCAGCCACGCTTTGAAGGCCAGTTCGACATACTGAACGATCCCTTTTAGCGCAAATAGTGTTCCCATAGACAGCATAACCACCTTGAGATTGATTTCCAATCCCATAGCCTCAAGCCAGTCTACGAGAAAAGCCAGGTTTCCCATTGCTTCCCCGTGGGGGGCCGAGGGGCCTTCTGCAGCTGTTTCAAGCAGTGGTAAAAACAGAGCCAAACCAAATCCATCCAGCAGCCCTACGAAGATGCTCAGCCCCACAAACGCAATTAGCTTTGCGCCCACATAATTATAGAAATAAGATAAGTACCTAAATACTTTCCTAAACTTCTTCACTGCCTTTTTGGTAACTTTGTCTTAAGCACAGGGTAGTTCTCATCTGCTCCCTCAGTGAACATATTCAGACCTCATAGGCTCCCCTCTCTCCAGATCTTTCTTAGCCCTCTTTCCTATTATATCTTCAAAGTGTTTGGGGTGTAAACCAAAGCCGGGTCGGATTGAACGGATGTGCTTATCGGTGAAGACCTCCCCAGCCTTTATGTCTTTAACTACGAAAATAGATCGGGCAAACTGCCGATTCTTTTCCTGATTTCCGGAAAGTGAGTATGTTACCTGGCCTAATGCCATTTGAACGTTTCTTACGTCTTCAACCATAAATTTGAACTCCTTGGGATCGACGCTGAATGCTGCATCCGGCCCCCCAAGCTTACGGTCAAGGATAAAATGCTTTTCAATCAAAACGGCGCCTAAGGCTGTAGCAGTAACGGCCGCGGCATTTCCAATTGTATGATCACTCAACCCCACAGAGACCCCAAACTTCTCCCGCATGTCTGCCATAGTTCGCACATTAGCCTCTTCAAGGGGAGCAGGATAGGCTGATGTGCACTTCAACAGTGTAATTTGGTCATTGCCAACCAATCTACACGTTTCCACCGCTAGCGCTATGTCTTCATTGGTGGCGATACCTGTTGAGATTACCATTGGCTTTCCTTTGCTTGCAACATACTTTATCAAAGGTATGTCTTGAATTTCGAATGAGGCAATCTTAAAAAACGGGATGTCAAACTGCATGAGGAAATCTGCCGATGAATTATCGAAAGGTGTAGAAAAGCAGAGCAACCCCTCGTCCGCAGCAACATCAAAAAGTTCTTGATGCCATTCCCACGGAGTAAAGGCCTCCTTATAAAGCTCATACAGCGTCTTTCCTTCCCAGAGACCCTCGTCTATGGTGAAATGTTCATTGTTAGAATCTATAGTAAGTGTATCGGCGGTGTATGTTTGAAGTTTTATGGCATCTGCTCCTGATTCCTTTGCTGCCCTTACCGTGGCTATGGCTATGTCCTTATCGTGCCTATGATTCGCTGATAGTTCAGCAACAAGCAGTACATTTTCTTCACCTAGAATTGCAGAGTCCATTATTGTAGTTTTTCATTTGTTCGAAACAACAGGTTCGGTTCTCTTAATGATGACAACCTTACTGCCATATTTGGTGTTTTTACTATTGGTTTTGCTCCGCCGACTAATATTGTGCCGTTTGGAGTTTCATAATCAAATCCAACATCAGTTGGCTCAACTTCGTCAATAATTACCTTTTTGTTGTTGTAATATGTAAAGGCCCCGGGATAAGGGTAAGCTTGCGCTCTCACCCAGTTATGGATCCTTTGCCACTGCCAATCCCAAATTACCAGGCCATCGGAGGGTTGTCGCTTGCCAAAATAGGTGGCCTTCCCCTCATCCTGGTGATATTTCTGTGCGTTACCTACAGCTACTTGCTCTAGGGCGCTGAGAATAGCCTTTGGGTAAATAGTATGGAAATCGTGAAGTATCTCGGCGCCAGTCTTGGAGTTTGTTATAGGCAAGGACCTCTGTAGAATTATATCCCCTCCATCTAACCTCTCAACCATTTCGTGTACTGTGACACCAGTCTCTTTCTCCCCATTAATAATTGCCCAAACGTGTGGTGTGCGACCCCTATACTTTGGCAGTAGTGACCCATGTACGTTAAGTGCAATTTTATTTGGCCAATTGATAAGGTCTGCTTCAAAAATGTACAGATAATTCACACTAAGAAGAACATCGCACTTTATATCTCGTTCCGAAACCCAGTGAAATGCCTCGCCGTTTCTGGGGTTGCCTACAAAGCTCGGCACACCATAATCTTCCGCTAGCTGCAATATTGCGCCGCTTGCTCGGTTAGTAAATATGCAATTAACCTCGTATCCGCCCAGTAAGAGATTTTCAAGGGCGCCATGCCCAAGATTTCCGCTAGCTGCCACTGCTATTTGCATAGTTCCGTAAAAGCATCAGTGATACGTTCCTTACTTTTAAGGTCAATAACATCCGAAGGTTGTGGAACTTCTGACCAATTTCCAGCGGCCAGGTTGCCAATTTTGTTAAGAGCAATCCCCATCTCCTGATCAATCCTTCCCAGGGGATAACAACACCCTAATTTCACAAAGCCATTATAAATTGCCAGTTGATTATCAACAAAGAAGCCGGCCACAGTTGGTGCCCGGCAAGACAATGCCTCGAACAACGAAGTACTGGCTGAAACTACGGCCACCTCCACTGCACTATAGATTCTTTGTAACTCCTGCACATCAACACCCCATAACGCTTCTACCTTCGGCAATCTGATGCGATGTGGAGAAATGAGAAACACGTTAATGTTAAATTCCTGGGCTAAGTATGAGGCCACCAAAGGCCCGAACTTATAAGGGTCGGCACCGCCAAAACAGACAGCAATTTCGTTGGGGTTCCTTGCACTAAGGTGTGGTTCAAAGAAAGCACCTCGCAAAATAGCGTAATCCGGCCCAAGAAAATATCTTGTATAATTTTCACCCTGGTAGATATCCTCCTGCAACCCAGGTGCGTGATTAATTACCAAGTCCGCGTGAGTTTTACCATGACCAAAATCATCGATAACCACTAGCTTACTACAACGGGATTTCACTTCCTGCTGATATTTTTCATCGAAATTGTATCCATCAAGCACTACCGTTTCGCTTCCGTCAAGATATCTGTCCAAGTCGAAGGAAATCCGCTCAGAACTGTGCGGAACTTCAGCAGCATGGGTTGGCGGGGGCACTTCAATCAGGGAGATGCCTGCCTTCGCGGTTTGAACTTTTACAAAGTCACCTGGTGCTGTGGTTGCAAGATAGCAGTCAAAATCATCTCTAAGCATTTCACCTATAGCAACAGAGCGCATGACATGACCCAACCCTATCTCTTTACTTCCATCTGCCCTAATGATAACCCTCTTCACACTGTATGTCGCTACTGGGTAGGAGAAGTCTTAAAGTATTGAGTAAGGTATTCTGCGGCCCTGGGCATTTCTGACCTTTCAAGTATATCTATTGCGGCTTGTAACTCCTCCTTCAAGCTTTTGGGGATTATCTTTTGATAGTTTGATTGATTGAGTTCAAATAGCCATGGATAGTCAGAGTACAACCCTGAAAGACCCTCTATATTCATTTTGCCCTTTTTATTTAGCCATTCTATAGCCTCCCCTACTACTAGATAGTCCGTAGGATAATCAATAGTCATCCGCAAGTGCTTCAGACCGCATTTAACTTCTCTAGTACCTTTCTTGAAATTCCTGGAATTTCGGATGTGCATAGTAACATGCTCTCTCTCAGTATCTGTCAACTCAGATGTTTCAGAGTTGAGCAAAGTGTGGCCATCCACAACCTCAAAATTCATACCCAGAGGAAGGCCCTCTGTTCTGGTGTATCCAAGGGAATTACGAAGGTGATAATCTATGGTGTCTTCCAATTGCTGGGTATCGACAAAGGGGTTATCGCCAGTTAGCCTAACGACGGTTTGCAGGCCCTTTGAATCAATCAGTTGAGTAAATCTACTTAAAACATCATGGTGGGAACCCCTAAAGAAATCTATTTCGTTTTTAGAACAGTAGTCGGCTATGGGGTTATCGGAAGGCTCCCTGGACGTAGCTACGATTGGAATCAAATCTAAGCTGCTTCTTCTAAGGCTACTCACTATCCAGCCTATTGTTGGGGGACCGCCGGAAAAGGGCAAAGGCAATAGAACTTTGCCCGGGAGCCTGCTGGACTCCATTCTGGCTTGAATAATACAGCCAATTCTGTTCTTATTTGGTTGTCCAGCCTCCATCCACTACTAAATTCTGTCCAGTAATATAATCTGATGCCGCCGAAGACAGAAAGATAAAGGAACCTGCCAAGTCTTCAGGCTGTCCTATTCTACCAAGTAATGTGCTCTTAGACAAATTACTCACAAAGGTCGAGTCCTTTTGAACTTCAAGAGATGGAAAAGGCCCTGGGCTCACGCAATTTACCTGTACACCGTACTTTCCTAAATAAGCGGCGTAGTATTTTGTCAATTGAATTACGCCGGCTTTGGCCGCACCATATTGAGGAGGGTTTAGGAACTCTGGAGACTCTGCGTAATTATCAAACTTGGGTGGCACAAAACCGAACATGGAAGAAACATTAATTATCTTACCTGATTCCTGTTTCTTAAAATATCCTGCAACTGACTCTATGCAGTTAAACACACTAACTAATGTACCTTCGAGGCTATAAACAAAATCATCGCTATTAAACACTTCCCCCGGCCCACTTCTTGCGTAGTATGCATTGTTGACGAGGACGTCTATGCGACCATGGGCCTGATATATATTTTCAAATGCTAGTTTGATTGAATCCAGAGAAGAAATATCACAATGCTCGAATTCAGCAGCGGAACCCTTTCCAAATGAATCCTGAAACTTAGCTTCGTTACGTCCTAATACATAGACGTTAGCGCCATGATGAATCATAGCTTCAACAATGGCCTTACCCAAATGGCCGTAACCGCCAGTCACCAGTGCTACTTTGTCCGTTAAATCAAACGTTTTAATCAATTAACCTAAGTTTGGCCAATTTACTGGAGATAATATACGATCTGAAAGGGAGGGAATTGGAAGAGTGCTACTTCGCGCTATTGGTATAGACTCCACTATCTCCTGCAAATGTTGCGGTGTTTCTACTCCAATTACTACCTTATCAATTGACTTATTTTCCAACACAAATTTTAGTAATGTTCCTACCAACGATGCTGTATCCTCCTGAAACATGGTCAGGAAAGGCTTAACCGGATCGAAGAATGCCGGCAGGGAATTAGGTTCACTAAAAAAAAGCCCTTGCATGAATGCGGATCTTGCGTGAACTTCAACATCAAGCTCTTTCAGGCTTCGAATGTCTTCTTCAAATCTTCTATCCAGGTAGTTGAAGGGCAATTGGACCAAATCTGGGGTAAAGCCTCTATCTAGCAGACGATGGAGTTCGTCAGGAAAATTCAATGAATATCCTATCTTACCAACTTGCCCTTCTTCCTTCTTCTTCAGCAACAAATCCCACTGCCAAACATTTTCAATTAACTCAGTGGGACGATGGGCTAGATAGCCATAGAGCTGCTTCAGCCTTAAGTTCTTTAATGTTTCTTTTAATCGAGACTCAAATTCCAACTGGTTGCTAACGCCATAGAATTTCGATACTACTTTGAAATCATCAACTCCTTGTTTGCCGAGATTTCTCTCGGCATCCCCATAAGCCGCGGCCGTATCTACCACGGATATACCAACACGCTGGCAATAGATGAGAATTTCTGAAAGTAGTTCGGGCGGAACGATTCCATTCTCATTTGAAATGCCATAGGGAAGCCCGAATTGCGCTGACCCTAAAGCTAATCTAGCCATTACTAAACTCAAGTACCGATGCTATTACGTAATCCAATTCCTCTTCGCTTAAGGTTGGATACATTGGGAGACTAAGGCAATGCTTATAGTAATTTTCTGCCTGCGGCAAACTCACCCCTTCCAGACCGTGCTGTTTGTAATACGGCATGTAATGCAAGGGGATGTAGTGTACTTGGACTAGTATCTGTCGTTCGCGAAGAAATCGATAGAGGCCCAGGCGATTATGCGCCTCGAGAATGTAAAGGTGATAAGCATGGCCCTCAATGACTCCCGATTGGCCTCGAATTGAATCCATACCCTGAAAAGCGTCGTTATATTTAGCTGCGATTTCTCTTCGCCTAATCAGACCGCGGTCGGCCTTCCGTAATTGGCTCAGGCCTAATGCCGCCTGAAAATCAGTGAGGCGGTAATTATAACCTAACTGGTGCATTTCCATATACCAACCTTGGTAGTCGCTAGCAAGGTCACTAGAGGCAGCTAAAGATATATCGTTAATGAAATTTTCTTTTTCTTTAGTAATTCCGTGTGTTCGCAGTAACTGTAAGCTTTTGTACAGCTCCTCGTCGTTTGTGGTTATCATACCCCCTTCACCGGCCGCGATGTGCTTGACAGGGTGAAATGAAAAAATAGACAAATCTGAATACTTGCCATTGCCGCAATATTGCTTTTGGCCATTGCTATCTAAAAAATAACCTCCAGGAGCATGACAGGCATCTTCAATTATCCACAGGTCATACTCATTAGCTAAATCCCTATATTCTGCAAGGTTGGCTGCTCTTCCCGCAAAGTCTACTGCTATGATACCTTTTATAGTTCCTTTGGGTTCTGAACCTAACAGCTTTTTCAACTTGGACACATCAAGTAAGTACGTCTCGGGGTCAATATCACATAAAATAACCTCGCCGCCACAGTATCTGACACAGTTAGCCGTAGCTGAGAAGGTAATAGGGGTAGTTATTACTTTATCGCCGGGTCTAATATTCAGTACAAGCGCACTTAAATGCAGCGCGGCCGTTCCATTGGAAACAGCCACGGCAAATTGAGACCCAACATAATTTGCAAATGCCTCCTCAAACTTGGCAATCATGGGGCCTTGAGTCAAGTAATCAGATTTTAGCGTTTTTACAACTGCATCTATATCCTCATCATCTAAATATTGTCTTCCGTATGGGATTGATTTTTTCATCTAAACAGAAAAGCTAGGATCAACATGTTGTCTGATCTGGTCTCGAAGGCTTTCAACACTTTCCCATTGAGAATTTTCACCTGAATTATATCTAAAACCCTCTGCTACCTTTTTGGCTTTGAAGTGACTTAGAAACTCCTCCAGTTTCCACCTATGAATACTAGGTAGTATGCAGAAATACTCGCCGATATCATAAGTGTTAAAGGAATCAGATTCAGTGATCATCTCTTCATGTATTTTTTCACCAGGCCTAACCCCAACAATTTTGTGTTCGCATTCCGGACCTATCGCCTCCGCAAGGTCCATTAGGCGATAGGAAGGAATTTTTGGAACAAATATCTCTCCTCCCCAAGCATTGCGCAGTGCATGCAGAACCATGTCAACCCCGCCGGCAAGGGATATGTTGAATCTGGTCATGGAAGAATCAGTAATTGGCAAAACCCCATCCTTCCTCTTTTTAAGAAAAAAAGGAATTACCGAGCCATTGGATCCCAGAACATTGCCATACCGAACTACAGAAAATGAGATTGGATTCCTGCCGGTAATATTGTTTGCGGCAATAAATAGTTTATCCGAAGCGAGCTTGGTAGCTCCATATAGATTAATCGGGGCGGCAGCTTTGTCAGTAGACAGGGCTACTACCTTCTTAACACCAGTCTCAAGGCATGCACTGATTACATTTTCAGCTCCAATGATATTTGTCTTAACACACTCCATTGGATTATATTCCGTTATTGGAACGTGCTTCATTGCCGCAGCGTGGATAACCAAATCAATATCCATCAAAGCCCGTTTCAGGCGCTCACCGTCTCTGATGTCACCAATGAAGAATCTTATATTCGAGTATTGTTCAGATGGGTATTCTTGAGCCATCTGATATTGCTTCTGTTCATCACGTGAGAAGATAACTAACCGCTCAATTTGAGGATAATCACTTAACAATCGACTGGTTAGGGCTCGTCCTAATGAACCCGTTCCACCGGTAATTAGAATGGATTTACCAGGTAATTCACCTATAGACATGAGATGGAGTTATAAGAGTGGTAATTTGAGATAATAGTAAAGTTGCGGAATTTAATTCTTAGCTCTTTGTAGGCTATAATTAGCAATATTTAAGCAGCCATTTTGCACCCCACAAGACTTCATTTGGCGAAGACTAATCTTCATAATAGCCATAACCATAACCATAGCCGTAGCCATAACCATAGCCATAACCACCATAGCCCATACCGTATCCCAGTCCGGTTTTTCTTACATCGTTAAAAACAATACTTAAGCTGGCGATTTTGCCGTCTTCATAGTAATTGTCAAGTATGTGTATTGCCTCCTTTGGAGTGTAGTTTTGACGTACGATGTGAATTACATGGTCAACATACTTTATCAGCTCAAATCCATCTGCTACTATCCCAAGCGGCGGGCTATCAATTAAAATATAATAGTACTCCTTTCGAAGAGCAGTGATTAACTCACCGAATTCGGGTTTCATTAGAAGCTCGTATGGATTCGGAGGTACCGGTCCACCGGAGATTATGTGAAGGTTTTCTACCTGAGTATCCTTCACAATATTAGAAAAATCTTTTTCTCCCCCAGATAGATAAGTGCTGAGCCCAGATGTATTGTCCAAACCGAAATCATCAAAGATTTTCGGTTTTCTCATATCAGCCCCTATTATCAAGCATTTCTTGCCAGTCAATGCCATTACATTCCCCAAATTGATTGAGGTAAATGTCTTGCCTTCACCTGCAATTGACGATGTTATTAATAAAACCCTGGATTCCTCGCCTTTAATAAAATAATTGAGATTGGCCCTCAGCGACCTGAAGCTTTCAGCTACTGATGACTTAGGTCGGGCGTCAACAATTAGATTACTGCCAGTGGAGTTGTTCCCAACAAAACCGAGGAATGGTATTTTGGTGATTATATCTAGATCATGTTTTGATTGAATTCTAAAGTTGAGTAGTTCCATTATATAGAAAGCAACAACTGGAATTAGGACCCCAATACTTAAGGCAATAAGGTATGTTAACTGGGTATTTGGCTGAATCGGTCCGCCTATCCTCATTGGAGGATCAATTAGCTGAATGTCGCTGGTTGTAGAGGCACGGGTAATTTCCGCCTCAGCTTTCTTCTGACTCAGAAATAAATAGAGACTCTCGCTCAAGTTGTACTTCCTCTGTATGGTTATTAGTTTTCTTTCTATACTTGGAAGTTGCCTCAACTGACGCTCCAGGTCCCGAAGTTCAACTTCGAGATTGTTTGCTCGCAAATCATCCGTCTGTCGGACGTTTGCTATACTTTCCGTGATGTTTTTCTTGATATCATTTATCTGCCGCAACTGGATGCCAGCAACTGGATTCTCTGCCTTGGTGCCTCTGCCGTCGACTAGCTTCACCTGCAGCTGCAGCTTAACCAGTTGATCAAGCAAAGTGTTTAAAAGTGGATCACTAACTCCAACTGAGGTGGGTAATACTATTTGGTTTGCAGATTCCTCGTCAGATAGGTAATTCAAAAGGTAGTCATAATATTCACGAGCAACCAGTATCTGCGTCTTGTGCTTCTCAATTTCGTCTATTTTGCCAATGATACGGGTAGCCTCCGGGCCAATTTCGGTTACTAAATTCTCGTCCTTGAATAGTTCAAGTTGAGACTCAATCAGGCCTAATGAGTCTGATATATTGGCTAACTGTTCCTGTATAAAGGTTATTGACTGGTCAGCCGCCCTGTTCTTATTTTCCAGGTCGTAGTCTTTGTAATTTTCAATGAGGCTTTCTATAAATGCAATTTCCTTGGTAGGAGTAGTTCCATTTACTGAAATAATAATCACAGCGGAACCTTCTTCCGCCCACTCAATTCCAAGTTTGTTTACATATTGACTGGTTACCAGCGCTGGTTCATGAAGACGGATCCTGTAGTTATACCTAAATATCTCATTCGCATTGCCAACTGTATCTGATAAATGGAAAGCTAAGTTACTACCTCCAAGATTGATGGTATCGCCATAGGCAACTTCCAAATTCTTGGCCGCATTTGTCAATGCAAAACCATTTTCTTCAAATTTGAGATCAAACTCCCCTTTAAATGAGGGATTACTAGCGTCTCCAAAATGAACTATCTCCCCAGGAAAGAAATGAAAGAGCTCGGTTGATTTTATATCTCCCACACGAATTATTGAATAAGTCAAGTCAAGATCTTTTACTGCCCTTGACACAAGAGGATACGACTTTAGAATATATCTTTCGTTGAAGAAATTTCTGAACTGGTTTACCAGTGGATTGTTATATAATAGTTCGGCTTTCTCCCCTATCTCCTCACTTTGCTTAATTAGTATGGAGGCCCTCATGGTATAGACTCTAGTAGCATACCGATTTAACAAAAAAGCTATGCTAACCGCGGAAAGTATAGCCAATAGCACAACATACCACCTTTCGTAAAGCCTAAATAGGATTCTATTGTAATTGATATGACTGGTCCGGATAGATCCGTTTACGAAGTCTGTCATAGTAGTCGAATTACAATGAGCAATAGTGACAAGGAAGATACTATGGTTGCTAGGTTTCTACTAAAGTACTGCTGAAAAGGGCGTTGCTTCAACGGAGGAACCACGATTACATCGAGCTGATTGACATAGTATTTATTGCTTCCAAGCAATTCTTCGTTTAGTAAATCGAGATAATAAACTTGGGCTTGATCGCCATTTTGCCTAATTATCTTAACATTAGCTTTATCGGCAAAGTCTGTAAACCCTCCAGACAACCCAATTGCCTCCAGTATATGTATTCTATTGTTGAGTGAACTGTAGACACCTTCTGATCTCACCTCGCCCAAAATGGTAAACCTGAAATTCAGCAATCTGACTTCCACCACTGGGCTTTCCAAATACTGGTCTGCCATCTTCTTGATATGATTCTGAGCTTCAAAAATCGTTAAGCCAGCAACTTCTACCTTACCTACAACCGGGAACACTACAAAACCCGACTCGTCAATCAAATACCCGTTTATCAAACTCGCTGTAGGGTTTAGAAATTGATTATTGTTTGCAGATTGATTTTGTTTTAATGAAAAGAAATCGAATTCCTGCGGGGTAAGGCTAAAGAACTGAACTGAAATTATATCTTCCGGCTGCAACTTATATTCGAAATCATCCAGGTTGTAGGTTCTCAGAATGCTGTCTTTGGGCAATGTGCCTTCCTTAGCGTTTACATCTTGCCACTGTAGATACTGAAACTTTTTATTTGTAACACACCCAGTTGTGGCCGTTGCAAAAATCAGAATGAGTAAGATTATTGTATTTCTCACGAACGCGTCTTCAACAATCAATAATTTATCGAGGTTGGCAAAGAACTTTAAAATTTAACTATTAAACAAACCACAGCTCCGCCCTCTCACTCCCATATGGAAATTACTCTTTGCTAACCCAGCACTAATTGGCTTAAACATCTTCCCCACTCTGCCAGAGCCAAAGTGCTCTTTCAGGGTGAAGGGTATGTTCTAACTCAATATATTCGGATTCTGTAAGAACCAAGGTTCTTACTTTTCTTCGTATCAGCTTCTCCGCCTTCACTACCAAATCCTTTAGCTTCTCCTCCTTAATTTCTCCTACCAGTACCAGGTCTATTATACCACTGTCGTTGCCCTCAGCATAATCTCCTGTTACAAAGGCCATTTGTACCTTACCCAACTTCTTAACCACATTTTCCACGATTTTGTCCAGGCCCAAATACTTGTGTACAAGGCTCTTAAGCTCAGGGAATAAGGGATGGCGCGTGTTGGCAGTGTATTCAATGGTTCTGCCGTTTTCGCTGGAAGTCAGAAACCCTGCGTTGGCAAGGTTGTTAAGCTCAAGGCGAACCGAATTGGTAGATTCGCCGAATTCTTCCGCTAAACTCCTCAGGTAAGCAGTAGAGTGGCTGTTGCTAAAAAACTTCAGCAACATTTTTATCCTGGTTTTGGACGTAATTAGCGATTCTAGCAAAATCCAGCGGATTTGGTCGGTGTGAAGGTATAAAATAAAATCAATTTCGAGTAGTTTTTTTACTCAAAAAGCGTTCAATCTATCTCAGGCGAAGAAGGGATTTATCAATTTTGACTTTAATACCATGGCCCAGGCTATCCAATAAAACCGCAAACTTAGATTCATCTTCAGCTGTCAACATCCCGGCAGCCCCTCTTAACGGGCCATCAATAACCTCAACCTCGTCACCTACTTCAAGGTCATCAATAGCCTGAGCTTCCAAAAAGTAACCTGATTGAATAAACCGATTTATCATCTCAAATTCGCTATCTCGCAATACGGCGGGTTTTCCATTGTGCCGTATATTCCACGAAACGCCGGGAATTTTTACAATTTCCTGAATCTGAGATTCATGTTCTCTCACAAAAATGTAGGAACTGAATAGCGGCAACTCAACTTTCTTCTTTCTATCACTCCATTGCCGATAGACTACCTGTGTTGGTAAAAATACTTTGAATCCAGCACGATTCAAGTTCTCCTGGACCCTCTTCTCCCACCGACTTTTGGTATAAAAGACAAGCCACTTTTTATCTCCGGGATTCATCTTACCGGTTATGATATTTCAGAACTTCAGTAAGAAACTCCTCCATTCCTTTGAGAGGAATCATATTTGGACCATCGCTAAGAGCCTTGTCAGGAGTTGGATGTGTTTCAACGAAAAACCCATCAACCCCAACCGCCGCTGCCGCCCGGGCCAGGTATGGTGCAAACTCTTTCTGCCCCCCTGAGGAGCCACCCTCACCACCTGGCTGTTGGACACTGTGCGTAACATCGAATATTACCGGGCAATACTGACGCATTGTGGGAATAGCCCTGAAATCAACCACCAGATTATGATAACCGAAGCTTGCACCCCTTTCTGTTAGGCTTACATTGCTATTTCCTGTTTCCATCACCTTTTCAACAGCATATTGCATGTCGGCGGGCGCCATAAATTGACCTCTCTTAATATTCACAGCTTTACCAGTTTTCCCCGCGGCCACAAGTAAATCAGTTTGCCTACATAAAAAAGCTGGTATCTGCACCATATCTACTACCGCGGCAACTTCATCAACATGACTGCTCTCATGCACATCTGTAATTATTGGAAGATCTAAATCCGTCTTAATTGTGTTCAGCATGTTCAAGCCCTCCATCAATCCAGGTCCGCGATAGGAATTCGCTGAAGTGCGATTAGCTTTGTCAAAAGAGGCTTTGAAAATATAACTGAAATTAAGCTTGTCAGAGAGCTCTTTCAGGTGCCCGGCCACTTCCAAACATAGGTCAAGGCTTTCTGCTGCGCATGGGCCAGCAATAATAAAAGGTTTGGCATCCCCTACCACTATATCATTCGCGACTGTTATAGGCTTTTCAAATCTCTGCATGTTGCCAACTATTAGAAAGTTGAGTATGTATCATATGGCACTTACCATATGAGCCAAAGATAGAGGAAAATAGACACTGCAGTAACATTGTAACCCAAATCCAAATTTATCAGCGCTGCATTTAGAAATTAAATCCCTATATTTTGGCACGATGCGGATATTCAAATTCATCTTAACATTAGGGCTAACCATTGCCGCTATTTATGGCCTCAATACCAAATTTGGGCAGTTTCCGCCGTTTGGAAAGCTCCTTGATCCCTATGGAGGTTTTTGGCAAAATGCTGAGTCTGATTTCTCGGCTCCAGAAACAATAAATCTAAGCGGTCTCACAGCAAATGTGGAGGTTGTATATGACTCAGCTTTGATCCCTCACATTTATGCAGAAAACAACGCCGATCTGTATTTTGCGCAGGGGTACGTAGCCGCTTCCCTTCGACTTTGGCAACTGGAATTTCAAACCTATGCAGCAGCGGGTAGATTAACAGAAATTGTAGGTGTCGGGCCTAACGGCGTGGTGCTGGATTTAGATCGAACAGCCAGACGACAGGGACTTGTTTTTGGTGCTGAAAACAGCATGAAGAAAATGTTGGAAAATCCGCTCATTAAGGAGATGGTTGAAGGCTACGCAGCTGGTGTTAACGCCTATATTGAAAGTCTCTCCTATGCCGACTTCCCACTAGAATACAAAATTCTTGACTATGCCCCTGAGGAATGGACAACCTTGAAGACGGGATTGCTTCTCAGTTACATGTCGAATACACTGAACCGATCTGAAAAAGACCTGCAAAACACTAACTTCCTAAAACTCCATGGGTTGGAAATGCTGGATTTGATTTACCCTGATAACGAAAGTCAGGAAGACGCTGTTGTTGTAGAGCCGGGAGCTTGGGATTTCGACCCGATTACTATAGACTCCATTCCTCTGGCATTGCCAGATGAGTTAATAACAAATGATCTGGTACCCTCTCCGGATCCTAATAATGGCAGTAACAATTGGGCTGTTTCCGGAACTAAATCCGAAAGTGGATATCCAATCCTGGCTGGAGATCCCCACCTCGACCTCAGCCTACCTTCCATTTGGCTCACGATGCAACTCAACGCTCCCGGAATAAATACAATGGGGGCAGCATTATTAGGCACGCCAGGAATAATCATTGGCTTCAACGATTCCATTGCCTGGACCGTAACCAATGCCCAGCGCGACCTAGTCGACTGGTATAAGATTGAATTCCAGGATGAAAGCCGGGATCGCTATCTGCTTGACGGCATTTGGGTTCCTACTCAAAAGAATATTGAGGAGTTCAAAATCAAAGGAGCTGAATCATACTACGATACTATTGTATATACACACTGGGGGCCGGTAGTTTATGACAAGAATTTCAGGCCGGGTTCAGAAAAAAGCTCGTACGCCATGCGGTGGACTGCCCATGATGAATCTGAAGAACTGAGAGCATTTTATGGGCTCAATACAGCCAATAATTTTGATGATTATATGGCTGCTCTCAACTACTTCTCTGCACCGGGCCAAAATTTTGCTTTTGCTTCAGTTGGCGGAGACATAGCTATGCGCGTACAGGGAAAGTATCCTGTAAGGAGAATGAATGAGGGAAGGTTTCTCCTGGATGGCTCCAAATCAAGCAATGGATGGCAAGCATTTATTCCCAACGAGCACCATGCATTTACCAAGAATCCAGCTCGGAATTATGTAAGCTCTGCTAACCAACATCCCGTTGACTCAACCTATCCGTACTATGTCACGGCCAGTAGCTATCCCAACTTTAGGAATAGAAGAATCAACATGGTTCTCGATAGCCTGGACCAGGTTACCGTCCAGGATATGATGGACCTTCAGAATGACAACTACAATCTTACTGCGGCTGACGTGCTGCCTTACCTGCTTGATACGCTACAATCCCAAGACTTCAATCAGGAACAGCTAGCAATATTTAATGCCTTGCGACGCTGGGACTACTACAATAACCCGGAATCGGAAGCAGCATCTTTTTTCGAAGAGTGGTGGGATACCCTGTACATTATGATATGGGATGAGATAAGGAATTCAAACAGGCAAGGTGTAAGACTTCAATATCCAACAGACTTTTCGACAATCAGACTATTGAAAGATTCTGTGGCGTTGTCTTTTTTCGACAATAAGTCCACTGATAGAATAGAAAACGCAATCGATATCATCAATATGTCCTTCATTGAAGCAGTAGAAGATATTAGTGAATGGAAGCATAAAAACGGCGAGAAGGTAAGATGGGCGGATTATAATAACACCACTATTGCACATCTTAGCCGATCCATTCCCCCATTTGGTCGGCAGGTAGAAACTGGGGGTAATCATGGTATTGTGAATGCCACCACCCGTGGTAATGGGCCATCATGGCGAATGATAGTGAGTTTGGAGAAACCTAAAATAAGGGCATGGGGTGTTTATCCTGGTGGCCAATCAGGAAACCCTGGCAGCCCCTACTATGATAATATGGTTGATATGTGGGCTAATGGACAATACTTGCAACTGATCTTTGTCAATTCACCAGAGCAAGTTGTTAACCCTCTTCTTAAGCAAAACCTCGAACCATCTAATTGATGAAACTAATTGTCAAAGTAATTCTCATTGCCCTGCTTGCCTATATACTGCAGATGTTCCTACCATGGTGGGCAATTGCTATTTCGTCATTTGTGGTTAATGCCATTATCCATACCAAAGCAGGTTCATCATTTCTGGCTGGCTTCCTGGGAGTTTTTGTACTCTGGTTTATAGCAGCATGGCGTATTGATGCAAAAACAGACTCATTATTAACGCAAAAGATGGCCGAGCTTTTTTTCGTGAATGAACCTCTCTTGCTCATCCTTATTACTGCCTTTATCGGTGGACTAGTAGGCGGATTGGCGGGTCTTGCAGGAAGCACCTTGAAAGGCGCTACCAGTAGGCGTAGAAAAGATCGATACTACGGATAAGAAAAAGGCGGTCAAATTAAAGACCGCCCGTTGTTGTTACAATTATTCCTTCTCTCCTAACGCCAACAACCTCTCCACATCATTGTTTATTGATAGAATTAGTAAAGTGGTAGCAGTACAGAATACCGGACTGGTAATACAGTGATGCCCATTCCAACTGCCATCGTTGTTTTGAATTTGCAGTAGCCGGCCAGAGGTTTGATCATACCATTGCTTCCAAGTTTCATCCTTGTTAATAATTAATGATTCTCCAGTTTGCAGGAAACTCAGGAACTCCTCTCCACCATCATTGCCAAAGCCGCTGATAACCTCATCTCTTTGGGCTTGTGCTTTAGCTGATTCATAAACTTGGTATGAAGTAGAGTATCTGATTGCTTCATCATTGGTAAATCCCAATTCTTCAAGTTTCTCTGCGGATACCGTGTCACCATCCGCCCAGTTGCCTTCTTCCTTCGCTTCCTGAATCCGTTCTTTAACTTTGCGGGCATCCTTTGCACTAGCTCTAACCGACCCGGAAACTGAATACAACACCACTCCGGCTCCGTCAGATGCATCAACTGCACCAGAGGAGGCATTGAAATTGCCCTTCTGGTACTCCCTGGCTTTCGACAATTTCTTCCTATCAACTGTAATCTCCTGGGCGGCCACCTGCTCCAGTGCGTTGTTAGCAAGTGCCGATTGCAGTACTCCAGCCCAACCAGCCCCGGCCAAGCTACCATTATCCTGCTGAGCCATCTGGATTTTATTTGCGCAACTTGTCATTGCGTCCTCCACTCTCTTACCAAAAGGCGAATCCTTCTCCAGTAACTCATAGAGGTTTGACAAATACTGAAGAGTTAAAACCGCATCAATATTGTTACCAAGTTTTGATTGGATCTGGGTGCCGCTTTCCTCCGTGATCTTAATTCTATCTTGCGGAGTGGTTTCCACTGCCCGCAAAAGAAATTCCGTGGCTGTTTCTAACTGTCTAGTGTACTGTCCTTCGTGCAAGGTGGTTCCCGTGCGAAGCAATGCCATGGCCACCATCGCTGTAGTAGCCGGGTCGGCGTTTACAGCATGCGGATCCATCACATGTTGAGCACTATGACTTCCAGCTCCCCAACCTCCATCGGCAAGTTGAGCTTTCGATATCCATTGCAAACCCCTATCTAATGACAATTGCACCTCCTCAGAGGTGGTATGGGTGAAGTTGGAGTCTGATGCTTCCTCCCCAAAGATTGTTCTGAAGACACACCCTTTATGCTCATAACATACTGAGATTTCATTTTCGCTTTCAACATTTTCGCGCGGCACGAACGACCATAAGGCTGTTCCGGTTGCTAGTAGCAATACCGCCAATGATAACTTCCAAATTCTCATATCTAAACTATTGTTTTTGGTTCAACTACAGGTATGATGAATTCACATTACGAATTCCATAAACAGTGTTAGTTTTTTTTGGGGAACTTTTGAATTGATGGTTATATTTGCACCACTTTTGGCAAGCCCATTTGTTTATTCGGAGAGGTGGGTGAGTGGCTGAAACCACATGTTTGCTAAACATGCGTGCGAGAAATCGTACCGGGGGTTCGAATCCCCCTCTCTCCGCCAGAGTTGATTAGGGAGCAGGATACTTGAAAGAATCCTTGAAAACCTTTTCTTGGCCGGTTAGCTCAACTGGATAGAGCAACAGCCTTCTAAGCTGTAGGTTCGGGGTTCGAGTCCCTGCCCGGTCACTTTGATATTTCGGGGTGTAGCGCAGCCCGGTTAGCGCATCCCGAGGACTCGGGAGGGTCGTAGAACTTCTCACCAATAACCGGCGGAAATATTTCGGGGTGTAGCGCAGCCCGGTTAGCGCACCTGCTTTGGGAGCAGGGGGTCGTAGGTTCGAATCCTACCACCCCGACTTGATTATCAGACAGTTACGGCCTTAATCTAAAAGGCCGTTTCTGTTTTTGCGTGCTTATTGCGTGCTTTTTCTCGTCAAATGCTACACAGCTGTCGCGAGAATATTGAATTTCTTTCCCATTTCTTCTTGTCTTTATCTTCTGGTTTTTCACGAACTCCCTCAATTTTGTCCGACGACATCCAAGGATCTTCATCGCCTCATCGGCTCCTATCCAGTCCGATTTCTTAGCAGCTTCGAGCCCCTCTTTGAACCCTTCTTCTCTGGCGGCCTCTTCCCTATTCCGAATCAATTCGTAAAACTCTTCCGCTGTCAGTTGCTCAATTACATATTGCTTCATCTTCTTATCTACTTACACCATCCTAACTGCTACCATTGTCAATAGTCCCAGGCTAACCAAATAAAACAAGATAATCTCCCAGGTCCGATACTTGGCATAGCCATTATGACTTAAGACCATTCTCATAAAATCTTCGAGGATTCTCCGCATACAAGAAAAGTGTTTGAACTAAAATTCTCTTTTAAGCTTAGGGTTCAGCCTAAAAAAACAGTTATAGGTGTTAGCTTAAATCTTTTTGGTGACTTTTAGTAAATAAATGCACTGACTGGGCTCAAGGCGCTGGCAATCAAAGCGATGGATCAGTGCATTTAACCGTCGTTTTTTTGAGCGGCTACCATTTGAAATGCACTGTCGAATTCTGAGCCAGTGCATTTTGCAAAACCCAAAATAAAAATGCACTGAACAATGCACTGAAGAAACCAACTGAATAACAATACTTTAAGGTCGAACAGTGCATTTTCTATTCCTTTTTACTAAAAAGATTTAAGGTAGATTCTTCCTTAAATAGAAACATTGACTTCCCATCACTTCGTCTTTGCTGTGGTTGCTTTATTCCAAGGTGAAGCTCTGCATATAACTTCAACCATTTAGTGAAGAGATTTTGGGTAAACCATCTATGGTTGTTGTAATCTGAGTAGAACTCCGTGAACTTCTCATAGAATTTCTTCTTATCAAATTCAAAATCAATGATGCCGTTTGGAATTGGTGAGGCATGATCAGTATTGCCTATGTATCCAACGAAGGGATAGCCACTGGACTTCAAATTGGAATCAACCTCTCTTATAAACTCAAGGAATTCGTGGGATGTGAATTTGATAAGCTTTCTTTCCTCCAGGTTGATTGTGCCGGGCTTTAGGATACCATGCTTAAGAAAAGTCTGGCCACAGTAGCACATAAAGTTGTCGAACTTTGACCATTCCTTTTCATCCCAATCCCTGCCAAACCAGCTCCCATACTCCTGCTCCGGGCTATGGTCGGCGCTGAAGTAGCCACTTAACTCAAACTCAATCACCCTATCACGTTGCGAACCTCCAACGATGTTTATGGGGTTATTGCTGGATATAGCCATCTTGGCCCTATGCCTAAACGGCTTCATATATTTTTGATTTACGATTATACCCTCAGTCACATCATTGAAAATGTCTTCAAAATCGAACTTGTTGACACCTTTACTTCTTACATCATTTATATGCAGGAACTGCGTGCCTGGTTTCGCATCTTCGTACTTGTTCTTATCAGCTGCATTGAAATTCTTGCCATTTATCTCGCAATAACTCCTGACCCATCCAATGATCTTGCACAACATTGTTTTTCCTGACCTCCCATCTGCTTCATCGGATAAGCTGCTGTCTGTTAGGTTGACAGCCTTAAGCTTATAATCATAATAGTCGTGCATTAAGTAGCCTATAATTGAGCACAATGATTGGAACCTCTCCAGGTCCTCATTAGCTATCCGAAAGACGAAATCCGCAAAAATGCCCCCTTCAATTTCTTTCCGCGGCTTCTTCGCTTCGCTGTCTGCGAACTTAAGCCCTGCAACTTCAGCTATTTTGAAGTCACGCTCCAGAAGTTGGTCCTCCCAAACTGAACCCTCCATAGCAGCATAATCGAGTAACTTGTAGCCATCCCCTGTTATCCTTACAAACCCATTTCTATAATACAGGTAGATGGTATCCTGGCCATCTTGATTGAACACTATCTGTTGTTCAGTTCGCACTCTGTTGAATAGATCCTTGCTGAAAAACGATCCCAGGCCAGAATAGAATTTGTTTATCAAACTTTCGTAGTCAACCGCTGTACACCCCGCTCCATCGAAATCATATTCCGTTCGTAGGAACTTCTCAAAATGGTCAATAATCTCATCTTTGTGAGTATGCTTGATCACATTGTCCTTAATTCGAACAAATGTTGTTGCATCATTATTGATTTCGTGCCTGGTGTAACCAAAGCTTCCTAGCAGCTGCACAAAACGAAATCGATTAATCTTGATCTCTTTCAGAGCATCATTGTCGTCAAATTTCTCTTCAAAGAAGGGATAGACCGTTGGATTGTCCAGTTCAATTACCCTGTTCTTCTTAGCCCCATTCTTGTGGCCATTGCTAGTAACTTTCCCTTTCTTCACAGCCTCGTCCACAAGTTTCGTCATTACCGATTTGCTTAAGTCGTAGTTGCGAGCAACCCACTTCGCATAGTCCTCTCTAATTACTGGTTGGTCATACTTCGATATGGTGTTGGCAATTATCTGGAAGTTATTGCTTCTGGTAATAGGGTCATCAACTTCACTCTGCAATTTATTTGTGAGATACTGAACTCCATCTATAGATTTGTTTCGCAAGTACTCGATCGCATTAGGGTGTGAACGAACAAAGCTATCAGGATCATGACCTCCTGGTAATTGGCAGATACTAACCAACAAGCCCTCTTGCGCCAGTATGTTAATACTCCGAAGCGAGGCCTTGTGTCCAGCTACATCGCCATCATACATAACCGTTACCTTGTTTGTATATTTCTTCAATAACGTAGCGTGCCCCTTCTGGAGAGCAGTGCCACAACTTGCAACGGTATTGTTCAAACCATACTGGTGACAGCTAATAACATCCGTATATCCCTCAGTCAAAATGACGTAGCCCTTTGTTCGGATTGCTTGGGCACTCTGCCAAAGCCCATATAATACTTGGCTCTTGTCATATAGTGAGCTCTGAGGACTATTTATATACTTTGGTGACTCGCTAACATGGCCAATATTCCTTCCACCAAAAGCCACCAGTTGACCGAGATGGTTATGAATGGGGAATACGATTCTCTCCCTCAGAAAGTCGAAAGTCTTTGAGCCCTTTTTGGATAGGATTCCAAGCTCAGCCGCCTCTTCAACTGTGTTGCTTCTTTCACATTTCTTAGTGATAAAATCCCAGGAGTTAGGAGCATACCCAAGTTGCCATTGCAGCACAGATTCCAGTGTGAAACTTTTACCTTCTCGAATTGAATTGAAGCTACCTCCGAACAAGAACTCAATTGCGTTGTTGCCTGCATCAAGTAATTGCTTTTGGTAGCTCCTAAGAACTGCCTGATTCAGTTTTAAATAATCGGCCTTTTGTGCTCTCTGTTCCTCAGTTACCTCAGAGTCATATTCAATTGTGATCCCATGATCCTTGGCAATAGTGGTCACCGCATCCATAAACGGGCACTGTTTCTTTTCCATCACAAATGATATCGCATCACCCCCTATGCCGGTGCTGAAGCAATAAAAGAATTGCTTCTGTTGGTTGACGGTGAAGGATGGTGTTTTCTCATTGCCAAATGGGGTGAATGCCTTGTAGTTGCTACCCACCTTTTTAAGATCAGTTATGTAGGGTGAAATAACCTGTACGATATCAATATCCCTTACTTTGTCAATACAATTGTTACTTATCATTTTCCGAAGTCCTTAGGCTACGAAAGGCCTCATAGCTCTCCCTCAATTCATTGGAAAGTTTTAGGTATTGGGATTTCAAGTATGCAACTCTCTCCTCTAGGATTTTAAGTTGGGCCACCTTTTTCTTATCGGTGGGCTCACGCATGAGCCGTATTATTTCATCCAGCATATCTAGGATATCTATCATCTCAAATTGTCTTTAAGTTCTAAAGTGTGTTCGGGAGTAGTCTGGATATTTCTTTCTCGAATTCTGTGGGAATGGAGTTTTCCAGTTGATGCCAAAGGTCCAAGATATCATCAGATAATTCGGAGGGCTCTATCTCGGGAAATGCACTTGGGGATATTTGCTTTAACTTATGTATCCCTATTGCTCCACGATATTTGACCAATATCAGGTCCAATCGGTTGAATTGGTTTTGCGGATTCAACATGTTGCTTCTCCAACCTGACTTAATAACAACATTGGATTTGACTCATTAAATGCCCTGGCAAAGAATAGTAGGTGGGAGACTTTTAGATCAACTCTATTATTTAAGACGTTGTAGAAGGTTGTGTCATTTGAAGTCCCAAAGCTCTCGGAGAACTTATCCCTTATTTGCCGTTGCTTGATGGCATTCTGGAGTCGGTACTTTTCCTTGAGTAAGTGGGCTGGTGAATTATCCATATTCATCTATATTTAATACAAATTAACTGATACAATCATTTCGATATTTGATGTATTTATCAAATAATTTGACATAAATATCTAATAGGTTAGTTATTTTATAATTTGCTTTACAAGGACTCATTAGAAAAGTGATACACGAAGGAGGACGATTCAAAGAGTTTATAGAATCTCAAGGGCTCAAAAAGAGCGCCGTTGCGAAGCACCTTGATGTGTCACCGCAGAACTTATACGACATTTTCAAGAGGGAGGTACTCACCTCCAGATTGAAGAAGCAAGTACAATTGCGATACAAATTGCCAGACAACTTCTTTCAAAGTGACAACTATGACCCAATGGAGGTCTCGCAAGTGGCAGAACCCAGCACCAAATATGAGACTCTGCAAGCTGATTACATTAATACCTTAAAGGCCCAAAATAAAGAGCTACAAATGATGGTGGAAGGGGATGAGAAACTCCTTGAGATGTATAAGAGGCAAGTAGATGAATACAAGTCCTTACTTGACGAAAAAAACAACCACATTGAAGAACTCAAGGAGACCAACGCCAACCTTCGTAGAGAATTGAAAGGGCTTAAGGAGAACTAATGATCCGATTTGTACCTGGAGCGAATCACTTCCTTGGCCCTGTTAAAGTCCATAAATATCCTGCTTCTGAAGACCGCTGCCTCAATTAATATCCAACTTCCTACTAACATGGAAATTGCTAGGCAGCTATATATAAGCCAGATCTCGCTAGGTTCCAACACTAACAGGTCAAGCCTGCCATCGACACTGTATATGATATACAGATAAAAAATCGCAGGAAGATGCACCCAAGCAATGGAAAGCGTAAATGCAATCAGGTTTGGCTGGTACATAATAAAGCCTTGAAGATCGGCTACCCTAATACCATTTTTATAGAGGTGAATTATACTTCTTTGCACCGACAGCAAATAGAGAATTATTATTGAAGAAGCTAGGCCGTAGACTCTGAAGAAAGTAGGTCTCCTGATTTCAAACCCTAAGAGCTTATTAGTCATTGGTCGTGCCTCTAGTTTTGCGCTGTACTCTTGCAATGTAAAGTTTTGATCCTCTGCAGCAAGAAGCCTGGCTTTCATTATCGCTGTTCTGTCAAATAAATCAATCATTCTCTCTGATCCCAATCCTGTAAACAACAATTTATCCTCCAGACTATCTAGAAGTTGAATGAAATCTTTAATTGTCATGACACCTATTGGCTGATGAGGGTAGGATAAGAAACTTGAATCCGGCATTTCACTTTGAAATGCCTTCACATAATCGTAGTACAACTCATCTGCTATCCAATCGGAGAAATGTGGCCCTGGGTCTATCACAATCCAAACAGCAACGATGTTTAGTATGAGCAATACATTCATACATGCCCTAGCACGATTTACAAGTCTTTCCATAATTCAAGTGGTTGTTTTTTACACTGAAAGAAAGGGAATCGTGTCTTGGACGTGGTGAAGGTGATACGTAGAAATACTACTGTCAGAGTAGGTATTTATACTATGTGATACTACGGGTCCCTAAAAGAAATTGCCTAAGTTCCAAATTGAAGGCACTGAAGGAAGAAGTCTTATGCAACCACCATTTGCAGAATGAGCCCAATAAAATTAGTGGACGAGGTAATTGCTATCATACGCAAATACTTGCCGATAATGGTTGTGCACTTTGCTTTCATTGCAATCCTAAACATCTATATCATTGACCCCAAGTTCATTAGTGGAGAATTATCAATATGGGATAATTGGAAAACTAGATTTGACTCGGCTTTGGCTTGGGCTGACTTGACATTGGAGCTCTGGTATGTACTCACATTTCTATTAATTGCCTACCTATTAATTATCCAGGGGCTAATCGCTATCATTTTAAAGCTGCCCGTTATAAGGTTAAGATACCGCAGGTTCTCAAACAAAACATTGATTAGAAAGGCCTGTAAGGTACTTAAGACAGAGCCGGAGCTGTCCGCAATTCACCAGCGGTTGAGCGATTTAGTTTACGATTATCGACAGGAGTTTCTTGAGACTAATCAAACACCTCCATATAAGAGCCTAGAAGACGAGCAGGTTGTTTGGCTGCAGTCCTACGGAACATTGGTTTTGTTCCTATTGGTAGTTGGCCTTTGGCTTTTTCAGGGAGCTAGGTACTCAATCTCTTCGATATCCCTGTTGTATTTGTTTTTCTTCCTTCTGGCAATGACGTTTATAGCCCGATTTAGGTGGAAAAAGGCGCTTCAGAAAACGGATATAGTGGTGAGTTATATGGCTCTATGGGAATATGAGAAACAAAGCCCCCCTTCAAGCAATGATCTTCTTCAAAGTGAAAAAGTGAGATTTGTATTGGATCAAATGGATATGATGAGGGCAAGGAGAAGGAACCCTGGATGGCTGTTAATGACAGCACTAAAAAAAATACGCTATAGGAAAATGTGGCGTATCACAAAGATGGCGATTCCGCGATGGATGAAGATCGTGCATGGACCTGACTGGAATCTTCTTACCAGCTTAAGAACAAAATATGCGCAGGAAGAATACACGCCACCAATTGCTCTTAGGGCAGATGAGTTTGAGGGCCAATTTACATCTTTGCTCGAATGCACAGGAGCTGGACTTTTTCTGCTCGTGCCGAAGGGGTCTGGTCTTGCTCCGGCAGTCGAGAAAGGTGGCAGCTCCTATTGCTTTGCTGAAAGAAGGCATGGAGGTCACACTATACCCATCTCATTGACATCAAGGTGGGACCAGCCACATTTATCCGGATCATATACAAATTCTTTTTTACTGGAGATTGGTCCATATCCAATCGAGAAAATCGCAGAAAGAGAATTTGGGCCATTCTCCGATGCTCTGGCTATTACAAAACCAGATCTTGATGAAGGTACTTGGCCGATGGTACTTGAGACCAGGTATTGGCCTCAGCAATCACCTGAAGCAAGTAATGATCAGCCAGACATGCAATACGGTATAGAGCTTCCTTTGAACTTTGGGTCAACTTACCTTTTGAGATCAGAAGATGTTTTTCGCAATAAGTCAGTAGTCGCGTTTCAATGCTACTCAGTTGAGGGCACTTCCAAAGTCCTGGTTGCTTGGAAATTTATTTGGAGTTTTCACGATGACGAAAAAGAGGTGAGTATTCCCTGGTGGCGGTTCTCTGCTTGGAAGGAACTCTTTACCGGAATTCGAGAGGAAATCAGAACCGAGAAGCAACGCAAAACGGGTAGTTGAAAACAAGTTGAAGCCAAAGATCTCCGACAGAGTGGTTCTGAAGGAATTAGCCCTAGCGCGAAGATCTCAATACTACACCAAACTTCAGAATAGTCAAGTCTTCACCGAATTCATAACCCAATAAGAATAGTGGTGTCCTTATGGATTGAAGAATCACAATTATGAAAAAGCGGTTGCTGTTCCACAAAGCGGAACGGCTATCTGATTCTTCGTAGTTTCTGGTAACCGTATAGCCGAATTCGTAACTAAGTTCCACTGTGCCTCGACTTCTCACAAATTCAGCTGAGATTGGATAGGCGACTGGCGTGTCGTCTTCAAAAGACCTGGTTTCAAATCCCAAATTTAGAGAAAGCGAGTTATGGCTAGGTACATACTGAATTGAACCACTTCTAGTTACAGGTTGATTGAAACGAAATAGTACCCCGACTGTAAACCCTAAATTAACAGTCGGTCTGGAAATAATACTATCACCTTGAGAAAACTGGTAGAATCCATAACCAGTACGGTACGATATTGCCGCGTCAATCCACCTAAATCCCGTGTCTTCAAACTTTTGTAATATCGAATCCAAGCTGTCGCTTTCGGTTTGCCCGAAGCACGTGATGGAACTAAAAAACACGCAAACTATCGAAATAAGATTTTTCACGATAAAGTTCATTGTAGCATTGGTTTACTAACAAGTCGGAATGCCTCACCAGCATTATAATGTTTCTCAAATCGTCTGAATCTTCGTTAAAATCCCTTAATGAAACTAGCAGACTGTCGCTATATATGGCAATGCTGTCAGTATCATAGACCCTGCTGATCATATTTATTGAGGCTAAGTATTTTGGCAATTGGGTACTATCTATCTGCGCTTCACTGGCGCCAGCCCTTAACTCTTCAATGTCCTGAATAAAATCCCTAAGCAAGGAGAATCGCAGGGAGAATACCTGTGTTTTAAACGTGGATTTTTCTGATTCTACTCGTACCCTTGCGCTATGATAAATACTGAACATCAAGGCTATTGCAGAAATCAAAAGGGCGAGAGACTGCAGTATTGATCCATAGAGATCTTTTCCCTTCGAAGTTTTAGTTTCCTGGTGAGGTCTGTGTCGACCGACAATTCTAATTTTGCGATATCCCATCAAGAGTGTATTTAAGTAATACGCCAAATCCTTCGTCTGGCAATAAACAGCCGCTATCAAACTCCAGTCTAATTTGACAATCCTCTAGAACCAATGCGGAAACAAGCAAACCAACACGTAGCCGAAACCGCCCGTTACGCTCCGTAATGTCCCATCCTTCTGAGGTTTTCTCTTCGTCCTCAATATCAAATATCTCTACACTTCGTATATAGCGGTTGTTGGGTAAGGTATCTTGATAGAATTTGTAGATCTGCCGTTCAAGTTTCTTTTTACTTGTTCCGAGGTCGGCGCTACTGATCCATGGATTCATGGTGAGGCAACGAATCAAATCGTCTCGAGATTTTGCAGTAGCGCCATCGCAATTATCTGCTTTGATGGGATTTGCGAAGTAACTAACTAGCATCACAACGATTAGTATCCTCATGTTCATATTGCAATCCTAAAGGACTTGTTATCCCACTTAAATATCACAATTCAATTCGAAAACTATTTTCGGTAGGGTAGTAGAAATACGTATGGTATGTGTCCTTTTTGTTGGAAGAAAGCTACCGGCTCCACAATGCTATAGTTACCCCACCCGAAAGTTCTCAGCAGATTTTACTATATTCATACCACGACGAAAGCTACAGCAAGACTAAAGTCAGTTTTGCTGTGGCTTTTTTTTATTCAATTTCGGAGGCAATGAAGACCAGACGCCATTGACAGTAGATGAAATAAATGATAGGATCGATCAAGCACTAACCAACGCACGGCGGTTGGAGAACATACTAATATTACTAACTACATCTTTGTTTGCTCTAGGAATGGTCTTGTTAATACTTGGCTTCATTTTAAAAACCAACACTGCAATTGGATTTGGTGCCACGATTGAAGCATTATTGGTATGGCCAATAAATAAAATAATGATCATTCGAGATAAGAATATTCAGCTTGGCATTATTCCCGCATTGACAAATACTATCCAGGACGAGCAGGAAAAAGCAAAAATCCTATTGAAACTAATTGACAACCTATAGCTTATGGGATTAGTGGACGATATTAAGGATAGATTGGATGCGTCAATCCACCGTTACGAAGAAAAAGCCAGAAGGATCAGAAACATTCACCAGGTGATAACTACAACCACGATCATATCACTGGTTATACTACCTCCTGCGATACTCATGCTGCCAAAGTGGGTCTCAGTCACAGTTTCCCTGATAGCTGGAATGTTGTACCTGTTAAGGAGTGTATACAGGTTCGAAGACCGTTGGCTTGGTTATAGGTCAACGGCTGAACTACTTCGGGCTGAGAAGGAAAAATTCCTCACTAAACTCAGGAGGCTGAGGGAAGAATTAAAAACGGATGAATACCCAGATCCGTTGGAGAACGACCCATACAGTCGGATATTCAAGATGGTAGAATCTCGTAGTTACTACGACATTGAGAGTCTCATTAAGAATATCAGTAGTAGAGAGCTTACTAACTGGGCTGAATTATACTACAAGGCCTTAGAAAAGGAGGCCTTAGAAAAGGAGGCCATAGAAAAGGAACAAACTGGTTCAAATCCAGAAAACCCCGATTAATTATTCGCATTTACTCCCCCTTCTTTAACTCCTGAAGAAACCGGTTAATTTCCTTGCGCTCGAATGAGCTAAACACCTTCTCTAGTACTCCATCAATGCCTTTCTTCTTTGGCATGTTGGCTTTTAACATTCGCTCCAGGAAGGAGATAACATAGTCCGGGTTGATCCTATTTGACTTGAGAACATGGTACAAGTAGGGCTTGTTGTCGTTAGGTTTCTTGTCAACCAGCCTCTCGAATGCATTCAGGTGCTCTAGCGTTCGGGTGAAGTAGTTGGTAAGCCAAAGAATGCGTTTGTTCAGGTCTTCATTGTTGGAAATAAGGATAGCATTTTCCTTGTGAAGCTCGGAGTTCTCCTGCAACAACTCGTCAATCAATTTTTGATCCCTGCCCTTTGTTCCCTTTATCATTTTCAACGCCTTCAGTAAATTTTAATATAGGACAAAATATTATACTAAATAGTAAATTAATTCTATTTTGTATTAGATTTATTATAAAAAAAATAGCCTTAATTATGGAATTTAACCACAAAGCAGGAAGCAGAATTACCAAAGATAAATACCTCGAACTGATTCAAAACTACCGCAAAGACAACCCCAAAGGGACTAAGAGCAACTACTTCGGTAGAGAAGTATTTGAGGAGCTGCTCCGTGATCCGGAGGTGGCAGGTATCACAATCGTTCACGCCCAGGAGGAAGACGGTGCAATGACTCCAGTACTTCGCCCAACATCCAAAGACAACAGGATGGGGCCAGTGTTTTTTGATGATTCTTTGCCTTGCCCTCCCTTTTGTCCAGACGATGACAAGGAAGTGGAAGAGTAGAGAATGACCTACTATGCACTCATAGCGTTAGCGTTTACCAAGACTATTCCAGGTGGGATAGCGGCCTTCAGGTTCCGAAATGCCAGCCTCGGCCTGAAGGCCTTTTACTTTCTATTGTGGTTTGGCATCATTCACGAATCGATCTCACTCTTTTCAGCCTACCTTTTCGGCCACAACCTTGCACTACGACATTACTATACTGCCATCGAATTTGCGCTGTATACACTACTCTACCATGAGTACTTACTAAGTAGTAATTCACGCAGGATAATCTATGTCGGGCTTCTCTTTGTACCTTTTGCTATTGTATATGGCTACTTCTTCCAAGACCCTTTTAGATTTAACACGGTGGCCAGGGCCATCGAGAGCCTTATCCTAGTAACCTATTCCTCACTGCTGATCGGTGACATCAAATACCAAACAGGTATCAAGTACTGGTATAAGTCTTCGCTCTTCATCATCAATCAGGGGGTAATGTTCTATTTCGCCACCAACTTCCTGACTTTCATTTTCAGCAATTGGCTATTAGACCACGATAACCAAACCCTGGTGGTTGCTTACACAATGCACGCATTCATCAATGCTTTTGTAAACCTCGTATTCGCATATGCCTTATGGAAGAACAAGTATCTATAATCCAGATCACCATAATTGGGTACACGATCCTACTCGGATTGGTGGTAATATCCTTAACCATCTTCTTCATTGTTCAGGGGAAGATGATCAGCAAAAAGCTTGACGCAATCTCTGTAGATGTAAACGCCCTCATTGTAATAATTAAGAAGCTCCTGAAGGGGGAGCATTAAACACCTATAACCATGAAATTCATTATTAGCTTAGTCACCACTTTAATCGTATTTGCAGCTTCCGGACAGGACAAAGGTTTGGCGAAAGTTGAGAAGCTTCAAAACCGTTATGTATTTTTTTATAACGAGCCAGTTGCTGAGTATGAAACCGCATTCTCATTTAAAGTTGAATATCCCTCAGATATGACGGAGTGCCCTTCAATCGGAAACATGGCCAAATACGCTATCAAGAGTGCTATTATGGAGTCTGGTTACCAAAATCAATCTTTCGATGCAATCATTATTGGCACAGACGAACGCGATGTTGCAATTAGATTCACTGACAAGGCCAACGCAGAGGACCTGTACCTGGCGAGGGTGAATCGCGAGCGGGGAAAGTATGTATTTGTGTTCGCAGAACCAGCAGGAGATTACGAATATGTAGAGGATATTTTCTACAGCTTGCAAGACAACTTGCTTGGTGGTGGGTGCTATGGCCACAACGATGTTGCATCGAGCATTCTGGTTAAGGCCATGCGCAGAGAAGGCAGAAAGAAAAGTATCAAATTTGACGCAGTAGTTTACAAGGACAAGGCATTTAGCCTACTCTTTGAGTAGCAGTATCAACAGCGCTTAGTTGTTTTTTGGTGCTTTCAGTAGCCCTCAAAGTTTGAGGGCTTTTTTTGTGACTTCCTACGACTAATCGTCTGTTAGCTTTGAATCTCTGATCCTTTCTCCATCCATCAACTGGGTAAGATGACCAAGGGCTTTTTCCTCAATCATCATTATGTTCCGAATGGCTGGCTCATCCAATCCCATGCTCCGTAAGGTGTCAATTCTCTCTTTTCGCCATTTCTCAAAAGTTCTAGCAGTTTCAATTTTATCTCTTTTATTAGGGAAATAGTAATTGAAGAATTTTCTGATCTCTCTTAAGACTTCTGCGGCACCAGTCAAGGAGATCTTGCCTGGGGACGCAAAGTTGATACTTTCAACACCGATAATTGGGTGTATTCTCTTACGACGAGTGAGTGCGGATTCTCTTAGTCGTTTTGCGCTAAAGTAATATCCTTCTCTTGCGCGACGAAAGATAACTTCGTCATAGTACTCATAGAGTATTCGATTAAAGTCATGGTAATCTATCTCGCGGTGTTGAAAGAGAAATGTGGTGTAATGGGAAAAGTATATACTTTGGATAGCTTCGAAAAATGAGATGAAATCAAGACTATCCCATTTCCTATCAATTTGAAATTCTAGCATGGCAGAGAAATTTGAGTTAGTCTAGTAATATAAGCCATTCCTCCATATACGTATTTATACTACTCCTCAGAATTACCAATCCTCGGATTTCCCTAACTTATAATAAGCTTTCTGCTGATATGGTTAGGCAAATTGCAATCTTATTATTCCTTTTCAGTTGTATCCAGTCGATAGCACAACCGTCTATTGATTTCACTGGTGAAGAGCTGCAATATGCCCTTACCTCAAACTCTACTCGTCAGGTTAAAATTCCGAAAATAAGTCCAAATGATCAGCTGGCCGGTATCAACAACAATTTATCACTACCTAAGCCCAACGGCCCGAACCTTGATTTTGGCATCAGTCAAGGCCAAGACCAAATGATTGTCCACAGTGAAATAGCCAAACAACACCAACAAAATTTACTCAGGAGAAAGCAAATACTAAAGGAATTTAGTAAGCCTGCTTTTAGATACAACTTACCGGTTCATGGTGGAAGTGGTTTCGGTCGCTATGCAGCAGCATTCAGAGAGATTGAGGGGATGTTAGTTGGTTCGACACCTGTGGATATGAAGAGAGCGGTATGGCTGGTGGAGAGTGCTTATGATCCCACAATGGATTATGAAGAATTCAGCTCTATGATCGACGAGGGAGTTAGGATCATAACACTCTATATGGCTGAGAACAGGCTTCCAGAAACCAATATGGCCAAGGTAATGGCAATATTTAAATACATGGCCGACACTATCACAGTCCGTGTACCAGAAATTGAAAAAACGGTAACTACTAGACCGATGCTGTATGATTACGAAGACTTTGGAGGCAAACAAGATCCAACCAAAGTCTTCGTTAGCAAACTGCTGAGATCAGGGAGCGGTCAGTGTATGAGCTTACCCATGCTTTTTCTGTTATATGCCAAAGAAATTGGTGCTGAGGCTTTTTTGGCGTTTGCTCCGGAACACACATATATCAAGTTTAGGGATGGTCGTGGAAACTGGCAGAACATTGAATTGACCGGCAGGATGTTTAGCACCGATGACTTTCTATGGAGCAGTGGTTTTATCACTGCAGAGCAAGTTCGCAGCGGAATCTACCTTAGGCCTCTTCCTGATAAAGAGGTAATTGCATATCAAGCCGCTAATCTTGCCATTACCTACAAAAGGATATTCGGAGTTGATGACTTTGTGGGTACTATAGGGGGAATGATAGTACACTACTTTCCGAATAACCTCAACGGAAATGCACTAATGTACGGCTACTACAAGACCCTATCGAGGTTTGTTAGCCAGCAGTACAAACAACACGATTTATCTGAAAATGACCTGGATAAAGACGAAAACGCTCAAAGAGTTTTGGTAAGCGAGAAGGGCGCAGCTACACGGATCACCAAGAGACTAGGTTGGCGGGAAATGCCGGATTGGGCTTATAAAGCATGGTTAGACGGGGTTAATGAGATTGCAGCCCAAAGGCAGCACTTGGTACGGAAAAGACAACTTGAACAACAATTGAAATGAAGAAGATAGCTCTGTTAGTTCTGTCATTAATTTACTTCGGAACGACCTTCGGAAGTGAAAGGGAGGCTAAGGATATTTATCAGAAGGCATTCTCGCAGCTTAAGCAAATGCTTGAGGGTAAGGCTGAATATTCCTTCAAAAAAGCAGTTTTCATAACGGAGAACGCCTATTTAGATGGTCAACTAAGCTATGAGCAGTACGAATTTCATATTGATAGGCTGGTGCAAATGGCCAATGTAATCGCTGCCTCTGGAGACTTGCAGTATACTGGCAAAGACAAACAATCTGTGACCCAAGCTTGGTCAGTTTTCCGGGTGATTAAAGACTCGATAAGCTTTCAATTCTCAAGCGATGATAATGCGCTCCACACATTCCAGAAATTCCCGTTCACCTATGACATGGAAGATTTTTGGGGAGAGTCGGATTGGACAAAGATGTTTGTTTCGAAGCTCCTTGGGGATCATTCGGGCAATTGTCACAGCCTGCCAGCATTATATAAGATTATAGCTGACGAATTGAAAGTACCAGCCTACCTGGCCATGGCGCCAAATCATACTTACATAAAGCAATGGAGTGATGAAATGGGTTGGTATAATACCGAGCTAACAACGGGTAGGTTCCCATACGATGCCGCTATAAAGTGGAATAGCTATATAAAGACCGAGGCCATAGTTAACGGTCTGTATATGGATACCCTGTCGCAAAAGCAAAACCTGGCATATATCATCACGGATCTAGCACAGGGTTATATAAGAAAAGTAGGATACACAGATATTAGAACCCCAATCAACTGGCTAGACATCGCGATTGAAAACTATCCGAATTACATAAATGCCCTGATCCTCCGTGCGGAGCTGTTGAAAGTTGAGTACGAGAATATGATGATCTCGAAAAATGCTAATCATTTTAATACCATTTGGGACAACAAGTTTGCAATACAGAAATTCAAAGAACTAGAATCAGCCTATCTTCAAATACATGAGCTTGGCTACAGAAGAATGCCTAAAGAGATGTATCTCAATTGGCTCTTTCGAATTAATGAAGACACTACCAGGCAAGCCTTCAAGTTCGAGACACCCCAACCTTTCAAAGACTTTGGCTTTGAAGTGATTACTGCAACCGCCGGATTTGGTGAAAACGCTGAATTCCACGATCAGGATTCTATTTTTCGTATTGGCAGCATAGAACTTAACATCCTTTCTGGTCGGATTATCCGTTTCATAAAGGATATACCAAACGACGAAATGCCCGATAACATCATCAGTAGAATGTACGATCCGGCTTTAGGCAAATGGTGGCAGATTGATCCCGCTACAGACATGCTTGAAATGTCCTCACCATATGTCTACAATCTGAACAACCCAATTAATTATGTTGATCCAGATGGTCAATTACCAATTTTTATCAACGGGAAAGTTGATCTTGACAGCAAAAGAGCTGATGACAGTTACTGGAGCACACAGTTGCTAACTACGATTCGAAACTCTGGAATTGCTAACCCCGGTGGCCAACTACACTTTGTTGATGGCGACCAATACGCCACAGCTTGGTCATTGAGCGACGGCTTCCGGATGCTAGCTAAAGGAGGGTGGGCTGATCAAGGCAATATTTCAGGAAATAGAGTCAAAGCTGGTGTTGCCCAGGCAAACAGAGATTGGAAAACGATATTGAGCAAACTTGCAAAGGACCCTCAATCAAATAAGATTGTTGAAAAAATACAGATTTATTCTCACAGCAGGGGCTCTGCTTTTGCAACAGGTTATGTAGAAGCTCTAATGAAGTTGATAAGTGACAATTCTCATTTGTTTGCTGACCCAAATTCAGTTATAGACTACGTTCTTCATTTAGGGCCCCATCAATCTGGACTTTTAACAGCAAAAGCAGACAATGCTTTCTCAATGCACCATGACGATGACTGGCTATCCGGAAACAAGATAAAAGGACTAAAGGCGGCATTCTCATCCGACGTTGGCCAAGGGATGAAGGCGGCTCATGACACCGACTCATTCAGTAACGAAGTAGGTGCATTTATAAACGCATTCATTAATAGTGCTTCTACTCAGGATACAATTGATAACTTTGTCAAAGCTGCAAAAAAGAAATATGGAATCACGATTACGGTTAACTGAAAGGCCTCTCTTACACTTTGTCGTCGGTTTAGCATTTAATGTCGCCCTCTTTCTTGGACTGCGTTATTTGTCGATGCTTTTAATCTTCCTTCATGGCATTCCAACAGGTTCTAAGTATTCCATAGGTGATTACCTAGCTGTATTTATCATTCAACTTATTCTGCTGCTATGGCTTTTTGTCAGAGCAAGCCGAAAAGGGCAGGTTTCAAGGTATAATTATATCTACCTCGGGGTGATCATTACAATTCTGTTTTTTGGGAGTCACTTCAGGATAATTCCCTATGAGATGATACCATTTTAGTTGGATTAACTGCTAGATCCCAACTAGTCTAAGTTTAGTTTAATTAGTGAATTTACCAAGGACAATTCTGATATTGCTAATAAATCTGGCAGCATTTATTGCGATAAGATGGCTAACAATAATTCTATTGTTTCTAAGTGGTACTGGAGCTGGTAGCTTAGGAGACACCTATTCTGAGCATGTATTTTTTGTACCAGCATTAGTCATACAATTACTACTACTATTCTGGATTC
>JANQPQ010000048.1 GCA_028285445.1 Cyclobacteriaceae bacterium | reverse complement strand
AGAAAATATTCGAAATGAATTATGCTGGGAAGCCATGCGATTAGGGATTTTTTTAACAAAACAGCAAAACTTCCAGGTCAATCATGTTCATGCATTAATAGCCTTGATGTGTTTTCATGCTTCAAGACTCAAAGCCCGTCAGTCAGGAGAGAGCGGAAATCTGCTCTATCATGAGCAAGACAGATCTCAATGGGATCAGGATCTTATCAAAAAAGGCCGACAGTACATGAACGTTGCATCAAAGGGGAAATCAATATCTAAGTATCATTTAGAAGCCTCTATTGCATTCTGGCATACACAGGAGCAAGAAGGTAAGTGGGAGCAAATACTTATGCTCTATAATAAGCTACTCACCATAGAGTATTCACCTATTATTGCGATGAATAGATCTTATGCTTTAGCGAAAGCCCATTCGCCGAAAAAAGCCATAGAATCAGCCCTTAAATTAGAGCTCAGAGACAATGTACATTACTTCTGTCTCATGGCAGAATTGTGCCGAATGAACCACGATCCAGGTCAAGAGATCACCAACCTAAATAAGGCGCTGAAACTAGCCAAGAAAGAAAATGAAAAAGCCTTGATTCAGAGAAAGCTGGAGAAGGCTATTATGAATGGGTAAAACATACAGGGTTGTTATATAATTTATATTATGTTAAGTACGTATTGTTAACTCTTATGAGCGTCAATATCTATTATATCCCCTATAGCCCTCCAAACTAATTCACCGTCGCACTAAGAGAGCCTCTAAGCCCCCAGTTGCCAGATCGAAGTCAGCCAACAACAGACAAACCAAAACAGCACAATTCCTTAAATGTCTCTGACCTCAGCACACTTACTTCGTTACTCACCAACAACTAATTAGCTCGCATGACTAATCTTCTTCAAATCCCATATGTCTACAAAGCCACCGTACAGGCTGTTATCCTAGGCTCTGTACTATTCAGCTGTGCTCCGGCTGCTCAACAGGCACCAAATCCCATCCAATTGCTACAGCAAAGCCTGGATGCTTCCGGAGATCTTTCAGATCCCGAATTACAGCTCTCAGTCCAGATTGTAGCCTCCCAGGCCATAAATCGTGGTCAATCCTTGCATCCAGCACCTCCATATGGTGAAGAATACAGCGTTGAAAGCCAATTTCTGATTAATCGGCCTGAAAACAGTGAAATTGCCCTGCATATCAACCCATTTAATGGTTTCCTTTTCCAGGCTGCCTCCATTGTCAACGATGAGCAGTCAACCACCTATGTTTATTACTCCAAAACGGCATTTGAGGCCGATAATAGTGGATTTGACAACTTCAGGCACTTTCCACAACCGTACCTGGTCTCTGCCCTGGCTGATTCGGCCTTATTGAGCTATGAGGGCCTACAACAGCTTGAAAACGGCCACTTTCATGTCATTAAGGTCAACACACCCCGTACAACCACCCTTTTCCTCGATAGTAAGTCTCTCCTGCTTAAAAAGCTTGAAAGACAGGTGCTGCATCAACCTTATGGCGATGGTTTATTGATCAAAAAATTTACTGATTATCAACGATTTAACGGCCTTATGTTACCGCAAAAGATCAAGTCCGGGGCAGCTTATGACTCCTGGGGCACGCTATTCAATAATTATGAGGTTTCACCCCTTGAAACCCCTATCCAATTGTTTGATACTACCTCCTATAGACCCTTGGAACCGAATTTTCCAGCCGCTTCCTGGGTGCAGCTGGCTGATAACATCTATATGGTCCGCAATGTCAATGATGATAACCTTGGTATATCTGATTACAATGTATTAGTAGCTGAATTTGAGGACTTTATACTTGTTGGTGAGGCTCCAGTGTCTAATCAGGCTTCAATTAAGGCCTTGGACATGATTGAGGCCCATTTTCCGAATAAACCTGTTCGATATATGGTGCAAAGTCACCACCATAGCGACCATATCGGCGGTATTCGTCAATATATCGCCCACGGAGTTACTTTGGTGGCCGCCACTCCGCTTATAAGCTGGTTTGATCGTATAGCCGATGCAAAATGGACGCTGGCACCAGACTCACTAGCTCTTGCTCCCCTCCCGGTTAAGTCGCTGGCAGTAGATTCCACCTGGCAGCTAAGCGATAATCTCAACTCGGTGCAAGTGTTTGATATCGGGCCCATTCCACATGTAAATAACATGCTGGTGCTTTACTTCCCAAAACAACAATTGCTATGGCAAACGGATATGATCTCCTACCAGGAGTGGCCATTAGATAGCGAGCCATCGCAGATATTGCTAGACCGCATCAGGCAATATCAATGGTCTATCAAAACAATTGCTGGTGTACATGGTGCTGTACTAACGGAGCCACAACTCACTGATTATCTGCAGGATTAGGTCTCCCCTCTTTGTGGTATTAATAAACCTTCCTGAGCTGATCCCGGAATTCTGAGGGAGCCAAACCGTGCGTGTTTTTAAAGGTCTGTGAGAAGTTTTCAAGGCTATTAAAACCAGTGGCAAAGGCTATCTCAGTAATACTCTGGTCTTTCTTTAGCAACTCGCGCGCCTTATGCAGTCTAACCGCCAGTAGATACTCGTAAGGACTTAAGCCTGTACGTTGCTTGAAGGTGCGTGTAAAGTGAAAGCGACTGAGACAACTTGCATCAGCCATTTCATCAATTCCAATTTCGGTCTGGTAATTACCGTGGATGAAGTCCTTGGCTACGTCAGTACGCAACAGGTTCCAACGCCTTTCATTAGGGCTTATCAGCTCTAACCCCTCACCCAGTATCTCTTCAAATAAAATCTTATCAACAGCGGAATCAAGATACAAACCGTCCATATCCAGGTTTTGTACCAATTCAAAAATCAAATGGCTCAAGGCTGGGCTGCGTCGGTACGACTGAGCACACTTACTGCCATTCAAATCTGAAATAAGCTTTATGCGTTCATTCTTGAATTGAAAGCAAACGGTGAGGTCCATACCCAGGTCTTTGAATTTCTTTATGCTGAACTCATTGGCCTGACTTTCAACCAGAAAGCTGTTACTTTCCACGAACTGATTGAAGTTGGTTGTTTTGTAAGCGAAACCAGACTTAAGCGGAAATGACAAACAGGGATTGGAATTATACTCACTGAGGGTAATGTCTTCTTCCACCTTAGACTCGTAGATCGTAACCGTGAGCAGCGAGTTTTGGTGAGCTTTAAATTCTTTGATCAAGGGGTTATTCTATCTAGTTGAACACAGATAGAAGGCGGTTAAGAGAATTAACGGCGAAAGATGATATGGCGTTATCTGTTTCTAGAAATAACCTCCCCTATTACCAACAACCACACTGCCATACCTTTCAGCAAATACGGGTGCCAGCTCCCGATCGTTAGGCATAGAAAGCCACAGTCTTAGTAAGTGCCTTCTCTGACTGAGATCAGGATGATCTCTAAAGGCTGTGCGGTCGTGCAGTAGACAGTGATTGTTGACAAACTGCATATCACCGCGCCTTAGGTCCATAGAGATGTGGATGCGGCTATCATTACAGAGCTCATCAAACAGATCGAGTGCTTCAATATGCCTGGCTGTAAGGCGTGGAGCATCTTCAAAGCGCTGAGCCGATTCTATATACTGGCGCTGGTAAAAGTTAGTAAGCTTGTGCTCATGGTAGGTGAAGACAGGTATCAGGCAGTAAGGCTTGGCGCCTACCGGTATCTCACCGCGCCGGTCGGTGGCAATGGGCTCCATCAGCATTGCCAGCAACTCCGGGTCTTTCTCCAACATTTCATTAAATACTGTTTCACCACTAACTACCATAGATTGGCCTCCCTCAACCGCCGGCTGCAGGCACATGAGTCCTACCACATCAGCAGAATCGGTGTGGAAGGTTTGCCGTTCATTGGTTTGGTATATCCTCACCTCTGGGTTATCGGCATTTAAACCGACATCACGTACGTGCCCCAACAGGTCACCACTGGCATTCTGGGCTCTCCTATTGCCAAGATGGGCCCCAATGCCTACGAAGATGGCCGCGGCCACCTCTTCAGCAACATTTTCCAGTGTTGAACCTCTTAGCAGTACTACGCCACAACCATTAATGAGCTCCTGCTGGATTTGCTCTAGTTTCGGCTTAAGCAGTGGCAAGGAGAAATGGCTTGCGGTAAGGCTAGTGAACTCCGAACCGGACTCAAGCAATGCCCTGGCCGTAGATTCCAGTTCGGCAACCTCTTCCCTACTTAAATGATAGATCCATCGGCTTTGGTTAGCCTCCAGTTCCGGTCCATACCAGGCGGCCGGTGTTTGTTGCAAAGGTGGCAAGTTGTTGCTAACAGCATCCATAGGAAATCCATAGTAAACAGGCATGAAAGATAAGGAAATTAGCCTTCAACTGGCAATGGTGGAAATGGGCTGAGCATCTGCAGGCGGGACATGAGGAGAGGCAAGTGGGGGCAATCTTAGTGACCATTGTAGATCGCCCCCAACCCTTTTCAGCATTAAAGTTTCCGAATCTCCCCCTCTTGGGCTTTTAGTTTGGTATTAATCGTTCTCGTCAAAGTCTTCACCGGGTTCAAACACCCACATATCATCGAAGTAGGTGCTACCATTCCGTCCCGTGGTTACGAATATCTTTCCACTGATGACAAAGCTGACAGCATCGCGGCGGATTGATCCTTCAAAATTGGTCTTCTGCTCCCACTCGTCATTCTGGAAGTTGTATTCCCAAACTGTTGAGGTAGTGCCAGTAGCCACATAGCCCATATTATTGCTGGCAAAGGCTACGGCATTACCTCTGGCTATGGTATAGGTATCATCATCGTCGAGGTCTTTTTTTCTAACCCAGGGGAAACCTGGCAACAATGCAGGGTCGAACTCCCAGAAGTCCAATTCATTGAAGCCATTATCGGTGCCTGTGCCTACAAAGGCCCGCGTCTCCCCTAGTACGAATGCAGCAGCATTCTCACGCTTGCCACCGCCCAAACTTGGTATTTGAGCCCAGCTGTCAGTATCGGGGTCGTATTCCCAAAAGTCTTTGAGCGTATTCCCATCATTGCCGGTGCCGACATAACCCTTACCTCCTATAGCAAATGCTACTGCATTACGGCGGGCAGAACCAGCAAACTGAGCAATCTCTGTCCATTGATTGCTCTGAGGGTCATAACGATAAAAGTCCTGGAGTTCATTCTCCCCATCGTAACCTAAGCCCGCGTATCCAAAGCCATCAATACTAAAGGCCACTGCACCGGTTCTCTCAATCCCGGGTAGTGGCGCAATCTGTTGCCAGAAGCTTAGGTTTGAGTCGTAGCGCCAAAAATCATTGTAGTATTCATCTTCAGTTCCGTTGAATCCGGTACCAACATAGCCGAATTCATCGATTACAAATGCCACAGCATTAGACCGAGGGAATCCCTCAAAATCCGAATCTTCTACCCAATTGCCTAGCAAGTCTTCAGTATCGGAACTGCAGCTAACGAACGCCAACACACAAAGTAGTAGTGCCACCTTATTCATGGTGATACCACTGCCATCCAGTTTAATTCTCATAATTCAGAATATATAGTTCAATTTTAGTTTGAAACTTTGACCCATATCTAGCTACCAGCCGGTCTACAGCCACCGGTAAATCGTCATTATTGAGGGTGATTAGGATTCCGTCTTCATTTTGGTCTTGCCTTAGAAATTGATTGTCAATAAAGGGTAGTATATCGAACTCGTAAAAGGTATCTTCCTTGAATTCATCGTCAATGACGAGATCTCCGGAAATGCGATAGAATTCCTGGAATCGGTTGAACTTATCTACCCTGGTGAAGCTAAAGTTTGTGGGCAAGGGAGTATCATCGTCGAAGCTTCCAGGCACCGGCTCAAGCCTCAATACAGCTCGGGCTACGAAATTCCTGGCTAATACTTCTTTCAATAAATCGATGTGAGGAATGCTTACCCTAATACCGAGGCCGGTGCCACCTTGCATGTAGGCCTGACCGGAAGTACTTGAAGCGGGCAGGGCATTCTTCTGATCAACCAGTTGTGTAATCTCAGAACCAGACCGATCGCCAAGAATTTGGTTGTAACGGAATGCGATATCAGGCACCAGCGCCACCGTTTTATCTTCAGCATCTTCCCGGTAGTTTATTACAAAGGCTGACTGCAGTGAAAAGCCAAGGAACAATCCGTGCTGAGAAGAATCCAGCTCCACCACAAACGGTGGTACAAAGTCGATGGGTCGCCGTCTAAAATCCTCGCCTTCTTCCACCATATCTTCAAATATGGGGAAGGCAAAATCGTCTGAGATAGGCACGGAAATTTGTTCTTCGCTAACCGGCCTTGGGGCAAAAGTCAAATGCCCGATATCACCATTGGCACCAAAGTCGAAGCTATTGATATTGTAGTATATAAGCTTATCAAGCTCCTCATCTACGGTATAGATACGGACCGTCTGTGTCTGCAAAGTATCGAAATATGAATAGTCGTCGTAGTTTAGCACAAACTCACCGGAGATGAAGGTCGCCCTCGATGACGGAAGCTCATCAATGGAGTCAGCCGAAATTCTCCAGAAAGGCCTCGAACGGATACTACCAAACTCCGGATCGTTGCTAAATCCAACCAAAAGTCGCTGAGGGTTACTGGTCTCGATAGAATCGAATACAACAGTAGAGAGTTCCAGGGATAAGGTATCAATATAAATCACAGACAGGGTTTCATCACTTACCACTTCAACCCCGATGGGGGTTGGCAGATTGCAATACCAACCACTGATAAGGATAATGGAAACCATGGCCGTCCTAACGATCACTCTGCGCAATGCTAACATCTAAACTCGTTTGGTCTCAAAACTGAGCTATAAGATGGGCTCCAAAAAAAAATATCTACGAATGGGGTTATTTCAAATACTTAACACCGGTAATGCTTGATTTATACTACCAGCGGCCTAATTCGGAACAAAAAGGAGCTAATTCAATACTGGTAGTGATAATTGCACGGTTGATATATTTTGTTGGTCCCCTCCCATTGAATCAGCGTTGATTAGAGGATGCAATTCACACACAGACTACAAAAGGTAGCCATACTGGTAGCAGCGTTGTTGGTTTCTTTAGCAGGGGTTTGTCAGGATTCTCCAGGTTCTCCCTATACCTATTTCGGACTAGGAGATATTACCCCAAAAGGCTTTGGGCACGCGCTTGGCCTAGGAGGCACCGGTATTACCTATCGCTCTAACATTGCACTGAACAACCTTAATCCAGCCAGTTATTCAGCCATTGGGTTTCCAAATACTTTCATTTCAGAATCTGGTTTAGCTACTACGGTGCTGGTTAGATCTGACGATGACCGCAGTGTTCCCCGATTGGACATGAAATTCCCATACATCGCCTTCGGGTTCAGTACTGGTGATAGCTCCGGCGTATCAATCGGATTGCGACAATACAGCAACGTAAAATATAACATCATCTCTGCCGACGAATTCGATGGTATCCAAGGGCGATTCCTGGTTGACTTTACCGGCCGAGGTGGGTTAAATGAGTTCTACTTTGGCTATGGCAAGTATTTGTCGAAACGACTCTCAGTAGGCTTACATGCTTCTATCGTCTTCGGCTCATTAATTAATGAGCAAACTATAACCTCACAATCCTTGGCCTTTGATGTTGAAGTCAAGGAGTCCATTTTTCTGAGCACACCACAGATTGATTTTGGATTCCAGTATGAAATACCGCTGGGAAGGTCTTCTCTGGCTATTGGAGGTACCTATAGTCCTTACAACCTACTTACCGGCAATAGCAAAACACTAGTATCAGAGCTTGATGACACGCGTCTACCGATCGATACTTTGCAATTCGAAGAGGTTGTATTGGATGAAGACTACGTATTACCCCATAGCATTGGCGTGGGCATTGGTTACACCCATCAACAAAAGTGGAATGTAATGGCCGATTACAGGCTCCAACTTTGGTCAGCATTGGCAGTTGAGGGCACCAATTTTAGTATAAGAGACTCGCAGCGGGCATCTATCGGTTTTCAACGACTGCCTAACTATGAGGCAGACAGCAAGGCCGGATGGCTGGCCCTCTCCGGTGGTCTCTTCTATGAGCAAACCTACCTTGAGCTTGACGGGTTGGGGCTTGATGCAGCAGGCTTTACTCTTGGTATTGGTTATCCTATGGCCAGCAGAGGTTATTTCCGATTAATATTTGAAAGGGGAACAAGAGGAGAAATTCGGGATGAGGAGTTCAATGACACTTACAGTAAAATTACGCTCAACTTCACCTTCCTGGATTTTTGGTTTGCTAAACGCAGAATCAACTAGCTTATCCTGAAATCAGCGATAACTAATCAGAATGTAGTTTCAGAAAAGCATCTACCTGAACCGAATTACGTATCCATTCAATCAACAGCACAATAACTGCCTTCCAGAATTGTTTGACAATCTTGCGGTGCGCTTCTTTTTTGGCCGGATGGTAGTCAAGTAATTTCTGCGGTCTGCAACTTAGTTGCTGTCAATAACCTCGCTTGATTGAGATGCAGGGCTTATAAAACGCACCTGGCTTCTGGTGCTATCCGCTGCCAGCACTATCAGGAGCCATACTACTATCATGTAAGTCTTCATCACCTTCTTCTTCTAATCAGAGCATGGTAATTAGCTCATGAATTGGTTATCAACAAGAAATATAGACGAGGCGGCAAGTTTCGACGACAAGACAGATTTACAAAATCAGATTCTTCCGTCTATTACATTGTGATGAAATTCCTCCCGATAATTATCGCCGATGGGAATCACCGTTTCACCAATTCTCACTCTACCATTTCTGAATGATTCTATCTTATCGATGGCCACCACATAAGAGCGGTGTGTTCTGACAAAACCATGTGGCTTAAGTAGCTCATAAACCGACTTAAGGCTCTTGATAGTTAGGATTGGCCTCTCCCCTTCCTTGAAAATCTTGATATAATCCTTGTAGGCTTGAACGTATAGTATATCGGCTATGCGAATTTTTATTACGTTATGTTCAGATTTTACAAAGATGTAATCTGATACGCCATTCCCACCGGCCTGACCAGCCGCATGGTTAGTAGTGGTAACTCTTTCCCTGGCTTTGCCTGTTGCTTTTAAAAACCGATGAAAAGAGATTGGTTTTAGCAAGTAGTCTACGGCGTCAAGCTCAAAGCCCTGTAACGCGTAACTTTCATGCGCCGTAGTGAATATCACGTTTGGAGGGTTAACCATGCTTTTCAGGAAATCAATCCCCGATAAATCAGGCATGTTAATGTCGAGGTAGATAAGCTGCGCTTTCAGTTCGGAATATTGATTTGTTGCCTCAATGGCGCTTTCAAACCTTCCCACAAGATTTAGGTAATTGACTTTCGCCACGTGATCTTCAAGTATATCAAGTGCTAAAGGTTCATCATCGATAATAATACAATCTATATTCATAACTTTAGTTTCAGGTCAACCTCAAAGCGCTCGGGCCCATGAGTAATTTGCAGCTGGTGATTTCGGTTGTATAAAAGTTGCAACCTTCTCTTAACGTTCTTCAAACCTATTCCCGACCCAATCATATCCAGCTCTTCCTCCGAAGTTCCTGATGATTTAATCGTATTTGAAACTTGAAATTGCAATTCCCTATGGTCACTATCTGAACTTCTCAGCCCGATAAGTATCTCACTTTTTCCAGAGTAGCTGAGCCCATGCTTAAAAGCGTTTTCCACAAAAGGAATGAGTACCATGGGTTCAATTTGTGCTTCCAGGCCATTCAGTCCGGACTTATCCATACTTATTAACACTTTGTGCTTCGATGATATTCTCAATTTTTGCAGCGCTACGAAATTTTCAATATGCTTAATCTCCTCTGATAGCATTACTTGCTGATCGTCTGACTTATACAACATATAACGAAGCAGTTCAGACAGCATAAGTATGGCTTCTTCAGCTTTTGCCGACTTCGCCCGAACTAAAGACCAGATATTATTAAGGGAATTGAACAAAAAATGCGGGTTGATTTGAGACTTCAGGAAGGCTAGCTCAGCAGTGACTTTCTCCTTCTGGATTTCTTCATTGACTCTTCTCTGCTTCTCCCAGTTTACTAATAACTCAAAGCCTGTACCTATAGTCATTAATGTCATAAAAGGCACAACCGCCATTTTAGGGAGACCCTGGAAAGGCGATTGAACAATGGATGGCGCGTAGAACAGTTGCCAGGTCCATTTCACCAGGAAGGGGAATGCTATTGTTGATATTAGGGCAGCGATTCCAAAGTGAACGTAGCGGCGGCGCATCAATAGGCTGGGCACAAACCAGGCCACGTTGAGAATATAGAATGTAATAAGCCAGGGAGCGATTGAATACCACCGGGAGCGGAAAAATGCCTGCACGGGATGTTCCGGAAATGGTTGTGGCATGATCAATAACAACAGAACGATAAGTAAGTGGAAACCTACTTTCACCATCTTTATATTGGAATCATATCTATTCATGACTTCATAAGAGGTATCATACTACTAAAATTGTTGTTGTAGCCATCGACTTGTTCCGCACATAAATAAACTCCGAATAATAACGGTTTGAATTAGCTGATTGTGTCAATTTCTTAAAGATAAATACACAACCACTACACGAGGGGTTTTAGAATCTGACACCCACAACCAGAAGTTGGCGATTAAATTATGAAATACCTGGCACTGCTGTACTCCAAGCACTAGGGCTTCATCGGTAATAACAGCCACTTAGTAGATAACTTTGGCTTGCTCAGAAGCGACTTAAAGGTATCGGTCTAGAATTAGGTAAATCGAAAAGCTAGAAGCCACTACCAATGGTTAGCAGCAGCAGACCACTCTCCTCTTCTGAAAAGCCCACCGATGCAGTGATGGCAAAATTCTCCTTCAGAGGAATGAGGTAAAAACCACCTCCATAACCCTGATGCCATTTGTTAGTGATGTCGAAGTCGCTAAATATCCTACCAGAATCGTAGAAACCACCAATACCAAACTTCATAGGAAGAATTGAGGTCCTGAACTTTGCCAATTCAATTCTAAGCTGAACATTGTAATAGGCCAATGATTCGCCAGTAAATCGGTTTTCCTGAAAACCCCTGAGGCCATTTAGCTGTCCAAGATATTCAAGCTTGTAGAAAGGAATATTGCTGGCATTAAAGCTGGTCGAGCCTCCCACAGTGAGCCCCAGCGTGATTGGCTTCTCCTTGGTAAATGTTGCCAACTTTTGAATCGACCCCTTGATGATACCATAACTCTCTTCATTGTCTGTGAGAACTCCATGCCTATACTGTAAGTCCAGGCTTACGCCCCTTTCTGGAAAAGCTCTTCTGTCCCTGAAGTCAAGCAAAAGCTGTGATCTAAGTTCTACCAGGTTGGCATTCTGCGGCGTAATTAGATTAGGTGCAGGATTGGGATCATCAAGAATAGTGTTGGCATCAATTACTTCCCCATTGTTTTCATACCCTATCTGCGCACTGAAATGGCTACGCTTCCAGAAGTCTCTGATCAACCCAACATGCACTCCATAGGTGTCGTACCGGGTACGGTAATAATCTGCATTAAAAAGACTATCAGTTTTGGTGGTGCCATTACCGAGGCCATAATAAAAGTTGAAGTCGTTGTGATTTGCCAACAACGTGCCCACAGTAACATCCCACTTGCCAAATGTGTGGTGGAACCTACCATTGTAGCGAAATAGCCTTATCTCCTCAGTGGTAATTCTGGCTCTAAAGCTATGCTTCTCAGCAAAGTCTTCCTTTCCCAGTTTATTCCGGGTAAGAGTAACTCCACCCGTTAGTCCCAGGCCATCATTGGCATTATATCCGACAATAATTAATGGGAAGTATCGATTGTAGGCGAATGCAGTTCTATTGTAATTGTAATGAACAGGGTCCCAGTGGGTAATGACTTTGCTCTCCTTACCAAGATGAAGATTATTCTCCTGCCGGTCCACAATTCTGGTTTTCCGCGATGCCCCCTTCACTGCAGACTGATCGGTAATATTGTCATCTCCCGGGCCACCAACTACCACTACCTTTATAGATTGGTTAGATGATCCAGTGATATTAAACACATCATCACCACCAAGTCCAAAAAGTCTAATCTCTCGAGTTTCACCAGGAATAAATCGTCGGTAGTAAAACCGCTTATCGGCCTCACCTGCAGATTTCAATGGATAGGCTGAGACTTCAACTGAACCATCAGCATTTCTTACGCACTCAAAATGCTCTTTCTTGTTAGAACCGACTACATCGACTTCCCTTGCTTGTTGCAGGTAGAATTGCAGAGCATATTCCTCCAGGTCTTTGATTCTCGCCTGCAGCTTGGTTGTAAGCTCTTCCCCTGAGAGTGCATAAGACTCAGCCGGAAGCTTCTTTACCGCATTGGCTATAACCTCATCTGTCAGCTGGCTTTTCAGATACCGGGCAGCTTCCAGCCATTGCTCCTTGCTAACTTCAGCGGCAATAAACCGATCCAGATGTCTGGCAGGCCAAGTAAGACTTCGAATATCTCTTATGGTATAACCAAAATTCTCACCGCTCTCTTTGGCCCATTCCCTATCCAATAGCCAGATGAGGGCGCCATCCCACCTAGAAAAGGCATGATCACGATCGCGAGGTATTGGCCGATAGAACTTAGACTTTCCCCTATCGTATTCGGCCCATTTCCAATTATCTTCATGTCGTCCCCAATCGCCAACAAGTATGTCCAGCATTCTGGCCTTGGCATAGCCCTCCGTGTCTACCTCATTATCGTTGTCTTCGTACAGCTCTCTAAACATACGATAGCTCTGCACCACATCATCCGCTTCGGCGAAGGGCACTTTTACGTTCTTGGCACGGGTCGGTTTTTCTTCAAGCATACCAAAAAGTCCACCATAGGTTTGTAGAAATGGTTCTGTGTTTGAATTCGGCAGAACATGCAGGTCTGGTGTAGCATGCAAAATATCTGTGCTATTGAGTAGTTCAGCTACCACCATTGCTCCGTAAGGGTGCTGCATGCTGGTAGCGTCTTTAAGCAGGTCCGCCACAATGGTACCTCTGAGCTCCAGAGGCAAAACACCAGTAGGGTCTTTGTCAACAGAGCGGAATACATATTCTCTGCCATCTCCTCCCTTTATCTTTAGGGAGGTGCTCTGTCTTCCTCCGCCCTTTTCATAGATCCGTAAACCTTGATGTGTATTTTCAAGATCAAGAAAAGGTACCTTGGTTGGTTCATTCCAACTACTGCGATGATGCGAGCCAAATAGCAACTTCTTGAGTCCCTGGGCGGGATAATTTCCTGCCTGAAGTACCGTATCTCTTTGAGTCAACTCTCTATTTGTTCCTTGTGCATTGGTAGCCGTTGCACAGGGCATGAAGGCCGAATTCGGGGCCCCATCCTGACTTCGAAGTTCTCCACAGAGTGAATAGAACAAGGAATGTCTTTTTGACTGACCATTGCTATGTGTGACATAGTCAACCCGGCCGTCATTAAAATATTGCAACTCTATAAAACCCTGTTCTGCCTGAGAGTATAGCGAATTGCTAGCTCCATCTTTGGCATAAGTGGCCTGTTTTGGGCTGCCACTGTTGACAAGGAAAGAACCTTCGTGGCTAATCACCTGTAAATTTCGCTCGTGTCCAGAAGCATAAACTACGGGACGGCTTCCTTGGATAAGATCGAGGAGCTTGCGTCGAATATGGTCATACCTCTTGTTGACGATTGACATTGGACCACCGATAAAACGCTTGTGAGCGGCAACAAAACTTCCAACTACAGGTGGGCTTAAGTATGTTTTAAAGGGAACATATCCGCCATGGGGCCCATAGGATATTAGCGGAAAGTGGCCGGCAACAAGTAGATTTCGGCCGCTGTTTTCCTCCAATACTTCCTTTAGCTCATTTAGAAAATCCTTCTCAGTAATAATCTTACATTCAGCATCAGCAGGAATGGGCTTCTCGAAAGGATGATTCCACCATTGTGTGTTGATGGCCACCAAGCTTAGGTTTTCAGACAATTCGTAGGTTTTGGGTCCTGGGCAACCATCATCAATAGTCCAGGTTAATCGCTCATAGTCCCATGAGTCAATGGTTTTCTCCAAACCTTGTATCCTTTCCCAGCCCCCTTTACCAGAGTTGTTCCAATCTCTATCTCCGGTGAGTATTACAAGGTGGCCTTCTGCAGATTGCTCAATACTTGTAGCCAGCTCCCTGAGGAGATTCAGATCCGGATCGCTTTCTGAAAAGAAATCGCCCAATAGCACCACCGAAAAGGCATCATCCGACTTGGCCTGCTGTAATAGTTGTTGATAAAAGGGGCTTTGCGAATTTAGATCGCCAAAATTTCCAATCAGGAACGCCCGGTGCTCCAATTTAGCCTGGCCTTGTGATGAAAAACAAACTAAGCCAAGCACTCCAATCAAACAGCATTGTAATAACTTCATATCGACAACTTCACTACCCCAATCGGATATAATATACCACCATGCCGCAAGGTGATGTAACGTTCCAGGTGGTTATGTATCTAGGAAAGAGTAATTTACAAATGTAACCTAAATAGTCAATCAAAAGGGATTGACTATAGCTTACTACCTGCGCGAGTATAGTTTTTTCTTAACTTGATATTTGTAACCATCATAACATATTGAAAGTTCATGCCTGTGCACAGTAGCTTCATATTTATATTTCAATGTATCGCCCTACTGGGAGCTTTGCTCCTTGGCTCATGCAAAGAAAATTCTCGGCAAACCAAAGACGTATCGGATACAAAAGAGAACCAGTTAAAACTAAACTTAACTGAGGCCTGGATCATGCCTGATTCATTGCATTCCCCGGAAACAGTAATTTTTGATGAGGCCAACAACTGCTTCTACGTGAGCAACTCGCTTGAATACGACTTTACCGGCACCGGCTACATTACTAAAATTAGCGCGGATGGAAAACTGATTACCAAATACTGGGTGTCAGGACTTAATCGACCCACCGGCATGACCATAGATCAAACCACACTGTATATTGGAGATATGGACCGTGTGATTGTAGTTAACATCGGTGACAGTACGATTTTGGCTTCCTATCCAGCTCCGCCTAATCCGTTCCCCGGAGTTAACGATGTTACAATTAGTGCTGGTGGAGAGCTATTTGCCTCCGCATCATCCATTCACGCGGTACTTAAGCTCGCCAATGACTCTATGCAAATTTGGGCGCAAGACACGATAAATTTGCAATGGGCCAATGGAATCTACGGGGGTGAAGAAGGTCTTTATGTTGCTGGTATGAAGCTGGCATTGGTCGACTATCAAACAACAGTCATCAACGAGGTGACCCTCTCTCCTGCCATTGAAGATTTCGATGGTTTATTACCTGATGGGAATGAGGGTTTCTTTATTTCCTCCGCTGGGCCCGGCGTAAACACCATCTGGCATATTACAGCGAATCGGGAAACCTACGTTCTCTCCAAAGACAACTACTACAATGGCGATTTTGAGTTTATACCTGATCAGAACCTAATAATTACGCCAAGTGGTAATGTGGATGGTGGCGAGTTTGTGGTTAGGGCTTTTATCTTAAACAAATAGCCCACGTATTGTCTATAATCTACTGATATTTAATTATTTAAGAGTAATTCTTTTTGCAATGTTCGCTTAGGTAAACTCTTGCAAATCCTCCTTTAGCTCAATTGGGAGGCATAAATCTTACCAAGGATTTTCTCCCCTCGTAAACGGGATATTTACCGTTCATCATCCATATTAACTGTTTGTGGAACGGAAATTGGGCAACTCACCTTAAGCAAACATTTCCAACCTAAACATCAAAGCTATGAGGAAGTATTACCTACTGTTTGCTTACCTAATGATAATTTATCCTCTAAGCGCACAAGATCCGAACCCAACGGAAAGGGTTATTTCGGGTAGACTGACAGCGTCAGATGGCGCGCCAATTCCCGGAGTAAACATTGTAATCAAAGGGACAACCAGGGGCACGGTGAGTGACATTGACGGCCGGTATTCCATAAGTGCACCGATTGGTTCGACACTGGTGTTCTCATTCATTGGCATGGAGACAAGGGAAGTACTGGTGACTGCTGCCAACCTGAAATCGAAAAAGGCCAAAACCCAAGCCAAGCGGAGCAAAGATGGAAAGAGGCAAAAGGTTACGCCTTCCCCACTGCCCATATCGTGGCTGGCAGACGAACTGGACAGCACTAAATTGAAACCAGGGCAGATATTTGTGAGTGATGAAGCTCCAAGCTATGTAGCTCCATCCTCCTTTTCTCCTGGACGCATTCGAGCTATTAAGCCACTAAGAAGGCTAATTAACCCCATAGCCAGGGCTTCCAGGAAGGCCTACAAAATATCTGAGTATCGTTACATGTACAGGGGCAAATTAGGCGCTACAGTGAGCAGTAGTATCGGATTTAGCCGAGTAGCACAACTCCCCGACCTACAAAGTGACTATGTTCAGGGGTCTGCCATTGGAGGCATGTTTCTGTGGCAAGGGCCTGAGCTTTCTGAAATAAATAGCTGGGGACCGGCAATTCAAAGTCTGGCCTTTGATGGCAGCTCCTACATTTATGATAATAATGGTCGCCTCGTTCCTAGGTCGTCATCCGGAGCAGTAAGTATCCCGGTAGGTTACGATCCACTGACTTTCTTTCGGACGGGCATTGATAGTAAACAAGAGGTAGCTGTATTTATACCAATTGCTAACACGTATAAGCCTCTTGCAATTGATCTTAATCACAACCGCGCTTCTGGGGTAATCCCCAATAGCAGTGAGACGAAATACAGCGGATCGATGCAAGTCTCCAATCTTAATATTAGTGATAGGTTGAGGCTCTCCAGCAACGTTGAATACCAACACCAAGAAAGTAGGTTTGTCAATCAAGGAGCTAGCCATGCGCTACTGATGCAATCCATTCTTAGCACCCCTATCTCTTTCGACAACGGCAACGGCTTAGGCAATGAGGCAGTTGATGTTCCTACCTCCTACTTAACTACGACCGGATCCGATCGCAGCTTTGCCCCAGGCCAGTTAGTGAATCCGTATCGGTGGGTCAATGAAGTGCCATCCAATAGTAAGCAGCATTCGCTTCTTGGTGGCTTAAGCCTAAAATGGATATTAGGAGATATTTCCATTACTAGTCAGAGTAGTTACCGCCTGAGCGATGAGAGGCGGATCCAGGGAATACCAGCATCATTCCCGGTTACTACCACTGGTCGATTGACAGATCGAAATCTAATTCTTGAAAACTTCAACCAGGGATTGGTTGCTAATTATAATCATTGGACCGAGGCCGTTAGAATTAAGGGGAACCTCTCTTATAAGTATCATTCCCAAAATGTTGAACTAGACAGGTTTGATGGTTTTGGCTTTGTTGGTGGGTCGTTAGAGAAGTCGAACGCCGATTCTACAATACAACTAAATAGAGGTCTCAAGCGCCAAAGTCATGAGGTAACCTACAGCGTGTACCTTTCAAATATGCAAGAGTACGTAAGTGGCCGGATCACTAACAGCCACTACTACTCCAACACACTGAAAAGATCCGGAAGTAATTTTTACCCAGCTGCCAGTGTGGCCATAAACTTTCACAACATTTTTGGGTACCAGCCATTTGATGTTTTTAAGGTCTACGGATCTTACGCCCGCACCCTGAAGGAATCGGCGTTGCTTTGGCCCAGTTGGAGCTACCAAAGCCTGAATTTACCCACGGATAGAATTGGTGAATTTTACGAATCGAATGAGCTTTTTTTCCATGACAATTTGCAGGCTGAGGACCTTTATAAATTTGACACCGGCCTGGAGATTGGTGGCTATTGGTACAATTTTGACATAGGCTATTTCAATTACCGAACTAATAACTTAACTGTTCCGGTAATGGTAGGCAATAGCCATCAACTCGCAAATGCCGCGGATGTAGTTTCCAGTGGGCTGAACGTTTCGGCATTTTTTCAGATGGGTTACTATGATGGAGTAAGGGCAGAAGTTGAAGTGAATTGGTCTCTCCAAAGGGATAATGTTATTGGGATCAACAGCGCAGACGATTTTATACCACTGAGTGGTACCGCAGATGTTCAGGCGGTACTAGCCCCTGGTCAGCCCGTTGGTGCTATCTATGGCTCAGATGTACTTCGTGATAACAATGGACGTGAAGTAATTGATGCAGATGGCTTCCCAGTCATAGATCCAATTCCCCGCATGATCGGCAATCCAATTCCTGACCAGAAATGGGGAATTTTTACCAAATTGCGACATCGGCGTTTAAGGTTTTCCTTCTTGTTAGATTTCAAGTTAGGAGGAGATCAGTGGAATGGCACCAACGCCTATCTGAACTACATCGGCCGGGGAAAAGAATCAGGAAACCTACGCAATCTTAGCGGAGTCCATTTCGCCGGAGTCAATCCATCGGGAAACCTCAATAATATATTGGTGTCTCTAGCCGATCCTGCTTCAGGGCTTGATAGCTATTATTGGAGGAGATATGGAACCACCGGAATAGCAGCCCTGCAGATTGAAGACACATCGTGGATCAGGCTTAGCAATATCGGGTTGAGCTACACGGTTAATACCAACAAGGGTTCTGCCCTACACGGGGAAATAGTGTTTGCACTAACTGGCAATAATCTTTGGCAGTGGACCAACTACAGTGGTGTGGATCCTGCAAGTAATTTTCTAGGCTACAACGAAGGCTTTGGCCTCGACTACTTCAACTTACCTTCAGCTAGAAGCTATGCATTTAGTATCACCCTAAAAATCTGAAGGTTATGAAGAAGCACGTAATATTTATCGTTCTACTAATCATTGCATCCGTTGCAATGGTAAGCTCGAAATTAGCCCATAAGTCAGAATTTCTTGCGAAACTAAAAGCGCAGTTAGCGCTCTACCACCAGGAATATCCACAGGAGAAAGTCTACCTGCAATTTGATAAGACCTTCTATAAACCTGGTGAAGATATCTGGTTCAACGCTTTCGTCCTTGGCAGCAATGACCACAAACCTACCAAGGTAAGTGATGTTTTACATGTAGAGTTGGTCGACCCAAAAGGGGCTGTAATCAAACGCCTGGATCTTTATGTCAAAGCCGGCACAGCCCGCGGAGATTTTCACCTCGACTCATCCCGGGTAGGTGGTCTTTACAAGGTTAGGGCCTACACCCGTTGGATGAAGAATTTTCAGGATCTACAATTTCAAAAGGACTTGCAGGTGCAGAAAGTCATCACTCCCAAGCTGCTGATGACGCTTGATTTTGATTTGGAGGCTTATGGCCCCGGCGATTCCGTGTCAGCCGAACTGCAAGTGCGCGACCTCAGGGATGAACCTGCCTCCGCGGCAAAAGTGGCTTTCAATATCGCTATTGATGGAGCTATTCGATCAACCTTCAGTGCTGAGGTAGATGCGAATGGGTTAGCCCAACTAGTGGGGGTGCTTCCTGATGATTTAGCCACCACTGATGGCATCCTGCAGGCTAGAGTTACTCATCAAGGCCTCTCGGAGTCAATAGCGCAGTCTATACCCATCGTTCTGAATAATATACAACTGAGCCTATTCCCCGAAGGAGGGCAAATGATAGTTGGTGTAAACTCAAAAATTGCTTTCAAAGCAGTCAATGAGCATAACAAGGGGGCCGACATTTCGGCTGTTGTTGTTGATGAAAATGACAGCATCATCACCTCCTTTCATTCCAGACATATGGGTATGGGCTATTTCTACCTTACTCCTACCAAAGACAAAGCTTACAGGGTCAAAGTAACCAGACCAGAAGGGATCGCAGAAACATATCCCCTACCATCAGCGCTTAATAACGGTTATAACATTCAAGCCGTCTCCAACCAGCAATCTGAGTTATCACTTGCTGTGCACAGCCCTAATACTGAAACTATCTCTGTGGTTGCCACCCTCAAAGGAGAAATCTATTATGCTGGGGAACATGTTGCCAACGCCAGTAAATCCCAATTCACCATTCCAACCAGGGAATGGCCTCGCGGCATTGCTGTCGTAACTTTGTTCGACAGTATGGGCATTGCCCAAGCCGAGCGATTGGTCTTTATCAATTCCGAGAAAGGATTAAATATTGATCTGAAAACCAACAGGCAAAGTTATAAACCCGGGTCACCAGTAAAGCTTCAGATCCATACCAGCAACCATAAAGGGGAGCCCACCAGTGCGAAGGTTTCATTGGCGGTGGTGGATGACCGGCTCCTGGCCTTCGCAGATGACAAGCAAGATAATATTCTTTCTCATTTACTAATTAGCTCCGAGTTAAATGGCAAAATTGAAGAACCATCATACTACTTTGATCCCGAGGAAGATGACCGTCAGGAAGCTCTTGACCTGCTGATGCTCACCCATGGCTGGCGTCGTTTTTCCTGGGAAGAGATTGCAAGTCCTAACGTTCAGATATCCTATCAGCCAGATCGCAACGATATGCTTACTGGAAACATCGCAAACACAAAGCGCAGTACTGAGGTGTACTTGGTTGAATTAGATCAGAGAAAACGAATTGTAAAAGGCAAAACCGATGAATCCGGGAATTTCAGCTTTCTCAATACAGACCCACGGGCACAAACGGTAATAATTACTAAAAAACCGGGAACACTGCGCTTGGAGAAATCAGCTGGTCGCAAAGTCATTAAAAACGCCTGGAGGTCTCAATATGGCAATGGACAAACGCGATTCTGGGAAATTCGGGGAAGCGCCTCTCAACGAGAAACAGAGCTAAGACCAATAGAGACAGTAGAGAATAACGAGCTTGACCTCAATATGACGGATGATGTTACCGAACTGTCAGAAGTGGTTACCCTAGGCTATGCCAGTGTGGAGAGAAGGAACCTTGCAGGCAGCATTAGCATAATTGACGTGGATGATCAGCTACTATGGTTAAGGAGCATTAACCAGGCGCTGGCAGGGAGAGTGACAGGAGTTAGTATTGCCAATGCCAGTGGGACGAATCAACGGGTAGTTCCCATTAGCATTAGGGGAAGTTCAACTTTAGCCAGTGCCAACCAACCTTTGATAGTCGTAGACGAAGTACCGATCGGCAACTACCACCCCAATGGTTTGGCATCCTTACCCTACTTTGGTCCTGAAGAAATCTCGTCAATTTCTGTATTGAAATCTGCTGAGGCAGCCGCCATGTACGGTACCGCGGGAGCAAATGGTGTAATCGTTATCACGTCAAAACTGAGTCCTGTTCGTTACAGAAACCGGACTAGCAACAGCTCTAAATATAGCAGTCTACTAGTCCAACCCAGGGTGTTTGCCAGGACCAGGGAGTTTCCGACTTTTGACAACACAATAAATTCCACCAGAGCAGACAACGAGATTACAACCATCTACTGGAACCCTAGCATCCAGACGGATGAAAAGGGTAAGGCAGAGGTCACATTCCGTAATACCAACAAGATATCGACCTTTAGGATGGTAGCAGAAGGTTTCGACCGAGATGGACTTCTTGGCAGAGGAGAGGAAACTTTCACTACCATCCAGCCTGTTGTTGTTGATGTCAAGATGCCTGAAAGCATATCCTTCGAGGACAGTGTTATTCTTCCCATCACTATTCGCAATAACACCACCAACATTTTGTCCGGAGAGTTGAGAATAAATTCAGAAGATGGTGTAGTTGTTCTGGATTCAGGTAAAAAGCAAATAGACATCAAGCCAAACCATACTGAGAACATTTGGTTGCAGATCACATCAGACCAAAAAACTGGAAATTTTCCAATTGGTCTCGTTTTTCAAAGTGATAATCACACGGTAGAAATCAACAGGCTGCTATCTGTTTACCCGGTTGGGTTTCCTAGAAGAGTGAGTTTCTCCAGTCGGGAATTAGTAGCAAATACTTCCGTAAATATCATCGCACCTGAGAGTGGTACCATTCGAGGTACCTTTCAGGCCTATCCTAACCTACTGAGGGACCTTGCCTGCGGAATGGAGTCGATTTTTAAAGAGCCTCATGGTTGTTTTGAGCAGGTTTCATCCTTCACCTTCCCAAATATCCTGGCTTTGCAATACTTGAAAACTACAGGTGAGATTGATGCTAAAACCACCGATCGAGCACTGCAACTCATTGAAAAAGGCTACAAGAAGTTAACGTCCTACGAGATTCAAGGTGGTGGCTTTGATTGGTTTGGTAATCCACCAGCACATGAGGGATTGACTGCTTTTGGATTGTTCGAATTTACTGAGATGAAGAAGGTATATCCCGGAGTCAGCCAGGCAATGCTTGACCGCACCAAGAAATGGCTGCTCAGTCGTCGTGATGGAAATGGCGGATTTTACCAACGAAGCCGATACCGAAATAAAGCCCTTTCAGAAAAACATATCAACACAATAAATGCATATATCGTGTTTGCTTTAAGCGAAGCTGGGGTATCTAACATCGGACCAGAATACCAGAGAGCGCTGGAGGTGGCAATAAAATCTCGTGATGCCTATCAAATGGCCCTGCTCGCTAATGCCGCATTGAACCGGTCTGCAATAAACGACTACGAAAAGTTAACAGCTGCATTTACACAAAGCCATGGCAACACAAGCTATAACGAGCTCACAGCTCACCAATCAATGGTTGGTAGCTACGGAAAATCTCTCAACATTGAGATATTATCCCTGTGGTCGCTGGCCTGGATGAAGTCAAATACAAAATCATTTCGTGACATTACTGAGGTTATAGACTATATTTTGACTAAGAGATCATTCGGTCGGTTTGGATCTACCCAAGCTACTACCATGGCCTTGAAAGCACTTGCTACCTATGCCAGCTTCGTCCAGGGCTCAAGCAAAGGTGGCAGGATTCAAATTGCCCTAAATGGACAGACAATGGATGAGGTTGATTACCTGGCCCGGCAAAAGGAGTTGATAGAACTAAACAAGTTCAATACTGGCCTGATAGCAGGTATTAATGATTTCAAAATTGAATACTCCAACACTTCTAACCCATTGCCGTACTCACTTGATTTAGAGTGGTACACTAAGATACCTAAGAGCGACAGTGCGGCAAAAGTAAGATTGACGACCAGGCTAAATACTACCCAGGTTGAAATGCATGACTTTGTAAGACTGGAGGCATCGGCATCTAATATTACCCAAGATGATCTTCCTATGACCATGATGACAATAGGCATACCAGCGGGCCTTAGCTTACAATCGTGGCAGCTCAAGGAGCAATTGGAGGAGAAGGTCTTTGATTTCTACGAGATAAATGAAAACAAATTGATCATCTATTACACGCATTTGGCTCCATCCGAGGTGAAATCAATAAAGCTTGATCTGAAAGCAGAAATACCAGGTAAATATATTGGAAGCGCCAGTAGCGCCTACCTGTACTATTTCGATGAAGTGAAGGACTGGAATCCGGGGCTTAGCGTAGAAGTTAATAGATAGAATGGTGGATACTTTGGTTAATACGGATACTGCTTGGCTACCTTATGATTATTAGCCAAGCGGTGTCCTATAGCCTGCATTGATCTACACCCTTTCATAGTTCCAATACCTACTGGATTAGTACCTTGTAGGAATAGAGTTCTTCATCATTCTCTATAATATTTAAATGATAAATACCTGGTTTCAAGCTATTTAACTCTAATTCATTACTGTGAGACTTCAATGAATATTCTTTTATGATTTGCCCCTGACTATTTAATAAAACAGCCCTTGGGTTGCTAAGCGCTGGAATCTCCACAACTAGTTTTTCGGAGGCGGGATTAGGATAAGCAACAATAATAGATGGCTCCAGATCAATATTAGTAATTTGAACGTTAACGGTTGCCGATTGCTGAGTACAGCCTCCGGTGGTATTAACAACATAATATTCTCCAGAGGAGCTTGCCTCCAACTCCTGATCGGTGGCACCCTCAATGGGTTCACCATCCTTAAACCATTGATTACCTTCTTTACGATTGGAGTATAATATTCCGTCAGTAAACGTAATCGCAGGAGCCTCCCCTACCATGAAGGTCATTTCAATCTCAAACCTCTCTTCAATCGTTTCATGATGTTGGCTAGTGCTAAACTGATACCGACTTTCCAACAAGTTGTGGTAGCTAGCCATTACAGAATCGTACAGGTACACCGATTCCACATTTTCCATCTCAACTTCAATATCAATTGTGAATTCTCCTTTAGGTATATTATTGATTACCAAGGGTATAGTTCTTCCACATCCCCCATTGGGCAAAGTATTAATGGCTAGAAACTCCCCGGACTTGGTACCACTAGCAATACCATGCCTCCTATTCGATAACTTCCTCGCATCAAACTCAGTGTCAAATTCCTCGGTGGCATCGGCATTGAAATTAACAAATGCCAAATCCATAATTTTTTGATCAGAGAGTGACAAGGTGAACCCCTGCCGTTGCCGAGTTTGTGGTCTGTATAACGTGGTAGTCCCATCAGCGTGCTTAACTTGCTCGCTGGCAATTAGTGACGGATTTGCAGCGTTAGTCTGCACCCAGAAGCTTTGTCCGGACGGCACAATGCCGTCCCAACTTCCGGAGGAATACAGATACATCCCATTTTTGGAATCTCTGATTGCGGCGATAGCATTTACGTTAGTTTTAGTCCAGTTGGCATCATTCCAGTTGATGGCACTAGGGTAAGGATTTGCCACCAAATTCCAACCATCACCGGAATCACCGGTATTGGTGTAAGTAACCAGCAAGTTAATTGGACCTTGTCCAATAGCACCAGTGGCATCTATTGTGGCTGGGTTGGCGTGTTCTGCTCTCATCCAGGAGGCATACCCTTTCAGAGGACTGAGAAGTTCGGTATTAGAACCATTCGGTGTCGGGTATGGTGTCCAACCAAGGTTGGCCTCGCCAGCCGCCGATTCATCGTAGTAGTATAAACTGGCGGCGGGTCCAAGCCCGTTGCCGTTATTAGTGCCAGTAAAATTGCCGGTAACAGGTATATCATCCTGAAGCTCGGATACTGGGGTATTGGCTACCGGAATGGCAATATTCATATAAACATCACTGGCGGTAAAGTACCGCTGGTAAGTAATATCTCCACTAATTGTTGCATCTGCTGGAATTGCGGTAACAAAGGCGGTTTGGTTTTCATCCGATTTCAGAATAAATGAACCCTCGCCACTGCCATCTGCATCAAGGGTAGCGCCAGACTGAAGTTGCAATTCCCTAGTTACTGAGATATTGCCCTCATTACTTATATCTCCGGCAATCTCGATTTTCTTGAATGATAAGGTCCCAGAGATACTTTGAGGTTGGCTACCATTGAGCGAAAGTAATTCCTCTCCCTGCATGCTCCCAACCATAGTAATATCTCCCCCTACTTTAAGATATCTTTCGGAATCATTAACTGTGATATCCAAGGTAGTAGATTCCTGCAAAGACAAGTCGTTAGTAACTTGCAGCCCAGTTGTGCCTTCCACTTGAAGCTTGCCATCAGCAACTTGTAGACCCTCACCAAAGACTAGCTCTCCTCCATCGCCGGTAATGGTGGCTGTACCGTTTGCATTATCTACCGCAATGGTAGTTTTAGGCAATGGTGCGCTTGATGCCCAATAGTTGACGATATTATTGCGTTTATTTCCCGTAAATATCAGTTCACCATTGCCATTGATCACCTGTACCTTAGGGTCAAGATTCTGAGTGGCTAGCCTACCATTGATTGTAAGTTTGCCTCCAGTCGAAAGGTTGAGAGCGCCAGCTGTATTTGCATCTACCGTGAGATCATTTGCTGAATAATCACCACTTGGCACGCTTACATTTACACCAGCCAGTATTTCGGCATTATTCAATTCACCCGGATAATGAGTACCCGCCAAAGGTGTACACCCTCCGCAGGATAAGCCCCAGGTTGTAGGATTTGCCCACGAGCCACTTTGAGTAGCGATGAATTTTGGATTTGTCAACTGCTCACCGGCATAAAATTCGCCAAAGGCATCTACATGAAACTCAAGGTAGTACCCGTCCTGAAAAGGTATCGCTTTTACCAGGCGATTATCCAAAACCCTAAAGTATCGAGCATCATTATTGCTAATGTCACCATCCGGGTCTTGGCCAAAGTAATGATTAACATACAACTTACTCTGTGAGGGAATTGAAGAGTTAGGATCAGTTGTTAAGGACAGAATTTCACTTTCCTTCAAGTATAGACGAACGATGTAATCACCAGGGATGCTATTTTGAGTATTAATCAAAAAGTTGCGATCAAGGTATAGGCTGTCTTGCCACGTACGGGGGTTTGCTCCGACTTGAAAAACTGTCAGGTCAATAGTGCCCAACACATTACCATCATCATGAATTGAAGCAACCAGTTGTCCTCCAGAATAAATTTTCACCCATCCACCACCTACAGATGTTGATGACAAGGTTACCCCACCACCACCATAGATCTGTTCGTTATCTTGTATTGAAAAATCATCTACGCCAAATCCCTCCAGCTCAACATTGTTCAGTGCATTGTCGACGAAAGCATAACGAAACTGCACTGATGAGGCATCTCCCATTCCAGAAGCAGGAATTACATGACTTGCCACTTCCCATGGTTCCGAAATGCCATCCCATATCTGCGAAAAGTTGTACCAATTGTAACCAGTACCAGCAGCACCCAGCGGCAACCAGATAGAACCATCTGTGGAGTATTCAAGTTTCAAACCTTCCTGAAATGGCAGTCCATTCTGTCTCAATGCGAATGACATGATTGGATCACTACCGAAACTCGTTAAGTTGAAGCAAGGAGAGTAAAGAAACGAGGCCTCAGACTTATTATAGGGGCCAGAAAGATTAGTAACCCACGCATTGCCTCCATTAGCTACGGTGTCAATTTGTACACCTATTGGGGAGCCGATTCCCCAACTAGACAATGTGCCACCCTGATTCCAACCTGAGTTACTTCCCTCGAAATCTTCATAATAGGGAAACTGTGAATGTGTAACAAGGTTAGTAAGAGTAGTGCCATTTAGGCGATCATTTCCACTAAAGTTATCACCAGCAAAATCTACCCAGGCGTCAACAGAATAGCTTCCGTCTGCAGAAGCATCAAAGGTTGTGGAGAATACATAGGCTTCTGTTGCACCGGCGGCAATCTGGGTAATTGTCTCAGTGATGGTGGCTCCCCCATTAACCTGGTATTTAACATCCACATTATTGACTTGCAGTGCCGAAAGATTCTTAACAGATATAGCAACAGTTTCAGCACCTAAGACGCAAGCGTGGTCACCTAATGAGACGGACTCCAGGCTAAGGTCGGTTCCAGCATCCAGAATTGAGATTTCATCGATACCAATACCTTCTTTGTTATTATTGTCGTTGCTTTCAAAGACTATCCTAAACCGAACGCTCGACTTGTCAGTGATCAGGTTAAGTGGAATCTCTGTACCAGCCACATGCCAATCAAGATTCGCCCCCTGCCACGAGTCTATGGTGCCATCAGTGTTATACCAGTTCGGGCCGCTCTCGAATGATCCCAACAGTTGCCAGGTACTATTATCCTCAGAAAACTCAACATAGGCCATGTCAGCTTCCCAAAGTTGTATCTCGTAGGCCAATTTTAACGCCAGGAAAGGGTTTGTGGTAAAAGAAGTCAAGTCGAAGCAGGGTGATTCTATGTATCCATTTTCAGACAAGCTGTAATTACCACTTAGATTGGTTACCCAGGCCTTGGTTGAGGAGTTGATCTTTGTACCAACCGGTGTCCCCCACTCCCAGGTTGATATCGACCCACCTGCCGTCCAGTTTCCTGTTCCTGACTCAAAATCTTCAAGATATGGGAAGCTTGTGATCAAAGGTCGGTTGTGTACAAAACTGCTAATCATGTTGTTATCACTCTCTAAGTCAGAGGGCAAGGAGCTCCAAACTGCAACGGAATAGGTACCTGGAGCTGAAAAATCAAAAGTGCTTGAAAAAGTGAAATTTAATGTCTGACCAGCAGCAAGTGACGGAATAACCTCGCTAATTGTGGCACCTTCGTTGACCTTATAGTTAATGGGAACATTTGAAATTGTGGTGGCTGTATTATTTCTGATTTGAACTTCGATGTTTTCCATTGCCAGCGAACAATTAGGTTGAGGGCCCAGCAAAGACAACACCTCAACGTCATCACCCACCTTTCTAATAACCAAATCATCAATTGTCAAACCATCAGAAGTCGTAATACCGAGCACACCACTTGCCGCAGTGTTTCCCTTCTGGCCAAACCTCAGCTGAGTACTACTTGATACAACCTGACCATTGGTCTCCAGTAAATTGGATATTCCCAAGGCAGACAGATGTTGGTATGAATTTTCGCCAGCAAAGAATTCGCCCCAATTTAACAACTCCAGCCAGGTATCGTTGTCGCTTCCCCGTATCCAAATCTTATCTTCGGGATCGGGTTCGTCAAAATGTGGAATAAGGCTCAAATCAAGCGCCAAATCACTGTCAACAGCATAGTTCTCGAGGTTCAAGGTAATTACCAGTTCATTAGTTGCCTCAGTGCCATGTTCGCCTGAGTCCATTGTTAGAGACCTGGTTCCTGAATTATGGTAGGCTGGTCCGGGATTACTACGCAACCGCCCCGACTCTACATCCTGGAAGTAATCAATTCTATCAGCCCCCTGCAGGCCAATAAGATTGTCTTTGTGCACCACTTCAGGAATTGATTCAAAATCTTGGGTGTACGGCAAGGTTAGGGGTTGATTATCTAAAAGCGTGGCAACCCATTGCTCAGGCCCGGTGTCGTTCCCAGGGTTAGAGTCTCCTGACAACTGTACAGCCGTAGTTAACAGGTACTGCCCTGGAT
>JANQPQ010000027.1 GCA_028285445.1 Cyclobacteriaceae bacterium | reverse complement strand
GTTCGCTATCATTTTCACTATCTCAATGAACTTTCTGCAGTGACTTTCTCACCACTTCGACCGCTCCCTTTTACCAAAAACGGAACGCAAAAGTAATACTACTTTCACTCTGTTCAAACACCCAGATCAAAATAAATTAAGAAAAGTGCAAGATTTTTTTATCCCAAGGATTTACCGCTGGCGATGGCGCTTGTAAAGCGGCACTGTACTACATGGTTCGCCATACATAATGCTTGCAGCAACCGGCTTAAGCAGACGGGTAATTTCCACATAAGCGAAGTCGGGTACGGGAAGGTCTCCGCACCCTTTAATTACTAATTTTGTGTCTCTATAATCTTCTATTTTAATTTGATTAAGAGCCTGTTGGAATAGGCTGTTCTCCAAGTCATCAAGATCACCAAAAACGAAGTGGTTGGCAATTCCTTCCAGCTTTACGGCCAGAAGCATATAGGCCCAGGTAGGCACTATCGCATCGGCTGAACAAACGATAGACACATTCTTACCTCGGTAATCCTCCCAATGGTAGTCCTTCACCCACTGTCTGAAATCCATCTCTTTCAAAACTAGTCCCTGGTAAAGGTTGTCCTTAATATCTAATACAACTCTTTCGCCCTTATCATAGAGGTCCTCCAGATCAAGGGTAACTAGCCCACTAGCTTCAACACGATTAATTATCTCATTCACCTTATCCATAAGTACAAAATTAACCAGACTTTGGTTTTTTAATCATGAATTCCTTTAGATATCTGGGTTCAAAACTAGCCAAGTCTTCGAAATCCCCGGAATTATATTTATTTGCAGCCAGTCTACCAATGGCATCTGCTGATGGTTCGATCCCATCGATAAATATAGCCTTATCGGCAGTAATTACTTCCTTGCATTTGCTGGCACCATTACCAAAGAATGCGATCTCATGATCAAGCCATTTTTCAAATGAAGTACCCTCAATGATCTCTGGTCTCGCTTCCTGCAATACGTTCAACCTTCTATCTGTAATCAAGCAGTACACCTCCATTCTTCTAGCATCCAACATGGGGCAGAGGTATTCGGCAGTGGGGTGTTCTAATTTCTCCGCCAGGCCAAGGAGAGTGCTCACTGAAATTAGTGGTAAATCGGCAGCATAGCAAAGGCCCTTTGCGGCCGAAGCGCCTATTCTCAGGCCGGTGTAAGACCCCGGTCCTTCTGAGATGGCAACGGCATCTAAGGCCTTAGCTTCCATCTTGGCCTCAGCTAAAACTTCCTTTATAAAAACAGCAAGAAGTTCCGAATGGGATTTCTCCACATCGGTGTGGCGCAAACTAACCAACTTCTGATCATTATGGATAGCCACTGAGCAAACTGGAGTAGCCGTTTCAATGCTAAGAATTATACTCACTGATTAGTTGCCCAGCGTTTTCTTATAGAGTTCAGGAGATTGCAAAACGGCAACTGCCTTTTTCATATCGGCATCATCTTGCAGGCTAGCTCTGATTTCGCCTTCCTGCAGATAATAGCGTGAGACAATCTCAGCTTCCAGCAGCTCTTTGATTTCTTCCTGAAAGTTATGAAGGTCTTTCTCCTTGTTATGCTCTATCTCCTGCTGTAATGAAGCGATCTCATCGCTGATCCGGGAGTAGTATTTTTCCTCTTTGGCTGATACTACCATCTCATCCAGCTTTTTCTCAAGCCTTGTTTCGTAGTCGTAATCCTTATCGCCTAGCCACTGCACAAACTCTTCATACGACTGATTGTCAAGCTCAAATTCATCAGCTTTGGCTATGCTTTTATGACCGAAGAAATACTCAGTGGCGTAATTGAAAATAAGTCCTTTGCTGACGAGGCTAATAGAAATTGGTGCATAAGTTTCCTCTTCTATTTTGAAATCGGGGTAGAGGCCTCCACCATCAAATACTTCTCTTCCATTTCTTGTGGTGAATGCGACCTTTAACGAATCGGGTATTTTCCCTACACTTCCATCAGCATTGCGATTGCTGTAATCAATGGCCTGAATACAGCGACCGCTGGGTATATAATACTTCGCCGTGGTTACTTTTAGTTGTGAATTGTAGGTAAGCGGCCTGCTGGCTTGTACCAGGCCTTTGCCAAAGGTTCTGGCACCAACCAATACACCGCGGTCATAATCCTGAATTACACCCGAAACAATTTCTGCGGCTGACGCGCTACCTCTGTCGGTTAGAACGGCCAGAGGAATTTTGGTATCAACGGCATTGTTTAAGGCATTATAGGTTTTGTTCCAGTCTACAATCTTTCCTTTTGTGCTTACGACCTCCGCTCCCTTGGGGACGAAAACGTTGCTGACATTAATGGCCTCACTCAACAGGCCTCCTGGATTTCCCCTCAAATCAAGAATTATTGATTTGGCGCCTCTCTCTTTCAGAGATTTCAGGGCGTCCGCAACTTCCTTACCAGCACCGGTGGTGAAATCTGTTAGTTTGATATATCCAATTTCGGGCTCAACCATATCGAAAAAGGATACATTATCAATGGTAATGCGTTCCCTCATGAGGGAAAACTCGATTGGCTGTGATTGGCCAAATCTCTTCACCGTGAGCTTCACCGGTGTCTTAGCCTGACCCTTCAGCAGTTTACTAATATCTGCCGACGACCGACCTTCAACGTCCACTCCGTCTATACCCACAATTTCATCTCCAATTTTTATACCCGCCTTCTGAGCAGGGTAGCCATCATGGGGCATGGTAATTACAGTGCGGCCATTAATAGTGCCTATTAATGAACCTATACCTCCGTATTGTCCGGTGGTAAGTGTTCTGAAATCTTCAATGTCGTCTTCGGGGATATAGTTGGTGTAGGGATCCAGCGATAAGAGCATGGCATCAATTCCAGTCTTTATCAGCGTGTTTGGGTCTATCTCATCAACATAGAAAGTATTTACCTCTTTAAAAAGGGTTGCGAATATATCCAGGTTTTTAGCTATTTCGAAGTATCTGTTATTGGTGCTGCTAAAAGCAAATACGCCAAACAACAAAGTGGCAACAGCTAGTATAGGAAAGGTTTTCCTCCTCATGACTCTTTTCTTTTATCTTCAATCTCCAGGTTTAGGCGCGCCAGAGAGTCAATCACTCTGCTCTGTAATTCATCAAATGTAGAACGTTGCTCCCTTTTGCGATTATAAATATAAGCAATCAACAACTTTGCCGAAGTTTCAGTTGCCAGGTGATGTTTGTTGAGTCTGTAGGCCTCTCTTAACTGCCTCTTGAGGCGATTCCTGTCAACCGCTCTTTTGTAAAGTTTTTTTGGTACGGAGAATAAAACCTGGTGGTTTGGGATATCAGTGGTAGTAAGAAATACGACTCTTATCGGCGGAAGATTTATCGCCTTCCCTTGGCCAAATAGCTTATCAACCAGCTTCTTACTGCTGAGCCTTTCAGATTTGGTAAACTTAAAGAATCCCTTTTGGGGAGTTTCAGAAGGATCCATGATTAGAAATCATGGCGGAGAGGAAGACTATCGCTTATGTCTCTTTTCGTCAGAAACCGTTAGTTTCTTTCTGCCCTTTGCCCTGCGGCTGGCTAAAACAGACTTACCACCAGTAGACGACATTCTCGCCTTAAAGCCATGCTTATTTTTCCTTTTTCTGTTAGATGGTTGAAATGTCCTTTTCATTCTAAAAAATCTTCTCTGTATCGGGCCTGCAAAGATAGGGCAGGTTTTATTTATTTACAAGAAGCAAAAACTATTCAAACAAATGATTTAAGATCTCCTTGGCCTGACTCCAGTCTAGCCTTGGCCCGAACTGGGTTACCACCTTCGATGATGCCAGACTGGCAATCTTACCGGCCTGCGCTGCACTGTGCCCATGGGTGATGCCGTACAAGTATGCTCCCGCAAACATATCACCAGCACCATTAGTATCAATGGCTTCCACCGGGTAGGGTTCAATATCAATAAACGTGGTGCCATCAAATATCATGGCTCCGTTGCGACCTTGTGTGATCACGAAATTCTTGGCTGATTGTTTAAGCGCCTCTCTGGCTTCACTCACACTACTTGTCTCCGTGTAAGTCATTGCTTCTTCTTCATTGCAAAAGAGTAAGTCTACCCCATCGCCTATCACTTCTTTAATCCCTTCCGAAAAGAACTTTGCCATACTAGGGTCGGAGAAAGTAATTGACGTTTTCACTCCATGCTTTTCTGCTAAACTCTTGGCATGCTTCATTGCGTCCAAACCCGACGGCGAGGCAACCAGATAGCCTTCTATATAAATATAGCGGGAGTTGCTGAGTGCTTCTTCATCAATCTCGTTTGTCGACAGGTCTGAGGTGATACCAAGGAAGGTATTCATGGTCCGCTCTGCATCAGGGGTTACCATCACCAGACACCTTCCGGTGTCACCGCTATGCAAAGCCTCCGGCCTTAGGTTTGAGTCGATGCCAGCTGAGGTCAAGTCTTCCAGGAAGAATTGGCCAAAGTCGTCGTTAGCAACTTTGCAAGAATAGAAAGCCCTCCCTCCAAACTGGCTGATTGCCATAATACTATTTGCTGCTGAGCCGCCTGCTTGTCGTTTGGTTTCTTTCTCCCGAATAGCCTGCATCAAGTACCTCTGCCTTTCCATATCTACCAAAGTCATCTGGCCCTTATCTACATCGTGCTGCGCAAAGAACTCATCCGACACTTCAAATTCAAGATCTACTAAGGCATTCCCGATGCCGTAGACATCATAGGTGTTGTTATCCATTGTTATGTGGTGCTTATTTTGCGTGGCAAAAGTAGACTACGGCAGGCTTAATTCAAATCACAAACTCTCCTTGGGGTGCAACAGGTTGTTCAGCCTGTCTGGGTAATCGGTAATGATGCCATCAACTTTCCATGCAATATATTTCTTCATCTGCTTCTCCTCGTTGATAGTCCAGGGAATCACCTTAAGCCCTCGTTTATGGAGATTCCTGATCCTCCTTCTGTTTATCAACTTGTAATAGGGACTGTATATCTCTGGCTTAAATCCCAGGTTTGCCAAATTGGTGTCGATTGATTTGCTATTGGCAACTAAAGCCGCCAAGCGGATGTTCGGATACTTTTGGTGCCAGTATTTTAAAACACGGAAGTCGAATGACTGAATAACCACTCGCTCCATGGGGAGATATTGATCCAGAAGTTCGTAAACTAAATCTGAGAAAAGCGCTGGCTTGGGGTGGTAGGTATCGTCTCCAGTCGGTGTGCTTTTCAATTCAATATTGTAGTCTACCTCGTATTGCGTGTAGCTTTTGATGTGCCGTTCAACTGCTTTGATAACATCGCTCAATAATGGTTTTTTGGTGGCTATCTTCTGCTGTTCCGGAAAAGCAGAATTTCCAAGTGAGCCGCAATCAAAGGTAGCGACGTGCTCGTAGTCCATTTTGTAAATATTCAGGTCCTTTTCATGTTCCTGGTCGATACGATCATTGAATGGATCGAGACAAATTTTTGAAGAAAAATAGGGCTCATGAGACACAACGACCTGTAGGTCCTGACTGATTACGACATCAAGCTCAAGCGTGGTTGTGCCGCTATCAAGCGCCATAATAAAGGCGGGGATGGTATTCTCTGGTAACAGGCCCCGGGCCCCACGATGACCTTGCAAATCAAAAGACTGCGCCAGGCATCTGTTGCCTGTAATCAGCAATGTAAGAACCACTCCTACCAGTATAAATTTGTTTTTCACTAACAATTAGATTTAAATGCAATTTAAATAACGAGTAACAAACATGAAGCTATTGCAATCTCTTAATATTAATACCATTTACTGGCTAATGGCGTTGCTGCTTTTGATGGAAACTTTACAGGCACTCTTAAAATATTTTAGCCCTTACTATTTTGGTTCCTTCAGCCTGGGAGCCTTTTCCGTATTAATGTTGTTACTCGGTACCAAACTTAAAATAAGCGGGTGGTTAGTAGTTCCACTTGCATTGCTGGGATTGACGATAAGTGTATTGAAATACTTTATTATTTGGAACTAAGAAGAAACTCACTACTCCCAATAATTATGGTGTTGATTGTGGCCCCGTGGTTACTGTCATGTAATCGGCCAGAGGCCGTTGAATTCAAGCGTATTACGAACACGAAGATCCTTAAGATAAGTAGCAAAAGCATCTTGTTTGATGCTGAAGCCCATTTCTACAATCCTAACAATGTTCGAGGCCAGGTAAGAGAAGTTTCGGTTGACGTAATGTACAATGGAAGAAAGGTAGCGGAGTTGAACCGCCAAGATGAGCGATTGGATGTAGCCAAAGAATCTGATTTTGTAGTTCCCCTTAAGCTCTCAATTTCCCTTAAACAAGTGGGCAAAAGTTTGCTCGGTGGTTTGCTGACCCTGGCAACAGATAAGGAGCTGAAGCTAAATTATGTCGGCTATGCCCAGGTTAAGGTCTATGGTTTCAATCATAAAGTGCCAATAGATTATGTGGGCGTGCTGGTACTAAAATAATGCAAGAGTTAAGTTTAGCAGCAGCGAGGAGAATAGTAGTTAATAGCCATCTGACTCCTGCCGGAATAGCTTTTAGAAATGTGAAGGCGGTGGTTGAGCACCTTGGATATTTGCAAATTGACACTATCTCCGTAGTGGAACGTGCCCACCACCATGTATTATGGACTCGCCTACCAAAGTACAGGAACAAACTTCTGGAGAAGGCCGAAGAGCAGGACCGATCGATATTTGAATATTGGGCACATGCAGCGGCCTACCTTCCAATAAACGATTATCGGTTTTCACTTATAAAGAAGAACGCTCTGCAGAATGGCGAGAAGTATTGGTTCAAGGGAAAGGACAAGAAACTTCGGAAGAGAATTATGGAACAGGTGAAGAGTGATGGTGCTATCATGTCTAAAGACCTTGAAGATACCCGGAAGCAAAAGAGCGATGCTCCGTGGGCATGGAAACCCGCGAAAGTAGCGCTTTGGCAATTATTCATGGAAGGACATCTGATGGTTACGAAGCGGGTCGGGTTTCAAAAAGTCTATGATCTACCAGAGAGGGTATTGCCTGCAAACGTTAATCAATCTCTACCAACACATCAGGAATATATTCGCTTTCTTATAAAACGCACTTTGAAGGCACAGGGTCTGGCAAAGCCCACCGAGATAAGCTATCTACTTAAAGGAATTGGCAAGGAGGTTGAAAAGGAACTAGACCTATTGCTAGAAGAACAACTGGTGGAGCAGGTAAAAATCTCCAAACGCGGACTTTATTATACCTTACCAGACCGCATCGACGAACTTGGACGCAAAAGAAAGAGGCGGGTTAAAATTCTCTCTCCCTTTGACAACCTCGTTATTCAACGGAAGCGCCTCGCGGAGATTTTTGGGCTTCAGTACATTATGGAGTGCTACCTACCTGAGGCGAAAAGAAAGTTTGGCTACTTTGGCATGCCGCTTCTTTGGGGTAATGATGTAGTGGGGCAAATAGATCTGAAGGCAGACAGAAAGCGCAGACAAATGATCGTTCGCAACTTACAGCTAATCAACACGAAAAAACAGCAGGAGTCAATGTCGGCGGCATTTGTTGAGGAACTGTATAACCTTGCCGCATTTGCGGGATGCACTGGGGTAGCAATTGAAAGTGATATTCGAAAGAGGCATACTTCTGTGGTTCTGGATTATTTGGAAACTGAGATTCAACATTCACGATAGGTCACCGTTTATTTTATAGATGAAAACAATTGTTACAGTTGTTTTTACCACAGCGCTTATATTCTTGGCATCTGAGGGATTTGGGCAATCAGTTAATTATGTCGAATCAAAAGTGCTGAAAGTGGAGACGGCATATCCAAATGCCCCCGCTTACAACGCCATTGCACGAGGGAAATATATGCTGGATTCAGCTGCCTTTGCTAATGGCAGACTCATTCTTCGATTTTCAAATATTAGTATGATTCCCCAGTTGGCCCATAAGCGCAAGGACGGGTTACAAGTTATTTATGGTAATGAGGGTAACAACTGCGAAGAACTCGAAGTACAATTCAACGAAACCGTTTTTCGCAATGATATTCGCAAACAACTGTATGCTCAATACGAAAGTGCCCTGCTGCAACAAGCTCACGCCTCGTACAAGAGTACGCTTGCAACCGGCCTGGCTAATGGCCGCTCAATACTAGAGCTCTCAACAGAAGACGTCTACTCACCTGCAACCGACTCCTCTAACATAAGTAGTCTGTACAAGGCACACAAGAAAGCGTTTCAAAGTCAATTTGACTTGATCAAGAAGCAAACAGGCAATGAGATTTTAGCTTCCAAGTTGGATAGGGAAGAAGCATTGGCGCTATCGAGCATGACCAATCACAAAAAGAGATTTAAGAAATATTCAAAAACCTTCAAAAAGCTAATCAAGTCACAAAAGGGCAACCCAAGGTTGTACAGCAACCTTGAGTGGTCAATAGACCTTGGTGAGGTTGCTACTGGCCAGATAGAAATTGCAGCACTTACCAAGCGTGGCTCCTACGCAAAAATTGTCTTTGACACGTTGTCTGGGGAACGATACTCTCATTTTGCCCAGGTAGATTCCGCGAACTGCTACCCGATCAATCGTTATCTCTATTACAAACAGTTGCCTGGCTACGACTATAAGTCCTCTACTTACAAAGACCGCTACAAGCCACAGTCTGAAAAGACAAGATTTAGAAACTTCACTCTCTACTTCGAGCACAACAAAAGCCACTACGATCGGCGCGATGTTCTGCCCATACTAGATTTTCTGGCCGATTCCAATTTCGTTATTCAGCAAGCTAAGGTTTTAGCATATGCGTCGGTGGAAGGGGACTCTGCAAACAACCACCGACTCCAGCGAGAAAGAGCCGAAGTGCTAATCAGCCTTTTGCAACAAGCGCAGTCTGAAGATAGCATTGAGCTAGTGGAAATAACCACAGCCGAGCACTGGGAAATGTTTAGCGAACAGATTAAGAAATCCAGATGGAAAGATTGGGAGAAGAGATCTCACAATGACGTAAAACTGCTCCTGGAAAATGATAGCACCGCGGCCCTGCTTCAGCCAATTTTGTCTAAGCAACGACGGGCCGTACTAAAACTGAAAGTGATTGAAAAGCTCACTGCAAAGAGACGTAAGGAAGTTATGGTTGCGGATTATCACAAAGCTATCAGTAAGCATTTGCTCGGTAAGAAAGCCTCCACCAGGCAATCTGGTTTTTTGAAGGCCGCAAGGATACGATCTTATGTTAAATCAGCAATTAGAGAAGGTCTTTTGCAAGAATCGGAATATTGCCACATTATAAGTAGCGGTAGCCCAAATCTTGACATAATAGATTTTTATGAGATGACGGAAGACCTCAGAAATGGCAAAAGTCCGGTTTGTCAAAATATTCAGGATATCCTGCTGAATGCGCATTATTCATCAGTTTTAAGATTAAATAGGGAATTCAAAAGCAAGAAAGAATATACAATTCGGCTGAGGCAAGCAGTAGATATACAAATGTTTACTTTCGAGAGCATCCTCAATGGCACCATCCCTGCATTGCTGTTCGCGAGAATTGACTATCCAAGAAATCCCAAATTCAACTACTTGCTGGTAAACAAATTTTACTTTCAAACACATGATGGCAAATCCCTTGTCGCCCCCTATGTGAGCAAACCAGTACGTACTGTTGACGAACATGGCAGGCCAATTAAGAGCCTTTACTACTACATACTGAAAGAGATGGTACTAGCCGACGAATTCCAGCTGGTAAAACAGCATATTAAATACTTCGAATTTGAATTGTACCAGTTCCTTTCCCGGTTTGCTGTCGGCCCCTGGGACCCTGAGAGCGGGGAGTTTTTTGACGATGAGGTGGATGCAGCCGTGATGTTGAAACAGCTTGAACGGCTGCAAGGCGTTAGAACAATCTTGTGCCGGAAACAACTTAACCAGCTAGCGTTAGATTACCACACCAAGGCAGCTTACTATCACTACCTGCAAGAAGGCGGCATGAACCCCAAAACACAAAACGCCCTGGCAGCAATTAGGAAATATTACAACGACAGGCTCGAGCAACTCTCAGACTCACAGGTAATGAAAGTTGTAAAACATTTACTGTGGTATAATCAAAAGACTACAAAAACCGACCTGCTTAAAGAGGCAACCGCTTTAGCCGATGCCCGGGTAAAGCCACAGCCTTCAGTTGGGTTCAGGGATTTCTATTACCGGTTAAAAGCATTTGACCCCAGGCGGTTTGAGAGACGAATTAAACAATGGCAGTCTGAAAACTACTCCAGACAGTGGTGCAAGTTGCTAGGTGGCCGGAATAACGTTCCCATTAACCACTTCATGGATGATGAAGTCAAAAGCCGCATGTGCGATTGTAATACTACCCAGATTCCCAGGTTAAATGGAGAATCTAAAAAAACTAATCGTTAAAGCTGATCGATATAAGTGTGTAAGTCAACATCAGCAGCCAACCCGAGCTTTTTCTTTATACGATAGCGAGATATCTCTACTCCTTTCGGGGAAATATTAAAGATGGAGGCTGTCTCCTTAGTATTCAACTTCAGCTTGATATAAGCACAATGCTTTAACTCATTTTGAGTAAGGTCGTTTCCGCCTGCATTGAGCTTATCGAAAAATGCGGGGTGCACATTTTGAAAGTGTAAAACCATTTGCTTCCAGGTATTATCAACCTGCGTAGAACTGCGAATAATCCGCTGGAGCTCCTTTATTGGTTTTGAAGCGCCATTCAAGGGCAGCTGAAAGTTCTTAATGCTTTGCTCAATTTGCGCCATAAGCTGATTCTTACTGGCCAAATGCATTATGCTGGATACTAATTCCCGATTCTTGTAATCCAATTCTGATGCCAGGGACTTTTTCTCTCCCTCTTTTTTCTCATTTCTAGATTTGAGCAGCAATACCAGGAATAGCAACATTACCACTACCAACAAACTGGAAACAAGAATGAAATTTCTGGACAAGGTGGCGTATTCCTTTTCCTTCCGCAGCAATTGGCTTCTCTCTCTTTCCAATACCAGTTCTTTCTCCTTTTTATCAGTCTCAAACCGGGTTTGTAATTCTGAAATTCTGGATCGCATGCCCTCGCTATATAAGCTGTCCTCTATTCTCAAATGCTGGTAGTGATACTTTAAGGCGTTGCCAAGATCCTTATTATAGATGCTTACGTAGGCCAAAAGTTTGTACAGGTTGTCTTTCTGATCGGGTGCTCCAGACTCTTCGGTATATGTAAGTCCAAGGGTAGCCAGATCCCGGGCCCTTTCCACATTGCCAATCATCAAATAAGCCAATCCACGATTAGCACAATTGAGAGCCATACTTTGCACATTGTTCATTTGCTGGTGAATTTCAAATGCGCTTTCGTACAATGCTATGGCCCTCCTGCTATTCTCCAACTGATGGTAACAATTTCCAAGGTTATCCAACACAATTCCCTGGGCAACCACATTGTTATTCCGCTTTGCTATTTCCAGAGATTTCTGCAAATAGAAAATTGATTCCTCAAAACTCCTTTTGTTTTGGTATATGTTCCCCAAGTTATTATAGACCACCGTCAGGCCGTAGTCATTCTTCTGTTCGAGAAGAATCTCTTCTGATTGCAGGAAAAACTCCTCTGCCTCCTCATACTGCCCTTGCTTATGATGACTTAAGCCAAGGGCTATTAACGCAGCCGGTGTTAGGTCTTCCCGCCCTATGGCCTCCAATACCAAAAGCGCTTCAGTGGCGTGAATTACCGACTTGGCGTAGTCAGCCATCTGGTAATTTACATTGCCAATATTTGTCAGCGCCTTTGCCCAGCGTAAGCTATCATTGATCTTCCTTGATAGCAGCGCTGCAGAATCAAAAAACTGGATAGCTTTATGATTGTTCCTCGAGAAAAAATACACCGCCAGATTGTTATAGTTATTGATGGTTGCAGTATCGTTTCTTAAGGCCTTGGAAAGTTGCAATGCTTCCTCGGTAATCTTTCGCGCCTTGTCAGGATCGTGGTTCATCACCTCGGTGGCTTCGTGAGTAAGTTCTCTTATTCTTTCAAGTGAAGATTGCCCATTGCTGAAAGAGGATGTCTCCTGCCCATAGACTGGCCAAATACAATAATAAGTTGCGGCCAGTAGTAACCATTTATGCATTTCAAATACAATTTATTATAAATATAATTATATAAATTGACTATAATGTTTGCGGCTGCTACTGTGCTTACCTAAATCAGGGCTTAGGATATCTAAATGTCCCGTTTTCGGGATTAAGACCACATTTAATTTTGTAACTTCAATCTTCTTCCCCAGCATATGAATTACAAGACCTACTTATTTATTGCAAGCATGCTGCTTTTTGCTGCCTGCGACTCTATTGAAGAAATACCAGAGGATAAAAAGAAATATGTGGGCGTGTGGAGAAGCGAAAATGCCGCTATAGAAATCAAAGATGATGGCTTCGTTTCTTACGCCAAGATAGTAGATGGTGTTTCAGAAACTGTGGAGGGCCCCATCAAAGAGTTTGAAGGAGACAGCTTCATCGTAGGCTTTTGGTTTATCACCAAGAAATTTGAGGTGCAAGAGAAACCACACATTGATGGGAATTCGTATAAGATGAAAATTAATGACATGGAATTCACACGGATCGATGACATGTAAATAACGATAAAAAGAGAAGATTGAGTTTACAGGAGAACAAAGGACCCATACCAATAAAGAAGGCGATTGAGATACCGGATGAAAATGGCCAAATACCTGCTCTAACCACCGAAGATCTCACTTCGATAAAAGACCGGGAGCAGCTGAAATCATTCCTGGGCGAGAAGGGCTACAACCTGGATAAGGTGCTGGCAACAATTGAGTACGAAGACGATTTGGTCAACCTTCAAATTGAGCTGGTCAAACTACAACAGTGGATAAAAGTAAATGGCAAGCGAGTAGCGGTAATATTTGAGGGTCGCGATGCTGCCGGCAAAGGGGGAACAATCAGAAGATTCAGGGAGCACCTCAATCCGCGTTCGATGCGGGTGGTGGCGCTGAACAAACCTAGTGAGATCGAAAAAGGGCAGTGGTACTTCCGGCGTTATGTTAAGGAACTTCCCAATCCGGGAGAAATCGTGTTTTACGATCGGAGTTGGTACAACAGGGCTGTGGTAGAACCTGTGATGGGCTTCTGTACCGATGACGAATATGATAAATTTATGAGGCAAGTACCGGAATTTGAGCATATGCTTTATGAAGATGGGGTTGAAATAATCAAGTTCTGGTTTTCTATTTCGAAGGAAGAACAACAACGGCGCTTCAATTCGAGAAGGGTGAACCCATTGAAGCAATGGAAGCTAAGCCCGGTTGATGAGAAATCACAGGCTATGTGGGACACCTATACCAAGTACAAGGAAGAGATGTTTAGTAAAACACATACCAGCTTCAGCCCTTGGATAATCGTTAAGAGCAACAATAAGAAGAGAGCCAGGCTTGAGAGCATCCGCTATGTACTAAGCCAATTCGACTACGACGGAAAGGAAGAGGCCCGAACCACCACCTATCCTGATCCTAACATCGTGGCCAGATTCCATCGCAGAGTTAAACAAATAGATAGGTAATGAAGCAGGCTCTAACGGCGGAAGAACTCCAGAATTTAAATACCTCGAAGGGGCTGCTCAACTTGCTTCGCCCCAGGAAGCTAAACATAAAGCGCTCCCTCGAATACGCTGCCTATGAAAAGGAGCTAAAGAGGCTGCAAATTGAGCTTATCAAAATGCAGAATTGGGTTTACACCTACAACGAGCGCCTGGTAATCATTTTTGAGGGCCGCGATGCCGCTGGTAAAGGCGGTGCCATCAGGAGATTTGTTGAGCATCTAAATCCCCGTAAATACACGGTGGTGGCATTGCCCAGGCCAACGGAATACGAAAAAGGGCAGTGGTATTTCCAGCGTTATGCACAGCAACTCCCTCGACCCGGACAAATGGTGTTTTTCGACCGCAGCTGGTACAATCGGGCAGTGGTAGAGCCCGTAAACGGGTTTTGTTCCGAAGAAGAGTATCGGGTGTACATGGAGCAAGTTCCAGAATTTGAGAAAATGCTTCATGACGACGGCATTCGGCTTATTAAGTTTTGGTTCTCAATTGGAAAAACTGAGCAGAAAAGGCGGTTTGACAACATAAAGGCTAACCCGTTAAAGGTGTGGAAGATTAGCCCGGTAGATGACAGAGCCCAGGAGTTATGGGACGACTACACCGAATACAAAAACCGCATGTTCGATAAAACACACACAGAGCACAGTCCCTGGATGATCATCAAGGCCAATAATAAAAGGAAAGCTCGCCTCGAAAGTATCAAGTACGTATTAAATACCATTCCTTATGGTAAAGACGAAGCAACACCAGCTGCCAATAGTAAAATAGTTAAAGCTTACAAACCGAAAAAAGAAAAGGCTTAATCAGGTTCTAAATGCCGTTGCTATTAGTCTAATAGAACTTACTGGGAGGAACAATGAATAAGCCAATCTTGAAGAATTGACTTGGTTTGGATCGTAGCGTAGCCAGCGCGTCTCTTCTTCTATCTCCGGTTTCACCAAGGTAGAAATTGAGATTGTCTACAAGTCCGAAATCTACACCTAGCCAAAGCCAGTCATGTATTTCACGTTCTGCAGAAAGTGTAATCTGCAAGTCAGACTTCCTTAACATCAAGCCCTGATTTGATTCATCCAAATTGTGCAAATTGTAGCGCCAGCCTCTGAATTGAGTTTTTCCAACTAACCGCCATTTGTCTGTAAGCCGATGTCTTAGCTCTATGGATTTAGGCAGCTTCATATCAAGTGCCCAATTCTCTGCGAATTGATTGCGGTAAGTAAACACCGGCACAACTGAGAATACACCCAGGCTATAATCAACCAAAAGCGCCCCACCTATCGACTTATGTCTGCTGATATTATGATCATAGCCCACAGTGACAAAATACTTGGCGGTATGACGTGACCATGTGATTTTATCTGACCGCAGTTCGAAGCCTGCCAAAGCGGTGAGTTTACCCTGAGTACCTTCAATGGGATTGGAATAAAAAAACCTTGCACCCAAGCTTGTGAAAGTATTCTGATCCAAATATTGGTATAAATCGTAGTCACGAAGGCGGTAGTCCTCTTCCTGAGCAAACTTTTGGCGGGCGTATTTCAATTGCACGCCAGCAATTGTTCCATTCTTTATATAGAAGGGAACACCTACCTTCAAGTTCATCAATGCATCATTCTCAAACTCGGTATTGGCATTACCCAATGATTCGGATTGCGAAATAGTGCGGTAGTCATATAGGCTTTCGAATGAGAACTCCGCAATTTTTGGACGATACCAACTTTGTGCGGATACTGACACCCAGCAGCAGCAAACACAGAGAGCCGATAATATAGTCTTGGAACTGTTTTTCAAGGATTAACCTAGCGAGGGTTTTGATTTAGATAGTCTTGTAGTTGTTTCCGGGCCCAATGCTTTCGCTTGGTGTTATCTTCCAGGACCTTAAGATAACGATTAAATTCTTGAGTATTGCCTTCTTCATGAGCGAACATTACCATATTCACGGCAGACAATAAATAGAACGCGTTATCTCTATCATCAACTTCCTCGCCAAACTGCATTGTTTCTATAAATTTTTGCTTGGCATCTGCTTTCTGTCCTTTGTACTTCATATCCATACCAAGGATGAAAGAGCCGGTGATGCCTATTTGTTTATTGTACCCGGTCTGGTTCTTCGATACCCTATTTAGTATTTCCTGGGCATGCGGGGAAGCCTCCTCCACCTTGCCCATCGCATAAAGCATCTCGGTAAACTGCTCATGAAAAACCGCATTTTGTGGGTACTCCTCATATAAGCCCCTGGTGATTGCCAGTGCTGGCTCCCTCTCTTGTTTCTCGTTAAACAGAATTCGCCATAGGAACAATTGCGCCTCTACTTTTGTGAATAATGCCTCTTTAGAAACCACCTTCAGCTGTTCTACACCGAGGTCTTTATCACCAGTACGGAAAAACCAAAACAGCGGCTTCATCGGTGGGTATTTCTCAGGTATCCAAACACTGTAGTAGTTATACACTGCCTCCCCAAAAAGTAGCTCAGGGCTCATTTCACGGAGATCTCTGCTAATCTTGTAGTATTTCAGGCCTTTTTTACCAGCACCGGTAGCTTTACCCCAGTTACCTCTTTCTGAATACAGTTGGCCCTTAAACGAGTAAGCTGCTGAAAGAAAGAATGCCGCCTCGACGCGGTATTCAGGTCGGTTATCAAGCAATTCCTCCGCCTTATCAATGGACTTGTCCATAAACTGATAGAAGGTGGCATCAAATTCTTCGCTGTCGGGAAATGGCATAATTTTCCACCATTCGCTCAATCCTAGGAGGAAGTGAGGTAACGGATGCCACTCATAGCGGGACTTCAGTGAGTAAAAGGCCTCTTCAGCCTCTTCGTACCGAAGATTATACAAGTCATCAAATGCGGCAGTGGCTTCTTTCTGAATGGCAGGCTCCATCAATATCATCTGCTGTGTAACGCCATCGGATTTAAAATCGCCTTCCATAGCCTGGGCCCGGGAATAGCCGACATCGACAAATACCACAATAATCAACGAAACAAGGGCTGAAATACGCATGAAGGTTTCATTCGATATTTGACAAAAGAACGTCATATCAGCATTTATACAAAATCTTCGCCAAAGTGTAATTGTTAAGTTTTGAGCCTCAATTTCACCCTTGGGTGTTCAGTACTGGTTATTTACCTTATTTTTGCACTGGCAATGGAGGCGTACCAACTAACGATAGTGGTTCCTGTTTATAATGAGGAAGAAAACATCGCAAAATTTTGCGAGGAAATGGATGTATTCCTCCAATCTACCCAGGTTCGTAGCCAAGTACTATTCGTTGATGATGGATCTACAGACAACAGCCTGAGCCTGATCAAGGAGGTTGTTGCTAAAAAGGAGCATTACAGCTATGCTTCATTGGAAAGGAATAGCGGCCTTAGTGCTGCACTTAAGGCGGGAATAGACCTTTGCAGCACACCCTATTGGGGCTATATAGACGCGGATCTACAAACCTCTCCTAGTGATTTCCCTTTGTATTTTGATCATCTGGAAGAGTACTCTATGATCAACGGTGTGAGGGCTAACAGGAAAGACAGCTTCGTAAAGAAGATCTCTTCAGTTATCGCTAATGGTTTTCGCAGATTTATGATCAATGACGGTATTCAAGATACCTGCTGTCCACTAAAAATTGCTCACACCAAGGATATACAACGACTACCTTACTTTAAGGGCATGCACCGCTTTATGCCTGCCTTAATTCAATTGCAAGGAGGCAAAGTAAAGCAGGTAGAGGTAAGGCATTTCCCACGTTACGCCGGTACCGCGAAGTACCATCTTTTTAATAGAATGATATGGCCATTTCTGGATACCCTGGCTTTTGTTTGGATGAAACGCCGGAATATTAGGTATCAGGTTAGGGAGCACCAAGAGGCCCGCTCCGGAGTGGAAGTATAAGATGAGCGACACCCTGGTTTATATAGTAGGTTTTTCTGCACAGCTTCTTTTTGGAAGTAGATTGTTGGTGCAATGGGTAAAATCGGAAAAGGCCGGCAGAGTGCTATCTCCCACCCTTTTTTGGCAACTCAGTCTTATTGCCTCTTTCCTCCTAATGGTATATGGTATCCTTCGCGACGACCTGGTTATTATTTTGGGGCAGACACTATCTTATTTCATTTACATTAGAAACCTGCAGTATAAAAGTGCATGGAGCTTTATTCCACTGCATTTCAAGGCAGTGGTAATTATTTTTCCATTTGTTGCTATCGTATGGCTTGCTTCTGGTTGGAGTCATAGTCTATCTTATATAATTGAAAACAACCCGGTGCCAATGGCCATGGTAATTTGGGGAAGCATCGGTCAGGTAATATTCACTTTCAGATTTATCTATCAGTGGTATTATTCTGAAAAAGCTGGCAAATCAATTTTACCCCGTGGATTTTGGATAATAAGCCTGATTGGAGCGTCCATCATAATCTCCTACGGCGTTTATAGGTTGGATCCGGTAATAATTCTGGGACAAGTATTTGGTACGGTTATCTACTCCAGAAACCTATTTCTATCCTTCAAAAAGTCAACAAAAAAAGCCGAGGCCGCTACTGTACCCGCCGAAAAGGCTACTGCCCCCTAACGATATACAGGAAGTATTCCGGTTCTGGCTTTAGGCCCGGATAGAAGGTATTCAGATGCTGAATTTGCACATCTGAAAATTCAGGTCTTTTCCTAAGTTGCTCTGTGTTTTCCAAAGTGAATAAGGCGAAAGGAGTGAAAGTTTTCAGTTTATTTAAACTAAGACTAATATCCTCCACTTCCTTACCTGCCTCCCAAACGTAGATAGGGTTTATCTCCCCGAGTGTGGCAAACTTCATCTCGCGCAGGCGGCTGTTATTTCTCACTTCTTCAATGCTTTTGTAAATAGGATTGGAAAGTTGGTAGTCCCTTACTAACGCCAGGCCAAAGAGGTTTAATAGACATATTGATAGCACTACACCATGAAACAATCTCTCAGCATTTCTCTTTCTGAAGGCCCCCAACATGTAGCCTACTAAGCCGAAGTATAGAATGGCGATAAGTATAAATGCCGGAAGCCCATATATCTCCGTTTGATAGCCATACAGAAAATACAAGATTGGAGCAGCCATGCTCACAATTGTAAATAGCCCGAGGTTGACATAGTATGAAGCGCGATCAAATCCAGACTCTACCCCCTGTCGTATCACGCGAACAAGATATTCAACATAAAAAGAGACCACCCATGCTAATGGGATTAGGGCCGGCATCAAATAGCGGTCTTTCTTTTCAGGAACTACTGATAACAGGAACAACGCTGCCAGAAACCAGAGAAGGGCAAGCTTGTAATGTTTAAGGCTAGATACCCGGGTTTTCATGTATGGGTAAATCAATGCTGGGATAATTAATAACGCCCAGGCCCCGGCCTGCACCGGAAAATTTAGATAGTACCAAAAGGGGCGGGTATGCCTAACCGACCATTGCTTCACTTCATGACTGGTAATTGAAAGCAGCGTCTCCGAATCTTGGAAATAAGTGTACAACGGCCAGGCCCCGGCCAGTATGGTCGCAATTACCGCCGAAGCCGCAATTCCCAACCAATGCCTCTTAATGGATTGGAACTTAAAGGTGAACACATAGCCAACCAAAAACGGTATAAGCACCGTGTAGAACGAAATCGGCCCTTTGCTCATAAATGAGAGGCCAAATAGTACGCCGGTTATAACAAAGAACTTAAAGTAACCTTTGGTTCCCTGTAGGCCTTTGTAGAAATAGAAAATTGCAGCAAGCATAAAGCCATGGCAGTAAATATCCCAGGTAGCAATTTTCCCGAGGTAATTATAGTAAAAGCTGGTAGCTAGTATAAGGGTTGTATAAAAAGCCAGGTCTTCGTTGTCGGTGATCTTTCTCACTAAGAGAAACATGAAAACTAAACCAACCACTGCTATTGTTGAGGATGGAATTCTAAGCGGACCCACCCAGTGTATATCACCGCTGATTTTGGCCATGGCCGCAGTGATCCACGTAGGTAAGGGCGGTTTGGCATATCTCGGTTGCCCGTTAAGAGTCGGCAGCAACCAGTTACCCTTTTCAACCATCTCTCGGGCCGTGACAAAATTCCTGGCCTCCATAATATTTGGCCTCAACAGGTTAAGATTTGTGAAGAATAACACGAACAAGACAGCCGAAAGATAGATCAGTCTCTTTTTCGAAATCAATGTTGAGGAAGTGGAAAGCAAAGCCCTTAGAATTTGGCTGCTAAGTTAATGAATGGATATAATTCGTCTTCTCTGCGAAGGAAAAATAACAAGATCGCTAGTCTTAATTATGATAGACGGAGTCTGCATAAATGTTCGAATTGCCTATTTTTCGAAATGAATGACCAAACTAATGCTGGCTAAGTCGGAGAAGTATGTTAGGAAGTTGCTCTCCGAAAAATTGCCGCGGGGAATCTACTATCATTCCCTGGAGCACACTTTGGAAGTTGTACAGGCAACTGAAGAGATCTGCAATCGCTGTGGCGTGTCGTCAAATGATAAAGAGCTGGTTATGCTGGCCGCATGGTTTCATGACACCGGTTTTTCTCGGAAATATGACCGCCACGAAGAGGAGAGCATGGACATAGCCGAGAAGTTCCTGGGAGAACAAATAAGTCCTGCACAAATTGCGAAAATAAAGTCTTGTATATATGCTACCAAGTTTGGGGTTACTCCTGAGGGGCTACTTCCCAGCATACTTTCAGATGCAGACTTCTACCATCTCTCCACCGATAAATACTTCGACAAACTTGATTTACTCCGTAGAGAGTGGAAAGAGATGTTGGGCATAGAATTTAGTGACTCTCAATGGTACCACCAGAACAAGCATTTCCTGGAAGAACAGCATCAATATTACACATCGTACGGCAAGGAGGTGCTTGCAAAACGGAAGCAGAAAAACATTATCTCCAATGAACGGTTGCTTAGTAGTATCGGTGAGTGATTGTGGTTAGGTCTACTTTTTCTTGTATAGAAATCGTTTGGGGATATCCACTTCAACGTTGTTTTTCATATCCACAACTATAACCCCATTAACTCCCAATTCCCCAAATTTGCGTAAAGCCTTTTTATCCTTGAATACCTCTATTTTTTGAATTTCATTGGGGTTGATAGCTGCTAGTAATTTCTGGTTGGTGTACTCAATCTTGTAAGTTTCTTTGTCGGTGTTTACAAACAAAACCGGGTTTTCTTTTTCCGAGATCTGCGACAGATTTTCTATTGCAGTTTTATCGTCGCCAATCAGAGACTACCTTTTTCGACTGACTAAATGAAACTTCAGCAAGTAAGCAGGATAAGCATATGCAAAGTATAGATTTTGTTGATGCCATGGCTTCTGTGGTTAGTGGTCCTTAAGATAACTATTAGCCACAATACTTATGCCATTCGTTATGCAATTGGCTGTACTTTTGTAGCTGTTTCCAATAGGCCAAACTTCATCGAAGAGCAGATAATTCCAGTATATTGCTGAGCAAAAAGCCATCAACCATGAAATCTTATATTCTGCTGTGCTTGATTGGTGTACAGCTTTACTCTTGTTCACAACCATCGGAGAATCCGGTGGCTCAAACAGACCCTGTTTCGCCCCGAGTAAACCATGTCATGCTGTATGTTAAAGATTTAGATCGATCAGTGGGGCTTTATACCACTGCCTTCGATTTTGAAGTTACTAACAATGTCAAAGAGATTATCCGTGTTGCAGACGATGGTAGTGAACAATCGATACCGGTTAACATGGCCCTGCTTAAATTTCCAGGCCAGAACTTTGTCTACGAAATGGCAGAGAACACTACCTTACCCGACTCAATTTCTACGACCGGCGCTTTCCAGCATGTAGGTATAGACGTTAAAGATATATCTGCAGCTTTAGATCGGGCGCTGCGTGCCGGATTTGTGATGCGAGACACAATTCGCACAGTCAAGGCAACTGGAAACATTGAAGCCATGAACTGCTTCCTTACCGGACCCGACGGTGAAACTGTGGAATTGATGCAAATGGTTGCTGGAGAGTTTTAGATAATTTTGTAGAGACAGATCATTTCTTTCTTCCAGGCGGCTAATCTGAAGTAAGTGTGGGGATTGAGATGCTCTTTTTGGTTAATTGAAATAATATAGATATTTTATTCAGCTGAACTAAAACGAATGCGCCTTCTCAATTCCATACTAACCTGGGTCATGAAGAAGAGGATCCACCAGATAGAGCTCTTCATGAAATACCCTATGGAGGTGCAAATGGAGCTACTACAAAGCTTGTTCAACACGGCAAAAACTACGGAGTTTGGCAAGAAATACGACTTCTCCAGCCTCAAAACAATAGAAGAGTTTAAGTCACGAGTACCGCTTTCAACCTACGAAGATTTTTTTCCCTATATAGAAAGGTTGATGAAGGGAGAGCAAGGCATTTTATGGCCTTCGGATGTTCGATGGTTTGCAAAGTCGTCTGGCACAACCAATGCCAGAAGTAAGTTCATACCGGTTTCACCCGAGGCTTTGGAAGATTGTCACTTTAAGGGCGGCAAGGATCTCATTTCCATCTATGTAAACAATAACCCTGATTCCATGATGTTTAGTGGAAAAGGTTTAGCAATTGGAGGTAGTCATCAAATCAATGAATATGATCCTAAAGCCAACTCCTATTATGGAGATGTGTCAGCGGTAATCATCAAAAATCTGCCCCTATGGGCGCAGTTTGTTCGCACCCCTAGTTTAGAAATAGCTCTAATGGATAAGTGGGAAGAAAAGATTGAGCTGATGGCTAAGGTAACTTCCGAAACAAACGTAACCAATATTTCGGGTGTACCCACGTGGACCGTAGTACTACTGAAGAGAGTACTGGAAATTACAGGCAAGTCTAATATTAAAGAAGTATGGCCTAACCTTGAAGCATTTTTCCATGGCGCAGTTGCCTTTACCCCCTATAGAAGCTTGTTTAAGAAGTTGATTCCGGATGAGGACATGCGCTATGTGGAGACTTACAACGCCACTGAGGGCTTTTTCGGCATTCAGGACCAAACTGATAGTGATGAGATGCTCTTGATGCTCGATTACGGCATTTTCTATGAATTCATCCCATTTGAAGAAATTGGTAAAGAACAACCAGAAACTTTAAGCCTGGATGAGGTAGAAGTAGGTAAGAATTACGCACTGGCAATATCCACAAATAGCGGCCTCTGGCGTTACCTAATAGGAGACACAATTAAGTTTACCAGCGTAAACCCGTATCGTATAAAAATTACCGGCCGCACCAAACATTTCATCAACGCCTTTGGTGAAGAGGTAATAATAGAGAATGCAGAACATGCCATTACTAAGGCCTGCGATACTACCAATGCCATCATAGATAACTTTACTGCGGCGCCTATCTATTTGGAAGAAAACCAAAAGGGGGGCCACGAGTGGATCATAGAGTTTATCCGGAAGCCTGATGACATGGATAGGTTCATCAATGTTTTGGATGAAACCCTGCGCGAAATAAACAGTGATTATGACGCTAAGCGTTACCAGGACATAGCTTTGGCTAAGCCCGTTGTACATAGTGCCAAAGAAGGCACTTTCTATAACTGGCTAAAGAGCAAGGGTAAGCTTGGTGGACAGAACAAGGTACCCCGCCTATCAAACGATAGACAATATGTGGAGGAGATCCTCGAGATGATGCCAGTCTAATACAACAAAAAAAGCGAAGCCCTCAGACTTCGCTTCATTTCTTAATAAGAACTACTTCTAGCTCTCACTCCACTTAATAGTACAGCCAATACCTTTTACCTGTGTGTCTTTTATCTCCTCGCCACCAAGCATAGCATCCACAGCCTCCTCTACATATTTTCGCGTTACATCGGCGGCCACTCTTGGGTTATCATCAATGGCACCAATGTATGACACTTTGTAATTCCCGTCGCTATTGGCCAGCAGGAAGATATGCGGAGTGTAGGCAGCGCCGAAAGCCCTCGCTACTTCTTGCGTATCGTCTCGCAGGTAAGGATATGGCATGCCTTTATCCTTAGCTCTTTTTTTCATCTCCTCCATGGTGTCTCCTGGCTGCTTCACAACATCATTTGGGTTGATAGCCACCACTGGCACTCCCTTTTCTGCATACTTATTATGAAGATCAATAATGCGTTGCTCGTACAATTTTGCCCATGGGCAGGTATTACAGGTAAATACAACGATATAACCTTTGTTGTTAGGATTGTCGGCAAGGGAAACGTATTTCCCGTCGATATTCTCCAACTTGAAATCTTCAACAATATCACCCACTCCGTAACCTTTGGGTGCTTCATCATTTAGCCCTAGGGAGCTAAATAGTAAAATGGCAACAACTGGTAACTTTATCATGACGTTTCTATTTTATGAAATCCGTAATTAAAGATTCCAGCTCGTCTTGTTTGAACTCCTGCTCGTAAAAATGCTTTTCACCGCCCGGTTCAATTATTATGGTGGCTGGAATCGCACCCGACCATCGGGTGTCTACTTTATTTATCCATGAATTGTAATCGGTATTATCGAGTAACAGTACTTTTGATTTTATTTCTCTCTTTGTCAAAAAAGGTTTTACTTTTTTATCGAGCTGATCTGCAAAATCCAGACTGATAAATGTAAGTTCCATGCTATCAGCGTATTTGTCTGCTATCTTCTCAAAGTAAGGCATTTCAACAATACAGGGTTTGCACCATGTTGCCCAAAAGTTTATCACCTGCAACTTGTCGCTTTTCTTTTGCATGATGGTCTCTACCCTATCAAACTTCACTACCTCTGCTTCTTGCGCAATCGACGCACCACTTGCCAAGACCATTGCTACTAAGAGTGCCTTAAACTTCTTCATTCTTCAAAATTAGAAACAACATGGCGAAATAACTTAACCGATAAAACAAAATTAGAACCGAAGTAGTAATTGATGAGGGCTTATCGCAATTGCATTATTCTAAGAACCATTAATTGAGGTGTTCAAGATCATCCTAATGGAGTTTCCCTCTGCCCGGCTAGATCATCCCTTATGGTTTTTCGAAAATTCTGACTTCTGACCAATCCAGTCTCCATTAATTGATATTCTTCAAGACTGCAAGTCTGGCCAGCGTTATAACCTCCTTATAAACTGCTTAAGATTGTGGTTCGGAAGTTAAGAAATCGTATATCGCCAGAAGGAGGAAATTAGACAAAAAAAAGATTTTTAATTGTCAATGGGTAATTATCCACAAAAGGGGTTATTTATCCACACAAATTGCAAAATTTGATATAAAAAACTGATTAATAGCTAGTTATGTGCTTCAAATTGAATTGAAACTTTGTGGACAACTATTTTTGATTGAATTGACGCCAATATTTGGCTAATATCTGCCAAACATCTGATTGATAGGGACTTTCACCGCTTGGCAGTGATATTAAGGCATCATTAACTGCAGTTCTTGCAAGAGTAGTCAGCAAAAATGCCAACTATTCTGACTCCTTAGTTTGGCGAATGAGCTTCTTACGGTACGTATTGAAGATCCTGGATTTACTGATAAAGCCAATGTACTTGCCTTCCTCAATAACCGGTAAATTCCATGCCCCAGTCACTTCAAACTTGCTCATTACTGATTGCATATTTTCATGAGGAGTTACTTCGGCCGGCGGTTTGTGCATAATCGATTGAACCAGAATGTTTTCCTGCGCTTCGGCGTCAAACATTATCTCCCTTATATCATCTAATGTTACAATACCGACCAATTCCTGGTTAACATTTACTACCGGAAAGATATTTCGATGCGACTTCTTAACCAGTTCTACCAGTTCTCCAAGTTTGGCATCGGGCTTTATCACAAGTAAGTCTACCTCCACGATTTTCTTCAAGTTGATCAGGCTCAGTACCTGCCGGTCACGATCATATTGAATCAGGTCTCCTTTCTCTATAAGGTGCTTGGTGTATAGAGAGTGCTTCTCAAAATAAGAGTTAGCACTAAAGGCTAGTGCGGAGACTAGCATCAATGGAACGAATAACGTGTAGCCGCTGGTAATTTCTGCTATAAGGAAGATCGCGGTAAGAGGTGCATGCAGCACGCCACTCATTACTCCGCACATGCCTACTAAGATAAAATTACTAGGACTCAATATTGGCGCGCCGTAAATCAGATTGACAACCGAAGCAAAGAGAAATCCCGTTACTCCCCCTATGAATAAAGACGGGGCAAATATACCTCCACTACCCCCGGCGCCAATAGTTATAGCCGAGGCCATCGGTTTTATGAGAATTACTCCCAACGTAAAAACTAGAATGAAAGCCGTGTTATTAATCTCACCAAAGAACAATGATTGGCTCAATAATTCCTGCTCAGCTCCAGCCAATAGCGACTTAATTGTTCTGTAGCCCTCACCATAAATTGGAGGAAAGACAAATATTATTAGTCCCAATGCTAGTCCTCCAAAAAGGGGCTTCCGCAGGTCGTCCTTGATTTTTGAAATCCAGCTATCAATTTTGTAATTAACCCTGGTGAAATAGACAGAAACCAAACCACAGATTAGGCCAAGGAGTACATAGAATGGTACGTCGCCAGCTGTAAACGGGTCTTTGAGCTTGAAGGAGAAAAGCACATCATCTCCTAGCAGTGTAAGAGATATTAGGGAGGCAAATACGGATGAAATAATTAATGGCACCAACGCAGCAATGGTCACCTCTGTGAGAATCACCTCAACTGCAAATATTACTCCGGCAATTGGAGAGTTGAAAATAGCAGAAATGGCACCGGCAGCGCCACAGCCAATAAGCAATGAGCGCCTGCGGTAACCCAGGTGCATAAGCCGACCGAAATTCGATCCAATGGCTGAGCCCGTAACCACTATCGGGGCTTCCAGACCAACCGACCCTCCCAAGCCAACCGTTACAGCGCTGGTAATCATGCGGGAGTACATCGAAGTCTTTCTCATAATGCTCGATTTCTTGGAAATCGCGTAGAGGATTGTCGTTATGCCATGTCCCAGCCTTTCGCGAAATATGTACCGGGTAAGGATACTTACCACCACAATACCGATTAGAGGATAGGACAAATAGAGATAATTGGCATAGTCTTTTTGAAAACCGCTGGTAAGAAATGCCTGAATGTAGTGTACACTGGCTTTCAGTAATACTGCCGCCAATCCCGCAATTAGACCCACCAAGCCACTGAGTATCAGCACAAAATTCTTATTGCTGATATGCTTGATCCTCCAAATGAGAAATTGTCTGAGGGCTTCTTTCACGTACGGCTCTGGATTGGTCAGTGGGAAGGGTGCAAATTTATAATAATTGCCCCCTTAATTTGAATTAAGAAGAAGAAAAAAGATATTGGCTGGAGCCCCAAATTATGCGAAATAGAGTCACAGAACTGTTTGGAGTTGAATTCCCGATAATCCAGGCTGGGATGGTTTGGTGCAGCGGATGGAAACTTGCCTCGGCTGTTAGCAATGCTGGCGGACTTGGGCTAATTGGAGCAGGATCTATGTATCCTGATACTTTGCAAGAGCACCTCAGGAAATGTAAGAACGCAACCTCCAAGCCGTTCGGGGTAAATGTGCCGCTGCTTTACCCTGACATAGATAAGTTAATGCAAATCATTCTTGATGAAGATGTAAAAATCGTCTTTACATCGGCTGGAAATCCAAAGACGTGGACAGGCGTGTTAAAAGAAGCCGGAGTGAAGGTAGCTCATGTGGTGAGTAGCCAAAAATTCGCTATTAAAAGTGAAGAGGCAGGTGTTGATGCCATTGTTGCAGAAGGATTTGAAGCAGGAGGACACAACGGGAGGGAGGAGACCACTACATTTTGCTTGATTCCGGCAGTAAGGGATGCTATTAGTCTGCCCTTGATAGCTGCTGGAGGCATCCACTCGGGGCGATCAATGCTGGGTGCCATGGCACTGGGTGCAGATGCTGTGCAGGTAGGCAGCCGTTTCGCTGCCAGCCTTGAAAGTTCAGCCCATAATAATTATAAGGATTCCATAGTGGAAGCGAATGAAGGTGATACCATTCTTACGATGAAGCAACTTACACCAGTGAGGCTAATAAAGAACCGGTTCTACCATAAGATCAAAGAAGCTGAAGATGCAGGAGCCAGTAGCGAAGACCTGCAATTAATCCTGGGAAGAGGCCGTGCCAAGCTTGGCATTTTCGAAGGTAACCTGGAAGAAGGAGAACTTGAGATCGGCCAGGTATCAGCATATATAAAAGACATTAAAGCTGCTGAAGAAATATTGCAAGAAATTTGGGTTGAGTACGTTGCCTGTAGAAAGGAATTATGTTCAAACCAACACTGATACTTATAACACTCACTTGTGGCCTGTATTCAGTGTTGCCAGCTCAGAGCTTTAGCACCGGTGCGAAAGGCGGATTAAACCTTGCCACCCTGGGCAATAAAGAATCTAACCTTAATCCCCGGTTTGGTTATCACTTCGGATTATCTACCGTGATTGAAAGCAAGAGTACCTTTACAATTCAATCAGAGCTCTTCATTTCATTGCAAGGTGCCGCTGATAAGGCCATCCCAGAGAGAAAAAACAAGTATTTCTACCTGAATTTACCTCTGCTGGTTCGTTTACAACTTAACCCCACCACCTTCCTTAATCTTGGGCCCCAAATCGGCTACCTGCTTGATGGCAAAATCAAGGATCCCGTTCAGGACCAGCGCGTAACTGATCAGTTGCGATCATTCGACATCGCTATAGCTGGTGGTCTTGGATTCAACCCGGTACAAGTTATTAGCCTTGAACTTCGCTATGTTAATAGTCTTAATAATACCTCAGTAGCCTCACCCGGTACCGGCACTAAGTTTCAAAACAAGGTCTTGCAACTCTCAGCAACTTATTGGCTTAAATAGGGTATATAATTCTATGAGTTTTATAGGCAATGTACTTTGGGTTATTCTCGGAGGCCTCATTATTTTCATTCAATATCTAATAGGTAGCATTGTACTTTTTGCTACTATAGTTGGCATCCCGTTTGGACTGCAAACGTTAAAAATGGCGTCCCTGGCATTATTGCCATTTGGAAGGGAGGTAGTTACCACTGAAAGAGCTGGGGGCTGCCTTCAGATAATTCTTAATGTAATTTGGATTCTGGTTTGTGGAATCTCCATTGCAATTACCCACCTGCTTCTTGCAGCTTTACTGGCTATCACAATAATTGGAATTCCTTTTGCTATTCAGCACCTAAAATTGGCAGGGTTGGGATTGGCGCCTTTTGGCAAAGACATTCGCAGCATTTAGAACCGAATACCTATCAGCCCTTTTCGATGTCCTTATCGTGCTTGCTCACCATTTTGTTTGGGAATATCCACGGGGAAACAATTGCTAATACGAAAAGGACCAAAACTAAAAATAATGCACTCATAAGCTCTTTGGAATAAGTATCAAAGATATAACCTCGATTCATTTATTGCTAAAATTCGAGCCATCATTATAGGGCTACTCGTTTTAATTTTGTAGCATTAATTTTGCATACTTGCATTCAAACCACAATTCATTGGATGAGGAAGGTCTTGATCATACTCGCTGTCTGCATATTTGCTGCATCCGCATGGAGTCAACCGCAGGTAATTTTTGAACCTGACAGTTCTTCCTATTCGAAAGGCGAACTAAAAGAAGGGCAAAAAGAAGGGTTATGGGAGATCTACAATAAGTTTGGCACTCTGCTAGAGCAAGGCCGTTTTCAATCTGGTGAGAGAACTGGCACCTGGAAATCTTATTATGCTAACCTGGCTGTAAAAGCAGAGCTTGAGTATCAAGCCGGCATACCTGATGGTAAATGGCGGGAATTCTATCAAGCTGGCTATTTGAAATCTGAGGGCAGATACGAAAGAGGAATGAAGGAGGGGCTGTGGCAGTACTGGCATGTGAGCGGAGAAAAAGAGGCTGAGATCCAATTCAAGAGAAACCTGAAGTCCGGGCGCGCCAACTATTATAACGACTTTGGTGACCTTTTAATCGAATCTAACTATGAAGGCGACTCACTTCATGGTAAGTGGCAGGAAAACTACCCTCATGGTAGCGTTTACATCGAGGGATTTTTTGACTTAGGAGAGAAAGATAGTACCTGGATTGAATATGATGAATATGGTAGGAAACTAAATGAAAGCCACTACCAAAAGGGGATCGCTGTTGGTACCTGGCTGGAATACGGCGGAGGCGGTAGAGTCTTAAAAAGGGAAAAATTCGAAAATGGATTGCCTGTAGGAATTAGAGAAGAATTTTTCGACAACGACCAACCAAAGTCAATCACATACTTTAAGGAAGGAAAAGCAGACAGCGTTTATGTGGAATATCATCGCAATGGCAAGACCAGAGAAAGAGGGCAATACCAGAATGGTCAAAGAACAGGCACCTGGAGTAGCTATTATGACAGCGGCATGCTTGAAAGCCGTGGAGACTACGAGGCCAATATGAAAAACGGACTTTGGAGATATTTCAATCGTGGCGGCTTTCTGATTGAAGAAGGAGAATACCGCAATAACTTAGAGCATGGGCAAAGATTTAGATACCACGACAATGGGCAACTAAAGTCAATAGGAAGTTTCACACGAGGCAAAGAGGATGGGCTCTGGGGACTTTTTCATGTCGATGGTAGCCTGATGCAAGAGGAAGATTGGAATTTAGGCAAGCTCTGGAATGTAACAGAATATATCACACTCTCCGGAGACACACTATCAAGTGGCAACCTGATAAATGGGAAAGGCACTAAAATCAACTACTACCAAAATGGGCGCAAGCAAATTGAATGCGACTTTGAAAATGGCATTCCTCATGGGAGCTGGAAATATTACAACGAGAATCAAAAACTTGCCGAGGAAGGCACTTTCAAACAAGGCCTTAAAGATGGCAAGTGGACATTCTACTATAGCAACGGGCGAGTAGAATCCGAAGGTAATTATGTTAAGGATCAAAAATCAGGCAATTGGACTTATTATAGCAGAAGTGGCCTGGTATTGGATACGGTGGACGAAACACCGCCGTCAAATACGGATAACAACTAAAGCGGAATATCTTGTTCAAACAACTTTCCATAGTAGCTGGCATTATCGTAGCCCTTATTATCCTGGGGCTGTACAGCTTTAGGATTTACACCAAATCATTCAGCCCTCAAGACCAGGTGAATTTTTCGCACAACAGCGGATTACAGATTAAGGTAGAGTACTCCAGGCCTTATAAGAAAGGGAGAAAGCTATTTGGGTATGAAGATAGCCTGGTGCCTTTTGGGGAAGTGTGGCGCACAGGAGCCAACGAGGCCACTGAGGTAACACTCAATCAGGATATAATTGTTGCTGGGAACAAACTGTCTGCTGGCACCTATACTTTATTTACTATTCCCGGTGATATCTCCTGGACGATAATTTTCAACAATGAGCTAGATCAATGGGGACATTTTACTTATGACTCCGCCAAAGACGCTCTTCGAGTCCAGGCCCCCTCTTTGATCGTTCCTTCAGATACCGAACGCTTCACCATCGAATTTGCCTCGGGTAGTGAGAATTTGGAAATGAGACTATTGTGGGGGCAAACTATGGTCACAATTCCTATAGTGACGGTTTAGCACGCCTCTCCTCCCTATTGGAATTTAATATAGACAACTCGCCTCCGTTCTGCGTCAAAAACTCCTTCGGGACGTCTGTCTTTGTAACCTACGGCACTTAGCCTGCTGGGCGGAGCACCGTGATCGGTGAGAAACTTAACCACCTCCTGAGCCTGCTGTTCTGAGCGGTCATTGTGGTAAGTGTATTTCAACTCTTCGGTATAGATTGTATCGTAAGTAACTACTCTTTCGTAGGCAGAAAGTTGTTGATGAATTGAATCAACTTCCTGGGATTCCACATCGAGTGAATCGATATCTGTACCATTTACTTCAGTAAGCAGGGAGTCCAATCTTTGCACCGCTTCATGATTGATAACCGAATCGATTCTCTCTACAATTTCGGTGTGTATAAGGGTATCGATTATAACTTCGGTAAGATCAGGAACACTCTGCATGCTGTCCTCCATGTAATCTGTTAAGTAAACTCCCACTTCCAAATTCAATGACGGCCGCTTCTTCATTAAATACAGCACCCGTTGTAACTCCATCTCAGAGCTTGTCTCCAATGCTGTTTCATTCTCCACAAAATTCACATTGCCCAATAAGAGACCATTACTTGGCTGGGCCATTACCATTTTGAACTCCTCATTCTGTCTGCGAGACTCCTCCAGTTCCAGAAGATTATATCGCCGGGAAGAGAAAGCATACTCACCGGTAGGGTCCAATACACTTAAATCATAGTCGCCGCCTTGCGCCAGGTACAAACTGAAGAAACCCCTGGCGTCAACCGCTGTTACCTCAGAATGCCCATTGACAAGATTCTTTAACTGCACCACTGACTTTACGGGGCTACCATCGGCCATTGCAGACACCTTTCCATTAAGCCAGATAATTCTCCTCGGCTGGAATTCAGGAGGCAGCTTTGCCATCACAATGGTCTTAAATCCTTTCTCGGTTTTGGTGAAGTAAGCCAAATCTCCTTTGCTGGGTATGCTTACGTATCTATCGTCTTCAGGCGTGTTTATGAAGTCGAAAGCAATGGGTTCTGTCCAATTCTCGCCTTCTTTTCGGGAAAGATATAAATCGTATCCTCCTTTTCCCCCAGGCCTATCTGATGCGAAAACCAGGGTCTGGTTGTCTGATAGCATTAGGGGAGCAACCTCGCTACTGGAGTTTATTGGGCCAGGTAATTTTACAGGCTCATTGAAATATCCGTTTGGTTTCCTTTCTGCCATATAGAGATCGCAACCGCTAGCGGTGGAGATACCTAAATTTTGGCATCGAGTGAAGAAGAGGTACTTCCCATCAGGACTTAGGCTAGGGTCGCCTTCACCTAAATTGGAATTAACCGGTTTTCCGGCATTAAAGGGCGCCCCCCAGGTATCTCCCTTTTTTTCTGATATCCAAATATCGTAAGAGCCCATACTTCCATAGCGCTTGGAGGTAAATAAGATGGTATTACCATCAGCGCTCAGTGAAAAACCTCCCTGTGCATTTACATTTGACTGATCTATTTTCTGATCAAAGAACTCCTGCTTAGTCCAACCTCCAGACCGCTTGCGGGTGTACCACCATTTCAGGCCTTCCTCACGGGCAAGGTCACTGATATAAATCATATAGCGACCATCACCAGACAACACTGGATTGCTATTATTGGTTTGGCTTCGATTGATGGTAGTTGACAACTTCCTTATCGGCACTTCTTGTGCAAATAGAGTTGTCGTGGCCAAAAGTAATATAGAAGCTAAGGTTATTCTCATCACAATTAGTTTCTATTCAATTTCAATCACTATTAAAGTCGATTTACGTGGATATTGCAAACTGTATTCCAAAATAAAAGCCCGCCGAATGGCGGGCTATATCAGTTATTACTTTACTTAAAACTTAAACTGCAACAAAACATCTTTTCAGGATGGTGGAATAGGTGTTGCCAAAGTTTTCATAGCACCATCTCTTAAGTTCAGCTATTTCGGGGGGAACAAGACTTGCAATTGCCTTCTTCAATTCCTTCTCAAACAATTTCCGATCGAAGCTCACTTTCTTGAGAATGGTTTTTACATACTCTAGCATAATTTGTCTGATTTTGTACAAAGAATGTTAGCGAAAATAAGAAAAGAACTACTTTTCAAATAGCTTTTGAAGCTAGCGAAAAAAGCCCTTAATTCCAAGAAATAACCTTAATTTTGTCCGGTCGTTAATTGTACTAGAATTAGCGAAAAAATCACAATTGATGAAAGTGCAAATCGGCAATATCGCATTCTTTTTTTGGGCATTATTTGTGTCGCAAAGTGCACTTGGCCAGGAGATTACAATCAAACTTGGGGCCGACGAAGTAGCTTTTAACGAGGAGTTCAAAATCACTGTAACCGTTAACAATGGTCGCCTGAAAAGCTATGATAACTTCCCTGACATTGAGGGATTTATAAAGAGGGGCACCTCCTCAGCTTCGTCAACCAACATCATCAATGGTCAGATTAGCTCGAGCCAAAGTATAACCCAGAATTACATACCTGAGAAAGAGGGAATATTCATAGTGCCATCTTTCAAAATGCGCATTAACGGAGAGGAAATAAGCGTACCAGGAAAGAAAGTAAAAGTAGGCCCGGAGAAAGAACGAAGGGATCCTTTCAGAGACCCCTTTAAAGATATGTTTGATTCACGCTCCCGACGTCAAGCCCAGGATTACATTGATGTCGAAGAAGATGCATTTATTGCCTTTACCACCGATAAGAATGAAGTCTACGTTGGAGAAGGTTTCGTTGGCACTCTGGCATTTTACGTTGCTGAAAGCAACAGGGCGCCGTTGCAGTTTCATGAATTGGGCAAGCAACTCTCTGAGATTCTTAAGAAACTAAAACCCACCAGTTGCTGGGAAGAGAATTTCAACATTGAGAATATAAATGGTGAGCCCATCACGCTTAATAATAAGCGATACACCCAGTATAAAATCTATCAGGCGGCTTACTACCCGCTTAACCTGGAGCCAATTGACTTTCCCTCTGTTGGTTTGGAAATGATAAAATACAAAGTAGCTAAGAATCCCTCTTTCTTTGGACGAAACAGACAGGAGGACTTTAAGACATTTTATTCAAGGCCGAGGTCAATAAAGGTAAAAGAACTGCCGCCACACCCGATGAGAGACCAGGTGGCCGTCGGAAACTTCCGCCTGGAAGAACGCATCAGCCAACGCGAGGTTATGACTGGGCAAAGTTTTAATTATGAATTCAGTATTTATGGTGAAGGCAATATTTCGGCCATAAACAATCCGATCATCAATGATGATGGGAATTTTGAATTCTACGATCCCAACGTCGCCCAGAATATCAACAGAAGAAACAATAGGGTAACCGGTTCCAAATCATTTAACTACTTTATCATACCGGCAGAGCCAGGGGAATACAACCTGAAAGATTACTTCCAGTGGGTTTATTTTAACCCAAGCGAAGAGGTCTACGATACTATTACTGCAAATGTGGAAATGAAAGCCTTCGGGGAGAGTAAAAAGAACCAATCAATCATTGCCAGCGATCTTGGAGAGTTCTACGATAGAATTGGCGCCGATAGCAATGTATTGGAAGCCAGAAGCCGTTTTGACTCCATAAAAACCTATGCCAACATAGTTATTCTGCTAATGTTGATATTGGTGGCAGCATTCATCTTCAAGAAGTAGAAGTATACTCTAATTCTTATTCTAACCTCATTTTCATAGCTTTGCTCCGCGAGTTATGTACAATTCATTTGGCTATCTATTTCGAATTACAACCTTTGGTGAATCGCACGGACCAGCGATTGGTGTCATCATAGATGGCTGCCCGGCAGGTTTGGTCATAGATGAAAGTTTTATTCAAAGTGAATTGTCTCGCCGACGACCAGGGCAATCGGCCCTAACGACAGCCCGCAAAGAAGACGATCAGTTTGAGATCCTGTCTGGAGTTTTTGAGGGCAAGTCTACAGGCACGCCAATCGCGATAATGATTAAGAACAAGGATGCCAAAAGCAAGGACTATTCCCATATAGCTGATAAGTATAGACCTTCACATGCTGATTATACCTATGACCAAAAGTTTGGCAATCGCGATTATCGTGGTGGGGGCAGGAGTTCCGCGCGGGAAACTGCTAATTGGGTAGCCGCTGGCGGCATCGCCAAATTGCTTCTGGGCCAAATAGGCATTGTCAGTAAAGCCTACGTTTCCCAAGTGGGCCAAATCACCTGTAGCAAGCCTTATCAGGAACTTGACCTGTCTCAGGTAGATTCCAATGATGTCCGTTGTCCTGATGCTGAATCGGCCCAAGCCATGGAGGAGCATATAAAAGCGGTTAAGAAGGATGGCGATTCTGTGGGGGGCATTATAACAGGAGTAATACAAGGAGTACCAGCAGGACTTGGCGAACCAATCTTTCATAAGTTGCACGCAGAACTATCAAAGGCTATGATGTCAATCAATGCCGTGAAAGGTTTTGAATATGGCAGTGGATTTGCAGGGGTAGCGATGAAAGGATCCGAGCACAATGATGCATTCACCAAAAAAGCCGGTAAGGTTGCAACATCAACCAACCACTCTGGAGGTATTCAGGGAGGCATTTCCAATGGAGAAGACATCCACTTCAGTGTGGCTTTCAAACCAGTTGCTACCATCATGAAAGAGCAGAGCAGCATCGATAAAACAGGCGAAGAGGTAGTGGTTGCGGGTAAGGGTCGTCACGATCCATGCGTGGTGCCAAGGGCCGTACCAATTGTGGAAGCATTGGCTGCGCTGGTAATCGTTGATTTTTATTTGATGGCTCAAACCTCTAAATTACAAGAATAACCAGACTAGAATATGAAGAAACTACCCCTTCACATCAAGATCATAATCGGCTTAATGGCAGGTGTAATTTGGGCTTTTGCCTCCAGTTACCTGGGCTGGAACCAATTCACCATCAATTGGATCGATCCTTTCGGGGCTATCTTCATTCGTTTGCTAAAATTCATTGCCGTTCCTCTCGTCTTATTCTCCATTATGGGTGGCATTGCCAGCCTTAGCGATATATCTAAACTAGGCAGGCTGGGAGCGAAGACATTGGGCCTATATCTGGTAACAACCGTTACCGCAGTGGGAGTTGGTCTTTTGTTAGTAAATACCGTGAAACCAGGAAACCTCATTGACGACGAGCAAAGGGTTCGAAACAGAATTCAATACGAGATTTGGGTGCAGAATACCGATGGCGTAGAAATACTTGATGGTAAGAACTACCTCAATGACCCCAAATACGCACAGGTAGTTCAAGAAGTTACCGGAACAGCGGCTCTATCAGAGGAAGAAAGAAGAGAGAAGATCCAGGATCAAATGTCTGAGGCTGCGCAAAGCAAAGATGCACCGCCGTTACAGTTCCTGGTGGATATGGTACCTGAAAATATCATCCTCAGTATTTCGAACAATAAGCTGATGCTGCAGGTGATTTTCTTTGCCATCTTCTTCGGCATAACCTTGGCCTTAATTCCAAAAGAAACTGCCAAGCCAGTTATCGACTTTGTTAACGGAGCTAACTCTGTTTTTTTGAAAATGGTGGAAATTGTGATGAAGGCTGCTCCCTATTTTGTATTTGCCTTGCTGGCGGGAGTGATCGCCAAGATGGCTGATACACCAGCGCAAGTTTGGGAGATCTTTAAGGGACTAGGCTCTTATTCTATTACCCTGGTGGTAGGCCTGTTCTTCCTGGTTTTTGTACTTTATCCACTTGTACTGCAATCATTCATCAAGAAGCTCACCTACCGTGGCTTCTTCAGGAAATTTAGTCCAGCGCAGTTTATGGCATTTTCAACCAGTTCAAGCGCAGCCACTTTACCAGTTACTATGGAGTGTGTTGAAGATCTGGGCGTGTCCAAAAACATCAGCAGTTTCGTGTTGCCAATCGGGGCTACTGTAAATATGGATGGTACTAGCCTCTATCAGGCGGTAGCCGTAATATTCCTGGCCCAGATGCACATCGTAGATCTTAATCTAACACAGCAGCTAACAATTGTATTAACTGCTACCCTTGCTTCAATTGGATCGGCGGCCGTTCCCAGTGCCGGCCTGGTAATGATGATCATTGTGCTACAATCTGTTGGTCTGAACCCGGCCTGGATAGCCATTATCTTCCCGGTTGATCGACCTTTGGACATGTGCAGAACGGTTGTAAATGTAACTGGTGATGCAACAGTGTCTACGCTCATCGCTAGCTCAGAGGGAGAGTTATCTGAAGATGAAGAACCCGTTGTAGCGCCTGAGCCTGAATTAGCCGAAGCCATGGTTGATGAACCAAATTGATTTAATTTTGTTCTGAAGTAAGGAAGTTAGATTGAAGCGAAATGGAACAGACAAATACGCAGCCCCCCGTTAATATTTACCTGGAATCAAATCCGAATCCGAACTCAATGAAGTTTGTGGTGAACTTCATGCTCTTTCCCGAAGGATTCAGTTTCGATTTTCCTACTAAGGAAAGTACGGAACAAGCTCCTTTAGCGGCAGAGCTTTTTAATTTCGACTATGTAACCAGGGTGTTCTATATGAACAACTTTATTACGGTTACGAAATCGGAATCTAAAGAGTGGATTGAAATCCAGGATGAGATCAAAAACTTCATAAAGGATTTTATCATATCAGGAAAGGAAGTCCTTTTGGAATCAGCGTTGCAGGAACAAGTAGATGATGACGCGCCTACAGCAGAGGGCGGTTCTGATATTGAAGTCAAAATCAAGCAAATCCTGGAGGAATATGTGAAGCCTGCTGTTGAACAAGATGGCGGGGCCATTGCGTTCTCATCTTTTGCGGAGGGAACCCTTCACCTGGATATGCAAGGAGCTTGTAGCGGCTGCCCCTCATCTACGGTCACCCTCAAGGCCGGTATTGAGAACCTAATGAAGCGCATGGTGCCAGAGGTTAAAGAAGTTGTTGCTGAAGGCGTATAAAACCGCTTAGTCCTCGATATTTAACATCTTAATTTTCCTTTTTCTTCCCGGCCGAAATTTCTTGCTGCTGGCGGCGAGAATAATTCCTCCTAAGACAATTAGTGCTCCCGGCGCGCTCAAAGATTTTGGGTCAATACCTGGCGACTGCGTGTTCATTAAATTCAGCAGAAAGAGGGCTGCGCCAGCTATCATCAGCTTACCACCGCCGTCTGTAGAAACTATACCCCAGTGCTTCTTTATTACTACATATTCAATTTCCTGAATGGTAATATAACCGCGGTCGAACATTACGGCATTAGCCAAGAGATTAGTAATTATATCCCTACGAACGCCTTTTTCTCCTTTTATCTTATAAGCGATCTCATCGCCGACAAAATACTGGTGCCTCTTTTTACTTCCTGCTTTTTCAAGAACCAGAAATTTCTGTGCTGCACTTTGATGACATACTAGCGAAACAAGGAAGATGACACCAACAATTGGTGCCGTGTGAGGCTTACATAGGTGGCTCATAAACTTGCGGCAGTTTGTTTTCAATATCAAACTTGGAATTGGGGATTTTAGTATTGATTTTTACCAATTACGTTGATTGCAAATCACTACAGGGGTCTAATAACTTAGAGCCCAAGCAATTACCATGAAACGCCTTAATGTTCAACTGATATTTATCAATTTCCTGGCCGTTTGCGCAGCATTGGCTGTTCTGGCAGGTTTCTACATTATTTTCCTTTTCTACCGCCATGTAAATAATCTGCCCGAGACTGACTTCGGAATGCAGCCCGATAACCTCAGCATCATTGGTGAGTTTTTTGGTGGCACTGTCGGGTCAATTTGGGCTTTAGCCGGAGTAATTCTTTTCTACCTGGCACTGATCTATCAACGGCGGGAATTGGAGCTGCAAAGACAGGAACTAAAAGACACGCGGGAAATCCTGGAAGGGCAGTCAATTACCATCGCTATTCAGCAGTTTGAGAATACCTTTTTTCAGTTGTTGAATTTTCATCTTGAAGCATCACGAAAAATCCAGACCCAGCAAAGTGGGAATGGATTTGAGCTAATCTTCAACGATTTCAAGAAATCTGTAAATGGTGTAAAACGTAAGCGCAAGTCGGATGGCAGCTCCTCAACCTTGGATGACGAGGTTTTTGAAAACAGCTTCCGCACCGTTTATGATAGCTACAAAAACACGCTTTCGCACTACATGGAAAGCTATAAGTCATTGATCTATTTTATTGATGAACAAAGCCGCAATCCTGAGTTCTACTACAATATCATCAAACCGCACTTGCAAGAGCAGGAGGTGCTGATCCAGTTCTATTACTTCTTATTCTACAAGCACGATAAAAAGTTTATATCCTTGGCTGAAAAGTTTTCATTGCTTTCGAAACTCAATCAGCGAGCGGTGGCGGATATCGATAAGCTACACTTAGGCAAGCTAAAGCCGAATGCTTATAAGTAGAGTTGTCTGCTAATTCTTTCATTGGCTTTATTTATCTTTGATGTTCTTTTGAGGCATTAGCTCAGTTGGTTTAGAGCGCTTGCTTGACAGGCAAGAGGTCACTGGTTCGAATCCAGTATGCCTCACTTTCACTCCTCCACATTAGTTTATCCCTCACAACCGCATCCCCACCCCAACCGCCGATTGATAAGTCCGATAGGGGCTATTATCAGGATTGACTAGGCCAGACTCTTTATCGGGAGTTAGGGAACCAAGCACCATCAGGCGATGGAAAATAGAAAAGGTGGGCACCCAAGACTTGGAAATAAAGTTTAGCGGCAAGTTGACTTCAACTCCCTGATCTGTATTGAGGATGAAATGATGAGAGATGGTTTCTTCATCTGGCATTACACCCGAATACAGGCTGATGAACTTATGGCCTGCTGAAAGATTTACAAAGGGTTCGATCTTGCGGGGGCTTTCTCTTTTTGGCAGTAGCTGCATTTCTGCTCCGAAAGTAATTTGGCTTGCATGCGCAGAAACCACAGGTGATACGGGCAGACTCTTCTTCAAAATAGTATGGTAGCCATGGTTAACTATCAAAGACATATTGCGGTTGAAGGCATTCTTTGACAAAAACGAATATTGCACACTGTAGCCGTAGCTATTGCCCAATACACTCCCTCGAATTCCAACCCCAGGATCAATGTTCCCCTCTGAATTTTTGCCCCTTAATAGATTGATACCGATACCTCCATAGGAAAAACCTCCTTCGGGAAAAATTTGAAAATCATAGAAAATGCGATTGCGGTTAACCCTTATTCCTAATCGCGGTCCAGATTCAGCGTCCAGTACATTGCGCAGCAGTTGATTGTTCTCTAGTTGGTTGTCTGCAAATACATAACCAGGGCTGAACTCAATCTCATGTCCTGGCCGACCGCGGGTCATCCTGGCATTAATACTGGCTATAGTTGAATAATTATGTGTGTAATCCAGCGTGTGACTTAGCCTCACCGTCATACTGGAATTGTTTGACAGAGGCATATCAAGTAGATTCAATTCCAATTGATAGCCTATTGAAGGATGGACTCCATCTGTGTCGTAATAGGGCAAATTGGGCTCATCGATATCCAGTAAATCATGTACTGCATTTTGAATACTTCGGCCGACAATGGAGGTTCGTGCAAGCAAGCCGCTACGAAGCCAGAATATGCCCGTCTCACCTTGCTTGAATTTAAATACTGGAACGGCCACACCTGCTGACCACTCATCAAGGGAGCGCTGATGGCTGGAATCTGTATCAAATCTGTTGGTAAGAAAAGAAACCCTGCCATAAATCCTCAGCTTCTGTCGCTTTTCGTAGTCAACCTGAAGGTGATAAGTTCTTAAGTCATCGTAAATGGAGGTGAAGCCGCCACCCCAATTGTCGTTGTACAGGCCAATTTCCAAGCTTCGCGAATCCTGCGCTTGGATTGCAACTGATAATAAGAAAATTAAAAAAGCTACTATGGGAATCCTCATGCTACGGAATTGACCCAGGTAATCAAATCCTGGATTCGGCAGCAATTTATAGTTAGGCTAAGTGCCAGCCAAAGGTGTTGCTTATTTTTCCGCCACTAGCATCCACATGGCATCTCCCTTCACTTCCCGCCTATCTACAAATTCGGTATCGTCTTGTAGCAAATTGAATCCGGCATCTCTAAGGTCTTTTACTACATACCGAATAGCAATCTCATGTTTTTCAGCTTGCCGCCTACGCGACCAACTTTTTCGATCATCAGCTATAGGCTCAATAATTACCAGGCGTCCTCCGGGTTTCAGAGCCTCTTTGATATGCCTTAGTACTTCTTTGTAATCCTCAATCTCGTGGTAAGTATCCATAATAATTACGGCATCCAAGGTATTGCCAGGAAGTTTTGGATTATCAGGATCAGCATGAATTGCCTCCACCCTATCCAGCAGCGATCGCTTACGGAGATTATCCTCTAAATTACGCAACTGGTTTTTATCAATATCCACAGCATACACTTTCCCTTCTTCGCCAACTGCCTCAGCCAGTTTTACAGTCATATAACCCTGGTGACTGCCAACATCAGCCACTCTGTCGCCTTTGTCAAAGCTCATTGCTTTCAGAATCATCCCAGGCTTCTGCCACTTGTCTCTGTCTTCCCAGGCACTTTCCTTATACACATTTCGGTATTGAGCACTGACTGATGAACCTACTATCAGTAGTACCAGGATTGCAGTTATTTGCTTCATAATTACTTTCACGTGGGCATTGTTGTATGGTTGCTCTCTCGAAGAGCATAAATGTGCAAATGGATGCATTCGACGTTAATAATTTGTTCGAATAGCGATCTAAATAAAAAACCACACTACGGGACAGAAAAAACTGTACCGGAATGTGGTTAATATGATTGACCTCAGGGGTGTTACTCTATAACGATACCCTTCATGGATAATTTTACTAATCCCCCTTCAGTATTGGAAAAAATTGTAAGCGACTTGTTGAACGACCCTGGCACTGCTGCATTGTATGTCGCTTTTACAAAGCCTGTTTCTCCAGGAGCGATTGCGTTCTTAGAATATTGAGAAACCGTGCATCCACAACTGGCTTTTACTTCGGTTACAAGCAAGGGCTTGCTTCCGGTATTAACAAAGCTAAATTCGTGGGTTACAGGGATGCCCTTTGTAACCTCACCGAAGTCGTGTACTGTTGAAGCCCAATCGAATTTGGCTACTGCGTTTTCTTCAGCAGCGACCAGAACGACCGGAACATCTTGTGCCTGCACCCCCATATAGGCGAAGAGACACAGTAGAATAAACATTGCTCTTTTCATTTTAAATTAGATTTTGATTTCTCCAAAGATGCCTGTTGGGCCCAAAAACAGGTGTTAATGGCTTACTAAGAAGTGTTATGGGGTTGTTAAAGTAGCTCTTGTTAATGAGTTGTTAACAGGTGAAACTGCATTGAAAATTGGTGTAATTTTAACTTTAGCAAAGCGCTTGAAACCCGCTTATGAATAGAAAAACCATCAGATTGATTGTGGTGCTTGCTACCGTTTCAATTATAGGTATTACCTCTACGCAGGTGTATTGGGTAAAGCGGGCGTTCGATATTCACGAGAATGAATTCAATTTCAATGTTACCACAGCCCTCAAGCGGGTTGCTCAGCGGCTGTGCGATTGCGAGAACCTAGCTGGCGCCCAAGACCCGATTGAGCAAATGTCATCCAATTACTTCACGGTGATGGTGAATGACATGATCAATCCCACCATGCTTGATCTATATCTCCGTGAGGAATTGAACCGTAGAAATGTGCAATCTGACTTTGAGTATGGCATTTACGACTGTAGCTCAGAGGATATGATTTACACCCGGTACGTTGAATTTGATGGCAAGGCAGATCCGGAGATGGCAGCGGCGGCCACTTTTCCAGAATTGCAAAGAGACGACTATTACTTTGGCGTCTACTTTCCGGGAAAAGACAGCCAGGTGCTGGCAGAGATGGGAATTTGGATCTTTTCCTCATTTGCAACGCTAGTGGTGATCATCTTTTTTGGCTACACCCTCTTTGTTATTCTTAAGCAAAAGCGCCTTTCTGAGATCCAAACTGATTTCATAAACAACATGACCCACGAGTTCAAAACTCCCATATCCACCATTTCAATATCATCGGAAGTCTTAAAAGACCCCAGTATCATAAATACCCCAGAGCGGCTACTTAATTACGCTACAATTATTCAGAACGAATCTAACAGGCTTAGTAACCAGGTTGAGCGAGTGCTACAAATGGCCACACTGGAAAAGGAAGATCTTGGATTGAAAAAAGAAACTGTTGACTTACACGAACTGGTTAGCAGAGCAATTGAGGCAGTTAAGATTTCGCTCAAAGAAAGAAAGGGTGAAATTAGTTGCACTCTCAAAGCCACCAAAAGTGAAATTGTGGCCGATAAGCTTCATCTTACCAATATCATCTTTAATCTTCTTGACAATGCCATTAAGTACTGTCAACAATCTCCCGCCATTAACCTAATTACTACCAACAAGGCAAATGGTATAGAACTTTGCATAGCTGATAATGGTATTGGAATTGCCAGCGGCCATCAAAAGAGAATCTTTGAACGTTTCTTTCGCGTCTCTACTGGTAACGTGCACGATGTAAAGGGATTCGGCCTGGGGCTAAATTATGTAAACGTAATAACCCAGGCTCATGATGGCGAAGTTTCAGTGGAAAGTAATTTAGGTCAAGGATCGAAATTCAGAATTTATTTACCTTTTAAGTGATGGAAAGTAGAGCTCGAATCTTATTGGTAGAAGACGACTTGAACCTGGGGTATGTTATTAAGGATAACCTTACTGAGAAGGGTTTTGAAATTTCGCTTTGTGAAGACGGAGAGAAAGCCATAGATGCCTTTGAATCGCAAGAATTTGATCTTTGCATATTGGATATCATGCTGCCGAAAATAGATGGGTTTTCAGTAGCGGAAAAAATCAGATCTACAGACCAGGAAACGCCAATTCTTTTTCTTTCCGCTAAATCTATGAAAGAAGACAAGATCAATGGTTTTAAAATTGGTGGAGACGATTACATCACTAAGCCGTTTAGTATTGAGGAGCTGGTTTTAAGAGTTGAAGTGTTCATCAAAAGATCTGGTGGCACTCTACCGGCCCAGCCTTCGACCTTTGAAATTGGCGCCTTCACCTTTGACCACAGCAATCTTTTGCTTGCAAATGGCGATAATAAGAGAACCCTGACCCAAAAGGAGAGTGATATTCTTCATATGTTCTGCTCAAAGCCGGGTATCGTGCTAAAAAGGGAAGAAATATTGAACAAGGTATGGGGCGATGACGATTACTTCCTGGGTAGAAGCCTGGATGTATTCATTTCCAAGCTTCGCAAATATTTAAGGGAAGATAGCTCGCTAGAGATCATCAACTATCATGGGGTAGGCTTCAAACTAGATCTTAAAACCACCTAGCCAGCAAGTAAGGTCCATTCAAATTTCACTTCTTCATTAATTTTTTTGACTGTGGTATGAATCTTCAGTGTAGTCAGGATTTTCTTTGATCGATAAGTGACTTTTATTTTTCCTTTTTCTAAATTAATTCTCTGTCCAAAACCCTGACTCCCATGAAATTTGCTGAACTGCTCGGACTTTTTAAAGCTGGTAAAGCCACAGCGAAAAGTCATATGAAAAACCTCCTGGAAATGGCTATGGTCGATGGCGATTTTGATAATACAGAGCAATCACTGCTTAAAGATCTGGCCCAAAAACACCGCGTGTCCGAAGGGGAGCTTCGTCGCATACAGCAACACCCGGAATCTGTTCAATTTGAACTGCCTGAGGAATCAACTGAGAGATTTGAACAATTCTATGATCTGGTGCATATGATGGCAGTAGACAATCGGACTGATGATGAAGAAGTAAGTCTCATACTGCTTTTTGCCAAGAAATTTGGTTACAAAAGATCGCGGGAGTTGATAGATTCTGTGGCTGAAAACATCAGGGCGGGCCTTACCCCGGTTGAGACGCAGAAAAGAGTGAACTGGATGCTAAACTAATTCCCAGGGAAACGTAGATTCATTAACCATCGCAACTGAATAAGTTGCGATTTTTTTTCATCTTCAGTCATGGGTTCGGTAAAAGATTTCATAGCAACATATGATGGTGATCAAAGGACTGTGCTAAGCTTCCTGGACAGCCTGGTGATATCCTTCCCGGGAGTAACATCTAAGATAAGCTACGGCATACCTTTTTACCATCGTAAAAGCTGGATCTGCTACCTTAACCCTACTAAAGATGGTAAAATAGAGTTCGCATTCCCTCGTGGCAACGAGCTATCAAACGAGCAAGGCATCCTCGACTCCAAGGGGCGCAAGCAAGTAATGAGTGTGACATTCGGCAGTTATGATGAGATCCCTCAAGAGCTGCTTAATGAAATTATCCAGGAGGCACTGCTACTTGATGAGGAAGTGCCCTACGCTCCTAAGCGGAAGAAGAAATCTTAAAATATATTCTCTGGTTGGAATGTGGCGGCAGGAAGAGCATTGAAGTCGATCTGGCTGAAGTAGTAAATAAATTCGTCTTTGCCCTGGATAAACCTGGCCTTCTTAAAAACCATAAAACCCGATTCTGCCTCCCAATTTTCGAATACGGTATGTATATCCGCAGCATTTTCTTCGAAGTGATTTTTGATAGTAAAGCCAATTGGCAGCTGTGATTCCCTACTGTAATGTAGCAGAACTGGTGCACCTAGTATATCCCTGAATTCCAACGCCGTGGTGGGTATGCCAATCAATGATGAATCGCCAACGTAAGTGGGGTTGCCAAAACGGGTCTGCGGCAAGTAGGCAATCATATGCAATTCATGACCGCGGATGAAATATCTGGTTAAAGAATCAATCGGGCTTGAATCGTCACGCTCTTTATCGAATGACCAGCCTTTGCCATCTGCAATTCCCAGAATGGTGGTCTGGCCATCACTGCCTATCTGTTCAAACCGAACGTTTCCGTCTCTTGATGAACAAACTAATGTTTGGAAATTGCCATTAGGGCCTTTGCATTCAGCCAGGGCGTAAATCTCCACCAATTCTTCCAGCTTAAGTTCTCCAAGTGCCACCTGGGCCTCATACAACACCCTGGCTGTGGGAGTTAAATTTTCCTGGCTATTTGTATCAGAGCTGGATTGGCAGCCAACAAAGGCAGCAACCAGTAGCAGGCATGTCATTCTCATCATGGCAGTAATGATAGGTTGATGTACAACCATAATCAACTACTGCCATCTTGGTACAGAAATTCTAGTTTTTTCTTCGTAAGAATATGTCGTTACTCACCGATTGCAAGTTGATTCTGGGACCACCGCCAGCGATTAGTCCTTTCATCTCATATCCTACATAAGGTGCCTCCTTGCGTGGAGTTGTAAAGTCAATATCTAAATTTGAATAGAGCTCGCCTGTTACAGTTTTCATAGCCAAGGTGGCCCCTGTCTGCTGGTTCCAACTTAAGTCTACAAAACCACTAATAGACTTTGCTCTTATATCGCCAGAGAAGCCCTTGATTTCAATATCTCCGGTAATGGTTTCCAATTCGATTAATGCACTACGTGGTACTTTAATGGAATAGTAAACTTCCATGCATACTCTACCATGGTCGCCACTCCAGAACATCTGCTCTTTCTCACAATCAGCATATCGCAAATTTTTCCAGTTGCGATCTTCCAAATTAGACCAGACAATTACCCTATTCCCAGTTTCCTCAAAGTTGATTTCGTGGTATTCATTACCCAATCCACCGGCAATCTCTACACTGGCCTTGAATTCTACTTCGTTCTTATCCCAACCTTCAATAAGGATTTCCTCCGCAAACTTCAAATTCATCTCCAGCTTCTTGTCAGCAGACCATGAGAAGGTTCTTTCAATTTTCTCGGGCTGGCCCAAAACATCAGGCAGCACCGTGCCCACGATAAGCAGCAACAATAAAAGTCTCTTTCTCATAGCTTAGTTACTTTTCCTTAGATAAACATCATCACTAACCGACTTCAAAGCTAACCTAGGGCCGCCACCGTTGATCTCTCCACGTGTTTTCCCTCTGCCCCCTATGCGCCTCATTCCATCTTTGGTTACCTGCCTGTTAAAGTCAAAGTCTGAGTATACATCACCGGTTACTGAGCTCAACTCGATAAAAGCCCCAAGGGTTTGAGGAATAGTTACATCTACCGTGCCGCTAACGGAGGAGATTTGGGTAGACCGGTTTGGATTGATACTTTGGAAAGTAGCCATGATGTCTCCGCTGGTTGTTTTAGCGTAAATGGGCCCTTGTACATCCCCCAGTTCGATATCAGAATTCTTAGACTCGATGTCAATTTCCCCTCGCATTCCTGAGATGATAATATGATCTCCCTGCCAGTTTTGTTCAACAATTTGTAAATCGAGGTTTGCCGGTACTTTGAATACATAGTTTCCATCATTTCTTGATGATATCTTTCTAATTTCCATCACACCGTCTCGTTCTTCAATATTCAACCCAACGCCAGTATTATCCTCTGCGACAGCATACAAGGGAGTGAGCCCTTGTGCGCGGGCGGGCTTCTTTTCTTCACTACCTCCGCGAATTACAACATCCCTTCCGTTATATCCTTCCACCTCAATGGTTGCGTTGCTAAAGTAGATTCTGACTTCCTTGGCATCGCCTGAAAATTTGGCAATGTGTTGCCTGGCTTCGCTTGTTATAAAAGCAGCCAGCGCCAGGGCAAGCAGTAATGTTTTTTTCATCTTTTTTGAGTTTTTAAGTTTTTGAATTTTTTCACTTCGACCTCAGGTAAATGTTACCGTGGCGAGATTCGAAATAGGCCTTGGGCCCACCACCGTTGTATTTCGCAACCACCATGGTCCATTTATGGGAGCGATAATCCGGATCGTTAGTGACATCCAGATTTAGGTTGGTGAAGACTTCACCGTGCCTGGTATTAAGTTCGAAATTATACTGAGAGGAAGTTGGTACCGAAATGTCAATACCCCCATGGCGTGAAGCTGCCGAAACATTGGTGGGCATATCTTGAAACTCAATCAGGCCATGCCTGGCTTCCACATCAAGAACAATGTTGCGTGGAATGGAGATGTTGAGCTTAACGTTTGTGTTAACGCCATTTGAGATCCAGGAAATTTTTTCTCCTTTGTTCTCATCAAGGAATTTCTGCAATTCCGGATTGTCCCAACCGGCCCCTTCAAACATGTACTCCCGGTCACCGAGTTTTACAATTACATTGCGGGGCAGTTTGTCATAATCTTTAATTTCAGAGTTGATGTAGATATTTCCATCCTTCTCTTCCATTGTAATATCAAAAGCTTCATTATTTCTACCCAAGTTGATCTCCACGAATGCTTCGATCTTAATTTGGTTCTGGTCCCAAAGTTTATAAGTAATCAGTTTTGGGTACTTGAAATTCATGATCACCTTTTGGTTAGCTCGGGTGGCGATGGTCTTTTCGATGTTGTTTTGAGCAGCCACTCCCAGGGATGCTATTGTCAGTAGCATCAGAAGATAAGTTTTCATGATATTGTTGATTTAGGTGCTAAGAAGCTCTTGATATTGCCGGCATTTAGCTAGCATCGAATTGTAGGCAGTATCAAGAGCATCATTTCCAGTCGATTCTATTCTACTTTTTGGTTCTTAAGTAGATATTGCTGTGGCTTGTCTTCAAATCAAGAGTAACTCCACCACCATTCAGCTTGCCTCTTACTGTCGATGAGTTTTGCCTTCGGATATCGGCGTCGCTGCGGTCGTATTCAATATTCATATCAGTGAAAATCTCACCCCAGCCAGTCTTAAGTCTCAGGTCTGCTTTGGTATTTGCCGGCAATGCGATGTCAACAAGACCATGAGAAGAAGCGATTGCTGTTGGGGCATCTTGGTTCAGCGTAGTAAATACTGCCTCTATTTTACCGTGGACAGTATTCACTGTCATTGGTCCGGTAACGTTTGTGAGTTCTACACTGCTATGATTTGTGCTGATCTCAAGTTCGCTTTCTAAGTCTCGCGCCCGAAATGTGCTGCCATGCACTGAAGAATGCTCATAGGCAACCGTTACGTTCTTCGGCACTTTAATTAAGTATCTGGTACTGGACCTTCTTGAAATCTGGTTTACCTCCACTACACCGCCAGCTTCAACTACAGAGAGGCCGATATTGGTATTATCAGATAATCCCTGACTGTTAATGGGCTTAAGCCCTTCGGCTCGCTCGTTGTGTTTGCTAGAACGATTGGTTGTGGTAAAGATGATTTCTGAACCGGTGGTACCTTCTACCTCAACCTTGTTAAGTTCATTGAGAACAAGTTTCACCCCTTGGCTTCCAACTGATACTTTGTATTCCTGGGCCTGCAGCTGGAAGCTTGTAAATACTAAGAAGGCCAGGGCGAAAGTTTTCGATGCTATTCTTTTCATTTTACTGTGTTTTAAAAATTTTAATTAGTCCTATTTATTTGAGATATATTTTATTGTTACATCAGTTTATAAAGACCCATCTGTGCTTCATCCTTTACAGATTCGATTGTTTCAGGGTCATGAATAATATCGCGCAGTTTATCCACCGCCGATTTCTCTTCCTTGTTCACCATAATATTGATCAAGGCAGTTTGCACTAGTGGGTTCTTCTGAGTTCCCAATGCGTTTATCAAAGCCACTCTTACTGATTCAGAGTCTATGAAGTTGGCTAAAGCCTCTACAGCAGCTAGCCTCACATTAACATTTTCGTCATTATTCATGGTGTTGATTAACACAGCTGTTACCTCCGCATCCAGCTCGGATATCTCTTCGCTATAGTTCACACCCATAATGCGCTGGCTGGCCGACTCCTGCTGCAAAGACATCATCAGCAATTGTTTGGTTTGTTCCAGCTCAGCCATTATTGCCTCATTACGGTTGTATTGCTGCATTATCAGAATCCCGACAATTGTTCCCAGTAGTACCAATCCTACGGAGGCAGCTACCTTCAGAGGGAAGTTCAAGTTCAGACCGATAACCTTGGCTTCTCCTTTTGACATCTCCTCGCTCAATTCAACAAACTCTTCGCCCAAGCCTTTGATCTCATTGCCTATGGCCTCCATCTCTTTGCTTAGTTCATCCATAAAGGCAGCCTTTAGTTCATCCTTAGGCTCCAACTCCGGGCTATCTTTCATAAGGTCAGCCACCTGCTTCATCTCTTCGTATTCCTTCTTGGCCTCCGGGTTCTTCTCAATGTGCTTGGAAACAAAGTCCTTTAATTCACCGGTAAGTCTACCATCGATATGGTCTAACATTAGCTCTTTCATCTTCTTGTCGTCCATAGATTCAAAATTTTCCATTGTCTAGCTATATCTTTTCCAATTCGAAATAAGTGTCACGTAATCTCTTAATCGCCCTGTGTACTTTCACTTTAACATTGGCTACGGTGGTATCGGTCATCTTTGCTATCTCTTCATACTTCAACTCCTGAAAACGACTGAGAACCAAAACCTCTCTTTGATCTTCCGGCAACTTAGTCAGAGCTCTCTGCAGCAGCCTCTCCTTGTGCGAGCGCTCCATATCGTCGATAACGCTGCTCGCCTCCTCAGCACATTGCTCCAGATCAGCGAAGTCTGAAAACTTAGCCTTGTTCTTCCGATAGTGGTCAGCGTAGACATTTCTTGCAATCTGAAAAATCCACGATTGGAATTTGTGATCTGCTTTGTATGAGTTTCGGTACTTGAGCATTCTTAAAAAAACATTCTGCGTTAGGTCATGACTGAGTTCGCGATCGAAGCAGATCTTCACAAAGAAATTGTAAATCCGCTTGTTGTATCTGTCAAATAGCTCAGTGGCTTGCTGTAGCTCACCGCCTTTGACAGCCGTCATCAGCGCTTCCTCGGTCATTTTTTGCAATTAGGCTTTTTAAGTTTCTGAATTTCGCTCCTGGATACTGTGGTTACCAAAAATGGTTACAGTCGAAGTTAAAAAGTTTTCTGTAAGTAGTTTTTGGGGTGAATCCCCCGCTCATATTCAGATTGTTACGGTTTTACCACCATTAGGGACATCGCTACCATCGCCCTAGCTCCCGCTTCAGCAATTTTACATTTTATTAAAAGTGCCAAATAATGATTAGGAACATTGCAATAGGGGTATTGCTATGTTTATTAATCTACCAAACAAATCATTTAAGGGCTCAATCGATAGACTTGCATACAGGGCCATCCCTTAGCAAACTGTCCCATCCACAATTACGATCGAAGGCTTTGCTTGGTGTACAAGCTGGCGTAATATTTACCAGCGCACTAACTGATAGCAAAAGCATCCGCTATGGAATGAACCTTGGGAGGCGCGGATGGCGGGAAGAAGTTATTACTGCTACGTCTTCTAGTCAGACAGAAATTAACCCTGTAGTCTTTTCGATAAGTTACCTTCAATTGCCAATTAGCCTTGCAACCAACCTGTCTTCGAGAGTAGTTTTGTATGGTGGGGGCCAGGTAAATGCACATTTAAGCAAGCGCATTAGCAACAATAACTGGCCGGGCTATAAAGCCAACTTCGAGCATCTTCACAGCCTGGATGCTGGTTTGCATTTCGGATTGGAGCTAATCCCGGACAATAGCGTGAAGCTTGGTATGCGGGTGGAGTCATCGATAACAGATGCAATTTGCGGACCTGCCTACGAAGGCAGGCAGCGGTCTACTGCGATTCAGTTTGTTTTAGCCACCAAACTGAAGTAACTACATCACCAGGGGCAAGAGGAAGATATCTACCCGGCGGTTGCCTAGGCGGCCATTCCAAGTGTCATTGTCGTAAAGTGGGTTATTCTGACCCTGGCTTTCAATGGTAATAATATCTGCAGGAATGTCCATCATTATGAGTTGCTGTGCTACAGACTGACTTCGGCGCTCAGACAACCACTGGTTGTACTCTTTGCCACCAATATTATCAGTATGGCTAACTATGGCGATTGTATAGCTTTCAATGTTGGGATGCTCGGCAAGAAAGTCCTTTATCTCTTGCACCTGTTCTGCATCAATGTACCAGCTTCCTCCACCAAAGAAAACGCTTTTGACAATCTGTTCTTGCTCATCCGCCTCCTGGGCGAAGGCGACAAGGCTAGAGAAAGCAACCAGCAATATTGTCAGTAGGCGTTTCATAGTACGAACAGTACAATAAATTAATAAACTGATCTTTCAAATTCAATGTTTCGCGTATGGCTGGTTTTCTACTTACGTAAAAAACCTTCAATAATCGACTGATACTTCAACTTCAAGCTATCGGTTTGATAAATACGCACGTGTCTGGGGCCATCGAAGAAGTGCGTTTCGATATTGGCTTTGTCGGAAAGTAGCTCTAATTCCTTGGTAAGTATTGCAAATGGGGTTCTATTATCATTGCGAGTATGTAGCACTAGAATCGGCTGTTCTACACCATTCAGCAAATAACCAAACCGCATCTGCTCGCCAAATCCATTGATGGCATCGCCATAAAGTGCAAAGGATTGATCGAAAAGAAAACCGGGAAGACCCAAATTCTGGCTGTTAACCCGAAGTGTTTCCTTAACATTTGATAAAGAACTATCGAGTATTAGTTGATTCACCTTAATACTATTGTCATTCATGAGAGAAACTAAATCTTCTCGACCCAAAAGTGTTGCAATTGCCATGGCGCCCATTGAGAATCCATAAAGCACAAAATCGGAAGAGCCCTTCTCCTTGTTTAAGGTTAGCAGAGAGGCTGCTAAATCTTCCCCAAATTTGTAGCCCATATAGGTTTTAGCAATCTGCGATTTGCCTGAGTTCCGCAAATCAGGAATGAAAAAGTTATAGACTGAATCGAGGCCAGTAGCCTTGAACAACTCCAGGTACTTCATAGTCTTAAGCCGATTGGAGGTGCGACCATGAATTAGCACTAGGCATTTCTCTGCGGGGGCCGTAGTTTCTACATACCAGCCATTCAATTGCACATCCTCTTCCACTGTCAGGTAATCCAATTCCTCCACATTGTCAAATCCATAATCTCGCGGATGCTCTTTATCGAAGATGCCGTAGCTGGCACGCCACTCTTCACTGTCCAGTACTCGTTCAAATGTGAATGGCTCGTAGTTAGTTATCATTCCGAGGATGTACCTGGGAACAACAAACCATGCAGCTACCAACAACAGTAAAACTGCCACACTGCTGATTCTCAAAAACTTTTTCACAACCGCTTAAATATTATAATTATTGGCCCCAAAGAGCTTTCTCTAATTTAGAGTATAATTCTACGATCTATCATTTTAAGTTGAAATATGTCAATTGCACTTGTGGCTGTAAACCGAAATATGGAGCCTTGGCGGGAAGCCATGCTTGCTATCGATCCCTCTTTGCGGATTGAGATTTATCCTGAAATAGAAAACCCGGAGGCAATTTCAGCGGCAGTGCTTTGGAAACCCCCTGCTGACATTTTTGATAAACTGCCCAACTTACAATGGGTATCATCCCTTGGGGCCGGCGTCGATAGTATCCTTAGACTGGATTTCAACCAGAATATTTTGCTTACACGTATTGTGGATGAAGAACTGGCACAAGGCATGACCAGAACCGTGGTAATGGCGGTATTGGCCTGGGAAAATGAATTGGCCAAGTACCTGGCTGATCAAAGAGAAAAAGTATGGCAACCCAACCTTGATAAACCTAAGCTCGCCGTTGGCATCCTGGGGCTTGGTCACTTGGGTAAAGCAGCCGGTAAGGCCTTATCCGGACTTGGATATGAGGTTTATGGCTTTTCGCGATCAAGGAGAAACGATGACCACATTGAGTGTTTCGCTGGAGAGAATGAGATCAGCACTTTTCTCTCCAAAGTAAATGTTGTGGTTTGCCTGCTGCCTCTCACTGACACCACCAGCGGCATGCTTAACCATATGCTTTTCCAAAAAATGCAGGCGGGCAGTTATCTGATAAATGTAGCCAGGGGGGAACAACTGGTGGATGAAGATCTGATTAGGGCACTTGATGAGGGCTTACTGGGAGGGGCCTATCTTGATGTTTTTAACGAGGAGCCACTGCCACCAGCTCACGATTTTTGGAACCATCCGAAAATTACTATTACTCCGCACGTGGCGAGCATTACCAATATCGAATCTGCTGCGAAACAGATTGTGAAAAACTACCAAAGATTGACTAAGGGCGAAGCTCTCATAAACCAAGTGGATCTCGATCGTGGATATTGAACCAATTGGTCGGCTACTCTGGCTATTCCAGTCGGCGAAAGGGAAAGTCTATGGTTCGGCCTTTTCCTGAGATTTGAGCCTTTAATTCACCATTCTCCAAAAGTTCATAGGAGATCTGGTTGGGGAAATCATGCTCTTTATTTTCGAAGACCACCTTATTGCCATCATTAGTAATCATTTTGAAAAGCACCGGGGCCTGATTGTGCGCAACATCAGCCGAATAATATACCTCATTCTCAATAACCTTAATCACCAATCTCTCAACAAATGCCGTATCTGCGCCCCTTTTGGTGAACCCAATTCCTCTTAATTCTCCGTTAGTATTTCTTTGCCAGTGTTCCTCGGCTACCGTGCCTGGTTTGGCATTAGTTCTTTCCCATTTCCCCTCTAACCAAGCCAGATCGTCTATTGAAGGAATTTGCGAACATCCTGTCAGGGCTAACATCATTAGGCAGGTGGAAAGTAATAAGGCTCTGGTCATGGCTTTTTTATTTACAAATAAAAGCATCTTGTTAGAGCCATGGATTGTACAAAACCGACAATCTATAGATAATGCTGACTCTGAAAATATTCGGTAGGCTTTATACCCACAATTTGCTGGAAGTCGCGAATGAGGTGTGCCTGGTCGTAGTACCCGCAATCCAATGCCGCTGCGGTAAGATTTAAATGAGGGTTTGCATCCACCGTATCCACGAAAGATTTCAACCTTATGAGTTTCGAAAAGGACTTAGGGGTTAATCCTATCTGGCTTAGAAAATGCCGCTCGAGATTCCTCTCGCCCACCCCCACACTTTTCCGAATTTCATTAATAGAGGCCCTTCCGCTATGAGCAACTATTAGATCGACAACGCGTGCGGTGGAGATGGAGGTTGTAATATCACTAGCTAGTTTCGCTACAAGAAAACTCTCGATTAACGAAATACGACCAGTCGTATCTCTTGCCTCTTCAATCATGTCCTCAAGATCAACTCCTTCATTTCCGAATACTTCGCTGCAATTTATAAGGTGATCAGTATACTCATTGAGTGGATCCTTAACAAAACTATGAGCCCCAGCAACTGTAAATTTGGCAGAGATAATGCCAGCCCTCCCACCAGGTTTTAGCGCAATGGAACTGCTCAATTGTCCGCTGAATACGCTTCGCTCCTGCCTTACCCATTTATCGTCTCTTTTTAGAAAGAATGGATCACCATAATGGAAAAGCAATTCCAGGCATCCATCAGGTATAATTAACTCCTCTTCAATTGCTTCTGGTGGCATGATGCCTTCGAGTACCCAAAAGTGCTCTATGTAGGGCCTCAGTGCAACTTGTGGTAGATGGATTTCGAATTTCACGATTAGTAACTACTAAATGGCGTAAATTAAGATATGAAAAACATGGCAATATATGTCTGCTGAAAGAAGTTGCGCTACTAGATGTTCCCATCAGTATTTCCACGCCGCGCTTTTTGCTATTAGTTTGGTACTGGCATTCTGCGCCAATAGTCAGGACTTATCATATGCCAAGGAAGTCATCCACACACTTACGGCACCAGATTTCCATGGCCGTGGATACGTTGCAGAGGGGGATAAGAAAACCGCAGAATTCATAGCTTCTGAATTTGAAAGATTGGGTTTACAACCAATAGATGGCAGCTATTTTCAGGCTTTCTCCGTTGCAGTTAATGCCTTTCCCGGGGAAGTCAGCCTAGCGTTTAACGGACTTGTACAAACTCCAGGCGTGGATTATCTGATTGCACCGCAATCCCCGAGGATAAAGGGGGCATTTGAGACTGTGCATATCTCTACCGACGATTTGAAGACTGATAAGTGGATTAAGAAAATTGACCAAGCCTCGGGCAAATTCCTGGTGGTCAATCAAGATCAGTATAAGGGAGAAACTCAAGAGATTAAGGAGAGAATAGAGCAGCTTGTCGGCTACTTCCAGTCAGATCAGGGAGGCCCTCACGTTGGGCTGTTGCTTGTAAGCAGCAACAAGCTCACCTGGAGTCCGTCTCCGCGGGTTGGAGGGAAGCCTGTTGTACAGGCTAAGACTAAGCTGGATGTTGAAGATATCGGACTGATTACCATTACCATTGAGAGCAAATTTTACAATCAGTACCAAACTCAGAATGTGATTGGGCGGATAGAGGGTGAAAGCGACTCACTACTGGTTTTTACTGGTCATTATGACCACCTGGGTCGAATGGGAAAAGATGTGTATTTCCCAGGAGCGAACGATAATGCCAGCGGAATCGCCATGCTGTTGGACCTAGCCAGCTACTATTCGGAACGCAAGAAAAAGCCCAAGTACAGCATGGCCTTTATTGCTTTTGGAGCCGAAGAAATCGGTCTGCTCGGATCGCAACATTTTGTCCGAACTCCGCTTTTCCCTTTACAGGATATTCGGTTTCTTTTAAACCTTGACTTGGTAGGTACGGGAGATGATGGCATTACGGTGGTGAATGGAAGCATTCATAAGAAACAGTTCAGCCAATTGCAGGCTATTAACAATCGACTTGACCTCCTTCCGGCAGTAAATACACGGGGAGAGGCTTGCAATAGCGATCATTGCCCCTTTCATTATCAAGGAGTTCCATCCTTTTTCATTTACACATTAGGCGGTATTGAGGCCTACCATGATGTCAACGACAAAGGGGAATCGTTGCCCCTTACCGAGTACAATGACTTATTTAGGCTAATTACAACCTGGATTGATATCTTCTAGCTAGTTGTCTTGTGTAACAACTTCCTGATCAGGTACTTTCTTTGTAAATGGGATTAATTTCGGAACAGCTTTCTGGTAAGCCCTGTACTTCTCGCCTAGTTCGTCTACCAAGGCTCTCTCTTCATAAGAAATACCCACAAGGATGTAGGCAGTCATAGATACGGCAAATATGAGATGGCCTAGGGTCATTAAAGGAGTAAACCAAAACGCTAAAAGAAATCCGTGGTACAGTGGATGCCGGATCATCTTGTAGACGAAAGGCACTCGAAACTTGGGTTGAAGTTGTGGCTTCCCTAAAAACGACCTGAATACTTGGTCCAAACCGAATAGATGGAAATGGTTGATAAGGAAAGTACTTAGCACTACCAGGAACCAGCCGAAAAACGAAATGGATATAAGCACCGTGCCAGCGATACTTTGGGAATTATCCCAAATGGTGATATCTATTGGTTGCCAGAAATAGAACATCACCTGTAGCATAAGGCTAGCCAACAGCACATAAAAACTTCGAAGTGCATTTTTCGGTATTACATTGACCAGCATGCTTTTAAATTTAGGCCTGGCCATTACACTGTGTTGCAATGCAAAAGCAGCTAATAGAATCAAGTTCAGCGTTATTGCTATACCTGGCTGAGTTGTGCCGCCACCGCTAATGGTTTTGAACTGGTATTGTAGTAGCTCGAACTGCAAATTCCCGACGAATATAATGAGCTGAAATAAGGTAATGAGGAAGAATAGGTAGGAGAGGATGCCGAAGAGAAGGGAGATCAACTTTTGCATTTACTATTGTTTAAGGCTGAACACTAAATGTACTAATATTTCATATTATAATTATATTTTTTATTTATAAAATAACATTGCCGCTTACAGTAATTTGCGCCGCAGGAGAGTCAGGAATTATTATATTTAGCCGCTAAACTTTAACAAAATGAAAATCCTGCTGCTCTCTTCACTCTTGCTAATTAGCTCCCTCTCATTCGCGCAAAAACGAGCTATGACCACCGATGATGGCCTGAACATGATAAATCTGTCAGGAGCCTATCTATCTCCCGATGGCGATTTTGCGATTTACGGCAAGTCGACTCTGAACTGGGATAAAAATAAAAGAGAAACCACCTACCATTATGTTTCAGCTGACGGTGGAGATTCTTTCCAATACATCGGCAAAGCCGGAGCTTCCAGCATTCAGTTCTCTCCAGATGGGAAGCACCTGAGCTTTAAGCGTGCCGTGGATAAGAAACAGCAGATATTTACGATGCGTACCGCTGGTGGCGAAGCGGTACAACTCACAAAACATAAGAACTCCATTGGCGCCTATAAGTGGTCAGCCGATAGTAAGAGAATATTCTTTGTAGCCAGTACCCCTCGCTCGAAAGAAGAAGAAAAAGAGTACAAAGCCGGCTATGATCACGTTTTCATTGATGAAGGCCCTAATGGGCAAAGGGAAGGAAAGTGGAATAATATCTTCGTTTATGATCTGGAAGATGAGAAGATAACAAAGCTCACAAAAGGTGAACTGCTAGTAGGAAGCTTTGATGTGTCTCCGGATGGAAAGCAAGTGGTTTACACCTCACGCACCGAGAATCGTAGAAATCAGGGCAATCTTTCCGAGATATTTATGCTGAGCTTATCTGACTCAACCACAACACAGGTAACTACCAATGAAGCGCCCGAATCGAGGCCCATGTGGAATCCAGATGGTAAGTCATTTGCTTACACCGCACCCGATGACAAAACCTGGGAACTTAAAAATGCCAAGATCTTTGTTCGTGAAGCCTCAACCAAAAAGAATGAAATAGTTTCAGGTGAATTAGATGGCAGCATTCGTAGCGCCATCTACTGGGGGCCCAAAGGGGAGTCTGTATACTTCTCAGCCCAAACTGGCACCTTCACTAACATTTATGAGTTGAATGTCGCTACAAAACAAATGCGCAATATCACCGGCAAAACAGCTGGCACTTATAGTCTCCGAGACATGAGCAGAGATAGATCTCAGATGATCTTTACCTACTCAGACATCCAAACACCCAATGATCTATATATATCTTCAACTTCTTCCTTCGAGCCAAAGCAACTTACTGATCTCAACCCCGGGTTTAAAGACAAATATTTACTGGCTGATGGAGAAGTAATCAAGTGGAAAAGCAAGGATGATTTGGAGATTGAAGGGATTATGTATGCACCGACCAATCATCGCACAAATGGAAAGGATCCACTACTGTTGCACATTCACGGCGGCCCAGCCGGATCTTTCCGAGACGCATTCAGCTACCGGTATCATGTTTATGCCGGGCTCGGTTATGTACAATTAGCCCCTAACGTAAGGGGTAGTAGTGGTTACTCCGATGATCTTCTACGCGGAAATATGAGAGACATCGGCGGGATGGACTACGAGGATCTGATGTCGGGAGTTGATAAGCTAGTAGCTGATAAGCATGTCGATAAAGATAAAATGGCCGTTCGAGGTTGGAGCTACGGGGGTATTCTTGGTGGTACTACCATCACCAAAACCAACAGATTTAAGGCCGCATCTCTTGGCGCCATGGTCTCTGACTGGACTTCAGAATATGGTATCGGTTTCAATTTTGATGTAAGACGATGGTATATCGGAGGTACTTTTTGGGAAAATCCAGAAGGCTATCGCCAAAAATCTGCATTGACACATGTTCAGAAGATAGAAACCCCCACTTTACTCTTACATGGAGCCCGAGATCGCACGGATACTGAAGCACAAAGCATGATGTTTTTTGCCGCACTTAAAGACTTGAACAAAACAGTGCGATATATCCAGTTCCCTCGAGAACCGCACGGCTTCAGGGAGCCACGTCACCAGCGTACAAGGGATATTGAAGAAATCAGGTGGATTCAGAAATACACGCTTGGTTTGGATTGGAAGCCCTGGGAAAGAGAGAAAAAAGAAGAGAAGACTGAAAAGCCTGATAACGTAAAGCTGGAATCCAAGAACTAGCCAGGCCTTTCATCCCCATGCCAGGATCTTCTCAGTAGCCAATAGATATGCTCAGCTACTTGCCTGGGAGTATTTCTGGTTGATATGGAGCGTTGAAAATATGCTTGTCGGTAATCTTCTGTGTAGCGGGTAATTTGATCTTCTGCAAAGTTCGGAATCTTGAAATCAGGCAGTAAGCTTATGCAAGCACCGGCCAGCAACGAAGGCAGCATCATGTTAGAGCCATGGACACCAATAACTATATGGCTGTTCGCATAGACCTGCAGCCATTCTCCCTCCCTCTCTTCACTAATGGGATGCGCAGATCTTTTGTCTGGCAAATTGCCAAACGACGCATATTTGCCAATTCCCGTAATTACAATTTTAATATCTGGCATCTGCCTGGAGAGTATTCGTGCAAGCTTCCGGTAATTGCTCGCCTGCACCCGAACCAGGTAATTGAGCAGGAGCTTTAGTCCTAACTTTCGCTCGACTAAGTAAAGCCAATTCAACCAACCTGAAGTTAGCCAAAGTCTATCCTCCCTTAACACAAAAGCAACCTGATATGGAGTCTCTTTGAATCTGTTGAACCCGAATTGCTTTACCCCGAATAATGATTCGACATCCAGGTTGGATAGATCAAGATCTGTTGGAGTCATGCTTATGTAGATTTCGGAAAACCGCGCCAGCTGTTCCTTGACAAAACTATCAAAGTTTATCAGGCGCATGCGGAGGCTGCTCTGGCTTGTTTTAACTATCCACTTTTCTGCAACACCGGGAGGGTTAAGGTGTGCCAGAGATTGCGGTACAATCAGCACCGCTTTAAGTTCCGGGTTCGATTTATTGTGCCTATGCAAATTGCAGAGCTTCAATAGTGAATGGCCATAGGCATAATCCAGGCAGTTAATGATGATCACCTCCGTCGCCTCCTCTACTTTCTGGATCTCAATATCTACCTCAATTCCATCCGAAATGAAAGCCTCATGTAAGGGGTCAGCCAGCCAAACACGTGAGTCTGCGTCACAGCTAATTATTTCATTCTTATCAAATCTAACCGGGAAGCGCTGGCAATGACCTGTTGGCAGCGTCTGGTAGATATCTGCTCCTTTTTCTCTTACAAAAGTATAAGTGCCCTGAAATATTAGTTCTTCCGCTTCGGCAGAAAAGCTAAGCACATGATTAGAAACAGTATAGCCACTAGGGGATTTTTGGAGCTTGATCACAACTTAGGATTGCGGTCAAGATAGTAGCTGAGAAGGAATTCAACAAGGCTGCATCCTTCTCGAAGCGTCAGTGAAGAGTCTCCGAACCCAATGCAGAAATACTTCCGTAGCTAAAAACTCCGCTGAAAAAGGCCGTAGGCTACAAGAACAGCATATAACTCAGTGATACACTAAATGTCTCGTTCTTGCGAGGATTGTAGTCAGAGGGCTCTACCTCAAAGCTATTGATCTTAGAAAGGCCCTTGGCATAACGGAACTCCAATATAAAATTCCCCGAGCCAAAACGGTCATACAGGATCCCTAAGCCACCGAGTACACCAAAGTCTACCCGGTTGTCTTTATAACCGCTGGCATCGGGGGATGAAACAAATTGATACGATTCTGTGATGATGGCGTCAGGGCCATCAATTGTAGATTGAAATTCACCTGCTTGCCAGAAGGCATTATATACCCCGGCGTTGGCAATGATGGTAAAGTCGTTAGTGGCCTTGGACAAACTCACCATGGCAGGAATTTCCAGGTAGGTACTGGTAAGCTCATCAAATGCCTGATCGCCATCAAATTCTTCACGATAGCCTTTTTGGGAAACCAGAATCTCTCCCTGGATAGAAAGAAAGTCTAGAATTTCAATGCGAGCCACACCACCATAGTGGACTCCCTGCTTGAGCACCTGATAGGGAGATGTTTCTTTTTGTCGTGAAAGAGAAAATCCGACTTTTGGGCCAACAGTTACCTGAGCCTCGCTAACAATAGTGGCTGCCAAAAAAAGAATTAAGAATCCTAGCCTGTTCATATCAGTCCCTTAAAGGTTCCAGTTCATACTTTATTTCCAGCGTTCCGATCTTATTATCATCCTGAATAATTTGTAATACCAATTTCCTAACCTGAAGGTCGATAATGAAATAGCGCTCCTCATTGGCCTGCCCAACAAATAGAAACAGCTGCGTTTTGCTGGCATTAAGGTTCCAGCTCCCGCTCTCCTCAGCACCTTCGATGCCAATCCTGGTAAAGGTGAAGTCCTCATTTAGCGATAATCTATATAAGCTGAGATCGGTATTGGTCACTTCAGCACCATTTACCTGCACGCCTTTGATCTTCCAATCCTTGCTAATGAAAAACTCCTTTTCTGGTGGCTCAACACTACTGTCGACTTCACAGCCAGAAATAGCAGCTGCAATCATTAGTATGGCAAGCAGGCCTCTTATGTAGCTTAGCTTATTCATAGATCAATTTTCTATTTTCAGTGCCTTCTTCATGAATTACTCTCAGCAGGTAAACTCCTTTTGACTCTTTACTGAGGTCGATTTCCTCAAAAACTCCTGCACCATCCGACTGGCGCTTTGTATTCTTAATTACTCGTCCCTGTAGGTCCAGCACTTGTATTATAATCTCCTGAGGTTTTTCAAGGTTAAAATTAATTTGGAAAAAACCGTTGTTACTTGGATTAGGGAATACTGTCAATGTTGAAATTTCAGTTTCATCAGCCCCTGTTGGTGACAGTAATATCATTTGACAAACAGTGCTATCAGCACAATTGTTACTAGCCTGCATACATACCTCATAAACCGTTGGCTTATAGAAGAAGAAATCCTGATAGAGGTGGGAAGGGCTTTCATCCAAAGATGAGCCACCATCACCAAAATTCCAGGAGTAGGTTTCTCCGTTTACTGTCTGGTTTTGAAAATGCACCATGATGCCGTCCGTTGTCAACTCGATCTGATAGCCGAAATCTGCAAGTGGTGGCCCTTTCAGCTTCACACCAATGGTGTCAATATTTATGCAACCTTTAGCATCTGTAACTGCAACCCAGTAATCTCCAATTTGATCAACGGTTAGTGTTTGCTCTGTAGAACCATCTTGCCAGAAATAAGAAGAGTAGCCAGGGCCCGCATCCAGGGTGACTGTTCCCTCAACGCATAACAGCACATCATCACCTAACTCTAATGCAGGAGGTGCTGTCACTTCAACCTCAATCGTCTTCACAGCCAGGCAGCTATTGCCATTGTCTATAGTTAGCGTAGCCTGATAAGTTCCCGGCTGATCGTAAGTCCAAGATGTACTACCAGGGAAAGCGCTATCTTCGAATCCATCTCCATTGAAATCCCAACTGTACATGGCACCCACCTCCAGCTGAGTTGAGAGGTCTGTAAATATCACCTCCTGGCTCTGGCATGCTTCAGAGGCTACAAAATCAGGCAATGCGGCATCCTTGAAGTTTACCAGCACTTCGGCAGTTGAGACACATCCTCCACCATTATCAATGGTTAGTCTGGCCAAATAGCTTTGGAATGTTGGATAGACAAAAGTTTGATCGCCTGCGGTATTACTGTCTTCTATGCCGTCACCATCAAAGTCCCAGCTATAAGTGGCGCCGGGGCTTAACTCAGTAGACATATCAGTTATGATTGAATTTTGGCCGAAACAGCGTGCATCTAGTGTAAATGCCGCAGTGGGTATATTGCTTACGGTAACTGGTAACATAAATTGCGTCTGGCACCCAACTCCGTTATCGATGGTAAGTGTGGCATCGTAAGTGCCAACCTGTGTGTAGGTGAAACTAGCATCACCAGTCACGTTGTCATCTTCCACTCCATCTCCATCAAAATCCCAGCTGTAGGTAGCTCCATTCTCTAGTGTTGTACTTTGATCGGTGAAAGTCATTTGCTCCCCAACACAGACTTGAGCATTAATAAACTGCGGAGTTGGCATGCCCAGCACTTTTACCTGCTTAACTAGTATTTCTTCGCAGCCGTTACCATTGTCAACTGTTAGTTTGGCCAGAAAGTCACCAGCCGAGGGATAAGTAAAAGACACGTTACCGGCTGTAGTTGCGTCATCAATTCCATCATTATCAAAATCCCAGGCATAAGCCACTGACGGATCTAAGTCAAGAGACATATCTGTAAAATCCGTAGCGATACCAACGCAAACTACATTGGCATCGAAATCTGCAATTGGGATGTCAGTCACAGTTGCCGTTTGGATAGCTTGAGTTGTGCCACCACCATTGAGATTAATGATTAAGGTTGTTACATAATCACCAGGCGCGGGATATGAAAATGTTGTGCTTCCAACCGTGTTATCATCTTCAACTCCATCGGAATCGAAGTCCCAGCTATAGGTTGATCCGGTGGGTATATTCTGGGAAAGGTCTGTAAAGATTGAAACTTCACCATCGCAAATGGCGGCGGCTGTGAAATTAGCCAAAGGTGAGCCTCCACCGCCTCCGCCGCTACCTTCAGGAGCTACAGTAACCCTGGATGTTGCCAAAACATCACAACCTGCACCATCACTTACCGTGAGGCGTGCGGTGAAAGAACCGGAAGCCGAGTAAATGTGAGATGTATTGCCGGCGGTATTGTCATCTATTGTACCATCACCATCAAAATCCCAGTCCCAGGTTGCTCCAGGATCCACGTTTGCGGAAGAAACTGTAAAGTTCGTTACGGTCCCTTGCACCGGATTGTTGGCGGAGAAAACCACTACTGGTAGCGGCTTTACTATTATGGTGACACCAATGCTGTCGTAACAAATCTGACCTTGAGAAATGGCCAACCCAACGTCATAACTTCCAGGCTGAGCAAAAGTGAAGCTGGTACTTCCAACTGTATTATCATCCACGATATTGTCGCCATCGAAATACCAGCGGTACTGAGCGTCTGGCTGAATATCTGTACTGTTGTCCATAAAAGATACTGGCTCAGTGGCGCAGGCCAAAAACGGAGTAAAACTGGCAGTGGGCTGGGTGCAATCATCCATTACATCAAACTCTCGTAACTCGCCAACACCCCATTCCCCGAGAGCGTTTTGAGCGCGAACCGTAATGGTATTCGTACCCTCGGGGATTGTCGGGGATGTTGGCAGGTCGATACTCATAATGTCTATTACAGGCCCTGGGGTTATGGTCATTTCAGTGGCATTGCCCAGGCCCGGATCATCGTTAAAGAAATATTCGATTTTGGTAATATCTGAAACCGGGCCTGGGCCACCGCTGCCACTTTGTTGAATCAGAATTGGTCGCCTTTCTGTCAAACCCCAGGTGCCATCTTGATTGCGGCCCCTGATATTTATGTAATGGTAGCCATCAGCCAATGCCTGGGTGATGACTTCATTGATGTCGATAGTTGTAGCTGCAGAAAATGTCCCCAGCGGGGTAGCGCTTCCCACGCCGGGATCATTATCAAAGAAATACTCGAGCTCTTCAACAGGAGAGATAACTGGAGGGCCTCCTGCAACTTGTTGTATTAAAAATGTTCGGGCCTCCTTTAGGCCCCAAATGCCATTGGCGTCTTGGGCTCTCACATAAATAGTATGGTATCCATCAGGGAGGCTCTGCGGAATTATGTCGTTAAAATCGATGGTAGTGTTTGCAGAAAAGGATCCCGCCAGGGAGGTTCCAGAACCGTGCCCTGGATCGTTACCAATAAAATACTCTACGTCTACAACGTTCGGAGTTGGCGGTGATCCCCCACCGACGCCATCTGCAACAAGGAATGTTCTTGTTTCATACAGCCCCCAAACATTATCGGTATTCCTGGCGCGGGCATAGATAGTATAGGTGCCTACTGGCAAAGCCGCTGTGTTGGCAACGATATTTTCATCTATCGTCCCGGAAGTGGAAACAGGTACATCTGTTCCACTGCCGGGATCGACGTTGTTGACGATGAAATATTCAACCTTGTTAATATCTGCTGCTGGTGGATTTGCCCCCGCAACATCCTGAATAATAAAAGCTCTTTTCTCGACTAGCCCCCACTCGCCATTCTGATCTTGGGCGCGCACATAGAGGGTATGGTAACCCTGAGATAGTGCGGCTGTCGACAGGTTGATATTGATATCAATGGTAGAAGCCTGTGAGATGGCGATAGGTGTTCCAGAACCATAGCCGGGATCATCATCAAAGAAATATTCCATGGCCGTGATATCAGCTTGGGCGAATGAACCCAGTGATATCAGTGAAAAGCATATGGCTATCAGTATGCGGTGCATCTTTTTGTAAATCAGGGTTGACTGGATTTGTTACCTAGTTTCCTGAAGCCTTGATGCGAACGTTGAGATTGTCTCCTGGATTAATAATGGTTGAGGTATTGAGAATTTGAATAACAGGAAATGCAGTGGTTGTAAACACAAAGTTTCCAGAAAACGGATAGGCACCACCTGAGATACCTATATCCGTGCCATCGCTGCCAGCGCTCAATGCTGGTGATCCTCCTGTCAGTGTAAAATCATATGATGCATCCCAAGTGTCCAAAAGAGGCACATTCTGAAAAAGTGGGGACTGGGCCTCGATGTTTCCAGTACCTGAGTTTCCAACACCTCCACCAGCTGGTGGCAACATATCGTCACCGGTGCTGAAGCTAAGATTGTTGGTGAAGGTATTACGCTGGAAGTTGGCATCTGTGGATGCACCACCCGTAACATTACTTGGTGTTCTGCCATAGAATATATTATTAGCTACAATGCAATCACGCAAAACTGCACCAAAGGCTCTGTTTGAGCCTGAGGCTGAAATGAAATCATTATTTACAATGGTTGTGTTTGTACCTTCAGCATCAACGCGCACATAACCATACATTATATTGTTAGTGATAATGTTTGTGCCAGGTGTAGTCGAGTCGAAGACCACTACGCCCAAAGCGTTATTGCGTATCAGAGAATTCGTTACTTGCTTTGCTAAATAGATAGCCACGGAACCAATGCCACTTATGCTCACGCCACTGTAGTTCTGACTATTGCGAATTTCGATGTTGTCCAAAGGCATGTAGGTGGACCCTGTGAAGTTTGCGATATACTGAAACAAACAGTTATCTATTGTTACATTCTGCAACGTAAAGGCTGGGCCGGTTGCAAGCCCCAGGTTGATTGCTCCTGTTGTCAGCCCTGTGATAATACTTCCTGAGGCATCAGAGGTATTGTCAATGTTATTGGTGAACGTGACTGCTCCTATATTTGACTGCAAAGGGATGTCCTTATCAAGGTTAAAACCGATACCCTTAACAGTCAACTGCTTATCTATGCTGACATTCCCGTAAGTTGTGGGGCTAGGCTGCACATGAATTATATCACCGGCAGTAGCAGCATCGACAGCTTCCTGTAAGGTAGCATAAACGTTTGAGCCAGTTGGTGCATTGAAGTTATTGTCTACCACGCGTATTGTTTGCGCCGTGGAGTGGGTAATTGAGATGATTACTAAAACTAGCGTTGTAATTAATAATAGTAGTCCGGTTATCTTTTTCATACTCGCGCTTTTTTGCATTTCTAGGGTTTGTTCCACAGATTTGACGAGGTAAACAGAAATGAAAAAAAATTTTTTTCGTGTTTACTTTTTCCGATGGCAGGCACAAACCCTACGAAGACGTTAGAGCTCAATCCTCAACAATGGATGGATGAGATTAGAGGTGGAAATCGTCAGTTACTTGATGAATTCTATCTGAATAATCGCGAAGACTTCATTGGCTGGGGGTTAAATAACTACCGGATTGATAGGGAGCAGTTGGTAGACATCTATCAGGATACAATCATTATTTTTTATGAGAATATCCTCTACAACAGAATTAAGGATGTCAGCAGCAACTTAAAAACTTATCTCTACGGTATAGCTAAGAACTTGATTTTGAAAAAGTTTAGAGACGATAGGAAAATTGATAGACACGAGGAGAACGTGCAGGAGCACTTGAGTTTTCAAGCTGGATACGATTTTGAAGATCTCAGTGAGATCAAGGGCAAAGTCAAAACCGAATTGGACTCATTAGGTGAGCCATGCCGGTCTATCCTGGAGCTATTTTATGTTGAAAACCAAAACATTGAAACTATCGCCCAAAAGCTTGATTACAAGAGCAAGGATGTTGTGAAGACTCAAAAGTCTCGATGTTTGAAAACATTGAAAGAAAAAATACTGCAAGCAAACGTATAAGCTCATGGACCCAAGAATAGAGCAATACTTACTAGGCCAGCTTGACGAAAACGACAAGGCGGCATTTGAAAAAGAGATGGAAAACGATTCCAGCTTAAAAGAGGAAGTGCGAACTCATGCCGGGGTTCTACAAGGATTGGATGAAATAAGAGCTGAAAAGTTGAAATCTCATTTTCAGGAACTTGAAAGCAATCTTCCCAAAGAAGAAAGCAATGAAGAGAAGGTGGTTGAGATGCAGCCTAGCAAAGGTTTAGGATCTATTTGGAAGGTAGCCGCAGCTATTGTGCTTCTAGCCATTCCAACCTATTTGATCTTGAACTCCGGCCCAACAGCCGACGAACTCTACAACCAATACTATCAGTCTTATCCTAATGTAATAACCTCCACAGAACGATCGCAGGAAGAAAACCCACCGGAGCAAAATGAGGCACTAGCCTATTACGAAAGCGGTAATTTTGAAGCTGCTATTGAAGCCTTCCAGGCGGAATTGGAGGAATTGCCGGAAGCTGCTGATATGCAGTTCTATCTTGGAGTTTCTCAAATGGAAACTAATAGACTGGAACATGCAATTGAAAGTTTGACTGCTGTCGTTGAATCAAACAACACGCAATTCAGAGATCAGGCTTTGTGGTATCTGGCACTAGCGAAGATGAAGAATGGGAACGAAGTTGAAGCTGAGGGATTGCTCAAGCATATCATCACAAAAGAGAATAGTTATAGTACCCGTGCTGAAGAGATCTTGGAGCAGTTGTAAGAACTAATCTCGCTTTTTGTAGTATCTATATTTTCTTCGGTTGTTGATGATGATAATCAGAATCACTATCAAGACTGGAAAAACTACCCACCACGAATCTACGGAGCTTTCCTCTTCCTCCACTTCGCCCAAAATCACAAAAGGTGCCCAATAGTAAGGGTTGGCAGTTACATCATCAGCAGTTGCCAGGTAGTCTAATTTCGCCTGGCGCAGAGCGGCCTCTTTGGTCTTTCCTGCATCAACATGCTTATAAAAGGCCTGCATAATTTCTGAAGTAGAGCGATCATTAACAGCCCACAAGCTCATTAGCACATTGGGAACCCCGGCATACATAAAACCTCTGGCCAAGCTCATAACACCCTCCCCCTTGTAGT
>JANQPQ010000038.1 GCA_028285445.1 Cyclobacteriaceae bacterium | reverse complement strand
CACATCTCCGGTATAAAGCAGAATAATCTGGCCATCAGTGGCTGGCTTATCTCGAAAACCTTTGTACAAGGTACCGGTAATATAGAGTCCCTTTTCAACAAAATACTCTGGGAGTGCAATCGAGTCGTCCATCACTTCTTTCCAGACGAATCTACGCCAGCCTTGGGTTAACATTAAAATGTCCAGGGCCTCTTTTGAATTTGGAGCGCCACTAAAGTAAAAATCTGGATTTTCAATTCTTCCTGAGAGGTCAGAAGAAAGAAGCAAATAAGAATAGATATCCTGCTGGTTTGTTAGTTGCTGATTAATTTCTTCCGCATCTACAACACTCAACGCCAGGTCGGCAGGCACCCGCTTACCTTGACTACCGGTTGTTGTAATTGTGAGTTGCACTTTCTCCCGGGGTAGGTAGCGCTCCTTGTTACTGGCAATTTCAATATTTAGCCTTTCTCCGTGATCCACAAATATTAGCCTTTCTACCTTTGCCACTCCATTTCCATCAAATAAGGTAAGTTGCGTAATACCGCTCGGAAAGCGGCTTTTTGGAATCTCGGTTTGGAAGTACGAACCAGCCTCAGATTTGGCCATGAATGTTATATTATTTCGACTTTGGGCCACGAGGACTAATGATCCCGACTCGCCCACTGCTTCCTGGGTACTACGAATTTTTACCTTTACAACCTCATCATCAGAATTGTCAACACTCATAGCAACACTTTCGAAAGTAGACTCAGGCAATTGGTAGAGAAAATTCTCCTGAGTCCCTGATATTCTGGCGTAGTAAAGCTGGCCAGCTTGCGGTTTCAAATTCAGTACGCCCATACCGTTATGCAGCGATTTGAAATTGGCTACAACTTTCTCGGTTTGATCAATAATAACCCCTTCAACATTAACTCCCTTTCCAAATTCATTTACTACCTTAAAAGCCACTTTGCTTTCAATTCCCGATACCAGATAACCACCCTCGGGAAAAAACTGTAGGTCTAACTGATTTGTTAAGGGTACAGTTACTGAATTAGTATACTCCCAATTATTATCACGAGCGCTCAGCTGTATCTGCAAACTTTTAACGTCTATGTGGGTTGGCATACGGAATGTGACGGTTGCATTTCCATCCTGATCAGACTTACTATCTGCTAATTCGTATACTTCATTGTTTACAACCACAGTGTACTGAAATCCTATGGCTCCTAAGGAGTCATAAAGCATACGGCGCAAGTCCATGTCAGCCTCCAGATAGCGATTTCCGTCAATTTCTGCCCACTGAAAAGAGTAACCACGATCGAGCCCTGCAATTTCTGGATTGAAGATTTCAATTTCTTTTTTGAAGAAAAATGCGCTTCCACCGTTTTGCATCCACTTAGTATAAGCCCTTAGCAAGTATCTTCCCTCGGGTAAATTCAGTGGAATTTCAAAATCACCATGGGCGCTGCCCCCATCTACTTTTGACTTATTGGCCATAATTATCTTACCTGATGGGCTGATAAGCTCGGTATGGACCACACTGCTTATGGAGCTAGGCCTGAAACTGTTTGCATCCAACACGAAGGCCTTATACCATATATCAGAGCCAGCAGCGTAGTAAGTGCGATCGGTTTGTAAGAAAACTTTTTCGTTAGGAAATCGGGTAGAGTATTCCTTGAACCTGTCAAAAATTCTTTGGGCAAGATCGTCGGAATCATACCGGATGAAGCTTGCGAAAAGCGTTAGAGAAATAATTGCCAGAACGGCTTTCAATGACGGTTTCATAGCTGAATAGATGGACGAATATATTGCAGCAATACTCATTCCAAAATAGAATGGATTTGTCCCTTTTTGAAATGCCAAATCAAAAACACCCTCAATCCAAGGGATTAGCAGTTTTTACTCTTGGCATCATGGACCAATGGTGGAGCCGCGGGGAATCGAACCCCGGTCCAGATAAGGAAACCAAATGCTTTCTACATGCTTAGCAGCTTTTGTATTTTCGAGAGTAGTAAAGGCAAACTGCAGGCCTAAGCCACTCCTTATTTGCGATTAATTTCGCCGCTGCATCACAAACCTGCAGCAACTAGTTTCGCGATTTCGATGTCTCTGGTGCCAACCTGGCAAAACAGAAGGTTAGCGAGACACTAGCACTTAATTTCTTAATTAAGCAGCTAGGGCGTAGTTATTTTCGCCGTTTATTGTTTTGAGAGTTTTGTTACAGGTAATACTCACAACACCTGGCATGCTTACAGATGATATTCTCTTACTGTCAAATCCAAGCCGGCCCCAATAAAGAAAGAACGTGCTACAAAGATACTTGAAAAATCGTACCAAATTCTGATACGCATTTCAACTGCTAATGTTTGGTGGCCTGCTCTCTCAAATTTCCTAAACCTCATGCTGAATTCTACCTTGAGCGTACTATCTTGCAATGATGGAAAAATTTGTTGTTTCGGCCAGGAAATACAGACCGCAATCTTTCGAAACTGTTGTGGGTCAGGGCCATATAACAACAACACTTCTTAATGCTATCAACAATGAACAGCTGGCTCAGGCTATGCTTTTTTGCGGCCCCAGAGGTGTCGGCAAAACAACCTGCGCTCGCATTGTGGCCAGAATGATCAACGACTTTGATGCCAACGATAGCAATAACACCTTTAATATTTTCGAGTTAGATGCGGCCTCCAATAACTCCGTGGACGATATCAGGAGCCTGATTGATCAGGTACGATACCCTCCTCAACAAGGCAAGTTTAAGGTGTATATCATCGATGAGGTGCATATGTTGTCAAACGCCGCTTTCAACGCTTTTCTTAAGACTCTTGAAGAGCCACCTCCATACGCTGTGTTCATTTTGGCTACTACAGAAAAGCACAAGGTAATTCCAACAATTCTATCAAGGTGTCAAATATTCGACTTCAACAGAATTCAGGTCAATGATATAGCGGAACACCTTACGAAAATTGCCGAAGAAGAAAATGTAAGCACAGAAAAAGAGGCTTTGCACCTCATTGCTCAGAAAGCAGATGGAGCCCTGAGAGATGCGCTCTCGATTTTCGATTTGATGGTGACTTTTTCAACTGATAAGAGCATAACCTATCAGGCAATTATCGAAAATCTTCATATTCTCGACCAGGACTATTATTTCAAAATTACCGACTACCTCTCTGCTAAGGACACTGCACAAGCTTTGCTAGTGCTCGATGAAATTCTCAATAACGGATTCGACGGGCACAACTTCGTGGTTGGGTTAGCTGACCACCTTCGAAATCTTCTCGTTTGCCAAGACCAGGAGACTATAAGGTTATTACAAGAATCAGAAAGTATTCAGAACAGATTTAAGGAACAAGCTTCGAAGTTAGAATCTTCGTGGCTCTTGTCTGCTCTTAACGTAGCTAATCAGTGTGACTTGAATTATAAGAATAGCCGCAACCAAAGGCTGCTTATAGAAATCACTCTATTTAAAATAGCCCATTTGGGAGATGTTCTTACGCAGACGACATCACAAGATGAAGGCTTAAAAAAAAAAGCAGTCTAGACAGTCCAACTAACAAAACTGGAACATCTCCTGAAGTTTCCCATCCTGCTTCTAGTAACAATTCAGATATTAAATCAGAAGCAGCTTCTAGCTCAGACCAGGATGCTGAGCCCCAACCAAGAATTGCAGAGAAGCCAGAGGTAACAGAACCCGCATCTATTTCCAAAAATTCGGATGCTACGGAGTTTGTACCTACGAAGCCAAAAAGTCTAAAATCAACCACGAAGATTCCTGTTCTGGAGAATTTAGCGGCTGCTGAATCTGAAGGCGACAAGGAGTCTTCACAGCAATCGCAAGATCTGCAGGGCCGTAACTCCGAATTCGATCAAGATGTACTCAAGGAAAAATGGGAAGAGTATAAGGCCATAAAGAAACAGCACAACATCGACAGAGTGGTGAATATTCTCAATCAGGAATTTGACGTTAATGAGACCCAGATTACCCTGAAGCTTACAAACCTTATTCAACAGGATATCCTGGAAGATTTCAAATCCGAACTACTGCAGCACCTGCGAGATTCCCTCGATAACGACCAAATTACCCTGGATGTAGACATCTTAAAGGGGGATGAAACAAAGATGATCTATACTAACAAGGAGAAATTCAACCACTTGGCAGAGAAAAACCCCAATTTGAAGATATTACAAGAAAGGCTGGGACTTGATCCGGACGTGTAGTTAGATCGTAATCATTTTGATCTCACTTAGCGCATTTTCCGTCAAGGGTTTTGTGATGAATTTGATAACATAGTCGTTATTAACAATCTTATCAATATCCCTTTTGTTATCAGAACTAGATAGAATAATCACTTTGCACTTATTCTTAACCAGACTGTTAAACTTCTCAAATTCATACAAGAACACAAACCCATCAACAATGGGCATGTTAATATCAAGGAAGATAAGATCTGGAAGTTTGTCTAAGTTGTTTTTGTGTTCTTCGAGATAGTCGAGGGCGGCTTTACCGGAATTTTTTACCTCAATGTGCTCTGCAAAACTTGTGATCTCAATTATTCTGCGACTGATAAAGTTATCTGTGTCATTATCATCCACTAACATCACTCGGTCAATGCCGTTCGATCCATTAATCATAAAACTTGCTTTTCGTTAACTTTTGGTAAAGTAAACTCAGGCATTCCCGCTCCCCAGAAGTTTTGGTTAGCTTCTAAATTTAAAAATAATGCATACTACAATTGGACGGCTATTGTGCCCCTACCTTGTCTAGGTAAGATATCGGCCAAAAATGAAAATTTCTCTAAAGCTCTTCCCTATTTTTTCGGGATTCGCTACTGGTTGTTTTTGATCGTAAGCTTCTCGCCAAGTCTCAGGTCAGCAGACTTCTTGCTATTCCAATCGATGATATTATCAACACTAACTCCGTAACGCTTTGCAATGCTAAATAGAGTATCCCCCTTCGTTACTTCGTGGTAAATGTAAGTTTCTGTATCACTTAGATTCTCACTATCAACATTATCAATGGAGTCTTGTGCAATTATTTTTAGTTCCTGATCAATTTTAACACCCTCTTCCCTGGTGATATCATTCCAGGAAAGGATATCTTCAAGCGCTACCCCATACTCCTTTGCGATCGAAAAAAGAGTTTGACCTTGCTTAACAACATGCGTTTTAAATTTAACTTGTTCAGCGGGTTTTGCTAAGTCGCTTACCTCCTCATTGGAAACGTCCAAATTAGTTTCAGAGACAGTAACAGATTTGATAGGTTTGACATCTTCAAACTCCCTTTGGAAATCTTCTACCAATGTTGTCTCTTCCACCTCCGGAGAAGTCTCCTTTATTTCGTTTAACCCTTCATCAGCAACTTTGGTGGTTTCTTCTTTATCTACTTCACCATCTTCCTGAACTACCTGGGCTACAATTTTGGCTGGTTTGAAATTCTGTCGATATTCCACTGGAAGAGAAGCCGGGCGCTTTTTTCTCAGCCACAAAACCCGCCCATCTTTAAGTTCCCGATTATCTCCCATGCGGTTCTTGGCAATCAAACTGCGCAGCTTTATGCCATAGCGCTGAGAGATTTGCCATAAAGTTTCTCCTTCTTTGACCGTATGGTAGTGGATTTTTGCCTTTCCTCGCTTAGCTTCCAAATAGTAGACCTCATCTTCATCAACACTTGTAAGGAGATTTAAGTCGTTATATTTTCTAAACTTCGTAACTGCCAGATCACCAAACTCAGCAAGCGACTCCTGGGAATCTTCTTTAGAGGCTAAAATACCCTTGAGCCCATTGATCTCCACCAGGAAAGGGCGCATGGAGTTGTTTCTTTCTATAACAGGATATCTCCTTGCTTCAACCTGCTCGAATGTCGGGTTAGGTGTATCGTCCTTGCTAAACGCCAATAAATCAGCTTTCTTCAGGTTCTCCATTGGCACAACAACTACTTGCGTGGCATCATCTGGTATTCTTTTGCCTCTAATCCATTTGTTATAGCTGTATAGCAGATCTTCAGAGACACCAACCTCCTTAGAGATTTGTTTCAAGGTTTTACCAGCACTTCTGTGGTACTCAACCAGCGTCTTTGGTGAAGTTTCGTGTTTTCCAATAGCATCTTGAAAAGCTATTTTATGCGCCAGATACTTTCGAACGTACCAATAAGTCTTTTTCGTTACCTGCATGGTGCGTGCGCCATTGTCTTTGTCCCCAAGTACTTCCATGGCTCCGGTTGGTCCCATCTGGTATGCCTGCAGGGCATGTAACCAATTATTGAAAAAGTAATTATTCTTCTGCAGATATTTAGCCGCTCCACGAGTGGCTGCAATTATATGCATGCGTTCATCAATCTTATTATCTACGCGTAGTCCAACCTCTGCTGCACTAACCTTCTTAAATTGCCAAAAACCAACTGCATTGGAGGTTGAAACTGCGTCTGGCACAAGTGCACTTTCCTGTATGGTTAGATACTTAAAGTCTTCTGGAAGTCCCTCCTCACGGAAAACCCTCTCGATCAAGGGAAAGTACTCTTCAACTTTCTCGAGTTTAGCTTTGAAATGTTTCTCACTGCGGACCAGTGCATCCACATCCTTTTGAATTTCGCGTCTACCGCTTTCCGTAATTTTTAACTTCATTCCGGCAAAATCCATTTTTGCGGGCACCTCTTGACCAAAAAGGTAATTTGCAAATAACACCAGAAGCAAAACTAAGCAGCTATTTTTCATTTCTCTCATTTCTTTCTTAGAACCATTAATCCATCTCTAATCGGTAGAAGAATATTCTCCACACGGTTGTCATTTTGTACCATTTCATTGAACTCCCTTATGGCGATGGTGTCTTCATCTTTGGCAGATTTGTCAATTACTTTGCCACTCCAAAGCACATTATCTGCAATAATATGCCCACCTTTGTTCAATTTTTCCAAAACCAGGTTGTAGTAGTTCGGGTAATTATTTTTGTCAGCATCGATAAAAACCAGGTCCAGGTTAGATGCTAATCCAGGAATAATATTCATTGCGTTACCAACTATATAGTCGATTTTATCCTCAAGTCCGGCTTCTTCAATATATCCTCTTACCCGATCTTCCAATTCCTCATTAATATCAATAGTTGTAATTTTTCCATTTTCCGCCAGGCCTTCGGCTAAGCATAGCGTTGCGTAGCCAGTATAGGTGCCAATTTCCAGTACATTATCAGGTCTTAATAACTGAGATAAAAACGACAAAAACCGGCCCTGAAGGTGGCCAGAGAGCATTTGAGGCATTAAAATTTGAGAGTGAGTTTCTCTGTTAATCTTTTGAAGAAGATCCGATTCTGGAGTGGTGTGCGACTCTGCGTATTGCAGTATCTTATCCTCCAGTAAATTCATAGTTTGCGTTAACAGAACTACTCATGAGGAGTAAATTTTAGCAAACTTAGTGATTCTTCAGGAAAAATCTCATTGGAGATGTCTCGTAATTCCGAAGATCTCACCTTTTTTATCCTTTTGAATATTGATTCCAGCGAGTCAATCCTTCCCAAGTCCAGCATACTCTTACCCATCATCAGCATTAGGCTGGCGTTGTTTTCTTCTGCCATTGCCAACTGCCCCATTATTTGCTCTTTTGCCCTGTGCAGCTGCAATGATCCCAAAGGCACTTGCCTGAGCTTTGCCAACTCCTTATCTACTACCCTTACACTGCGAGCAAGTTGCTTTGGCTCCGTTCCGAAATATATGGCAAACAGGCCCGTATCGGTAAATGCACTATAAGCGGCGTCTACTGAATAAACGAATCCATACTTCTCTCTAAGCGCCAGATTAAGTCGCGAATTCATGCCTGGCCCACCTAGTACATTCACCAGCATAAAAAATGGTACTCTTCTGCTGCTTGATACCCCATATGCTGGCCGTCCAATAGCACACAACGATTGCATGGTATTCCGGAGGATTTCCGTGCGCTGTGGTTTATAGCCCGTGAATGGCAACCTTTCCCTGCTTGCAGTTGCACTGGGAATATCTTTGAGGTATTTGTTAGCCAGACGTAGCACCTTCTTAAATGGGATATTGCCCACACTAGAGAAAATGATTCGCTCCGTGACTAAGTTCCGCTTAATGAACCGTTTGAAGTCATCTCTGGTAAATGATTTGACACTTTCATTGGTACCAAGAATATTCCTGCCCAGAGGATGATTTGGAAAAATCACATTGTCGAACTCGTCTTGTATAGCGTCTTCCGGAGTGTCGTGGTACATGGCCATCTCTTCCAAAATCACTTTCCTTTCCCGGTCTAATTGCGCCTGAGGAAATACCGAATCGAAGGTTATGTCGGTAAGCAATTCGAATGCATTCTCAAAAAACTGGTCCAGCACCGAGGCATAAAAGCAGATTTTCTCTTTAGTTGTATAAGCATTTAGTTCTCCACCAACTGAATCGAGCCGGTTTAGGATATGAAAAGCCTTTCGTTTGCGTGTGCCTTTGAAGGCCATGTGCTCCCAAAAGTGGGCTATGCCCTGCTCATTCAAAAGCTCGTCTCGGCTACCGATATCGAGAACAAATCCGCAGTGGACAATTTTTGTGTTTGAAACCTGCTTATGAACTAGCCTAATTCCGTTTGGCAAGGTATGTAGTTCGTAATCAACCATTCATGAAATTTAGCATGCAAATTTATTCATTGCTGCCATAGTATTAAATACCTTCTCGTAAAATACCTTGACCCCATAGAAGTAAATAGGGAAAGATTTATATTGGTTAGATAAAAGAATACTATGAAGTACAAGCCCCTTGGTAAGGATTTTCATTCAAGGAATCGGCAAAATTTCGTTAAGGCCTTAGCGCCAAATTCTGTTGCCGTACTTAATTCGAACGACGTGATGCCCACCAACGCAGATGGAACCATGAAGTTCAGGCAAAATAATGACCTACTCTACCTCTGCGGAATAGATCAAGAGGAAACCATCCTGGTGTTAGCGCCAGACTTCAAGGATGAAAAGTTTAGGGAGATACTATTCTTGCGCGAAACCAACGAACACATAGCCATCTGGGAGGGACATAAGTTTACCAGGGAAGAAGGTACCGAGCTGTCGGGCATTCCAACGGTAATGTGGACCAAGGATTTTAACTCCATCTTCAACACTTTAATGGCTGAATCCGAAAATGTTTATACCAACACAAATGAACATATTCGGGCGGTTGTAGAAGTAGAAACCAGAGATGTGCGCTTCATAAAATGGTGCCAGGAGAAATATCCGGTCCACAACTATAAACGATTAGCTCCCACTATGCATGAGCTTAGAGCCATTAAAGCTCCTGAAGAAATCGAAGCTCTGCAGCAGGCCTGCGATATTACAGAAGCAGCATTTCGCCGGGTACTAACATTTCTGAAGCCGGGAGTAATGGAATATGAAGTAGAAGCTGAATTTCTGCATGAATTCGTTCGGAGAGGTTCTCGCGGGTTTTCATATGAGCCCATTGTCGCCTCTGGGTTTAGTGCTTGTGTATTGCATTATCTGCAAAACAACCAGGAATGTAAAGACGGAGACATTCTACTACTTGATGTTGGGGCCGAATATGCGAATTACAATGCAGACATGACCCGTTCAATTCCAGTCAATGGTCGCTACAGCGAACGGCAAAAAGCCGTTTATAATGCAGTGCTGCGTGTGAAACGGGCTGCAATGGATATGCTGGCCCCTGGAAATACTATTGCCAGTTACCACGAAGAAGTTGGTAAAATCATGGAAGGAGAATTATCCGGTTTGGGGCTAATCGATAAAACAGACATTAAGAATCAAGACCCGAAGAATCCGGCATACAAAAAATACTTCATGCATGGTACATCGCATCATTTGGGCCTGGATGTGCATGATGTTGGCAATGTACACAGACCGATGGAAGCCGGTATGGTGTTCACAGTAGAACCTGGGATTTATATTAGGGAAGAAAGTTTGGGGATAAGGATTGAAAATGATGTGGTTATTACTGATGATGGTCTGCTAGACCTTATGGCTAATATTCCAATAGAAACAGAAGAGATAGAAGAGATAATGAATAGTTGATGGCTATCACCACACAAATATCGTCATCTGAGGTAGGAAAGTCAGACCTAAAAAAGCTTACTGACACTCTTCGAATCAACGAGTTGTGCCACGATGATATTGAGCTGAGTACGGATCATTACTACAAAGTGGAGGCAGGTGGAGAAATTGTTGGATACTTCGGTATCGAAAAGTACGAAAGTTACGGTTTGCTAAGATCGGTGGTAATCTTGGAGAAATTTAGAGGAAACGGACTGGGCGAAGAGCTTATGATTATAGTAAAACAAAAAGCGAACGGGCTCCGATTGCAGTCATTATTTCTACTTACTACTGCTGCCTCGGGCTTCTTTTCCCGGTTTGGATTCCAGATCATGGCTCGAGAGAAAGCCCCTATATCAATCTTAGAAAGTCACGAATTCCAGAATTTTTGTCCATCAACTGCAATTTGCATGGTTAAACATTTCAACCAAGATGAGTGAAGACAATTCAATATTAAATTCTAATCAAGCGCCTGAGCCGGTAGGGTTATACCCCCACGCACGCAAAGTAGGGAACTTGCTGTTTATGTCGGGTGTGGGCCCAAGGGAGAAAGGAACTAAAAAAATACCAGGAGTAGAGCTTGATGGCTCCGGCAATATCATTGCCTATGATATTGCCGCTCAATGCCATTCGGTATTTAAAAACGTTAGAGCGATCCTTGAAGATTCCGGATCGAGTTGGGATCAGCTGGTTGACGTGACCGTTTTCTTGACGAATATGAAGGATGACTTCCCAACCTATAACAAAATTTACGCGGAGTACTTTGCCAGCAATCAGCCCTGTCGCACAACAGTTGAAATTAGTAGCCTACCCACGCCAATTGCCATCGAGTTGAAGTGTATCGCTACCATCGCTGATTGACAAAAACTCATGGCGGCGCAACGCATTTTGTTTGGTTTAGTGCTCCTGATGTTGCTCTTGGGGCAACAGCCCATCTCTGCACAGGAAAACGGAGGTGCCGGTGTTACCAGGGAAGAGATGAGATACAATTGCCTCAGTCGTGAAGAACATCTTATAATCCGTGAGCAGCTTCAGAACGCTATTCAATCTTTCAACATCAGGGAGGGAGTTAAATTCACTAAGGGTGAGAATGTAAAATTTCATTGGCCTATTAAGCAGGCGTCCGGTTTCCATGATAAAAATATTAGTGCCATTTCAAACTATGTTGACCATAATGAAAACTTCCCTGGAGTAATTAGGGACTACAACTGCGGCGCGCGAAGCTATGACACCGAAAATGGCTACAACCATACTGGTATCGATATATTCCCTTTCCCTTATGATTGGGACATGATGGAAAAAGGGCAAATGGAGATTGTTGCTGCGGCACCCGGTACAATTGTGCTTAAGGCACAAGGTAATCAAGATAAAAGCTGCAGCTTTAATAGCAGTGCCTGGAATGCAGTGTATGTGCTGCACGATGACGGGACTGTGGCTTGGTATGGTCATATGAAAAGGAATTCAGCTACTCCCAAAAAGGTGGGTGAGCGAGTGGAGCAAGGGGAATTCCTGGGTGTCGTTGGGAGTTCTGGCAACTCTACCGGCCCCCATCTCCATTTCGAAATTCAAGACAGCGAAGGTCGAGTACTCGATCCATACCAGGGAGCTTGTAACCCTACGGTAAGCGAGAGTTTGTGGGAGGATCAGCTCCCTTATTATCAATCCAGAATAAACAGGTTGATGACACATGCCATTGCTCCTAACCCTTATGGCTGTTACGGGCAAACAGATCCGAATGCAAAAAATCGATTTCAAAAAGGGCAGCTAGTCTATTTTGCTACCTATTTTGTAGATCAAAGGTCAGGTCAAACCAGCTCCCACAGAGTTTTAAGGCCCGATGGAACTTTATTCCAGCAGTGGACTACTGATATTGATGTGTCCCACTACAGCTCTAGCTATTGGTTTCGTTCCTTTCAGATCACTGAAAGCGAACCAGCCGGCCTTTGGACTTTTACTGTAGATTTCGAGGATATGAACTATGAGCATACTTTTGAAGTCGTCGAATTTCCACCTCCGACTAACTTGGCAGTAGACGATGTACACCCTACGTCCGTAGAATTATCATGGCAAGACATTAATGATCACGAGGAAAACTTTGAGATACAAAGATCAAAATCGGCATCTTCTGGTTTTGCAGCCATAGCAAATATTACCAGTAATAATACCTCTTTCGCAGATGAGGGTTTAGACATTAGTACTACTTACTATTACCGGTTAAGATCCCATAGTGCCGACTTCACCTCCGGATTCTCCGAGATATTGGAAGTTACTACAGAGGACAGAGTAGCTGTCTATCCCATCCCAACAGATAACAATCTAAGCATAGTTATCAATGATCCTGAATTAGAGGAGATAGCATTGAAATTGATCAATCCTAGTGGACAAACTGTCCTCGACAACTGCTATCAGAGAAATGCAGCCCAGTTCATGGTAAACATTGACATGAATGTATATACTCCAGGCCTGTTCTTACTGGTTATAACCCAAGAAGCAGAAACAAAAGTGCTACGGGTAGTAAAAAAATAAGTCCTGACATTAATTGCCAGGACTTAAATATATTTTGCAGTGTTACTATTCTTAACCGATGGCCACTCTCTTGAATGACTCCACAGTTAAACCACTGGTAATGCTATCAAGGTATTTCTGAACAGAAAGGGAGTTATCTTTCACGAAAGCCTGGTCTAACAATGTGTTCTCTTTGAAGAACTTATTCAGCTTACCCATAGCTATCTTCTCGATGATATCCTCAGGCTTGCCTTCTGCTCTGGCTTGTTCTTTCCCAATCTCCAGTTCCCTGTCAATAGTAGCCTGATCAACTCCATCTTTATTAACAGCAGCTGGGTTCATGGCTGCAATTTGCATGGCAACGTCTTTTCCGGCGTCAGTTACATCAGTGCCATTTACTCCTTTCAACGCCACCAGAACTCCTAGTTTGCTTCCTGCATGAATGTAAGGTACTACAGCCTCACCTGCAAGTTCAGTTATGTCCAGAACTTCAATCTTCTCTCCAATTTTGCCTACAAGTTCGGTTACCCTTTGCTCAATGCTTAGGCCGTCAACCTCAAAAGCGTCCAGTTCGTCTTTGGAAGATATGCTGTTATTAAAAGCGGCATCTGCCACCAAATTACCTAGAGCCTGGAATTCTTCATTCTTTGCTACGAAGTCGGTTTCGCAGCCAAGAGCTACAATTAAGCCCTTAGTCTTATCGTCGTTAGTTCTAACGAAAACAGATCCTTCACTAGTGGCCCTATCAGCTCTTGATGCTGACACCTTCTGACCTTTTTTTCGTAGCAACTCAATGGCTTTGTCAAAATCGCCACCGGCCTCTGTTAGTGCTTTTTTACAGTCCATCATTCCGGCACCAGTCATCTGCCGAAGTTTGTTTACATCTTGTGCTGTAATGGTCATTTCTTTAAGTATTATCTATAATTGTGTTAAACCTTTAAACAAAAAATTGAACACCGGCACGCCAATGTTCAATTCCTTTTAGTACCTAGTCTTATATCTATTTTGAAGATTCCTCTTCAACAGTTTCCTCTTGCTTGCTTGCCTCAGCCTCGTTCTCTAACTCGCCAGCTTCATCCATCTGCTTCTTCGCTTCTGCCTCTTCTTTCTGCTTGGCCTCCTCCTTGTCTTTCTTTCTTTCATTCAATCCCTCTTCAATTGACTTGGCAACCACACCAACAATCAACTCGATAGATTTGAACGCATCGTCGTTGGCTGGTATTGGCATATCAACCGTAGTAGGATCTGAATTGGTATCTACCATAGCAATAACCGGTATATTCAGCTTGTTCGCCTCGGCAACCGCAATGTGCTCTTTCTTAACATCCACTACGAAAATAGCCGCAGGAAGGCGGGTTAGCTCCGCAATACCTCCAAGTACCTTCTCGAGTTTACCTTTCTCTCTTGAGATCATCAATCGTTCTCTCTTAGCGAGATTCTGGTAAGACTCATCTTTCATCAACTTGTCAATCGAAGACATTTTCTTCAATGACTTTCTAATTGTAGAGAAGTTAGTAAGCATACCACCTAACCAACGCTCTGTAACATATGGCATGTTCAGTCGCTTAGCTTCCCCCTCTACTATGCTCTTTGCTTGCTTTTTAGTCGCTACGAATAAAATCTTTCTTCCAGATCTTACCAAGCCTTTCAATGAAGCGCATGCTTCTTCCAGGCAGCCTTCAGTTTTTCTTAGATCAATAAGGTGAATCCCATTTTTCTCCATAAATATATATGGAGCCATTCTTGGGTCCCACTTTCGGGTTAGGTGACCGAAGTGAACACCAGCATCTAATAATTTTTTTTGATCTACTACAGCCATTAAGCTATCTGTTTTCTTTATCGTTTACTAAACTGGAATCTTCTTCTTGCCTTCCTTCTTCCGTACTTCTTCCTTTCCACCATTCGCGAATCACGTGTCAAGAAGCCTTCCTTTTTCAATGGTGGTCTGTGCTCGGCATTCACCTCACAAAGTGCTCTTGCAATGGCCAATCTCACGGCTTCTGCCTGGCCCTTAAATCCACCTCCAAACACATTTACGTGTATGTCAAAATTTCCATCCTCCTCTACCAGTGCTAATGGCTGCTTAACAACAGTTCTTAGCACTTCTGTGGTAAAGTAATTGTCGAAATCTCTTTTGTTAACTTTTATTTCGCCCTTTCCAGATTGCATGTGGATACGGGCTATTGAGGTTTTTCTTCTACCTATTGTGTTAATGACCTCCATTAGAATTTCAGTTCTTTTGGTTTTTGAGCTTCATGAGGGTGCTCTGTGCCTTCGTATACATATAAATTGCGGAAAATCTCTCTTCCTAACCTGTTTTTAGGCAACATACCCTTAACAGCTTTCTCAACTACTTTTCGTGCATCCTTTTCTCTTAACTGCTCGGCAGTAATAGTGCGTTGTCCGCCAGGATAACCAGAATGAGATATATATTCTTTTTCCTTCCACTTGTTGCCGGTTAAGGCAATCTTTTCAGAATTAATAATTATAACATTATCTCCGCAATCAACATGGGGGGAATAAGATGGCTTGTGTTTGCCACGAAGCACTTTAGCTACTTCGCTACTAAGCCTACCTAAAATCTGCGAATCTGCATCTACAATCCACCATTTTTTGTCAACGGTAGACTTATTCGCAAAAACTGTTTTATAACTTAAAGTATCCACACTTATCTTTTTTACAAGAAATCCCCTTAAAAAGGGACACAAAGATAGATTCTTAAATTCTGAAAAACAATAGGGGTTTTATTATTTTCTGAGGGCCTCAACCATAGTTTTTTAGTTGTTTGAGCAACACGTTAAAGTCTTTGGGATAAGCCGCTTCTACCCCAATCTCAACACCGGCGCTATTCGCAAATTCCAACTTGCTGGCGTGCAGTGCAACTCGTGAAATAATAGGTTGCTCTTCGGTATCCTGCTTGATGTTGTATGTTCGCTTAAATTCCGAAAGAAACACTGGTTGACCACCGTATAACGAATCTGAAACTATGGGCGCATTAATGGCAGCCAAATGGGCTCTAATTTGGTGCATGCGCCCTGTAATGGGCCTGCATTCAACGAGGGTTTGATTTCGAAAAGTGTCTAAGGTTGTAACAAAAGTTAGTGCTGGCTTACCTCGACGGCTTATTTTTGCTTTCCCACCGGAATGAAGTAGTGAAAGATCGATACCCTCTTGTTCGAACCCATGCCTTCCATTGACCACTGCGTGATAAATCTTTGAGACCTCCCTATTCTGGAACTGCAGTGCCATTAGCTTATAAACTTCAGGCGACTTTGCCAATAGCATTGCTCCAGAGGTTTCTTTATCCAGTCGGTGGCAAAGTTGCAAGTTCGGCAAATACGATCTCGCCAAAGCCAGAACATTTAGCTTTGAATTGCGATCTTCTAAGGCTGAAATATTTGCAGGCTTATTTATTACAATAAACTCTGCGGTCTCTTTAATTATGAGGTCCTGAAAATTTATCCTTTTCAATGTGATACTAAATTCCCTGGAATAGGGGTTCTGGTTTTCCTTTTGGGAGCTTGAATGAGAAGGTAGTACCCTTATCAACTTTGCTCTTAACCTTAATATTTGATTTGTGCAATTCTATGATGTGCTTAACAATGGCCAAGCCAAGGCCTGTTCCACCTTGTTTTCTAGATCGGCTCTTATCAACCCTGTAAAAGCGTTGGAATACCTTATCCAAATCTTCTTTCGGAATTCCAATCCCAGAGTCTGTCACCATCACCTCCACCTCTGTCTTCTTCATCCTAACCTCTAGTTTTATGCTTCCGCCCTCATCGGTATAGTTAATGGCATTAGAAGTAAGATTAAGCAGGACCTGAAATATCCGCTGTGGATCAGCGTAAACCAGCATAGATTTCTTCTTTTCCGGGGCAATGTCAATACTGATGTCTTTTTTCTGGGCCCGGCTTTCAAACTGCTCAACCACATCTTCAACCAGGTGATAAACGTCAAAATATTCATAATGCATGCGAATCTCCCCGATCTCCATCTGCGATAGTGTTACCAAATCCTGCACCAGCACATCAAGGCCGTCCAGGCTTCTTGCTGCCTTTTTTAGAAACTTATCTCTAACCGATTTATCCTCTATCGCTCCGTCCAATAAAGTATGAACGAAGCCTTGAGCTGCGAAAATTGGTGTTTTTAGTTCATGTGATACGTCTGCGATAAACTCTTTTCTAAAAGCAGCCAACTTTCTGAGCTTCTCTATCTCTTTCTCTCTTTTCTTATGATACTTCAGCAATCCTTCCTTCAGTTTTGCATTACCGATAAGGTCAGCATCAGCATCCTCCTCCTCTGGATCTTTGTTAATCCGGTGTAAAATATCTTTCATCCTGTTGATTTCCCTAAAGACAAGAAACTCAAGGGTGCCATAGGTGATAACGAATGTAGCCGCGAAAGCCAGCAAGGAGCTTACAACTATAGCATTCATCTCCAAGGCCTTTAGGGATAGTAATATAAAGAAGACCACAATGGATGTGAGGCCACCGATAACGGTTGCTATTGCCGGGTTCGAGAGCTTCATTATGCCTCTACTAGAAACTTATACCCTACACCCTTCACAGTTGAGATGAAGCCCTCGCCAATTTTTTCACGTACTTTCCTAATGTGAACATCCACAGTTCGAGCCAGGACATAAACGTCTGTTCCCCAGATGTTTTTTAGCAAATCTTCGCGGGTAAATACTTTGTTGGGGCTCTGTGCAAGAAAATAAAGCAGTTCAAACTCCTTCTTTGGAAGCACTATCTGGTCTCCATTCAGGTATACCTGATAACTTGATCTGTCAATTCTTAAGCCGCGCACCTGAATCTCGTCGGCTTTATCTTCCCGCTTAGATTCTCGGCGGAAGAGTGCTACGAGCCTACTTATTAGGGCCCGAGGTTTAATGGGCTTCACGATGTAATCATCAGCTCCTGTCTCAAATGCGGCAATTTCCGAGTATTCCTCAGCCCGGGCTGTAAGGAATATGATATAAGTATCGGTGAGTTCAGGGATATCTCGAATTTGCCTGCAAGTTTCTACACCATCCTGGTCTGGCATCATTATATCGAGAAGAATAAGGTCTGGTTTGAACTCCTTGGCAACTTCTACCGCCTTTTTGCCACTGTTGGAGGTCTGCACGACAAAGCCTTCTTTCGAAAGGTTATATTCAAGTAATTCCAGAATAACTTTCTCGTCGTCAACGACTAGAATTTTTCGGCTCTGATCGCCCATTCGCGGTTGTTTTGCGTCAAAATTAGGTAGAAATTGAGGGAATAAAAAGAGGCCCCTATTTGTTAACAATTACTTAATGCTGCCTTGATAATATTCCTTGATGTCGACGGCTACAGAGCCGATAAACATTTCTGCTTCGACCCTTAATGGCAGTTTTAGCTCATCGTCTGAAATCCATACTTTAATAGACTCTTCTCCATCGAAGAGCTTGTTATCGGGCATAATTGGCACGAAGACCAGCGCGTTCCTTTTTCCAATTCGTGTTCGAATTTTTTCACGGCCGATCATGCGGATCTTGAAATCATAAGACTCGTCGTCCAAAAATGCCTGTACTGTAATTGTATCCCCCGGTTTATAAATAGAAAAATCGATTTGACGGAGGTGGAAATAACCGCTTACCAGGTCTTGCGCGTTATCGGGGATAGCGTAGCTCTTGTTTCTCTTGATTTCGAAAGTGCCCTTATGGAAGGTTAACACCGTTGCGCTGTCCTGCTCATGATCGAAACTTGTGGATTCATATTTGCGATATCTACCTTCCTGTAAATTCCTGAAGAAATAGTGAGGCACCATGGAGGCGGTGTCAATATAGGAACCCCAGTGATCTCTAATTCGGGTAATGAAGTCGAAAAAACCCGTTGAATTGCCGTACACATCTACCCGATAAACGGGATGCCCATTGAAGAAGTAAATCTCGTTATCTAAGACCATGGTAGCTTCCGCGGCATTTATGAATCCATAATGAGCACGGAAGGTCATCATCTCTCCAAGACTAAAACCATTTCGGCTTGCAGCAGACGCTGTATCTTGCCCATTGGCGTAACCTGCAACCAACAAGGCAGCTATCAAAGCTAAAAATCTAATAGCCATCTTATAGTGATGGATGAATTCGTTTCAATTCACTCAAATATGCAGCCAAATCTCCATTGTGCTTTTCCTCCAGGGCTTCTACGAATTGATCTTGCTTTGCCCGATACCTTTGAAAGGACATGAAATAGGCATTGTTGGGCTTAACTTGCTCGAACAGGCTCCTATACCTTATGGAATCATTGAAACTGATGGTATCAATTTCAGAGACAATCAATTCTATCAAGTTATCCTTTACGGTTCGCTTGTCATCATCACCAATATCTTCACTAAGGTTATGGTAGAGGCTATCAAGCCTATCAGATCCTCGGAGGATATGTGATGAAAATTTCAACCTGTCGCTTAATCCCTGTTTGTATTGATTAAGTTCTATGGATTCATCACCAAAACGACTCTGAAGAAATCTAATTGCCCCTTGTTGTCCGATAAAAGTGGCTAAATTTTCATTGAACTGAACGGAGTCCTTTACGAAGATTGTTCCGTGTGTAAGTTCGTGAATAATGAGTTCGGTGAGATCTCCATCGCTCCTCCGGAGCATATTACTTAGCACAGGGTCGCTGAACCAACCCAATGTTGACCAACCACCTACTTCTCTCAAACTAGTGTCCCAACCCTCATCAACTAATTGCTGCTGCAGTTCTCGTGCTTTGGGAAGATCAAAATACCCCTTGTAGGATACGGTTCCTAAAAATGGGAAATCCCAGGTTTTAGCAATAAAATCAAATTCCTCAGAAGCTGTAACAACCCATAGCAATGGCTTCCCTTTTTGATCGTAAAAAGTACTGTAGTTGTCTGATGGGTTTATACCAAGGTTGGTGATGGCATACTCCTTAACCTCTTGTACTAGTTGCAGCTTATATCTTATAGAATCGGGAATTGCGGGGCCTTCCAGGTACTCATCTATGGGTACCGAACCATTCACGATCTTCATCTGACCCAGTCCTTGTTTTATGCCGTAGCTGATCAGCTCATATTGCCAGGTAACCAGACTGGCAATAATAAACAACACAATTACCAGAATTTTCTTCCGCATGAACTAGCGTTTGTTTTTCCACAAGAAGAAATCGGGACGAAAGTTTAGATAGAATGCATGAGACAACTCCAGTTGGCTATTCCTGAAATCGTAGTAGGGCTCCACCCTGGTGGTGAATGTAAACTCCTTGCTTATTTCCCAATCATGAAATACCCTAAAGATCATTAGCTCCCTTTCTTCCTCTAAAACCCCAGGACTATTAATGCTGGTAGATACCGATGAGAACAGTTGTCCTCCTTTGGGAGATATGAACTCATCACCATTCCAATAACTAAATCCCAGACTTAAATTGTTCCTGGCTTTCAATATTAAGTTCAGGTAAATGCCATAACCATCCACATAGGCCTGTTGAAGTTCTGTAGATTGGTCATCATAGATAACAAGATAGTTCTCAGACCGAATACTGCTCAGGAAGCTATCATGCCTACGCGTTTCAAAACCCAAACCAAAGGCAGCATTCATAAGCGTAGTTACTGGGTTGGGGTTTGTGTCAATCTGCCCTCCCTGATGGTACAGGAACAGCTGCATGGGAATTAGCACGTCAGAGTTGGGCGAAATTCCCAGCGCGTAGTTGAAGGATAGGCCCCCAGAAATTTCCTCCTGGAAAGGGTCGCCCTTAAAAATCTGCCTTTCCCAATTAACCCAGAAATCCAGGAAAACTTCTTCATTAGACCAAACTCCCTGTATACCATTTTCAAGACGATCATTAAGAACCCGCTCAAAATCGTAGATAGGTTCTATTAGCCCATGGTTCAGATTCCCTTCCAGATTTCCGAAGATAATATTGAAATCACCCCGGGTGAATTTCAGTCTAAAGTATGGTGCTATCTCTGTAAAATCTCCAACACCAAAATCCTTTTGCAAGTAAACGCCAGCGTCAATCCTAACTGAAGGAGAGGCCTGGTAAGTTAGGTATGGATTTAACTGATAACCGAAGAGGGTGAAGCCATCTGCAATCCGATTGGAGTACTCATTATTCTTAAAGAAGCCAAGCGTGTGAAATCGTAGAGATAACTCCTTTGCTTTGGTAGAATCGATGGTGGATCGATTACTGAAGACATTGTTATCCAACTGTCCATACGCCAAATAATGGACAAGAACACAGACTACTATAACGAAACTCTTCTTCACTGTCATCATGCTGAAAAACCGCATGCAATATATAATAAAGCACCGCTAGCATCCAGCATTGAATTGCCTAAATGCCTGTAATATTCAATTCAAGTATTAGTTGAAGTGGCCTTCTTGTTAATTGAAATGCGAAGTAGTAACTTCACATTTTTGCACAATTTTGCAATCCCCAACTAATTCTAAATCATTAACCAAGTCTTTGATATGAGTGATAATTCCGAAAAACTGAAAGCCCTACAGCTGACTATAGATAAGCTAGAAAAAACATATGGCAAGGGTGCCGTAATGAAGCTAAGTGATGAAAAGGTACTCGATATTCCTGCTATTTCTACGGGTTCTATTGGTTTAGATGTGGCCCTCGGTATAGGCGGAATCCCTCGGGGAAGAATTACGGAGATTTATGGGCCTGAATCATCTGGAAAGACCACCCTTACTATGCACTGCATTGCTGAAGCCCAAAAAGCTGGCGGCATTGCGGCATTCATCGATGCCGAGCACGCTTTCGATAAATTGTATGCAGAAAAGTTGGGGATTGATACCGAGAACCTGCTTATATCTCAGCCCGATAATGGTGAGCAAGCCCTGGAGATTACTGAGCACCTGATACGATCCGGTGCTATCGATATTATCGTTATCGACTCGGTTGCTGCGCTGGTTCCTAAGGGCGAACTTGAAGGTGAGATGGGCGAAAGCAAAATGGGACTACAAGCCCGTCTTATGTCGCAGGCTCTGAGAAAACTAACCGGAACAATCAACAAAACCGGTTGCGCCTGCATATTTATTAATCAGCTAAGAGAAAAAATTGGGGTAATGTTTGGCAACCCTGAAACTACCACTGGTGGTAATGCTCTTAAATTCTATTCTTCGGTGAGATTGGATATCAGGAGAATAGGACAGATTAAGGAAGCAGCGAATGACGTGACCGGAAACCGAACTCGTGTAAAGGTTGTGAAAAATAAGGTTGCACCTCCATTCAAAGTGGTTGAATTTGATATTATGTATGGCGAAGGTGTCTCCAAAGTTGGTGAGATTATCGACCTCGGAGTGGAGCTTGAGATCGTACAAAAGGCCGGATCATGGTTCTCTTATAAAGGCAACAAATTAGGTCAGGGTCGTGAAGGGGTAAAAACCATTATCGAAGATAATCCTGAATTAATGGAAGAATTAGAGGCGGCAATAAGAGCGAAATTTGTAAACGAAGTACCAGAGGAGCTTCCTGGAGAAGAAACAGAGCAAGCCGTAGAGGCCAAGGAAGAGGTGCAAGCCGAAGAAAAGGAGTAAGTTCAAGCTCCGCCGATCAAAAACACCAATACGCATTAAAAAAAAAGCAGGCCAAAAGCCTGCTTTTTTTTGTAATCTCTTCTGAAAATTCTTGCTTAGCTTCTAATAGCTATTACCGGATCTAAGCGTGCTGCCAGGGCAGCCGGGATAATGCCTGCCAGGGTTCCTATGGCACTTGATACCCCTAATCCTATAATGACGTTTCTGAACGTTAAGGTAAGCTCCAATGTGCCCAGGGATATAAAGGATATCAGGTAGACCAGCAATAATCCAACTCCTCCACCTATCACACTCAAAAAAACGGCTTCAAAAAGAAACTGAAAGAGCACAAAGTAATTCTTGGCGCCAAGCGACTTCTGAATCCCAATAATATTCGTTCGCTCTCTTACCGAGACAAACATGATGTTAGCAATACCAAACCCTCCTACCAAAATAGAAAAACCTCCAATCATCCAACCGGCGAAAGTTATTACGTCGAAAGTGGAACCAATAAAACTTTGTAAGGCTTCGGGCCGATTAATGGCGAAGTCGTCCTCATCTTTGGGTTTGAGCCCACGCTTGGCCCGCATTAGGCCCCTCACCTCATTCTCAAGTTCCACCAATCCTACGTCGGTAACCAAGCCTTTAATAGAGATGGTGGCTCCGCCGCCGAACCGTCGACCGCTGTAGTACATTTTGGAATAGTCACCATATGGAATAAAGATATTCTCATCGTTACTCGGCAACCCACCAAGAAATGGTTCACCTTCAAACTCCATTACACCTACTACCACGTGCTTCAAGCCACGTATTTTTAGCTCTTTACCTATAGGTTCCTGATTCGGGAATAAGGTGGTTGCAACATTACTTCCAATCAAGGCCACATTTCTACCATTCCCGATTTCTGCATTGGTAAAATACCTCCCCTTTTCTACCGGTATGTCATAGACTTCATTGTAGCCGGTTCCAATTCCAATTATGGTTGCATCATTATAGCTGTTATTCTCAAACTTTACTATTTGTCCTCCTCTGGCATTGGAAATGGTAATGGCATCATACTGTGTGAGATTATCATCTAGAAAAGCAAAATCTTCATAGGTGGCCAATGGTCTTCTCATGTATTTCCACCAGGGGTACTCGCCACCAAGACCAAATGGCCATTTCTCTACTCTTACTATCGTATCACCCAAAAACGAGAAGCTGTTCTTAATGCTCGACTCCAGCGAATCTACTACTGTGAATACTGCGATGACGACAAATATTCCGACGGTAACTCCAAGCAAAGAAAGTACCGTCCTGAATACGTTCATTCTAAGAGCTTGCCAGGCAAACCTGAAGCTCTCCATAATCAATTTTAGTAGTACTACCGTTCTCATATTCTATCAATTTAACAAAACCCTTCAGCCAGAATGAAAATTAAAAAAACTTGCTACCTTTGCTTCCTTTAATTTTCACCCAAATCACAGATTTAATACCGTAATATTAAATATGAAGCTCTCCGAATTCAAGTTTGACCTGCCCGCAGGTTTATTAGCATTATATCCGGCCGAAAATCGGGATGAATCCCGTCTTATGGTAATACATAAGGATTCTGGCGAAATTGAGCATAAAGTTTTTAAAGATGTTATTGATTATTTTGATGAGGGGGACCTCATGGTGATCAACAACACCAAAGTTTTTCCTGCCAGATTATACGGTAATAAGGAGAAAACAGGTGCCAAAATTGAAGTATTTCTTCTTAGGGAACTCAACAAAGACATGCACCTGTGGGATGTTTTGGTTGATCCGGCCAGGAAAATTAGAGTTGGAAATAAACTCTACTTCGGAGATGGTGACCTTGTGGCAGAAGTGATAGATAATACCACCTCAAGGGGTAGAACAATCCGGTTCTTGTACGACGGGGAGGACGACGACTTCTATCAGACTATTGATTCTCTTGGTGAAACTCCTTTACCCAAGTACATCAAGAGGCCCGCTGAGCCAGAAGATAGAGAAAGATATCAAACCCTGTTTGCAGAACACACTGGAGCTGTAGCAGCACCAAATGCCGGTCTTCATTTCACCAAGCAAGTGATGAAACGACTGGAAATTAAGGGTGTTGATTTGTGCCCAATTACGCTACATATCGGACTGGGTACGTTCCGTCCTGTTGACGTAGAAGACCTGACCAAACACAAAATGGACTCAGAAAATTTCTGGGTACACAATCCTACGGTTGATAAGGTGAATGATGCTCTTGACAGCAAGAAGCGCGTATGTGCTGTTGGTACTACTGCCATGCGCTCTTTGGAATCATCGGTATCGGCAGCAGGACGCCTTAAAGAAAATGAGGGCTGGACTGACAAATTCATATTCCCGCCTTATGAATTCAAGATTTGCAATGCGCTAATAAGCAATTTTCATATGCCGGAATCAACCTTGCTAATGATGGCTTGTGCCTTCGGTGGCTATGAGTTGGTGATGGAAGCTTATCAGACTGCCATAAAGGAGAAGTACAGGTTTTTCGCCTATGGCGATGCCATGCTAATTCTGTAAATAAAAAATCCAAATCGGTGGAGCCGCTATGGCAAACAAAAAGGAGTTTGCGATAATAGTTGCAGGCGGAAGCGGAACCAGAATGGGTTCTGATCTTCCCAAACAGTTCCTTGATTTGGGTGGAGAACCCATACTCTTTAGAACCATCAGGGCTTTTCATAATTACTCAACTGATGTAAGCATTATTCTGGCCTTACCTGAGCAATGGCAGGAACATTGGCAATCACTTGTTGACCGGGATCAGTTTGAAGTTAGCCACCAGGTTGTTAACGGCGGTCAAACCCGGACTGAATCGGTAATAAATGCTTTGGCTAAAGTGCCTAACGACGTTTTGGTGGCCATTCACGATGGTGTTAGGCCGTTAGTAAGTCGGGATATGATCGCAAATTCCTTTCAGATAGCGGAGGAATATGGTACTGCAGTTGCAACAATGCCCGTCAAAGAAACGATCCGTATGATAGAGGGGGAATCCAGCAAAACGCTGCCACGGGATCAACTTCAAACTATACAAACTCCGCAGACCTTTAAAAGCGAGCTAATCAAAGAAGCTTATGCAAAAATTGATAGCGGCGAATTTACAGATGATGCCTCGGTAGCTGAGGATGCTGGTGTTAACATCAAACTCTTTCCCGGCAGCTATCGGAATATCAAAATTACCACAGCGGAAGACTTGGCTACGGCTAATGCGTTAATCTAGATTGGAATTGCTGGTTAAGACGTTAGTACTCGTCTTCGTTGAAGAAAAAATCTTCCTTGGTTGGGTAATCCGGCCAAATCTCCTCAATATTCTCATAGGGTTGGCCATCATCTTCTAACTCTTGTAAATTCTCTACAACCTCTAGTGGTGCCCCAGAACGAATGGAATAGTCAATCAACTCGTCCTTAGTGGCCGGCCACGGGGCGTCCTCAAGATATGATGCCAGTTCTAAAGTCCAGTACATTTTAGCTCCCAATTTGTTGACCCTTCTTAATCGTGCAAAAATAGAATTTAATTGTATAAAACAAATAGTTTCCAAAAAAATTAGAAACGCCATGAATTCATTGAGCTACAACGAAATTATTTTGGCTTAGGTTTATACAAAAAAATGATTTTGTGGTAACCCAAGGATGATGCAATTCTAGGCAATTCCGGGCCTAGTGGTCATGCTCTCGAAGCGTTTTAGAAGCGGGAATTGAGTCCCATCTTTGATACAGGTTTTTAATGCTGTCAAGTTCCAATTGAGATAATTCCAGCACCTTTAGATCTCGTAGGTTCGGTTGCCCGGCATCTACCCAGCACGTATACCAAAAGTCGCCTACCATTTTCACAGAAGCCCGCATGCGCCTTTCTACCATCCCTGCCAGTGCCTGATGATATGCCCTGGCATAGGACCGGGAATAAGTTCTTTGTAAGGTGGTACCTCGCTCTTCGTAGGTGTATTTTTTATCCTCTCTGAATTGAGAACTTAGATTTTTCTCGATGGTAAGCACGGAATCCAATGCCTCATGGGCGGCTATTACGGCACCCCAGGCCGCGAGTTGCGGATTTTCAACATAGCTGGCCCTCCCAACAAAAAAGTCATACTCGCCGAAAAATAACTCCGGCAGTCTTGACTCCCAAAACCCATGAATACCATATTGGCCAGTAAGTTGCCCATTATAGTTTTCAGTCGTATGCAAGGGCACATTAGCGTCCCCAATATAATGGCCGAGGTCAGCTGATAACCGCAAAATGGCCTTCAGATCCTTAATCTTAAATGCCTCGGTCAACTGGTATTTCATGCTGTTGATATGCCAGGGCACTATACCATAGGCGAGCAGCGTATCCTCTGTTAGTAATTCCTTGGCTTCCTTCCAATACCTTGGAAGCTTATAGGCAGCACTATCTCCATATACATCCAGGTCTACATAATGTTTTGGCGCCTCCCCTTCTACTGCATATCTACGTCGATCAGGGTTAACCGCATTTTCAGAAACATATTGCAGGTGTGATTTATAGAAAACTATTAAATCGGGAGGGAGCGTAAAGACTGCTAGTTCGTTTATCTTCTTATGTCCGAAGAAGCCCCACCTTCTTACGTTTGACCCGGAAAGGAATAGAAGTAATATTAGTGCGGGAATCAGCCCCCTGTGCAATCTGGAAATCATAGTTACTTTTACCGTTAGCAGGGTAGCTGAAAAATATAGTTAGCTTTTGTAAATAACAGAAATACCGCTACATTTGCAAACTCAAAATTTGATGGATTTTAACAAGAAATGGCAAATCACAAATCGGCATTAAAAAGAATTAGGCAGAGTGAAGCTAGAAGGGAGCGCAACCGCTATCAGTTAAAGACTGCCAGAACGTTCGTGAAACGTTTGAAAAATACCACTGATAAGAAAGAAGCTGAGGAACTTTTGAAGAAGGTAACATCAATGCTTGATCGCCTGGCAAAGAAAAACATCATACATAAGAATAAGGCGGCTAACGATAAGTCGAAGTTGACAAGGATGGTGAGTAGCCTCTAAGAAATATCAACCACAAAAAACTAAACCCTGTAGATTTCCTACGGGGTTTTTTTGTTTCTATGAAAACTGAATACGACAACACTGCACTAAGTATTAAGAGCTGGGCCGAAGAAGACCGGCCTCGGGAGAAGCTACTACTTAAAGGGAAAGCAGCGCTTTCAGATGCAGAATTGATTGGCATTCTCATTGGCTCCGGTACCAAGTCACTTTCAGCTGTGGATGTAGGGAAAATCATTCTCAACGGCAGTGGCAACAATCTCAATAATTTGGCAAAGCTCTCAGTCACCGAATTGACGAAATTTAAGGGTATAGGTACTGCCAAGGCAATCACAATTGTAAGTGCCTTAGAACTCGGTCGACGGAGAAAAACTACGGAAATAGAATCCAAGCCAAAAATCACCGGCTCAAGCGACGTGTATGAGTTGTTGAAAGAAGATTTGCTTGACTTACAACATGAAGAATTCTGGGTGCTTTTTCTCAATAGAAACAACCTTGTCATCCGGAAACAAGCCATTAGTTCGGGAGGAGTTTCCGGCACCGTTGTCGACCCCAAAATCGTGTTTAATATGGCTTTATCTCATTTGGCCAGCTCTATAATTCTTGTGCATAACCATCCCTCTGGCAACTTGCGACCAAGTCAGGCTGATGTAAGCCTAACTCAAAAGCTTAAACAAGCTGGTCAGCTCTTGGAATTACCGATTTTGGATCACCTCATTTTTACCGATAATGGCTATTTTAGCTTCGCAGATGAGGGACACTTGTAAATGAAGAGAAACAGAATTCTGATTGCCTTACTGATTGCAATTGTTGGCATAATTCTCTACAATTCCATAGCAGATGGTACTGAAAGCAACGAAGAGTACATAACACGTATTGCCGAAGCACGTGCCGACAAGGACTTGCTATTTAAGACTGAAAAAACTTCTCCCATCCCAGCGGGAGATCGTGAAAAATTTGTAGGACTTAACTACTACCCTCCTAACCGAAATTTTGAAATCGTTGCGGATTTAACTCCTGTTGAAAATCCTGAATGGGTGAAATTAGTGACTAGTGATGGCAAAGAAAAAGAATACCTCACAGTGGCCTACGCAGAATTTGATCTGGATAACGTTATTAATCGGGTTCTTCTGCTTCAAATGGAAGAGCCCTATGAGAACAATTTATTCTTGCCATTTGCAGATTTAACCAGTACTAATGATACCTACGGGGCAGGCCGCTACCTGGAAATACCTAAGACCAGTAAATCTAGAATTGTATTAGATTTTAATGAAGCGTATAACCCCTACTGTGCGTATTCTGAAGAGTATAGTTGCCCCTTCCCCCCCTTGGAAAATGTTCTAAATGTCGCGATTGAAGCTGGTGAAAAAAATTACAATTAAACCGGGCAGTTAACTCAAGCCCTCTGATTGAAATGATTAATTTTGCTTCCTGAATTTTTTGCTGAAAGAGTGCGACTATGAAGATCTCGCTAAACTGGCTTAAGCAGTACATAGAATTTGATCACAAACCCGAGGATCTCGGGAACATTCTTACAATGACTGGATTGGAAGTTGAAGGCATTGAGGAGCACGTCTCCATTCCCGGGGGGCTGCAGGGCTTGGTGGCAGGCAAAGTACTTACCTGTGAGCAACATCCTAACGCTGACCGCTTAAAAATCACCACCGTCGACATCGGAGGGAACGAGAACCCACAAATTGTCTGTGGGGCTCCAAATGTGGCTGCCGGCCAAACGGTAGTAGTGGCGCCAGTAGGCACAACAATCTACCCTACCAGCGGAGATCCATTTGTAATTAAGAAGGCAAAAATAAGAGGCGAAGTGTCAGAAGGTATGATTTGCGCAGAAGATGAGATCGGTCTTGGAGATGATCACGATGGTATAGTACAACTATCAGATGATATTCTTGCTGGAACCGAAGCAGCCCCACTCTTTGAAGTTGAACATGATCACATCATAGAAATTGGCCTGACACCAAACCGAGGTGATGGCGCTTCGCATATTGGTGCAGCCCGAGACCTGCGAGCCGTATTTAATCGCGACATTACCTGGCCTGACATTTCAAATTTCGCTGTTGACAACACTGACAATACCATTCCAGTAATAGTCGAAAACAACGAGGGTTGCCCACGATATAGTGCGGTAACTATCAGCGGAATTACTGTTCGGTCCTCTCCAAACTGGCTTCAAAATAGGTTGAGAAGCATTGGATTGGCGCCTATCAATAATGTAGTTGACATTACCAACTTTGTCTTGCATGAAACTGGCCAACCACTGCACGCTTTCGATGCCGATCAAATCACGGGTGGTGAGGTTCTGGTGAAAACTCTACCAGAGGGCTCAAAGTTTACTACCCTGGATGAAGTAGAACGATCTCTGAAAGCAACAGACCTTATGATCTGCAACAGTGAGGGAGGTATGTGCATAGCTGGCGTTTTTGGCGGTACCAAATCGGGAATTACTGAAAACACAAAGAATGTATTCCTGGAATCTGCCTATTTCTCACCTGACTATACCCGTAGATCTTCTCAAATACATGGATTGAAAACGGATGCCGCTTTCCGGTTTGAACGTGGCACGGATCCCAACATGACTGTATTTGCCCTGAAGCGAGCAGCCATGCTTATCAAAGAAATTGCCGGCGGAGAAATCTCATCTGATATAATAGATGAGTACCCAAACCCTATTGAAAATAAAAAGATAACTGTAAAGTATTCGCACATATCAAGGCTAATCGGCCAGGAGATTGAGAAGACTGAAATCCATAGGATTCTGAATTGCCTTGACATTGCAACTGATGATCAGGCGGAAGAAGGTTTTACTGCTGTGGTGCCGCCCTACCGTTCTGACGTCACCAGAGAAGCAGATGTGATTGAAGAGATATTGAGGATTTACGGCTTCAATAATATTGATCTACCGGAATCAGTTAGTGCCAGTTCACTTGCCAATTTTCCAGCATTGGATAAAGACGAACACCAGAATCGCGTAGCATACCTGCTTTCTGCACGAGGCTTTAATGAAATTTGGACCAACTCACTCACGAAGCCAGCCAATGCTTCACTGCTGAGTTCGATTAACCCTGCAGAAAATGTAGTTATGCTTAATGCACTAAGCGAGGATCTGGCTGTATTAAGACAATCGCTTCTTTTCTCAGGATTGGAAACAGTAGCACACAATATCAATCGGCAACAAACTAACCTTAAGCTTTTTGAGTTCGGCAAAAGATATAAGACGGTTGGGGATGGATTTGAGGAGAATTCCAGGCTTGCCATCTTCCTTACTGGCAAAACCATGCAGGAAAACTGGAGGGAAGAGGTGAGAGGTGCTGAATACCACGATTTAGCACTTACTACTGAAGTCGTTATTGCCAGTCTTATTAAGGGAAGTATATCCCGTGAGACATTTTCAGATGATGAGTTTGTCTACGGTACCATTCTCACCCTGGATAACAAAGAACTAGGTAGGCTTGGACTGGTAAATCCGTCGCTGACGGAAAAATTTGATGTTAACCAGGAATTATTTTATTGTGACCTTAATTGGGACTTGCTTTTGCAGAAGACAAATCCTAATATAGTGTTCGAAGAGGTATCCAAGTTTCCGGCGGTAAAAAGAGATCTTTCTCTGGTAATTGACAGCCACATTTCATTTGAAGAAATCAGGAATCTAGCCGCAAAACAAGGGGCATCTTTACTTAAGGAATTGAGGGTTTTTGATGTATATGAGGGAGAAAGTATCGGCGAGGGCAAAAAGGCCTATGCAGTCAGTTTTTTCCTTCAGGATGAACACAAAACACTCACCGACAAGATCATCGATAAGGTAATGAACAAGATGATTACGACTTTTGAAAACGAATTAGGGGCCACTATTAGGATATAACTAATGACTCAAGAAAAATTGAGATCTGATCTTCTCGCACTTGAAAGGAAAGTAAAACTACTAGCAGGAGAACATCAAAAACTGAAACAGGAAATTGGAGTCCTAAAAACTGAAAACGACGAGTTGAGGTCTGTAAGCAAGGCAAAGGATCAGCAGATTGGTGATTTTCAAAATAGGATTAATATTAGTAAGATTGTAAGTAATATCGCAGTAGACGAGGAAAACACTACTGAGCTTAAGAAGACGATAGACAACTACATTAGAGAGATAGATAAGTGCTTGGCGAATTTAAGTAGGTAAATAATTCTGGATGGACCAGTTTTCTATAAAAATTAAGATAGCAGATAGAGAATACCCTATGAAGGTCAATCCTGAAGATGAGGAAAGGGTGAGGACAGCTGGCAGGATAATTAACGAAAGAATAAAAAAATACAGAGAGCAGTTTGGAATTGAAGATAAACAAGATTTACTAGCCATGGTTGCATTTGATAGCCTGGTAGATAAATTGGACATCGAAAGTGATCTCAATTCCCTAGATCAAAACATCCTGGAAAAAGTCAGCGAACTCAACAACATAGTCACCCAAGCGCTGTAATCTCCGTCTTCCACTTTGTAGCTCCTTTTCGCTGCGTTTTACATAGTTAAACTTAATTGGTGTAAAATGTCAGAGACTGTAATACTTGCAATTACCGGTGGCGGCGCCTTGGTAGTTGGTATAATACTGGGACGGGTACTGCTACGAAAAGCTTTTGCCCAAGAAGAAAATAAGGCCAAAGAACAAGCTTCGTTAATCTTAAAAGAGGCTGAGGTTAACGCCGAAACCATTAAAAAGGATAAGATTCTCGAGGCCAAGGAGAAATTTCTAAAACTCAAGCAGGAGTTCGAAGAAGAAGCCAACAAGCGAAAGAACATCATTCTTACCAACGAGAATAAGGTGAAGCAACGCGACCAGCACTTGTCAAAAGAGCTGGAGCGTGTCAAAAGGAAAGAGGCCGAGGTAGAAAGTATGCAGGAAAACTTAGGTGCCCAGATGGAAATTGTTCAGAAAAAGAAAGAGGATCTGGATAAATTCAACGAGCAGAAGGTTAGCATTCTGGAGAAAATATCAAACCTAACAGCCGACGAAGCCAAAGAGCAATTGATGGAATCCCTGGTAGAAGAATCTCGCACGATAGCTTCCTCCAAAATCAAGGAGATTATGGAAGAGGCCGAACTAACCGCTACCAAAGAAGCAAAGAAGTTGGTTATTCAAACCATACAGCGAACTGCTACTGAGCACGCCATAGAGAATTGCGTCTCTATTTTCAATATTGAAAGCGACGATATTAAGGGAAAGATAATTGGTAGAGAGGGTAGAAATATTCGCGCTTTGGAAGCAGCTACCGGAGTCGAAATAATTGTAGACGATACTCCTGAAGCAATTATTATTTCGGGCTTTGATCCAGTAAGACGAGAAATAGCCAGGTTATCGCTGCATAGATTAGTAGTAGACGGAAGAATTCACCCAGCAAGAATTGAAGAAATTGTAGCCAAAACCGAGAAAAATATTGAAGAAGAGATTGTTGAGATTGGAGAAAGAACAATTATTGATCTGGGTATCCACGGTTTACATCCTGAGCTTATCAAGATGGTGGGCCGTATGCGCTTTAGATCATCGTACGGGCAAAACCTGCTACAACATTCAAGAGAAGTGGCTAACCTCTGTGCAATTATGGCCGGTGAATTGGGTATTAATGCTAAGCAGGCAAAAAGAGCTGGCCTCCTTCACGATATCGGTAAGGTTTGGCCTGAAGAGGCAGAAAAGCCTCATGCAATTCTAGGAATGGAGTTGGCCCAGAAGTACAAAGAGCAGCCAGCCGTTTGCAACGCCATCGGCGCCCACCATGATGAAGTGGAAATGACGTCGCTAATATCTCCCATTGTACAGGCTTGCGATGCTATCTCTGGCTCACGACCTGGGGCTAGAAGAGAAGTAATGGAATCTTATATTAAAAGACTAAAAGAACTTGAAGCACTTGCCTTGAACTTCAATGGTGTTCACAAAAGCTATGCTATACAGGCTGGTCGTGAATTGAGAGTTATTGTAGATTCCGAAAATGTTACTGACGAAAGAGCAGATCAACTTTCATTCGACATTTCACAAAAAATTGAGAATGATATGCAGTATCCTGGTCAGATCAAGGTAACTGTAATTCGCGAGAAAAGAGCAGTTAATTTCGCTAAGTAGTTAACTCTAACCGGTTCAGTAGAATTGGTTATTCTGAAAACCATTTTTTCTTGATAGCCTTGTAATAGCTCCTTCCTAAGGGGATGCGAACGTCGTTTTCAAGAACCAAACTATACTTGCCTCCAGTTTTCACTGCAATTTCCTTAACGCTATTCATATCCACTATATGCGATTTATGGATACGTTGATAGCTGGATGGAAGAATCTTCATCAATCCGCTTAGTGATTTCGAGTGAAGATCCTTACTTCCGTTTTTGAAGTGAAGCTCAGAATAGGTGCTAGCCCCTTGAATATAGAGTACATCTTCTAGTTTAATCGATATAATTCTTCCTCTTTTTTTGATAGTAAGAAATTTAGTTTGGCCCCCTGGCTGCTCAGGCTGCAAGTACTTACCAATAGCCTTTTCTAAACGTTCTCGTCCAAAGGGTTTGGGTACAAAGTCAAGTACACCATATTCAAAGGCATGAATGGCTTGATCTTCATTGGCCGACACAATAATCGTTTGAAAAGATTCACCGGCCATTTGCTCCAGAATTTCAAAGCCGTTTTCCCCGTTTAGATTAAGGTCGAGAAATAATAGATCGATGGAGTTTTTACTCATTTGTTCCAGCGCCTCGTCCAAATAGGACACGCAGGAGATAGTGGCTGGCTGATCAAGAATTTCCGTTATCAGTCGCGCAAGACGCTTGGCTATAATATCTTCGTCTTCAAGAATCAGTATTTTCATACCTGTATAGGGATTCTGATAATGGTTTCCCATCCACTGAGTTTAGGTCCATGAGAAAATGACCAACGACTACCATAGCTTTCTTCCAAACGACTTTTGATGTATTTCGTGCCTATCCCTTCCTCAGGTGACTCAATGTGGGACACTGACTGATCGTTGAAAAAGCGATAAACCCGTTGACCGGCGTCGCTTTGGTAAGATAGATGAAAAGTAAGCTCATTGGATATAGGTCGACTATAGCTAATGCCATTTTCAATAAGAGAGTGAAAAATGGCAGGTGGTATCGTTTCCTCCAAGGGCACATCTGAGATTTCCAGATTGTACGAAATACCCTTCCGGTAACTCATGATCTTTAGGTGGACTCGACATAAATCTATTTCCTGCTCCAAAGAGATTAGTTTTTCAGTTGAAATCGAATTGAGGATTTTGAACTCATCTGCTAAAGCCTGGATAAACTTAATACTAGTTTTGGCATCTTGTTCAATCCACTCCATTACTGAGGTAAGCGTGTTCATGATAAAATGTGGTTGAAGGTTTTTCCTCAGCATTTCTGATTCCAATCTCAAAGAACGCAGCATAGAAGCCTGTTGCAGTTCCTTTTCTATTTTGAGCTGATGAGATAGTGAAATCAAGTTGAACACCACCAAATTCACAAAACCCAAAAACAGCATTAGGTCGTAATAGAAAATGATCAAGAAACAGGGTAAAATGCCAATAAGCGCTTCATGACTGCCTGGATTTTTAAATACTATTGCCCTAATCACTACTAATGTTGAAATCGAAAATGTCAGTAAGGCCAAAATGTACAAGGCTAGATCATGGTTAACAGTGTAAATATTACCCATCAGATATTCACCGATATTTGAAATCATCAACATCACTAGGAAAAGGACAGAATACGCCCAGATCCATATCTTCTTGGGCAAATTGAAATTGGCCAGGTAAAAGGAGATCAACAAGAAGAAAAAGACCACCGAGATCCATTCTATTATATCTAGCCTCTGGTAATGGAAAGAGTATGGATAATGATAATAGAATTTCATGTATTCCATACCGATCAAGGCAAATACAGTGAGGTTGAGACAGCCAAACAGTAAGTAGGCTCTTTTACGATAAGGAATAAAGAACATGAACAAATAGTAAATACCGATTACAAGGAAAATGCCTGAAAAAATCATGACAGCAACGGTAAACTGCAATGGCGATCGGGTGATTTTATCAAAGGCTCCAATTTGCATTCCCCAAAACCTGATTTTGCCCTGCCCATTTTGATTTGATGCGCGAAAGGCAATTGTATGTTGACCAGCGCCAGCCAAGGAATCGGGGATGGCCAGTACTTTGAAGAGATTGCCAGCCATCTCTTCTTCATCATTATTACCAACGATACCATTGGCACCCATCTTTACTCCATCCCAAAAGCACTCGTAAGAAGCCAAGAACTCCACCTGCATGGCTGTACCTTCGATGGCCAAAGTGGGGGTTTCAATGTTCACCTTTACTCTTACCCAAAAGATACCGGTAGAGTCTTTGATTTGCCGGGCCCAATGGGTATCATCGAAATTTGGGTTTGACCAGGTTCTGTCATCACCCATATGGAATCTAATGTCACGCGCATACGTAAATTCGGGGTTGATAAAATGCGGGCTCAATCCGCTCTGTCTTATTGAACTAACAATCAGAAACAGAATAGTACAGATAGCAACGATCTTGAGAAACGTGTAAATAAGATTCACGAATTCTAAAATTAAGAAATAAGAGCTTGTTCTAGGTGTCGTTCACCAGTCGGAGATGTCATTTAGAGATTTGATGTAGGAAAAAGCTTTAATCCTTTTGAAAATTGGAACAGGGTCAAATGTCTACATAAATGAAGTTAATCATGAATAAATGGGTCAAGCGAGTTCTTCTTTTATCAGCTGTTTCACTTTTACTGGTAGCTGGATGCAGTATTACACATCATAAACTCCTTAAAGGGCCAAATCTTACGGAGGTCTCTGCCGACCAATCACTCACTAATGATTTCAAAAGGGTCAGTGGCTGGAATGAGGCAAAATTGCAATCTGCATTTGATTATATGGATGAGGCCGGCACAACTTCTGTAATCGTTTTTCACAAAGGCCAACTTGTAGCTGAATGGGGTGAAACAGATAAAGTCAGCAGTATCCATTCAGTACGTAAAAGTATAGTCAGTGCGCTTTATGGGATTGCAGTAGAGAAAGGTTTGATTGACATCAACAAAACTCTGGGAGAGCTGGGCATTGATGACGAGAACCCAAAACTGACGAACCAGGAAAAGCAGGCCCGACTGGAAGATTTGCTCACCGCTCGTTCAGGAATCTACCATCCCTCGATCAAAAATGACAATGGCCCCACTCCTGCACCGGGATCTCATCCGCCGAACACACACTTCTTTTACAATAACTGGAGTTTCAATGCAGTTGGGATCATTTTTGAGCAGCTAACCAGTATGAAACTTGGAGAGGCCTTCGAAGCATGGATTGCTAAGCCCACGGGCATGCAGGATTTTAATGTTGAAGATGTTCGGTATTACGAGGGCAAAGAATCTGTTTTCCCTGCCTATCGTTTTTATATGTCCGGTCGGGATCTGGCCAGGTTCGGCCTGCTTTATACGCAAGGCGGTCAGTGGAATGGAAAGCAAATCATTCCTGCTGCGTGGATCACCCGAAGCCTAAGCCGTTTTAGCGGTAGCCCGAAAGAAGTTTCCTATGGCTATATGTGGTGGATTATGCCAAGTGGTATTTATATGGCAACCGGAACTGGAGGGCAGAAAATATGGATTGACCCAGCCAACGAAATAATGATTGTAAATCGAGTTGACACCGGCGACGGCTTTAGACGAGGGCTTTGGTGGAAGTGGGGAGTTCGAGTGAATAACTCGAATATGCGTGAACTTAACCGTTTAATTCTAGCAGCAAAACCTTAGGCCTCTAATCCAGGATTTTGCATTGAGGATTTTTTCTGAAAGGGGGCTGAAAGTATTAGGCTCCAATGACCTCAGCCATCTTTTCTCCAATATCAGCTGGAGATTCTACCACGTGAATACCACATTCTTTCATAATGCGCATTTTGGCTTCGGCTGTGTCATCGGCCCCACCAATGATGGCGCCGGCATGACCCATACGTCGGCCCGGAGGAGCTGTCTGGCCTGCAATAAATCCAACTACCGGTTTCGTGCCATTTTCTTTTATCCAATAGGCAGCATCTGCTTCCATACTGCCCCCAATCTCACCTATCATCACAATTCCCTTAGTCTCCGGGTCGTTCATCAATAACTCAACTGCGCTCTTGGTTGTTGTACCTATGATAGGATCTCCTCCAATGCCAATACAAGTGGTTTGTCCTAAACCTGCTTTTGTTATTTGGTCCACAGCCTCATAGGTTAATGTTCCTGATCTGGAGACAATACCCACACTACCCTTCTCATGAATAAACCCAGGCATAATGCCAACTTTGGCTTCGCCAGGAGTAATAACGCCTGGACAATTTGGCCCCACCAAAGTCACGTCTTTGCCAGTCATGTATTCTTTGACAGTAATCATGTCTTTTGTAGGAATACCTTCTGTAATAGCCACAATCACTTTGATGCCAGCCTCAGTGGCCTCCATAATAGCATCGGCTGCAAAAGCCGGTGGTACAAAAATTACGGAAACATCGGCGTTGGTTTTCTCAACTGCTTCTTTCACCGTATTAAAAACCGGTCTGCCTAAATGGATCTGACCTCCTTTTCCCGGGGTTATACCGCCAACCACATTGGTTCCATAATCTATCATTTGCTCCGCATGGAAAGTACCTTCAGAGCCGGTAAATCCTTGAACTACAACTTTGGAATCTTTATTCACTAGAACACTCATATCGCAATGCTTAAATTATGGATTTCGTTTTGTGCTTTCAGGTGAGCAAAAATATAACAATTGGTGTCTTTAGCAAAGGCCGCAATTAAGTCGATCATCAGTAAATAAATCCGTTGATACAGATTATTTAAAATATTCATGTTGATGGTAGTAACCCAAATAGAGAAATTACCGTTAACGAGAATGACTACAGCATAACAACTAGGCTTAGTCACAAGATTTAGAAAATAATAACAACTAGTTTTTATAGTTTAGGTTAGGTTAGGTTGAAAAAGGGAGGCAAACGCCTTCCTTTTTTATTTTGATTTCTTCTATTCCTCCACTTTCCTTAAATTTCCTTCCGAATTGCCTGACCGCATGCCGAGTAATCCCATACCACCCTTTGAAGATGCCGTTTACAAGCGCTCCTGGAAAAACCAGTTGAGGGTAATTATTTTTGAAGCCGATACCTTCTGGGGTAAATTTTTCGACATAGCTCTTCTCGTCACCATCCTTCTTAGCGTATTTGTTGTGATGCTGGAAAGCGTCAAGGAAATTGGCCAGTCGTATGGATGGCAGCTGAAAGTACTGGAATGGGTCTTTACCGTTCTATTCACCTTGGAATACATAGCCAGGATTGTAATCGTAAAGAAGAAGTGGAGTTACGTTTCCAGTTTCTTTGGCATTGTTGACTTGCTTTCGATTTTGCCAACATATCTCAGCATAGTTTTTACGGGAACCCAAAGCTTGGTGGTACTACGTAGCTTGCGGCTGCTTAGAGTATTTAGAGTACTAAAGCTCGCCCGATACCTTACCGAAGCTACCAATCTTAAAGCGGCCATGGCCGCCAGCAAAATCAAGATCTTTGTTTTCATTGGTACTGTGTTCATCTCAGTTGTAATTATGGGCACACTAATGTATTTAATTGAAGGTGGGACTAATGGATTCACCAGCATCCCGAGAAGTATCTATTGGGCTATTGTTACCTTAACTACTGTTGGCTATGGCGACATCGCTCCCCAGACCGTTATTGGGCAAATGATGGCCTCAGTCATTATGATCATGGGCTATGGAATTATTGCTGTTCCCACCGGCATTGTCTCTGCAGAAATGGTGAGAAAGGCCCCTAATCGGGAGATCTCTACAACTTCCTGTTCGCACTGCAATCGAGATGGGCACGACTATGATGCAGAGTTTTGCAAGTATTGCGGCAAGTCGTTAGATTCTTAGTTTTAACCCACTAACCTTCGATTAAAAACCCCCATCGGCGGGTGATATTCCTGGGTGCCATTCTTCCTAAATTTACTAAGTTCCGAAAACCTCTTTTCTCCCCTCTAACTACCTGAAGTCATGAAGAATCCGTCCCTTTTCCTATTTGTTTGCCTATCCATAATAGCGGGGTGCAAGGATGACCCCGCCATTGACCCGAAAGCCGGACAGATAGGAGCCTTAACCTTAAAGGACCTGGCGAATACCGGCACGGCAGAAGATTATGTTGTCGTCTTCAATCCCGTACAAGATGAATCTCGAATTTCTGAATATCGGGTAATACTACTCAAGACTGGGGCCAGTATTCCTTCCGTTGTACAGGCAAGTGGTTTGGCTTCGACCAACTACCAATCTATTGCTAAAACAGGCTTAAGCATCTCAACTAGTCTGCAATCAGGCCTTCTTGATTTTGACGGCGATGCAATAGCTGGTGGTAGCTCATATAAGGCCATTGTTTTGAGTGTGGCAGACGGCACTATCGCAACCGAGAACGAACTTTCAAACTCCTCAGCGGATATTTCTTTGGAAGTCACCGACCTGGTAACAACACTTGTTGATGAGCTACCGATTGGGTCAGGCGGAATGTGCGTAGATGCTGACGGCAACATCTATACGGCAGATTTTGGAACGGCCCTGGGGGCTGGAGGAGTCCCCGGTACGGTCATCTACAAAATTACTCCCGATGGCCAATCATCCGTTTTTGCAAGAGGATTGACCGGCGCATCGGGAAATGCCTTTGATTCAGAGGGTAATCTATTCCAATCCAATATTGCTGCCAATACCATAAGTAAGATAGACGCGACAGGACAGGTGGCAATGTTTTCAAATGTCGGTTTAGCGTCGCCGGTAGGTATTGCCATCGATGCTGATGACAATCTATTCGTTGCCAATTGCGGAAACGGTACTATTAGAAAAATTACCAAAGGTGGTGAGTCTACTCAATTCGCAGCCAGTACATTACTTAATTGCGCCAACGGCATTGCTATTGACACTGATGGTAATCTTTATGTGGCAAATTTCCAGGATGGTAACATTATCAAATTCACTCCTGACGGCCAGGCAAGTGTATTTGCCAATATTCCCGGCAATGGCAATGGACATATTACCCTCGTAAACAATGAGCTTTACGTGGTCGCCCGTTTGGGACATAGAATCTATAGACTGTCTTTGCAAGGGAGTCTGTCACTGATAGCCGGTAGTGGTCAAAGGGGATTGGATGATAATTCTGCCCTACTTGCCACTTTTTCCTTGCCCAACGATTTGGCTGCCAGCCCCGATGGCAAAATTCTATATGTAAATGATGTAGTCAATCAAACCGGAGGAACTATTATTAGCCCGGTACGCATTCGAAGCATACACTTGGAATTAGAGGATTAACCAGCAAAAATTCGATATCAATGTAACCCTTCCCTATATTCATCGTAATATTACAATTAAAGAAATGGGAGCATCTAAAACGACATTATTCCAACCAGAGCAAAACAACCTGGCAACAATGGCCAAAGCATTATCCCATCCGGCGAGGATTGCCATTCTTGAGTATCTAGCTAAAAGCAAAACATGCATTTGTGGGGATATAGTGGATGAGTTGCCATTATCACAGGCAACTGTTTCCCAACATTTGAAAGAACTGAAAAATGCTTGTTTGATTACTGGTGAAATCGAGGGCCCCAAAGTTTGTTACTGCATTAATGTAAAAGCCTGGAAGCAGGGTAAAGAAATGATCAGCCAATTTATGCAGTCGATAACTGATACCTGCTGCTAAAATTTTTTATTGAACCCTATCGTAATATACCGATAAAATATATTTAACATGAACACACTCACTTTTAAGAACCTATTAAGTGAAAACCCCAACAAGGTTTTAGCTTTCCGCTATGCTGAAAATCTGGAGGTTCCTTCAGACTATCATATTACGGAAGTGAAAAATGTAATAATTGAATCAATCGATTGTGGTGCAAACTCGCACCAGGAGAGGCAAACCGTGGTGCAACTGTGGTCACCACGCGACGGCGAATCCAGGCATGGAATGTCTGCGAATAAAGCAAAATCCATTTTCGACAAAGTTGACACCATCATTCCTATCAATGACTCGGCAGAAATCTTATTTGAATATGGGGACAAGCACGTCAGTACTACGCAATTTAAGGTAGCTCAAGTGGAAAATTCTGAGGGCAAGCTAATAATAGAGCTGGTTGCGCCAATCACAGCCTGCAAGCCTAGGCTGGCTGGTGCAACTGCCGCTTGTTGTTAATGATCAGAACTTCTTGAAGGAGTATATTTGGGAATGAAGATTATTCCCATGCTCAATACGCATTGGCCCGAGGTTTCCTCAATCTACGCTCAGGGCATGGATTCCAGGATGGCAACCTTCGAAACACAAATGCCGGATTGGGAGGACTGGAATGAAAACCATCACCCGCATTGCCGACTAGTGGCAGAAGGAGAAAATGGTATTGTAGGCTGGGCGGCTCTATTACCAGTTTCGAAAAGAGAAGTTTACAAAGGCGTGGCGGAAGTAAGTATATACATCCACGTTGATTTTCGGGGTAAGGGTATTGGCAAGGAACTAATGGATGCCCTAATTGCCGAATCTGAAAAGCAGGGTATTTGGATGCTGCAATCGGCTCTTTTTCCTGAGAATATAGCCAGCGTTAAATTGCATCAGAGTTGCGGCTTTAGAGAAATTGGTTTTAAGGAAAAAGTCGCCAAACTTGATGGCAATTGGAAGGATACGCTACTGATGGAGCGAAGAAGTAAGCTACAAACATAATTGAGATGAAGAAGATTCTGGTGTTATGTACTGGTAATAGTTGCCGTAGCCAGATGGCTGAAGGATACTTGCGAAAATTTGGCAATGAACTGCTGGAGGTTTGGAGTGCCGGCATAGAGACCCATGGTGTCAATGCCAGGGCAGTTGCTACTATGAAGGAAGATGGTATAGATATCTCCTCTCACACTTCAAACCATATTGAGGAGTACCGACATATTAAATTTGATTTTGTGGTAACTGTATGCGATCACGCCCAAGAGAATTGTCCCTACTTTTCATCAAAAGCGCAGCGATTTCACCAAAACTTCACCGATCCTGCAAAGGCACTTGGTACCCCAGAAGAAGTAGAGTCTGCATTTCGTAAAACCAGAAATGAGATAAAGACCTATTGCGAGGAGTTCGTTGCTAAAGTAGCATCAGCTTAGGCCTAGCTTAAGGCTAGCTGTAAAGTCCCGCCACAAATTCGCCGTAACCATTGTACTTGAGTGTAGGCCGCTTAAAGTCTTCACCAAGCATTTGTTCCTGCGCCTGCGACCATCGCGGATGCGGCACTTCCGGATTGACGTTAGATAGGAAGCCATACTCCTTTGGCGCCAACTTGTGCCAAAATGTCTCTGGCTGGTAATCGATGAATTCGAACTTCACAATAGACTTAGCATTCTTGTAGCCATATTTCCAGGGCACCACTAGCCGCATGGGAGCGCCATTTTGTTTCGGCATTGGTTTTCCATAAATACCGGTGGCCATAAATGCCAATTCATTCATGGCTTCATCAATTCGCAACCCTTCAAAATACGGCCAGGGATACCAGGTTTGGTTCTTTACTCCAGGCATTTGCCTTGGATCGGCAAATGATATCATTCTCACATACTTAGCCTTGCTCTCTGGTTCCAGATATTTAATTAGTTCAGCTAGTGGAAATCCCGTCCAGGGCACAGCCATTGACCAGGCCTCCACACATCTAAAGCGATAGGTGCGCTCCTGGAGACCAAATTTCTTGATGATATCGGCCAGGTCGAATTTTCCTTTGTTCTTGACATGGCCAGAAACTTCAAAGCTCCAGTCTCGGGTATCAAAATCACTGACAAACTTATGCGCATTGTATATGTTTGGATCTGAAGGATGAATGAACTCGTAAAAGTTATTTTGGTGGGTAGCCAGGTATTCTTCCGTAATCGGCCTATCCAACTTATAATTCGGCATTCTATCTGCAGGATACAAATCACCCATGCCGGGAAAGTTGAATGACTTGTCATTTTGCTGCATGCCCCTGCCAAAAGCAGGGCTATTGAGCAAGACCCCGGCCGAGAGTATTCCGCCTCCAACCAGTCCCAATCTCTTTAGGGCCTCTCTCCGGTTATAATATGAACTCTCGTCTGTGGCCTGGGCTTGTACTTTCTGCCAGGCTTTTGGTATTATGATATTTGCCATTGTAATCCGCTTTTTCGGCTATATGATAGTACGCAATAATGGCCCGAAAGCCCAATTTTAGATATAACTTTTTTATAACATTTATCATTGCTAACTACCTCTTAACTAGGTAAATCGCATGTCGCCCGGCCGACTTAACCTTATTAGTTGAATTCCGTAAAAGCTGGTAAGATGCATCGCAAGATCATCTTAGGTCAAAAACTTAATTTAATAGGCTATGGAACTCAAAAAGAATCCATCAAAGGATTTAAGACGCTATTACGGACTATTCCTTAATATTGGACTAGTCACTACTCTGGCATTTACCACGTTAGCATTCGAATGGAAATCTTACGAAAAGGGTGATTTGGTTGACCTGGGAAAGGTTGACGACTCATTCGAAGAGCTAATTGACATACCAATCACTGAGCAACCGCCTCCTCCTCCTCCGCAAAAAGTGGTACAAGTGGTAGAAATACCCGACGAGGAAATTATTGAAGAAGAGATCGAGATTGATCTTGATGTGGAGGTTACTGAAGAAACAGAGATTGAAGAGATCATAGTGTCTGATGCCCCCGTAGAAGAGGAAGTTGAAGAAATCTTCACTATCGTTGAGCAGAACCCTACTCCGGAAGTTGGTTACGATGCCTACTACCGATATATCGTAAAAAACCTGCGCTACCCTCCCGTAGCCAGGAAACTTGGGCTTGAAGGAAAAGTGTTTGTGCAGTTTATCATTGACAAACAAGGTAATCTTCTTGAGCCTCGGGTAATAAAAGGGATAAGTGCCGATATTGATGAAGAGGCAATCCGGGTAATAAAGAACGGGCCCAAATGGACCCCTGGCAAACAGCGTGGCAGGCCAGTAAAGGTAAGAATGATAATGCCTATCACTTTCCAGCTTAGTTAGGTGCCAAAAGATATCAGAATCTAAAAGAGTAGCAAAAACTGCACTACCTTAGTGCAGTTTTTGTTTTTATGTTAGAAGAAGTTCGTCCAATCCGCGTAATCGCCTTTCCCAAAATTGTACCTATACTGGAACGGGAAATTACTGAGCTAGGCTACCCGTCAATCAGCAATAACAAGTTTTCAGTGACAACAGAAGGAACACTGAAAGATTGCATCAAACTCAACTTGATGCTGACTACCGGAAATCGGGTGCTGTTTCAAATCGCAACTTTCAAGGCAGCAGATGCCGATCAGCTTTATACAGAGGTAAACAAACTACCATGGGAACAGTTACTAACCCTGAGCAGTTATTATTCGGTTCATTCCAGCGTTAAGAACTCTACCATAAATGATACGCGCTTCGCTAACCTCAAAGTGAAAGATGCCATTGCCGATCGGTTTACTACCAAAATTGGCAAACGGCCAGACTCTACCAGCCAGAAAAATGGTGCAGTTATTTACTTTCATTGGCATCGTAACTTGTGCGAAATCTATCTAGACACATCAGGCGCAACAATTGCCAAACACGGCTATAGAAAACACCCAGGCGACGCTCCCTTAATGGAATCGCTGGCTTCAGCAATGATCTTAAGCTCCCAGTGGGATAGAAACAGTCACTTTATAAACCCAATGTGTGGCAGTGGAACGCTAGCTATCGAGGCGGCCCTGCTGGCTTCAAACCGGAAGCCAGGTCTTATTAGAACAGGTTATGGATTTATGCACATCAAGGGATATAACCCCCAAGACTACGAGAGCATTAGATCAGAACTCATTGCTTCTAAATCAAAAAAGCTTGGATTTAAGATCATCGCGAACGACAGCAATGAACGAGTGCTACGTGTTGCGGCCAAGAACGCCAAGATAGCTGGTGTTGATCACCTTATCGATTTTATCCCCGGAGATTTTAGAGACTTGGCAATACCAGAAGGGCCGGGTGTAATTATCTTTAATCCCGCCTATGGAGAGCGGCTAGGTGAACTGCGGGAACTGGAATCTACTTACACGGAAATTGGCGATTTCCTGAAAAAGAAAGCACAAGGCTACTGGGGTTACGTCTTTACTGGTAACCTGGATTTATCTAAGAAAATTGGCTTGCGCGCGAAACGACGAATGGAGTTTCTAAACGGCCGCATCGATTGTAGATTGCTGGAGTACGAACTTTATTCAGGCTCCCGACGGTAACTCTTTGATTATAGGCAATTAATTACCATTTTTTGAAAAAGCTAGCAATTGAAGGCAGTTCTGTCTAACATATACTATTCATTTCCGGTGCAGCTTCTTATCAATAATATTAAGAAGAACCATATCCTATTGCTCTGCTGGGTGCTCCTCTTCCTCATCATTACCGGTAATTTCGGAGTAAGCCTGGGCATTCCTTACCTATTCTTAGATCCGGAATATCTAAACAGTGTCAACTTCGTTAGCTTTCTGATCATGGGAGTAGCGCTGGCGGGGTTCACAATTTCATTCCACATTACTTCTTACATTATTGATGGCTATCGATTTAGATTCTTGGGCCAGTTGCCTAAGCCTTTTAGCAAGTTTAGCATCAATAACTCCATAATTCCCTTTGTGTTTCTTGTGCTGTATATCTACCAGGTGGCCAATTTCCAATACACCAATGAGTACGCTGGTGCTTTTGGAATTGCGACCAATATCTCAGGCCTTTTAGTGGGATACATCGCCATGATAGTGATTCTGTATATCTACTTCCGATCTACTAATAAGGACATATTCAAGTATGTGGTGTGTAAAGTAGATGAGAATCTAAAGCAGAAAATAAAAGTTACCAGGAGTAACGCACTGGCCAAACTAAATGCCGCCAAAAAAAGACAAATCCGGGTTGATAACTACTTAAGTCTTAACCTTAGATCCTCTAATGTTCCGGATGATCATGGATTTTACGACAAAGCTACCATTCTGCAGGTTTTTGACCAAAACCACTTAAACCTGGTAATTATAGAGTTGCTGGTGTTTTTGTCATTGATGGTTATTGGAATCTTTAAAGATTACCCATTTTTTCAAATCCCCGCTGCTGCCAGTGTACTGTTGTTCCTTACAATATTTGTCATGTTCGCTGGTGCCTTTACTTACTGGTTTAGGGGTTGGTCGTTCACAGTAGTGGTAGCCTTATTCGTTGTTCTTAATTATGTAGTTAAGGAAGATTTCATCGGTAAGCACTACCAGGCATTTGGGCTAAATTACCAGGTTGAAGCAGCCAACTACAGCTTATCTAACTTAAATAAGTTAAGCTCCGAACACTATTACGAACAGGATAGACTTGCCTCCACTCAAATACTTGAAAACTGGAAGAGTAAGTTTCCTGAAGAAAAACCAAAGATGGTGTTTATCTGCTCCAGCGGAGGTGGTCAACGGGCTTCTCTTTGGACCATGCAGGCTTTGCAAAAAGCGGATAGTGCCACCGGCGGAAAATTGATAAAGAATACTATGCTCATGACCGGTGCCTCCGGAGGGCTGATTGGCGCCAGTTACTTTCGTGAGTTGTACTTTCAAAGCCAGCAGGGTCTGGCAGTTGACTTATACGATAAGCAACATCTTGACAATATCTCCTCAGATAATTTAAACCCAATCATTTTCAGTTTGCTGGTGAACGATCTGTTTGTAAACTTCTCTAAGTTCAGTTATGCGGGTTTACGTTATCCAAAAGACCGCGGTTATTCTTTTGAGGAGCAGTTAAACAAGAACACCGGCCAGGTACTTGCCAAATCCATTTCAGATTACCGACAACCCGAATTAGAATCGAAAATCCCCATGATAATTCTAGCGCCCACAATCATCAACGATGGGCGCAAACTCTTCATATCTCCCCATAACGTAAGCTACATGAGCGTCGGTGCAGGGTCTAACAACCACAATTTTGATGTGGAAATCGAAGGAATAGATTTTTTGAGATTCTTCGAAAATCAAGGCAGCGAGGACCTTCGCTTTCTAAGCGCTTTGCGGATGAGTGCCACCTTCCCTTGGGTAACTCCTAACGTTACACTTCCCAGTTCTCCACCCATGCAAATTATGGATGCGGGAATAACTGACAACTTCGGGATTTCAGATGCAATTCGGTTTATGTATGCTTTCAGAGAATGGATAGACGAAAACACCTCCGGGGTTATTATACTTTCAATTCGCGATTCATTAAAAGACGGCCCCATTAATAGAAACCAACGCCTGTCGTTGGTAGAAAAATTCTCGAACCCTATCAGCAGCATCTACCTAAACTTTGAAAATCTGCAGGATATCAACAATGACGTCAAAATTCAATTTGCGCAATCATGGCTTGAACAGAAAATTCACCGTATTGACTTGCAATATGTTCCCCAGACTAACCCCAACAAAAAGAGAGAACGTGCTTCGTTAAACTGGAGATTAACATCTAAGGAGAAGGACAACATCTTGAAAAGCATTGATTCAAATACTAATCAGGTTGCTATAAGGCGGCTGGTAAATCTACTTGGCAACTAAATCTTCCCTGGCGAAACTGGAGCTTCTTTAACACAATTTTCGGCCTGTACATTCTGTAATCGCCCATTTCACCAGCGAAAAGGTGCATAAAATTTCGTATTTTTGTGGCAAGTTTAAAGATCGAGGTATGACTGAGAATGTAAGCGCTCCCTATAAACCAAAACATCACATCAGGATAGTTACTGCAGCGTCATTGTTTGATGGCCACGACGCTGCCATTAATATTATGCGCCGCATTATTCAGTCAACTGGTGTGGAAGTAATACACCTCGGCCATAATCGTAGTGTTAAGGAGATCGTTGACACTGCCATCCAGGAAGATGCCCAGGCAATTGCTATCACCTCCTACCAGGGTGGGCATATCGAGTATTTCAAATACATGCACGATTTGCTTAAGGAAAAAGGAGCCAGTCATATCAAGATATTTGGAGGCGGTGGCGGCACCATTCTTCCGGAGGAGATCGAGGAGCTCCATAAGTACGGCATAGATCGCATTTACTCCCCAGATGATGGCCGGGCAATGGGTCTTCAGGGAATGATCAACGATCTTGTTGAATCAAGTGATTTTCCGGTGGGACAAAATATTAATGGCGAGGTGGATGAACTTGTCTCGAAAGAGCCCAATGCCATAGCCCGTCTGATCTCAGCTGCTGAAAATTATCCCGAAGAAAGCAGAGAGCTTCTTGAGACTGTTAAGCAGAAAAATGAAAAAACCACTACCCCAATTCTTGGAATAACGGGAACCGGCGGTGCGGGTAAATCTTCCCTGGTGGATGAACTTGTCAGAAGATTTCTCATCGACTTCAAAGAGAAAACCGTTGCTATTGTTTCGGTAGATCCATCAAAAAGAAAAACCGGCGGTGCGCTGCTGGGAGATCGTATCCGCATGAACTCCATTAACAATGGCAGAGTTTACATGCGATCACTGGCTACCCGACAATCTAATCTAGCTCTTTCCCGCTACGTTCAAGACGCCTTAGACATCGTGAAGGCTGCTGGTTTCGACTTGATCATTCTTGAAACATCAGGAATTGGCCAATCAGATACTGAAATCATTGAGCACTCTAATCTTTCTCTCTATGTGATGACTCCTGAATATGGAGCAGCTACCCAGCTAGAAAAGATCGACATGCTTGATTTCGCAGACCTTATCGCCATTAATAAATTCGATAAGCGAGGAGCTCTTGATGCAATCAGAGACGTAAAGAAGCAGTTCAAGAGAAACCATGAACTGTGGGAAGCGAAAGATGAAGATATACCTGTGTACGGAACCATTGCCTCTCAATTCAACGATCCCGGCATGAACCGGCTTTACAAGGCGGTAATGGATTCTTTGGTTGAAAAGACCGGAGCTGAACTGCAATCCAGTTTTGAAGTAACCGACGAGATGTCTGAGAAGATTTACATCATCCCACCAAATCGTACACGTTACTTGTCCGAGATTTCAGAGGAAAACAGAAAGTATAATCAGTGGGTTGACGACCAGAAAAATATTGCGCAGGAATTGTATGGATTGGACAAATCAATTGATGCCGTTGCTAATTCATCCCTATCAGCAAAAGAAGAAACGACCGGGCAGCTTAAGGAGCTCTACGAAAGCAAAGAGCTAAATCTGGATCCGAGGAATAAGAAAATTATTGATGAATGGATAGATTTCAGATCAGGCTACGAGGCCGATGAGTTCATCTATAAAGTCAGGGACAAGGAAATTAAAGTTAAGACTACAACTGAGTCTCTCAGTCATACCCGGATACCCAGAATCTCGTTACCAAAATATGAAGCTTGGGGAGATCTTTTGAAGTGGAAATTGCAGGAAAACGTTCCCGGCCAGTTTCCATTTACTGCTGGTGTATTTCCATTTAAGCGGGAAGGCGAAGACCCTACCCGAATGTTTGCTGGAGAAGGCGGCCCAGAGAGAACTAACCGTCGGTTCCACTACGTTTCGCTAGGGCAACCAGCCAGCAGGCTATCTACTGCATTCGACTCTGTGACGTTATATGGGGAAGATCCCGACTATCGGCCAGACATCTACGGTAAAATCGGTAACTCCGGGGTTAGTATTTGTTGCCTCGACGATGCGAAAAAACTTTACTCAGGTTTCAATCTTTCAGATCCTACCACGTCCGTTTCGATGACCATAAATGGACCTGCTGCTACGCTTACGGCTTTTTTCATGAATGCCGCCATAGATCAACAATGCGAGGTTTACATTAAAGAAAAGGGGCTTGAGAACGAGGTTGAGAAAAAAATTGCGGCCATTTATAAAGGGAGAGAAAAGGAGCGCCCGCAATATCAGGGGGAATTGCCCGAAGGAAACGATGGCCTTGGCCTGATGCTTCTGGGTGTTACGGGAGATCAAGTACTTCCCGGTGATATCTACGAAAAGATAAAAGCCGAAACGCTAACCAAAGTGCGTGGCACGGTGCAGGCTGACATTCTGAAAGAAGACCAGGCGCAAAACACCTGCATCTTCTCAACAGAGTTTTCTCTAAAACTTATGGGCGATGTACAAGAGCATTTCATCACAAACAATGTTCGGAATTTTTACTCTGTTTCGATCTCAGGATACCATATCGCTGAGGCAGGTGCAAATCCAATTACACAGCTCGCCCTCACCTTATCAAATGGATTTACTTTCGTAGAATATTATCTGTCAAGAGGCATGGATATCAATAAGTTCGCACCGAACTTATCATTCTTTTTCTCAAATGGCGTGGACCCTGAATACGCTGTTATTGGCAGAGTAGCGCGGAGAATATGGGCTAAAGCAATGAAGCAAAAATATGGTGCGGATGAGAGAGCCCAGAAACTTAAGTACCATATTCAGACCTCAGGCCGTTCTTTGCACGCGCAGGAGATAGATTTCAACGACATTAGAACTACGCTGCAGGCATTGTATGCCATATACGATAACTGCAATTCGCTACATACTAATGCTTATGATGAAGCCATAACAACACCTACCGAAGAATCTGTTCGGCGGGCAATGGCAATCCAGCTCATAATCAACAAGGAGCTAGGCCTGGCAAAAAATGAAAACCCCTTGCAGGGTTCATTTATCATTGAGGAATTGACGGATTTGGTTGAAGAGGCCGTATTGGTGGAGTTCGACAGAATCACTGATCGAGGTGGCGTGCTTGGAGCTATGGAAACTATGTACCAGCGAAGTAAAATTCAGGAAGAGAGCCTGCATTACGAAACACTGAAGCACAGCGGTGAATTCCCCATCATTGGAGTTAATACATTCCTGTCTTCCAAAGGCTCTCCAACAATTATTCCTGAAGAAGTTATTAGAGCAACTACTGAAGAAAAGGAGTATCAAATCGAAATGCTTAAAAATCTTCACGAACACAATTCTGAAAGAAGTGAAGAGCTGCTGGGCAGCCTGCAAAAGGCAGCCATTCAAAACCAGAATATTTTTGAGCAGCTTATGGAGGTAAGTAAGTACTGCTCCCTGGGGCAAATAACTCATGCATTGTTTGCTGTTGGCGGTCAATATCGTCGCAACATGTAACCTTTTACAGGAAACATCTCGGTAACCTCTACCCTTCTTGTTATTATTGATTTTTAAATTTCAGTAAAATGAAAGTCACCACTAGATATATTGATACCGAGGTTTATGAATCGGTAAATGAGAATGGCAATAAGGTTGGCATTGATATGCGTGCCAGCGAAATCAAAGAAAACCAATCGCCTACCGAACTACTGCTGAGTGCGTTAGCTGCCTGTGTTGCGGTAGATGTTGTAATCATCCTTGAGAAAAAACGCCGGACCGTTAATGATCTCGTGATTGAGACCAATGGGCAACGTCGGGATGAGCACCCCCGCGGATTCATTAATATAGATATGCACTTTATCCTGTATTCTCCAGATACCCCGGAGGAAGAAATGCTGAAAGTCACAACCATGGCCCTTGAAAAATATTGCTCGGTAGGATCAACGCTTAAGCCTCCCATAAACATAACCGTAGAAGTTAAAAACGAATAGTGGAAACACTGCATATCCTCAACGGCGAAGGAACAGCGGGTGGTTTCCGGTTATCTGGTATCGAGGGTGAAATTGCTGTTTGGAATGAAGCCCTTGTTGAAGGCCCGGTTCATAACGATGTTGGGACTGAAGATTTTTTCGACTCACGGCGAAATTTCATAGTATCTGAATGGGAAGGCAAACCAGAGCAATACAATGAAATTGTAATTAGCGAGTTCGAAAAGATCGAGAAACATCATCACTACGAGGAGGTAGTGCTATGGTTCGAGTTTGATCTTTTCTGCCAGATAAATATGCTGGCATTGCTCAGTTGGTTGCATCAGCAGCAAAGAGAAAATATTTGCCTTATTTGTATCGATAGTTTTCCCGATCACCCAAACTTTCACGGATTAGGAGAACTCCGGCCGGAGGATTATCCCACATTACTACTGCAAAAGCAGCGACTATCTAAATCCAACCTGGATCTGGCTTCAGAAGTGTGGGCTGCCTATCAGTCTGAAGACCCTACTAACCTGGTTGCCCTGTACAAACAACTTAAAGAGCACCTTGTATTCCCCTACCTTCATAAAGCACTTCAGGTGCACTTTCAAAGATTTCCCTCAATTGAAAACGGCCTTAACTACCTGGAACAACAGGTTGTAAAGCAGGCCGATGGGGCTAAACTCCAGGAGAAACAGATAGTCAGGCATTTGCTCGATCACAATGCAGCCTTGGGATATGGTGACAGCCAATATTTCAGCCTAATCAAATCGCTGAGCCCTATTTTGAATATTGAGGAGGAAGTTTCTCTTAATGAGAGTGGGAAAAAGGTGCTTGCCGGCGAGATTGACTATTTGAACATTAATGGCAATATTAAATACATTGGCGGAGCCCGAAACGTTGATTTCCGCTGGAATGGTACCAACCTCATCAAAACCGAGCAATGAAAAAAATTACCCTTTTATCCCTGGCTGTGCTGATAGCCACTGGTTCAGCTATTGGCCAAAAGCTATCTAAGGTTGAAAAGAAGATCGTCAAGACCGTAAAAGCTAATCATTCCAAGGCCGAGGCATTCCTGGAAAAGGTAGTAAATATGAACAGCGGGACGCTTAATGTACAAGGAGTAACAGCGGTAGGTACAGAATTTCAGGTTGAATTCGATAAAATAGGTTTTGAAAGCAAGCTCATGCCCATGCCGGAGGAAATGCAACGGGGGCCTCATCTTTTTGCAGAACGAAAAGGTAACCAGGGCAAGCGGTTGCTATTAATCGGCCACTTAGATACTGTTTTCGAGGAAGATAGCCCTTTTCAGAAATACGAAGTGCAGGATACAATTGCACGGGGGCCGGGCATAAACGACATGAAGGGTGGCAATGTGGTAATTCTTTTCGCGCTAAAAGCACTGCATGAAGCCGGCTTGCTGGAGAATACGCAGATTATCGTGGCTTTACACGGAGACGAAGAGAAGCCTGGCAAGCCGCTGGATATCAGTAGAAGAGATATAATTGAAGCCGGTAAGCGCAGCGATATAGCTCTCGGCTTTGAAACTGCAACCGGCCTGGACTACGCTACGGTAGCCCGTAGAGGTTCTAGTGGTTGGCGCCTGGAGGTAACTGCTAAACGCGCACACTCCTCTGGTATTTTCCGAGAGAATGTAGGTGCCGGTGCCATATTCGAAGCGTCAAGAATACTGAATGACTTTTACGAAGAAGTACGAGGCGAGAAGCACTTATCATTCAATCCGGGAATAATAGTTGGCGGTACTTTTACCGAGTTCGATGGACAAAAAGGTGAAGGTTCGGCATTTGGCAAAACCAACGTGGTAGCTCAAACAGTTACTGTAGATGGCGGGCTCAGATTTATTTCGGAAGAACAGAAAGAAAGAGCTCGTGACAAGATGCGTGAAATTGTAGCTGATCCTTTGCCACATGCCACCAGCACAATTTCTTTTACCGATAGCTACCCGGCTATGAAACCCACTACTGCCAATATGGACCTATTGCAGGAATTAGACCAGGTTAGTCAAGACTTAAAGATGGGCAGAGTATTGCCATTCGACCCCGGTCGCCGGGGTGCAGCAGATATATCTTTTGTAGCTGAATATGTAGGTGCCGGCTTAGATGGGCTAGGTACCATGGGAAGCGGTGCACACAGCACTCGGGAGTATATGGACCTACGAACTTTTGAAGCCTTAACGGCAAGAGCAGCTGTTTTTATCTACCGATTGACGAGATAGGAATCATGAAACGGGTCCCTTCAGTTTTAACTGTCGCTGCCTCGCTTATGTTAATTGGATGTACCCTTTACGCCATTGCAAACTACGAGGAACTAGCAAAAGCAGGAGGCTGGGGCATTGTGGGGATAGGAGGATTGGTTGCTCTGGCAGTTTCTGCACTTGTATTAGATCTTTTTATGGGCCTTTTCATAAAGAATAGAAGAATTCAGAATATAATAGGAGCTGTAATAGTTCTTACCCTAGCGATCTTGTTCTTTATCGGTAGTTAAGGTCAGCGATGAGCCTACTCATTCCTAAGTACCTCAGCCGGATTCATTAAAGAGGCTTTCACAGTTTTGGCAACAATCGTCACCATTGATGTTGTTGAAATGATCAGCAGCGGTAACACAAAAAACCAAATACCTAGCTCGATTCTGAATGGGTAATCGCTGAGCCAATTATTAAATACTATGTACATAATGGGCATAGCAAGAATATTGGCCAGGGCGATGGCCCTGAAGAAATCAGCTGACAGAATTCTTAGCAAATCCTGGATTGGTGCGCCAAGCACCTTCCTAATACCAACCTCCTTTGTTTTCTGCATTATCATGAATGAACTGAGGCCGAAGAGTCCAAGGCTTGCAACCACAATGGCCAAAACGGCAAAGAGAGCAAACACCTGCCCAAACTTTTGGTCTGATTCATAGGCATCATTGTAATAATCCTCCAGGAAAAAGTAGTCATAAGGATTCCCGGCAAAGTGCTTATCGAAGTTCGCTCTTACAAATTCCTGCTCTTCCTGTACATTCTCAGAATCAATTTTGATAGAGTAGTAGCCGCTTGAGTACCGCAATTGCTCAAATATTAGTGGTTGAAACCCATGTTTGAGTGATCTCTGGTGGAAGTCTTTGGCAACGCCAATAACTTCTATTTCCCTACCGTCCATCCTGGAATTTAATGGGTAGTAAATCTTTTCCCCTATGGCTGCCTCAGCAGATGCAAATCCTAATTTTTTGGCAGCGGCTTCTGTAAGTACCACCACAGTTGTATCTCTGGCAATTTCCTCCGAAAAGAAACGGCCAGCAACAAGTTGTAGATCATAGTTGTCAGCAAACTGAGCATCCACCAAATATCGGCTGTAGGATCCGGCCTGATCCGGCGGCGTATTAGCACGCCGAATATAACCTCCCCAGCCCCATACTATTTCTCCTGGTATATATGAGGATGTTGAAACATTGGTAATTCGCGGGTTGCTAAGAAGATCATTTTTGAAAGCATCGAAGTCCATAGTTTGTGTTTCCAATGCATCGGTGGTTCTTGGCGCAATAACTACTAAGGTTTTATCAATTTTGGCACCGAGGTCTTGCGATTGCATAAAACTCAACTGACTATAAACAACATAAGTCCCCGCTATAAGTGATACTGATATCGCGAATTGGAAAGTCACGAGTATCTTTCTAAATGAAAGTCCCTGTTTTGATCGCGAGAAATTGCCTTTCAATACAACTGCTGGCTTATAGTTTGAGAGTAAGAAGGCTGGATAGGCACCCGCCACCAGAATACCACTGACAGCCACCAGGACAAATCCAATTTGAAATATTGGATCCCTCCAAAGAGTAAAACCAATGCTCTTACCAACCAGTCCCTCGAAAGTAGGCATAGTCAACTGAACAATTGTAAATGCCACTACGCAACTAACCAGCATTAGTATGGCTGTTTCCATTAGGAATTGGACCATCAACTGCGTTCTATAGGCTCCGCTTACTTTTCTTATACCCACTTCTCGGGCCCTCTCTGCTGCTTTAGTAGTAGAAAGGTTTACATAATTCACCCAGGCCATCACCAGCACAAAGACGGCTATTATGGTTAAAAAATATACTGCCTGGCCATCTCCGTTAACCTCGGCTTCACCAGAGAAATGAGAATATAAATGAATATCCTGTAATCGCTGAAGATAGAAATCTTCCCGATATTTAGTCTCGCGAAAATAATCTCCCTTATAAACATCAATAAGTGCCGGGAATTTCAACTCCAACCCTTCAACATCCACGCCCGGTCTCAGTTTCAAATAGGTAAAAATTGAGTTTTGTGCCCAATTGGTATGGTAGAAATCATTTTCAGTCAGCAGCGTCTGGTAGGAAAAGAGAATATCAAACTTGATATGGGAATTTTGGGGAATATCGGCGAAGACTCCGGTAATGGTGCCATCAAATTCCCCCATCATATCGCTATTTATTAGGAATGATTTCCCAATGACATCCTCAATTTTCATGTCAGGGCCAAAGTATTTGCGGGTCATGCTTTCTGACAGCATTATGGAGCGAGGTTCCTTAAGCGATAAGACTGGATGCCCTGATATTAATTCGAAATCGAACATCTGGAAAAGCGTGGTATCGCCATACATTATCTCACTTTCCACAAACCGCTTTACCTCTGTTTGATTGTCTGGCGCATATTCAATTAGTGCTTCGTCGTTCCGTATTCTCGTATAAGAGATTACCTCCTCCAACTTTTCATAAACTTCAGGGCCCGCTGCGGAAAAGTTTCTTGCGCTCTGAAATTGCATCTGGCCCGAATTCCGTTTGCCTTCAACCCTAAGCCGATAAATGTTCTCGAAATCGGAATGGAATTTATCATAGCTCTTTTCAAACACAACGTACTGCATGATTAGCAGACAACTGGCGATGCCAATGGAAAGTCCAAGCAGGTTGATAAAGGAAAATGAAGGATTTCGAAGAATGTTTCGAAAAGTTACCTTTAAATAATTACTGATCATGCCTATTCACGGCCAAAGGTTGTACCAAAATTACTATACACTGATTATCAGCATATTAATCACAATTATTATGTAATATTTGTATCAAATTGACACACTGATTCGTATCAATTTGGCACATAATTTCTAAAGCACCTCCCCCCTGCATATCTCATAGGTCGCCCGCTGCGATTGGCGCAAATTAGCAACTATCGCCATAAAATTTCACCAGTTGCTCGGGATGGATTGATGTTTTAATAATCTCTAGGTTTGAAGTGTCCATCCTCACCAACCGAATTTATCAACCGTCATTTGCAACCAAACCAACCCCAAAATGAAAGCTATCATTTTCAAGCAGCTATTGCTGTTATTCTCTTTAGCCACTTTCGTACTTCTATCCAGCTGCGACGACGACGAGCCAGACCCAACAGATACTGCAGCAGCAACAGCCTCAAGTATCGTTCTGGATGACATAACAAACCTGGGAAACGCACAGGATTTTCTGGTTTCCTTTGCCACACCCATTGATGAAACTTCAATAACTGAGTATCGGGTTATGATTGTCAACAATGCAAGTTCTGGGCTCACTTTAGAAGTTGCAGAAAATGTTGGCAGTGAAAGTTACTTGTCAATAAGCCCCTCTGGCCAGGCCTTTAGCCAGACGCTACCCACTTTCATCAAAGACACAGAGGGCAACGACATTGTAGAGGGCTCAACTTACTCCGCCTATGTTCTATCCATTGCTGATGGTACAAACGCCAATATAAATGCTTTGTCTAGAGAGTCGAACAGGATCAAGCTGGCGCAAACAACCGTTAAGATCAGTTACTTGCAGAACGACGGAGTTCTTATTGACGATGGAATTAGCAAAGTAATTATAGACGCAATATTTACACCGGCAAACGGATCGGGTTGGATACCTATGCCCAGCGGCGAGTTAAATAAATTGCTCCACGCCGAGTCTCCCTATGATAACGTGAGTATTGCTATGACAACCCACAATCACGGAGATCACTACGGGCCCACTTCAATTAGCAGCTTTTTGTCACGTAGCAGTACCACCAGGTTTATTGGCCCACCACAAGTTATTGCTGGTCTTAGTAGCCAATCTCAAGTAGAGAGCTTGAGCCCCGCATTTCGGGAAAGTGTGGCGGCAACAGTAAATGGAATAGACTTGGAAGTTTTCAACATAAAGCACTTTAACCCACAAGACGGAACAGATTTCAGCTCAACAGAAAACTTCGCATTTTTGGTAACTCTGGGAGGGCTTAATATTCTGCACATTGGTGATGGTGAACTAACTGCCGCCAACTTTGAAAATGCAGGCCTAAAGGATAAAGTTGATATTGTGCTGTTGCCAACCTTTACTTTCTCCGGACAACTAACCACGGCTAGCAGAGACGTGCTTTTCGAGCATATCAATCCCAAGCATATTATTGGGTTGCACTTGGCCACAACCACGCCCGTTTCGAGTGTGGCGGCAATTTATCCAGATGCAGTGGTTTTTAATGACGCCCTACAGTTTTACAGATTTTAAGTCGGACTTTAGGCCAGGTAGACAGATCCATTGAGAATTACTGTATCAATCAGATTTGAGCTGAAGGAATATGGCAGGTAGGCTATAGAGGGTACCTCCTTTGTTATAAAGACATTTGCTACCTTTCCTTTAGTGATAGATCCGTGGGTATCTGTTAGGTCCATGGCGTAGGCGGTATTTATAGTCGCAGCATTAATTGCCTCCTCTGGAGTCAAACGCATTTGGATACAGGCCAGTGACAGCATAAATAGCATATTGCCACTGGGGGCACTGCCTGGGTTATAGTCGGTAGCTATTGCCAGAGGAAGCCCTTTGTTTATCATCTCTCTTGCTGGAGGATAACCGGCTCTAAGGTAGAATGCCGCTCCGGGTAGTGCGGTGGGCATAGTATCAGAACCCTGCAAAAGGCCAATTTCGGTATCACTCACACATTCGAGGTGATCAACGCTAATGGCTCCGGTTTTTACACCTACCTGGACACCACCAGAAAGGTTAAGCTGATTGGCGTGTATCTTGGGTGTGAGGCCATATTGCTTACCTGCTTCCACAATGCGCTCTGTCTCATCCATGTTAAAAAAACCTTCCTCGCAAAAAACGTCACAGTAGGTAGCTAGATTTTCCTCGGCAACTGCGGGTATCATCTCCTCAATAACCGATCTTATGTAATCTTCTCGATTTACTTCTTTAGGAATAGCGTGTGCCCCAAGGAAGGTAGTTTTGACAGCCACGGGCATTTCCAAACCTATGCGTTTTGCCACCCGAAGCATTTTGAGTTCGTCATCCAGGGTTAAACCATACCCACTTTTGATTTCGATGGCCCCTGTGCCGGTTCCGATAACATCATTTACCCGTCGTTGAGCTTGAGAAAACAATTCTTCTTCACTGGCGGCTTGAAGCTTCTTGGCGCTGTTTAGTATGCCCCCTCCCTTTCTTGCTATTTCCTCATAGCTGGCACCCTTTATCTTATCCACAAATTCAGATTCGCGACTTGCCGCAAACACGATGTGGGTATGAGAATCAACGAAGGACGGGAATACGAATTTTCCGGTGGCATCAATTTTTTCCACACCATCCAGCTCAGGACATTCCGACATCACACCGAAATCTGATATTTTCCCTTCCTTCATCAACAGAAAGGCGTCATTAATTACCGGCAAATCAGCCATGTCCAAGCCACTTACCCTGGCAACCTGCTGCTGCCGCACTTGCACCAGACCCTTGATGTTTTTGATTAATAAAGTCACTATGCCGCAAGCTAATGCGGTGCTATGGAAGTTGCAAGAATGTTGGAGTAACCTAGATGCCCAGCGGGTCCACTTTCTTCTCGAAGTTTAGGCCAAAAACGGGTATGGCTATTTTTACCATGAAATAGAAACCTTTTTTCTTAATGCTTGGCCTATAACCCATTTCGGAGCCATAAGCCCAACCAAGCTTACGATTGAACATTCCCTCGGCGCCAACTCTAAAGCCTAGCGGGTTGGTCTTAATCACATCTGTCGAGTAAAACTCACCCAAATAAAGTATATCCTCAATCTTAATATTGGCACCAACTAATATATCCGCATAAGCCGTAAAAATCAGGTCATTGCCGGCGGGCTTATAGTCATCAGCAAACTTCAGGGCGTAATTTCTTATGTTCGAATATGACGCGCCAAAGTATCCACCTTGCGCCCGTAGCATGCCGAAAATTGTGAGGTTATCTCTTACCAGGGTGCCATTAGCATTGCTTAGTTCAACACCCTGCTTGTCAAGCGCCCTGTTGATATCGGTTGTTGTGTTGTAGAAAAAAGCACCCACCCTCATTCCAACTACTTCTCTACGCTTGGCATCTACCTTTAGCTCTCTGTTATTAGATTTCCATGGCGTAGGTTCTTCCTCAGCACTGGTTATAGAAATCTTGTCAGGATGCTCAAATTCCAGATCCACCAGATGAAAATTTGCCCCAAGTTCAATCAGATCAAATGCCGTAGCCTTATTTTGAACACTATTGGTTCGCTCTGCCACATCAAATGCTATATCTGTAGCGCGGCCATAGGTTTTGCGGAAATTGACTCGGAAATCCCACTTATTCTCCAGGAAATACTGGGCCTCCAAACCAAATCCTGCATTTACATTGGTCGTAAACACATCAGCATAAGCAGGTTGTATTTTTAGGAAGAATTTATCAATCCCGTAGGGTTCATCATACATCACCTCAAAATAAGGATCATCCTCTTCCTCAGTGGGTTGGGACTGGGCAATTGATGAATGCATGGCCAAAAACAGGCCTAGCAAAGCAATGAGGGCTACTTTCCACACAGTTACCTATAGTTAAGATCTATATTCAATCTATTGACTAAATGACGGTATCGGGCCAATTATGGCACATTATCATGTCGTTTGTAAGGTTTTGGTGGAAATGTCAAATTTTTTGTTTGCTAACTCATGCCGAAGCTGGATCATTTTCTATATTAAGACCCAAATTGTCCGGTTTAGATGCGTATTCGGCGAAAATCAAATGAGTGTTACAATTGCGGCTTTACGCTCGACAGCGTTTATAATTATTGCCCCAATTGTGGACAGGAGAACAACAACAACAACGTTTCGTTCGGAAAGTTAATTAAGGAGTTCTTTGGCAACTATTTCTCTCTCGACTCGCGACTTTCTAAAAGCTTCAAGCCATTTTTCTTCAAGCCTGGCCATTTAACAAACCAGTTTAATCTGGGCAAGCGCATGTCTTTCGTAAATCCCGTTAGGCTGTACCTGGTAGTTAGTCTATTCTACTTCTTTGTTTTTAGCATGGTTGGCAAAAAATCTGTGCAGGAAAGTGAAGATGGTGGCAATAGCCAGGGAATAGTGGTGACCACAGAAAACCTGGATCGGGTGGACGGTATGCCTGACTCCATCAGGCGCAAAATCAACAGGAGTTTTGCCGACAAATCGAAAGAGCGTATTAACGAAAGTTTCGAAAATAAAACTATGGATGAGTTTTACGAGGCGCTTACAATGGAAGAGAAGGAAGAACTAAAAGAGATTTTGACTGAAGATGGCTGGAATTACATTGTAAACAGAGCGGATTCGCTCATACACCTAAGAGATAGTCTAATTGCTGTTGGATTTATAGATACCACCACAGTTGCGGATCAGGAACTTGAGATTGATAGCGTATCAATTGCACAGGATACCACCGCAACTGTAGATTCCACATTTGCTGAGACGCCGACGACTGCAACCTCGAGTGACGATGGATCTGACAACAAGGAAGATGACGGCTTTATATTGAATCGGGTAGACTTTGATCTGCTTGAAGATCTGGCGAAAGATGATGATCTCACAGACCAGCAGATATACGATTCCCTAGATGTTGGCGAGGTCTCCTATTTTGATGAGAAGGTAGTAAGGCAGAGTATCCGTATTCAAAGAGCTGATCGGGAAGTAGTGGTTTCTTATATTCTCAAAAACCTTCCCCTGATGATGTTTTTGCTCATTCCAATTTTCGCCAGCATTCTAAAACTCCTCTATATTAGACGCAAAGTGCTCTATATCCGGCATTTAATACATGGTATACATTTACATTCCTTTGCATATATAGTTTATGGAGTGGCTTTCTTAATTATGATGCCCCTGGATGACGATATATCATCTATAATTGGAGTATTAAGTTTTATCCTGGTTTCCACTTACGCTTATATCTCCTTCCTCCGCGTTTACAAACAAGGATGGTTTAAGAGCCTGGTAAAATTCAACGTGGTAGGGGTGCTCTACCTTAGTATACTTTTCGTATTCTTTATTGCTGAAATGCTGCTATCGATCCTACTCTTTTAGGTCGTCAATCTCTTGTGCCTCAGGCACCGGAATCTCCACTATCCGGCTTTCTTCAAGTTTCACAAGGGGCACCAACCTATTGTCATTACCCTGTTGGTAATAATATCCGGACTTTATGAGGCCAGAAGAGAATTCATCTTCCAAAGCAGCCACTTGAAAATACTTACCATATAGACTTAAGCTCCTATGCAGAAAAAGCATCAGATCATAGCCAATGGTGACGTTCTTAGTTGGCAATGTGTAGTTCAATTCCAGGTATTTGTCACGCAGTTCAGTATAAAGCGTATTGGGCTGAGTAAAGTAATTAGGAGCGGCGTAAATAATCCCCAGCCTTTCCATCACCTGGTAATCTGATGACCGAAGATCTAGCCAATTTTCATTGCCAATTACCTGCATATGAAGGCTATCCCCTCGCGCTTCAATTGCGCTAATCACATTCGAGGCCATACTGCCTGCGGCGGAAGCAACAAAAACATGGCCTATGCTATCAGGCTCAATAACAAGCACATCAATAAAATCAGATTCAGGGTTGAGATCAAGCGTATCTCGCACCTGATATGTGGCTGCAAGGGTATCAAAAATCTGGCGTGTATTCTCCCGGATTATTTTTTGGCAGATAACGATGTTGAAGGAGTCTTGCTCGATAATTTGTCTGTAACTGTGGGCCAGCACAGAATCTTGCTGACTCTCACCATAATAGATAATTGCGTTCTTATTAGTTATGGTATTGGTAATATAGCTGGCAACTGTGGCAGCTACGGTTTCTGATGAAGGTCCGTAGAGAAACGAGAATGGGTTATTGCCAATAACCTCGGAGTTGCTAGACAGAGGATTAATGATATTGATCTTATTCTTGAAGGCAAATTCAGACGCAAGCCTGCTCGGTTGAGGATAGAGTGGACCTATAATGATATCAGCTTCAAGCAGCTCTTGTTGTTGCAAAATCCCAGCAGTTATGGCGCTATCCCTCCTGGTGTCATAGACCAATAAATCAACATTATCTCGATCTTCACTTGCTTTCTCATGAGCCAGCTTGATCCCTTCATATATGTCCAGTATAAACTGGTTGCTTTTTCTCCCTCGTATTGGTTCGAGGTCATCAATCATCAAGGGCAACAGTACCGCCACCGTATATCGATCCTTGATAACAGATTCTGCAATTTGTACAGTATTAAATTCTTCGGCATCGAATCCATGCTTAACAACAATATCATTCAGCCACCGGTGATTTTTTTCCTGCAACGATTGCTCACTAATAGATTTGGCCAAGGCCCAGGCAATGTCATTATCTTCCGGGTACTTTTCATATAGATCGGAGAGTAGGTCGATATCTCTAATTGGTCGGATAAAGTGATTCTTGATGGAGCTTCCTGCTTCTTGCTCCCCTGTAATTTTCTCTATATAGAATATACCTTGAAAATAATCTTCATTCTCAAAATTGATTTGTGCCAACCATAGGTAGCAATCATCTAGCTGCTGCCAGTTTGGAAATTTCCTTGAAACCTGCAGAAACATATCTCGGGCCAGGGCAGTATTTCCGGCACGATAAGCTGAAAGTGCGTAGTAGTACGAAGCATATTCGGCAAAAGGATTACTGGGATGCTGGCCGGTTATTCCTTCAAAAGCGGCCATTGCAAGTTCGTATTTCTCCAATTGAAAAAGTTCCTTGCCATTTGCATACGCTCTTTGAAACTCCTGCAAAGAACTCATGTTGACTTGCGCCAGCAGGGCCACAGGAACGACAAGGTTAAGCAGTATGGTACTCAGGTATTTCACAGTTACTCCCACTCTATGGTGGCCGGAGGTTTAGAGCTGATGTCGTAAACTACTCTATTAACGCCTTTCACTCGGTTTATTATCTTACTTGAAACCGTCCCCAGGAAGTCATATGGCAAATGCGACCAATCGGCTGTCATGCCATCCACGCTGGAGACAGCCCTGAGAGAAACTACATTTTCATAGGTTCTTTCGTCGCCCATTACACCTACTGATTGAATTGGCAATAATATCGCCCCCGCCTGCCAAACATCGTCATAGAGGTTAGCTTCTTTCAAACCGCCAATAAATATATCATCTACTTCCTGAATAATTTCGACTTTTTCAGGAGTAATATTACCCAGAATTCTTATAGCGAGACCTGGACCGGGGAAGGGATGCCGATTTAAAATATGACCGGGAAGGCCAACAGCCTTGCCTACTACCCTTACCTCATCCTTGAAAAGCGTCTTTAAAGGTTCCACTACTTCCAATTTCATGAGTTCTGGCAATCCTCCCACGTTATGGTGAGACTTAATTGTTGCTGAAGGCCCCTTAACAGACACGGATTCAATCACATCAGGATAGATGGTACCTTGGGCCAGCCATTTTACATCTTCAATTTTGTGAGCTTCTTCCTCAAATACCTCAATGAATACGCGGCCAATCGCTTTCCGTTTTGCTTCAGGCTCGGAAATACCATCGAGGGCAGAATAGAATTGATCACGCGCATCAACACCTGTGACATTAAGCCCTAACCCCTGGTAGGACTCTAATACTGACTCAAACTCGTTTTTCCTTAACAATCCGTTGTCTACAAAAATGGCGTGTAGGTTATTACCAATGGCTCTGTGAATGAGAAGGGCGGCCACTGATGAGTCCACTCCACCAGACAACCCCAGGACTACCTTATCGTCGCCAAGAGTCTCCTTCAATTCAGCCACTGTACTCTCAACGAATATATCTGGAGTCCAAAGCTGTTGACAACCACAAATATGTACCACGAAATTTCTCAATACTATCTTTCCCTGGATAGTATGAGTAACCTCTGGATGAAATTGGATTCCATATACCTCTGCCTCCTTTCTCTTGAAGGCCGTAACTTCCACTGATTCGGAGCTTGCAATAATATCGTAGTCGGACCCTATCTCGGCAATAGTATCCGCATGTGACATCCACACTTGAGAGTCAATCTCTATCTCCTTGAGTAAGGCATTGTGTTGATCCACTTTGCTAAGATTAGCACGGCCGTATTCGCGGATATTAGAGGGCAGCACGTTACCGTCATGAAGTTGTGCAATAAGCTGAGCTCCATAACAAATACCTAAGACCGGAGCCTTTTCAGTAAGAACATCTAAATCAACCATGGGGGCGTCCTCATCTCGCACTGAGCAGGGACTGCCACTGAGTATAATTCCTTTAGTACTTTCCGTTATAGGTGGAAGATTGTTGTAAGGGTGGATTTCACAATAAACGTTTAGCTCTCTTACCCTCCTGGCAATAAGTTGGGTGTATTGAGAGCCAAAATCAATGATCAGAATCTGCTCTTCCATGCGCAAAAATAGTAATTAAAATTTCTAAAAAAGAAGCCGGTTTACCACTATAAAAAAAGAGCCCGGCCCAGGATATCTGGGACGGGCATGAACCACAACTCAATCAACATCACATGAATCTAGAATCCTCTTCTACCTCTCTTCTTTATCCTAAAATTCATCTCCAATTCTTCCGTCTCTCCATCTTGAGTAATGGTATAAAGATTGTCGCAGGTACCGTTGCCAAAATCCACAACTTTCAAAGACTCTCCCTCGGTTTGTGATTGCACAATACCTGATACGATATACCTGCAGCCCGCTGAAATTGTCAAAGGGGACGTTATTGATTTACTCCATGATAAGCCTTCAGCATTAACTCCACTGGCAGATCCCGTAACTTGCCAAGCGTCATCTTCCCTCGTATCGGTGTCTGCTCCTTCCACCAGACTCTTGGTCCTGGTGGAATTTCTGGTCATCTCCTCTCCTTCAGGGGTAGTGATCTTGCCATCCTCCAAAACAACAGTATAAGAGTTATCTCCATTGTTGGTGAAAGTTCTTGTTCCTTCTATGGCATGATCATTCACCGAAAAATTGTTGAAAGTCACAATTTTCTGCGATCCAGCCTCTTCCCGTGGGCCAGTAACCGTAATGATTACTTGTCCACTTTTCACCATCTCGTTGAAGGCCTCGCAGCCATCTCCGTAATCTATGGTTATAGTTTTTGGGTAATCTGCACCCTCAGGAGTTTCTTCTGAAACACTAGCACAATCGAAATTTCCAAATCCAGCTCCCCGCCCAAATCTTCCTGAACTAATTGCTGAACTTTCACTAACACCTTCTACATCTGCATCAAGTTGAGCGAAGACATTCTCAACGAAGGTTGTCTCCTCAAGAGAAGACTGCTCCTCGAATCCTTGATTTTCACAACTGGTAACAACCGTAACCAAGGCAACTGCGGCCATCACCACCAATCTTTGTTTCATTTTCATATTGTTGAATAATATTTTGGTTATGACCACTATTCAACAATATCTGTACCCCACCAGAGGCTTTCAGGGGCACATTCAACCAACGTACTTATAAGCTCAATGAACGATTATAGTTATTCGCTCATCAACAATTTTCCTTATCAGCTATTCATCACGCAGCGAGTTAACAGGATCTGCTTTGGCAGCTCTTAGTGTTTGGCTGCCCACAGTGGCAACACTGAGCAGCACGATAACTGCTACCCCAAACAAGATTGCGCCAGCACTGACATTTATGTGAAAGGCTATTTGCTCCAACCACATGGTATTTAAAAAGTACGCCAAAGGAGTAGCAAGAACCACTGCTATGGCAATCAGCATCATAAATGACTTGCTTAGGGTAAAGGCTATGTCTGGTACGGTGGCGCCCAGTACCCTTCTTATGCCCACTTCTTTCACCTTGGTTTCGGCGCTATAAATGGCCATACCCAGCAGACCCAACGCCGCTACAAGTATCGCCAGGAACGAGGCGAAGCCGACGATCTTAACTATATCCTGCATGCCAGCATAAGACGCCTGCAGTTCATCATCGAAGAAAATAGCGTCGAAATCATGGACCTTGTCATGTTTCTTCCAAATCTCTTCCAGAGATGCCAGCGTCTCACTGGGGTCGGAACTCACTGTCTTCAAATTGATTATAGAGAAATCCTGGGGCTTGTAACGAAGGAGTAAAGGACCAATATTGTAGGTTAATGGCCTGAAGTTGAAATTCTCTGTAACACCAACAACCTGAACTTCGGTGCTATCTCCAAGAATTAAAGATTTACCAATGGCATCAATGGGTTCTCCTAAATTCAAAAACTCTACCGCCACCTGGTTCAGAATCACAAACTGCTCTCGCTCAGGTGATGCCTCTTCCGGAAACAGGTCACCCGCCAGCAGCTTCACCTCAATGTTTTGCAAGTAGGCATTATCAAGGCTGAAGTCTCGAATATTTAGCGGCTCATCCGCGCTGTTAAGTCGTACATCCTCTGAACGATCTGCCCACGTGCCCAGCGCATGAGAGATTCCTCCAACGGCGGTCACCGACGAATGCTGCTCCAGGCTATTTTTCAGTTGATCAAAGTCATTCCCCTGCAGAGTTACATTAATCAAGTTATCTCGATTGATGCCATAATCGGCACCAAGTACAAACTGATTCTGATTGTACAACACCCGTACTGAGATGATCATGAGGAGTGAAATGGTAAACTGAGCCACTATCAAGGCCTTACGCATGGTAAGGCGAGAGAACATCTTCATGCCTGAAGTGCCCTTTAAAACACGGGCTGCGCCTAAAGACGAGAGGTAAAGAGCTGGAAAGAATCCCGCGGTTAAGCCAACAAAAAGGGCGAAACCAATAAATACAAGGTAAAGAACTGGGTCTTCATTGAACTCCAAAGCCAGGAATTGATTCAACTCTAATTGAGAGAAGCCTGGCCAAATCAATCGCATGATAACATAAGCCAAAAGAAGTGCCGCTAACGCGTAGATGGTAGATTCAGTGATGAACTGCCCAAAGATCTGGATTCTCTTTGCTCCTGTAACTTTTCTAACCCCAATCTCCTTGGCCCGGGTTAATGATCGGGCAATGGATAGATTCGTATAATTGAATCCTGCGGAGATTGTAATGATAAGGGCTAGTCCGGCCAGGAAGTAAATGGCGAATATTGGCATTCCTGAGCCAAGGTTGTTAGACAAGATTGGGCCGGGGGTGATATCAGCCAGCCCGATTAGGTTTAACGTATAGCCTTGATCTTCAGGTCGAACGGCAAGAGACTCATTGGTGCTGGCAGCCAGCATCTCTTCCTCAAAATCCGGCAAGACCGACTGCAGGTCACCAGCAGTTTTACCATCAGCCAACATAATGTAGACATATCCTGAGTAAAGATTGGTCCAATTGTCTGTTGAAAATGAACCGGGAGCTTTACTCTCAAATACCTCTACCGAGTTAAACGATGCTAAGGCCTCGAACTCGATATGAGTTTTGCCCGGAAGTTTTTCCAGTACGCCTGTCACAGTGTACTGCCTGGCGTTCAAAGTCATTGTTTGGCCAAGTGGGTTTTCATCCTTAAAAAACTTCTCGGCAGTTTCCGTTGTGAGTACAACCGAAAATGGCTCCGTCAGGACTTTATCCCGATTTCCAATCTTTAGTGAAAAATCAAAAACATTGAAAAAGGATTGGTCTGTATATAAACCGGAAACAGGAATGATTGACTGATCTGTACTTAAATCTCCAGAAAATCCTCTTCTAATTCGCACTGCCTCTTCAGCAATTGTGTAGTCTTCCAGTAGTGTGGGTGCAATCACCATGGGAGCTCCGGCGTAGGGTTCCCTTTCTCCATTAGGGCGATGAACATCTGTATTGATGCGATAAATCCTATCTAGATTGCTATGGAATCGATCGAAACTCATCTGATCTTTCACTATCATGATGATGAGCAAGCAAACTGACATGCTTACGGCCAGGCCCGCAATGTTTATAAACGAGAATGCTTTGTGCCTTGCAAGATTACGCAGCGCAACTTTGATAAAGTTCTTGACCATGTTGTGGGTTATTTGGTTTTTGTTTGCTTGTTGGATGGACTACTGATAGCAAAGGTTGCAAGAGGAAGGAATTTTTTGGGTTAGCTTGAATCTCGTGAGAGCGAAAGTGATAGAAGGATGCCAAAAAGGGGCTCAATTCATTAATACCGGATATTTACAATTCAATACACTGATTCCACAGTTAGCTACATTATGCTTTTAATGCTAGTAACCATACCCCATTATTGTACCGTTGAATTGTGTAAATGCACCAAAGAGATGAATAACACTCACAAATCGAAATACATGGTACCCCAAGGTCAAAAAATTACCATACTTGCCGGCATTCTAGTAGCAATGATAGTGTTGCTGGTAGGTGTTGAAGCATTTGCCCAATCTGTATCTATCAATACTCGAAACGGCCGCACTGTATACAACTACAATGGCAGAGGTAGCCAGAATGATTACAAGATTGAATATCGAGGAGAAATTGAAATCAGTGATGACGATCGCGAAATCACTGGCATCTCCAGGGGTGGATACTTCGAGCTAAGCAAAATTACTTTTGGTAACCGTCGTACAGTTTACATTCGCGAATCAGGCGGGAAACTGATTAAGGAATTCTATGAAGGCCGAAGAGAAATTCCATTCGAGCCGGAAGGAAAAGAGTGGTTGGCAGATGTTCTGCCAGACGTACTGCGCTCAACAGGTATAGGTGCCGAAAGTAGAACCAAGCGCATACATAAGCAAAAAGGTGTTAATGGTGTACTTGAAGAAATCGGTGAGATTAGAAGCGATCATATCAAGACTAAGTATGCGAAAGTATTGCTTGATATCGGAGGGCATACTGATGCCGAGTTGGAAGCTATTGTAAATAGAATTACCCGTGAAGTTGATTCTGATCATTACCTCTCACAAATTCTTATCGAAGGTTCTGACGAGTTCATGCAAAGTCAAAGCACAGCCAAAGCATATTTCCAGGGAGTACGCTACTTAAACTCCGACCATTATGCTACCAACGTGCTAAAAGAAGCAATTAGAAAAAGAGATCTTGAGGATGAATTAATTGTGGAGGTACTTAATGCCGCAGCTGATATCAACTCAGATCATTACATAACAACTATTCTTAATGAGGTTATTGAAGAAGATAAGCTGAACGAGAAAACTCTTGAGCAGTTAATCGAAACAACTGAAGAGATGAGCTCAGACCACTACCGTTCTGTGGTGTTGAAGAAGGCTTTGAGAGAACCCAACATCACTCGTGAAGCATTCAACAGCCTAATGCGATCTGTTTCTGATATGAGCTCTGATCATTACATCACCACAATCTTGAAAGAGCTTATTGGCAGACGAAGCGGAGATCTTGATGAGCAATTCGTTACCGACATAATCAAAGTAACTCAAGACATCTCCTCAGATCATTACACAACAGTAGTTCTTTCTGAGCTGTTAGAGGAACAAGACGTTTCCGACGAAGGCTTTGCGGCTCTAATAGAAACGGTTGATGACATGTCATCAGACCACTACATCTCTGTTGTTCTTATCAGAGCTTTGGATAAAGATGACATCACCTCTCAGGGCTTAATCAGTATTATGAGAGCTACGGAGGAGATGAATTCAGACCACTACATCACCAAGGTACTTCAGGAAGTAGCGGAACAAATCCAGCCTAACGATAGGGAGGCAAGAGAAGCCTTTCGCCGCGCGGTGCGAAATATCAACTCCGATACTTACTACGGTCGCTTAATGCGTAGCCTAGACAACTAATCAAAGCTTTGAGATTGTCATGTAAATCCAGACATTTGAGTAGAACACTCATATGTCTGCAATCTCAACCATAGCAATCCTCTCTTCAATGAGAAAATACTGGATCGGCATATTAGTAGCTTCAATTCTTGGAAGCGCCTACTTCACTTTTATTTACTACAGCGAATACGGAGACCACCCCTTCCATTCATTCGGTTGGCACTATGTGGTAATTAGCATTGTCGCTGCCAATTTTATTGCCCTGGTGGTACATCGACTTAATGCTTTTCTCAATGGGCTATTCGATTGGAAGAAGAGTTTCTCGCTGCGGCTACTTTCGGGAATAATTCTAGGCACAGCAACCGCATTAGCCATTGCCTATGGTTTCGCCTGGATTACAATCAAGCTAAACTCCGCTGCCAGCTTTGATGAGATAACAACAAATTACAGCGAAGCTGCCATCAAACTGGCCATTATTGCCCTCATAACAGTAATGATCTACAGCATCATCTACCTCGCGCTATTTTCTTACAATCAATATGCAGTAGTTCAGATAGAAACCGTAAAACACGAACGAAAGCAACTGAAGCTACAGTTCGACGCATTGAAAAGCCAGTTGAGCCCACATTACCTCTTTAATTGCCTTAACACCATATCGTCGTTGGTGTACAAAGATCCAGATGCAGCCGAAACATTTATCCGCCGACTGGCTCTCACTTATCAATATATCCTTACTACTAATAAAGAAAAGCTAGTTTCATTGGCTGAAGAAGTTGAGTTTGTAAAGTCTTATTACTACCTACTCAAGGTACGGTATGAAAATAGCTTTGATCTAAACATCGACCTTCCGCAGGAAATCCTTACCTCTAAGGTTCCTCCGCTTACCTTACAAATTTTGGTTGAGAACGCGGTGAAACACAATGTATTCTCGAAAGAGGAACCGCTTGAAGTTGACATTGTAAGTGAAGAGCAGAAATTTCTCAAAGTATCGAACACTAAAACCGCCCGCCCGTCCAGTGTTAGTTCCTTCAAGGTGGGTCTGGAAAATATTCGCAAGCGCTATAAATTCTTTACCAACAGCACCATAAGTATTGAGGACGCTGAGAAGTTTACGGTGAGGTTACCAATAATTGATGAAGGAGACATTGATGAACAAACTATAAACCAAGTGGCATAAACCAGTAATATTGAAGTCAATCTTTGTAAATAACGCCCTCTTTCGAATCCTCGGCCCTCCTATCTATGGCGCCATTGTTTACCTCCTTATCCTACTGGTAAACAACTCAATTGCCATGCTAAGTGAAAGCTTTTTTACTGAAGAAGTCTATATCAGTATTGGGCTTACTTACCTAGTACTAGAAAGCAATAGGTTTATTGCGAAAATGATTGAGAGAATGGCGCAATCGCAGGAAAGACTGGGTCAACTTATTCTCAAGCAGGTAGGAATAAACACGCTGGTAACAATCCTGCTGGTTTCAGCAGCCATCTCGGGTTATTTCAGTTATGTGCTAGGCTTCAGTAACTACCAAACGGAACTCACCTATTTCAATATAATTTTTGTAGTAACCAGTTGGATGTACAACCTTATCATCTTTAGTAACTACTATTTGCACCGTGAAAATGAAGAACGCATGGAGGTGGAAAGCAGCCTTCGAGAGAATATCGAAAAGGAATTCGTGAGCTTTAAGAATGATATCAATCCCGATCTACTCTATGAAAGTCTGGAATCATTGATAACGCTGGTTCATAAAGATGCTGTTGATGCCGAAGATTACATAGATAGATTGTCACTGGCTTATCGCTATATTCTTACTAATAAGCAGAATGAATTAGTAAGTTTAGAAGAAGATGTGCGGGCAGCACGCAACCTTATTTTTTTGCTGAACGTGCAAAATGATGACAATATTACCCTGGATGTGCAAATCAGTTCCGGTGACATGGATCGGCAGATCATACCGGGAACCTTGCCGGGAATTGTTGAAAATATTGTTAGAAGATCAATCATAAATAAAGACCAGCCACTGTCTCTGCAAATTCTTATAGAAAGTGATGGCTACCTTATTGTTCAACATAAGGCCAATGAAAAACTGCTTCCTGAAAAGTATGATACCGGTGTTGTGGAAAGACTTCAAAGCGCTTACGCATATTACAGTGACAAGCCAGTGGTTGAAGTAGAAGCCTACGGGGAAAGCTATATTAAAATACCAGCCCTCGAATTGAGTACAGAAGAAATAGTAATTTAAAATTGACTATATGATCACAACTTTACTTTTATACCCTGCTTCAATATTAGAATTACAACTGTGTTAGTGCCATGAAATGCTAACACAGGAATTTATTAACCAACCTGAACTTATTTGAATGAAAGTTCTAATTATTGAAGATGAGCATCCTGCAGCTGAGAAGCTGGAACGGTACCTTCAACGGTACGACCCGAACCTTGAGGTTGTGGAAAAAATCCAGACAGTGCAAGGTTCTGTGGAGTGGCTAAAGGAGCACCAGCAATCCGTGGATTTGCTATTCATGGATATACAGCTAATCGATGGATTGAGCTTCGAAGTTTTCGACCAGGTTAAAATTACGAAGCCAGTAATCTTCACCACTGCCTTTGATCAATATGCAATTAATGCCTTCAAGGTTAACAGCATCGACTACCTTTTGAAACCTATAACATTCGATGATCTCACCTCAAGCCTGAAGAAATTCGAATCCCTAAAAGAAAACCTGGCAGACAATGAAAGTAATGCCAACCTGGAGTTACTCGGTAAAGCGCTGGCCCAGATCCAGGGGAAGGAGAGTTATAAGAGCAGATTTATGGTTAAGCTGGGAGAACATATCCGGTCTTTAACCACCGACGAAATATCAGTGTTTTATGCCGAAGGTCGTAATGGTTTTATCAGAACTACGCAAGGCCGCAAATTTGTAATCGACTACAAACTGGAAGAACTGGAAGAAATTCTGGACCCCAAAATCTTCTTCCGGGTTAACCGTACCTACATAGTAAATATCAATGCCATCCGAGACGTTATTGTCTATTCAAATAGCAGACTGAAAGTGCTTATCGATGATGATTTCGATAAAGAAATTATTGTTAGCAGGGAAAAAGTCTCTTCCTTCAAAGAGTGGTTTGACGGACAAGAAAAATCTTAGTTTCCAGGCAACCTCTCGACTACAATTTGCATCTAACATTCGAAGCTCAAAATACTTAGACATGAAGAGAATATTTATCTCCTTAATTGGGGGTCTACTTTTCTTAAATAATCCCACATTTTCACAAACCGATAATACGGAGGAAGACCAAAGGGCAATAGTATTGCAACGAACTGATGACCGGGTGCTTTTCTATAAAGTTTACTCCGGCCAAACCGGTATGCAGCTAGATGCCACTGATGTGCAAGAGTTGGTTCTGGAAACTGGCGCAGGCAAACTGGAAATAGTGCCAAGCAGTTCTCAAGAAGTTGAGGTGGAAGCTATTGTAACAGTTTCTGGGGGTAACGTAGAAAAAGCCTATAGGGTCATGGACGAATATCTGGATCTATCCATGGATAGGTCTGGAAGTAAGATGCGAATAGTTAGCAAATTCGATTTTGAGGAGAGAAGGAATAATAATCGGGTAGTACAATCCGGTGGCTTTTTCAGGAGCCCATACCGCAAAGTCGACCTTTACGTTAGGGTACCAGCCGGAATAGCCGTAAAGGTAGTCGATGGCTCGGGAGATATTTTTGTAAACAATATTGAAAACGATTTGAGAATAGATGATGGCTCCGGAAGCATCAGCGTCAAGAACGTGGAGGGTCACGTCGATATCAACGACAACTCTGGTGAACTCTATCTTAACAGTATTAATGAATCAGGAAAACATAGTGTTCGTATCAATGACAATAGTGGGGGAATAGTAGCCAGGAAGCTTGGTGGAGAGGTTTTCGTAAGGGATGCATCAGGTGGATTGGAGATTAGAGGCGTGAACGGATCATTATCCATCCATGATACATCTGGTGGTGTGGTAGTGAGGAATGTAACGGGTGACTTAAGTATAGATGATACTTCCGGAGGGATCGACTCCAGAGATATAGGGGGCTTTGTAACCCTAGACGACCGCTCAGGTGGGATACACGTGGATAATGTTGGAGAAGGTGTTTATGTAGCGCACAATGGCTCAGGGCAGTTAAGCATCCGCAATAATCGTGGAAACCTTCGCGGAGACATCAGAAAGCTAAATAGATAATAGGTTAGGTTATACAGTAGATAAAAGGGCGGCCCAAGGGGCTGCCTTTTTTATTTTAATTCTCAGCCGCCAGACTTCTTTACATTATAGCCCTCTTGCTCAAGTATTGCTACCACGCGGTCTCTGAAATCACCCTGGATGAGTATTTCAGCATTCTTAGCACTGCCTCCAACCCCACATTTCGATTTTAGCTTCTTGGCCAGCTCTCTCAGATCTCCTTCCTTGCCCTTGTAGCCTGTTACCAGGGTAACCTTCTTGTTGCCGGCCCGACGGTCAAGCATCACCCGTAAGTGCTGCAAATTTGGTTTTAATGTATCAGCCTCCTCGTCTTCGTCGTAGTCGTAGTCAAATTCCTTATTGGTAGAATAGACCACACCAAGACGCGCTTTCCAATCATTGTCTTTACCCATCTGCTTTTACTTATTTATGTTGAAAGTCAACACGGGTCGTTTGGCGTGGTTAACGATGTCTTCTGCAATACTACCGCTAAAAAGATGACTGAGCCCCGTACGGCCATGTGTGGCCATGGCAATCATACCGGCGTTAATGTCCTGGGCAAAGTACATTATACCATCACCTTCCAAAGTATCATTGAAAATATTGGTAGTACAATTTTCAATACTATGCATCTCCACGAACTTGCGCATCTGGGCTTTAGTTATGCGGTCTGATTGGAAAGTATTGGGTGTATTAACTTTTACTATGTGAAGGGTGGAATTAAAAGCTGATTGGAATTCCTTTAGCTGACTTACCATTCCTCCCTGGTTCTCACCCATATCGGTAGCAAAAACTATATCGTTGAAGACTGATTCATCAGCTTCTGTTTTCAATGACAATACCGGGCATCCAGCGGTTCGAACAACTTTCTCGGTGTTACTACCAATGAAGATTTCATCCAGCCCGGAAGATCCTTGCGTACCCATCACAATCATCTGGCAACCTAACTCTGCTACTTTTTGAAAGATGGTGTTGAAGGTGTTACCTACTTTGATATCATAGTTAATATTTACGCCTTCATATTTTGAACTGCTGGCAATTTCTTCAAACGACTCCTTTGCTTTGCCAACGACCATCCCAACGTACACATCATCCATACTGCTACTCACATCAGTTTCACCTGTTACTTTGAAAGAAGATGCGCCAGGTGCTTCTACTACATGAAGAAGGTTAATATCAGCCCCTAGTTTGCTTGCTACAATGTGGGCTAGATTCAGTGCATTGTTAGCTTCATCTGAGAAATCGGTGGGTACAAGTATATTTTTCATTGTCGGTTGCTTTAAGTAATAGTAACAACCTAAATATAGCTATTAATGCCTGATTTTCTAAAAGGCCCAGATCAAGCCAATTCCGAATGACAATACAAAAAGAAGGGTTGTAAGAGCCATCTGCTTCAGGTAAGGATCGAGTTTGCTTGCATCTTCATTTCTAGATACCGCTAAGGCATTTCTAAGCAAAAGCGGAATGGTAATAAGAAAGAGATACTGCAACAAGGAGTGATTGGTCAAAATTGTGAAAATCACCGCAGCCAGTACACCACTGATCAAAAGTCCCCAATGGTAAACTACCGCATTCTTCTTTCCGATTCTAACCGGAATAGATTTCTTACCAGCAAGTTTATCTGATTCAATGTCACGGATATTGTTCAAATTAAGCACTGCCATAGAGAACAGGCCACAGCTTAATGCTGGCAAAATGTAAAGAAGCTCTACTGAACCGGCGTGCAAGTAATAGGTTCCTAAAACACCCACCAGACCAAAGAAAATCAATACCGACAGGTCTCCCAGCCCAACATATCCATAAGGCTTGCGCCCGGCCGTATAGGCAATAGCGGCGATAATAGATATTACTCCCAGGCCGAAAAAGAAGATGAAGGACCTTAGATTGAAGCCCAGCGATATGTATAGCAGGTAAACCCCACTGGCCAACGACAACATTACCATAATCAACATCGCCTTCTTCATGGCCCCCTCAGAGATAGCCCCGGATTGTACTGCACGCAACGGTCCCACCCTGTTGTCACTGTCGGCACCATGGATGGTGTCGCCGTAATCGTTGGCGAGATTAGAAAGAATCTGTAGGAGAATTGTAGTAAGCGCACTAAATATTAGTACCTGCACCTTGAATGTTCGGGTATATGCCGCCAGGAAGCTTCCCATGCCAATGCTGGCCAACGCCAACGGTAGGGTGCGTAACCTGATGGCTGTAATCCAAGCTTTGAAGGCTAGTTTGTTCATTAATTTGTGATAACGCTAATGATGTCTTCTGACATAGGCTTCACCGCTGAAGCAAAGAAGTTCGTTAATTCCCCCTTCTCATTGATTAGGTACTTGCAAAAATTCCAGTTTGGGGCTTTATTATTCCAGCCATTAAGTTCTTCCTCAGAAAGCCACTGGTAGAGCTCGTGCATATCATCTCCCTTTACGGAGATCTTCTCGAACATTTGAAATTCCACCCCATAATTCACCTTGCAGAATGTGGCAATTTGTTGATTAGTACCGGGTTCTTGTCCCCCAAAGTTATTGGCCGGAAACCCTAATATGGTGATTTGATTGCCATAGGCCTCGTGCAGTTTTTGCAGGTCTTCATACTGATAAGTGAATCCGCACTCACTTGCTACATTTACCAACAGCAACTTCTTACCCCGATATTCCTCAAAAGAGATAGGTTCTCCGGAAATATCGTTCAAGGTAAACTCATAAATACTTTTAATGTTTTGAGCGCTTTGCAAATTTTCGGGTTTAGATCTGATGTCTTTAAAACCGCATCCAACTAATACTAGTAGCCATATTGGTACTAATTTTTTCATATCTACATTCTCTCGGGTACTTCAATACCTAATAACTTCATACCCTTGCGGATTGTTCGCGCCACTACTTGCGAAAAGGCTACTCTAAATTTCAGTAAACCTTCGTTTGGCTCATTAAAAATAGAGATTTCAGCATAGAATTTATTGTACTCTTTACCCAAATCATAGATATACTGTGCCAATACTGAAGGGGATAAGTCGCTAGCGGCCTCGTCAATTTTATTTTCAAAATCGTTTAGCATGAACAACACATTGCGCTCATATTCATTCAATTCTGCCACTGCTGCAATGTCGCTTTCAGAAAATTGCAAGCCCATTTCCTCGGCCTTTCTAAGAATTGCTGAAATTCTGGCGTGCGTATATTGAATGAAAGGACCGGTATTACCATGAAACTCAATGGATTCCTGAGGATTGAAAAGCATCCTCTTTCGTGGATCTACTTTCAATAGAAAATACTTAAGCGCCCCAAGGCCCAATATGCGATAGAGCTCCTGCGCCTGCTCATCGGTAAAGCCTTCTATTTTGCCCAATTCTTCAGTGTGTTTGCCTGCAGTCTCTGTCATCTCCTGTATGATGTCATCCGCATCTACTACGGTACCCTCACGAGATTTCATTTTACCAGAAGGTAGATCAACCATTCCGTAGGATAGATGATACAGCTCATCCGCCCAGGGCAAGCCCATCTTTTTAAGTATAAGAAACAGAACCTTGAAGTGATACTCCTGCTCGTTGCCCACAGTGTAGATTAGCTTCTTAAGCTTGGGGAAGTCGTTGTACCTCCCCATTGCCGTTCCTATATCTTGTGTGATATAAACAGAAGTACCATCACTTCGCAACAACAGTTTCTGATCCAGACCATCATCGGTAAGATCAACCCAAATGGAGCCATCCTCCTTTTTAAAGAAAAGTCCTTCCTTTTCTGCTTTAAACACCTCGTCCCTGCCACTGAGGTAAGTGTCAGATTCATAGTAGAGCTTGTGGAAATCAACACCCATAGCTTCGTAGGTAGCGTTAAATCCATCATAGACCCAGCCATTCATTTTCTTCCACAACCCATAAACTTCAGGATCTTTTTGCTCCCACTGCTTAAGCATCTGCTGAGCTTCCAGCAACAGCGGAGCATTTTTTTCTACTTCCTCCTGTGATTGCCCCTGTTCTACCAGTTCGGCTACTTGCTGACGATAGCGCTTTTCAAACTCAACATAATAGTTGCCTACCAGCCTGTCGCCTTTAATGCCAGCACTTTCCGGGGTTTCTCCATTACCAAACTTTTGCCAGGCCAACATCGATTTACAGATGTGGATGCCACGATCATTGATAATCTGTACTTTGTGCACTTTGTAACCCCGAGCCTGAAGAATCTCAGAAACGGAATATCCCAGAAAAATATTCCTCAAATGACCGAGATGAAGTGGCTTGTTAGTATTTGGGGAGGAGTACTCTACCATAACCTCCTCGCCATTTGACGGAAAAGTTCCATGATCACTATTGTTGTAAATACTAGCAAACGTTTGCAGCCAGGACGGATCAGCAATGGTAAGGTTAAGAAAACCCTTAACCACATTATAAGCTGAAATCACATCGCTGCTGCCAACCAGATACTCTCCCAACTTCTCCCCAGTCTGCTCTGGAGAGAGTTTGCTAAGTTTTCCGAACGGGAATGTGACGAAAGTATAGTGCCCCTCGAACTCCTTTCGAGTGGGCTGGAGTTTTATTTCCTGCATACCTAACTGGGCGGAAAACAGCTCAGTGAAGGCTTGAGAAATGATGGATTTTAGATTCTCTTCTAGTTTCATTTTGAGTTACCAACCTAATACATAGGCAAATACCAAAGGGGCTACAATAGTAGCATCCGATTCAATTATAAATTTAGGTGTGTTAATGTCCAACTTTCCCCAGGTGATCTTTTCATTTGGCACCGCCCCTGAATAAGACCCATAGCTGGTAGTAGAATCCGATATCTGGCAAAAGTAGCTCCAGTAGGGAGTCTCCCGTTGCAAATCCTGATTGAGCATGGGAACTACGCAGATTGGAAAATCTCCGGCAATGCCACCACCAATCTGGAAGAAGCCAATGCCGTTTTCGTCTGAGTGCCCTGAATACCAATCTGCCAGCCAGGTCATATACTCTATCCCCGACTTCACCAGAGCTGGCTCAACCTCTTCCGAAATACAATGTGCTGCGAAAATGTTGCCCATGGTAGAGTCTTCCCAACCCGGAACCACAAGCGGCAACCCCTTTTCAGCAGCCGCCAGTAACCAGCTGTTCTTTGGGTTAATCTCATAATACTGTTGCAAGTCACCTGAGAGCAGCGCTTGATAGAAATATTCATGTGGGAAATGCCTACGACCGTTTTTCTTGGCACTAAGCCACAATTCCACAAAATGTTTTTCCAATCTCCTGAAAGCCTCTTCTTCAGGAATACAGGTATCAGTTACCCTGTTCATCCCTTTATCCAATAGTTCTCGCTCCTGCTCTGGCGAGAGATCACGATAGTTTGGAATGCGTTGATAGCTATTGTGCGCCACCAGGTTCATTACATCTTCTTCCAGATTGGCACCAGTGCATGATATAATGTGCACTTTGTCTTGCCTGATCATTTCTGCCAGCGATTTTCCCAATTCAGCTGAACTCATCGCTCCGGCTAAAGTGATCATCATTTTCTTACCAGACTCGATATGTGCTTTATAAGCTTTGGCCGCATCAACCAACGCAGCAGAGTTGAAATGAAGGAAATGTTGTTCTATGAAATCGCTAATTGGCTGCGGCATGAGGGTCTATTAATTTCGGGGCAGAAATACTTCGGCCATCATACAACGGGCACTTCCACCTCCACATGCTTCAATGGTATCCAGGGAACTATGCAAAATGGGATTATATTTCTCGATGTCTTCAATTTGATCGGACCTTAAGGAATTGAATGCCGCCGAAGACATGACCAGATATTTCTTACTTTCAGCATTTTCCACTTGCAACATGTTGCCGGCAAAATGATGCTTCTGATCTTCAGTAATATTTATTACTTCCTTATGTGTTGATTCCAGTGAATTAATGACAGCCTGTCGCTCTTTAGGATCATCAATAGCATCAGCGCAGAGAATAGCAAATTTATCGGCGACGCACATCATCACATTGGTGTGATAGATCGGCTCCCGGCGACCTACAACATCTTGATATGAAGTAAATACCACCAACTTGTAGTTGAAACTGCCGGCAAAATCATCGAGTAGATCTCGGTCTGTTCTCAACGACAATGAGGCATAGGCAATACTATTCTCCCTATCCAGCACTATACTGCCTGTTCCTTCAAGAAATTTGCTTTGAACTTCTGCTTGAGAAAAATCTGTTATCACTCCAACTTCGAAACCAGCACCTGGTAAAATCTCCTCAATAACGTCTTGCCTTCTCTCTAACCGCCGGGCTTTTGCAAACATCGGATAGAGCCCTACACTGCCATCATTATGAAATGATATCCAATTGTTGGGAAATACTGCGTCTGGTGTGTAAGGCGATTCCTGGTCTTCTACCACAATAACCTCCACCCCGGCATTTCGCAGCACCCTTACAAAGGAATCGAATTCTGCTAGCGCCCTCTCTTGAACCTCCTCAGGCTCAATCCCTTCAAGCACCTTTTGATAGTAGTTATTGGTGGCAGTTTCTTCGTTGTATCCGAATGCTGCCGGCCTAACCATGAGAATGGTAGATGTTGTTTGCTTGGCCATTATTGGTACTTATTCTCGTACCAAAGGTAAAGTAGAACAGCGCAATAAGCCTTCCATTTTGGCAGTTTCTGCAAAGGGAACTTCCTCCACAGTAAAGCCTCTGGCTCTTAGTTCACTATTAAGCCTGATAAACCCTTGTTCAGATACAATCGTGGTGGGGTTAATAGAGAAGACATTAGAGAACATCAGGTACATCTCTTCCTTATCTATTTCGATAATATTCTCAAGGCCGAAGTAATCTACCAGGTAGTGGTAGTCTTCCTCATTCTTAAACCCGTCTTTGTGAATTATAGCCTGGCCCTCGCCTATCGGTTGGAAACAGCAGTCGAGATGCAAGGCATTTTCTTTCGGGTCGTCATCAGACTTGTTTAGTTCGAAAGCATGCACTTGCTTAGATGGGAATAGCTCCCTAATGAAATTAACACCAGCCTCATTGGTGCGACTTACTACGTACTGGTTAAAATCTTCCTGCTTGGAGTATCCAATAAATATCTTATCACGCCAGGGCATCACATCCCCTCCTTCAATCTTAACTGTTTCAGGAGCCTCAATGTAATCACCACCATCAATTTGGGTGGTTAAGTATTCAATACCTGCAAACTCCTTGGAGCGGTCTGTGATTATGTTTGAGCGTATAAACTTATCCTCAATTACGAATCCAATGTCTCTGGCAAATACCTGATTGCAGTTTTGAACTACTTCTGGCCGGTACACCTTAACACCGTACTTTTCTAAAACCGTAGCCAAAGCTTGCAACTCAGGTGTTAAATCTTCTTCAATTGGGAATGTACCGTTTATGATGTGCTCTTTGGATTTCGGATCATAGGCCTCCGCCAAGGTTGGTGTGCCGCCGAAGTGTTCTGCTGTTCCTACTACGACGGCCTTAAGCCTCGAAGATTCGTCATTGATATTTACTTTCAAATTGGCGGTGTTAAGTAGTGTTAATTGGTGGGCCCAAATTTAAATATCCTGATAACTATTGCAAGTAATTTAAACTACGAAAGCAGGAAATAAGCATGAGAACTTTTCATCATAAAAACTTAGCTGGCGCAAGGGCAAAACAGTTGTACAATAGCATTTTTTCCTCCATTATTGTGCACTTTTTTTGTGATATGAAAACGCTCCATAGATGAAAAGGTATGCCGACCTAATTGAGCAGACCTTCGACTTCCCTACCGAAGAGTTCAAAGTCGAAAATAACCAGCTTCTTTTTCATGATGTGCCGTTAAGCCGAATTATTGAGGAGCACGGCACCCCGCTAAAGCTCACCTATCTTCCGAAGATCAGTCAAAATATTCAAGAGGCCATTAAACTGTTTGAGGGTGCGATTGCTAAGTATAATTATGATGGCGAGTACACCTATAGCTATTGCACTAAATCTTCGCATTTTCGATTTGTTTTTGATGAGGCTCTCAAGAACAACGTGCATATTGAAACTTCTTCGGCCTTTGACATACCTATTACCAGAAAACTTTATGAGAAGGGCCAGATCTCCAAAGATACCTTCGTTATATGCAATGGATTCAAACGCCCGCTATACAAACAAAATATTATCGGCCTAATAAATGATGGCTTCTACAATTGCATACCAGTACTGGATAATTTGAACGAACTGGAAGATTATAAGCAGCATATTGATGGCGAATTTCAGGTAGGAATCCGCGTGGCCCTTGACGAGGAACCCAACTTCTCATTTTATACCTCAAGGTTAGGCCTGCGGTACAGCGATGTTATCACTTATTATAAAGAGCAAATACAGGGCACTAAAGCCAAATTAAAACTGCTGCATTTCTTCATTAACACGGGGATAAGGGACACTGCCTACTATTGGAGTGAGCTAAGCAGATTTGTTTATAAGTATTGTGAATTGAAAAAGATCTGCCCGGAACTTGACACTATTGACATTGGTGGTGGCTTTCCTATCAAAAGCTCTTTACACTTTGAATTTGATTATCAATACATTACGGAGCAAATTATCCAGAACATCCAAGAAATCTGCAAAAAGAACCACGTTGAAACCCCTCATATTGTTACTGAATTTGGGTCGTATACAGTTGGTGAGAGTGGAGCCCTCTTGTATTCAGTGTTAGACCAAAAACTACAGAACGACAAAGAACTATGGTACATGATTGACGGGTCTTTCATAACCCATCTTCCCGATGCCTGGGGCCTTAATCAGAAATATATTATGCTGGCCATTAACAAATGGGAAGAAAACTATCATAAAGTAAATATTGGTGGCCTCACTTGCGACAGCATGGACTATTACGACTCCGAAGCTCACTCCTCTGAGGTTTTTTTACCAAAAATCACCAATGGCAAACCGCTTCATATTGGATTCTTTCACACGGGTGCCTACCAGGAATCTTTGGGAGGCTATGGTGGCATCCAGCATTGCCTTATACCAGCACCTAAGCATGTGTTGATTGATAAGGATGCTGAAGGGAAAATTTCGACTACAGTTTTCGCTGAAGACCAAAACAGTGAAAGCATGCTAAAAATTCTGGGTTATTAGCCAAGACCCAAAACGGCTTTGGTAGCTTCTTGCAAATTCGCTACTGCAGGTGAATTCTCAAACTGGCCTGTTCCAATCAGAATAGTTGCCATACCCAATTTCCTAGCCGGGATCAAGTCTCTATCCCTGTCGCCAATCATCCAACTTTCTTGTGGGTCTATATTAAACTTAGATATTGCTTTCTCAAACAGGAGGCTACCTGGTTTCCTGCCTAACGATTCGGAAACCGTCGGGTGGTAGGGGGAATAGTAGAAGTGGCTGATGAGGCCTCCGCACTGCTCTTGAAAATAATTATGACAGGCGTGCATTTCTTCCCTGCTATATAATCCTTTGGAAATACCTGCCTGGTTAGTGATAACTAGAAGCAAATAGCCCTGCTCCCTTAGTTGCTGAAGCGACTCCACCACACCGGGAGGAATGCGAAAGTCTTCCAACCGATAGGTATAATCACCCCTTTCTTCATTTAAAACGCCATCTCTATCCAGGAATATGCATTTTTCCACATTAAGCAATTGTTAGTAAAAACATAAATTGTCCGGCGTCGTTTCTTTACAAGAATCCAAAAAAATCATTCCTCGAAGGTAAATAATTTTTCTGGGTGGTATTTGTTAATTTTATGTTGTCTAATTCAACACTTTGCAAGGGTGAACGATAGTCTGGTAATTATACCGACATACAATGAGAAGGAGAATATTGAGGACATTATCAATGTGATATTGTCTTTAGAGAAACCCTATGACGTGCTTATAATTGACGATAATTCCCCGGACGGAACAGGAGAGATTGTTAGGCGGATTATGGAGCGTGTTAATCACCACAATGTTGATGATCGCAAGCTATATCTCATCGAAAGGGAAGGCAAACTTGGATTAGGAACCGCTTATATCGAAGGTTTCAAGTTTGCGCTAGACAAGGGCTACGATTTCATTTTTGAGATGGATGCCGACTTTTCTCATAATCCCGTTGATCTACACAAGCTCTATAAAGCCTGTGCCAACGATGGGCACGACGTGGCAATTGGGTCGCGATATATTGAGGGAGTGAACGTAGTAAACTGGCCAATGGGCAGGGTGCTACTCTCCTATTTCGCTTCAGCGTATGTGCGATTTATTACCGGCATGCCAATAACCGACAGCACAGCTGGATTCAAATGCTACCGGAGAAAGGTGCTTGAAACCATCGACCTTGACGATGTGAAGTTTGTTGGCTATGCCTTCCAAATTGAGATGAAGTTCGCTGCCTGGAAGTACGGCTTCAAGATTAAAGAAGTGCCTATAATTTTCACCGATCGCACCAGGGGTCAGTCTAAGATGTCAATCAATATATTTAGAGAGGCAGTTTTCGGTGTGATACAGATGAAGGTTAGCAGCTTTTTCAGGAAGTATCAGTTTAACTAGAACTCCCCACCGTATCAATCTCTTGTTCTAATCAAACCTAATAGACTTAATTGGCTGAATGCGGCTGATTATTATGGTTGGTAGAGATAAAACCAGCGACACCACCACGAATACCAGGATGTTCACCAAAATAATAACGTCCCAGTGCCAAGAGATAGGCACATAACTCATGTAGTAATTTTCCGGGTCTAGCGGAATTATTCTAAACTGGTCTTGGAGAAAAGCGATTCCCAAACCAATGAGGTTTCCAATCATCAAACCCTTGGCTATTAAAATCATTCCGTTATAACTGAATATTTGTCTGATTAGTTTATTGGGCGCTCCCAGCGCTTTCAGTATACCGATCATCTGCGTTCTTTCCATTATCAGAATGAAGATTACCGAAACCATATTGAAACAGGCAACAAATAACACCAGGCCCAGGAAAATATTCAGGTTTTGCTCGATTAACGCCAGCCACTCAAACACCTCCTGGTATTTATCATTTACTTTGTCAACATAAAGATCTCCATCAATGGCTGCATAGAGTTCTTCCTCCACCTCAGCGATGTTGGAAAAATCATCAATAAACACCTCAAAGCCACCGGCCAGGGAATCCGGCCAATTGTTCAGGCGTTGAATCATGCTGATGTCGCCAATTATCACCTTCTTATCAAAGTCTTCAATCCAGGTTTCATAAATGCCCTTAACTGTTAACCGCCTCACCCGGGGCGGATCTTGGAAAAAATGCATCGTAAGCCTATCTCCTACTGATAGCTTGAGCTTATCAGCAATAATTTGGCTCAGTACAATCTCCCTGCTATAGGAAGAATCGTTAAAGGTTATGAATTCCCCTTCTGTAATATTTTGCTCGAACCTTTGTAGGTTGAAGTCGTCTCCAATCCCCTTGAGCACTACACCCATCACTTCATCATTGGCTTTTAACAAACCCGGCTTATAACTGTAGCGTTGTATGTGCTCAACAAACCCGAATTTTTCCGGATTTTCATACACTTCCCGGGTTGTGGAAATGGGGTTTTCAACAAATGAGTTGCCAAAGGTAAACTTGGTTATTTCCAGATGTGATCCAAAACTGAATATCTTCTCCTTTATTACTCCCTGGAAACCAAAAAGAATAGCAAAGGAAAGAATCATGGTTGCAACACTTAATGCGATACTGGCAATGGCAATGCGGTGAATTATCGACGAGAATGACTTCGTTTCCGCGCTGCTTATTCTTTTGGATATAAAATATGAGAGCTTCAAGTTTTATAATAATTTTGAACCATGTGGCAGGGCTCAAACGGCAGCAAATTAACGAATATCATCAAGATATTAGTGCTTCCTATCTTTACAATTTCCTCACTTTGGGCCTGCAGCGCTCCGCAAAACAATACCGCCCCGCTTTCAAATGATTTGATTGTTGGTGCAGCCAAATTAGAAGAGTACCTACCACTGTTGGAAGGTCAGCAAGTGGGTTTGGTAGTAAACCAGACCTCGGTTGTTGGCAGCACTCACCTGGTGGATACGCTATTGGCGAGAGGGGTAAAAGTAGTCAAGATTTTCTCACCTGAGCATGGCTTCAGGGGAGACGCCCCAGATGGTGAAACTGTTAAAGACGGCATCGATATAAAAACACAGTTGCCTCTGGTTTCCTTATACGGCAAAGTAAAAAAGCCCACGCCAGAGCAGTTGGAAGGGGTTGACATCATCATCTTCGACATACAGGATGTCGGTGCCCGTTTCTACACTTTCATTAGCACTATGCACTATGTGATGGAAGCTTGTGCCGAAAACGACAAATCCATTATCATTCTAGACAGGCCAAACCCCAATGGACATTATGTCGCGGGGCCTGTTCGTGAAGAAGAGCAAAAATCGTTTGTTGGCTATCACCCAATCCCCATCGTACATGGTTTAACAATAGGCGAGCTGGCGCAGATGATTAATGGTGAAGGATGGCTGGCAGGCGAGCTAACAACCAATGTCACTGTGATAGATGTAGATGGCTACGACCACAAAACCCGATACTCTTTGCCTGTTAAGCCTTCTCCCAATCTTCCCAACGATTTGGCTATAAACCTCTACCCTTCCCTTTGTTTATTTGAGGGAACGAAAATTAGCGTTGGTCGTGGCACTACCTATCCTTTTCAAGTTATCGGTTACCCGGATTCAACATTTGGTGATTTCAACTTCACTCCGATTAGCATTCCAAACATGTCGAAATACCCTCCTCATGAAAACCAGGAATGCTATGGAGTTGATTTTAGAGAAGAGGACATTGATCAACAATTCACCTTAAAATACTTGTTGGAGTTCTATAGCAAGGCAGATTTTAAAGATGAGTTCTTTAATAACTATATCAATCGCTTAGTTGGCTACAGCAACTTTGTAGACCAGGTTAGGTCTGGGATGACAGAACAAGAAATTACCGCAACCTGGCAAGCCGATATCAAGGCATATAAGAAAATCCGTAAGAAATACCTGCTATATCCAGACTTCGAATGAAAAGCTTACGCATAGTTTTTATGGGTACGCCGGAATTTGCTGTACCCAGCCTGGAAATACTGGCCGATAATGGATTTAACATTGTAGGGGTTATCACCGCTCCAGATAAGCCCAAAGGCAGAGGCCAGCAGCTTTCTATTTCACCGGTTAAAGAAGCCGCTGAAAACAGAGGCCTGAAGGTACTGCAACCAACTAATCTGAAGGACCCGGGATTTATTGAAGAACTAGAGTTACTCCAGGTCAATTTACAAGTGGTGGTAGCTTTTAGAATGTTGCCTGAAATAGTTTGGTCAATGCCAGAGTTTGGCACCTTCAATTTACATGCTTCCCTACTACCTCAGTACAGGGGTGCAGCGCCAATTAACTGGGCCATAATCAATGGTGAAAAAGAAACCGGGGTGACCACATTCTTTTTGAAACATGAGATAGATACCGGCGACATACTTTTCCAGGAAAAAGAAGTTATCACTGAAAGTGATGACGCCGGCTCACTCTACCTGCGACTAATGGAAAAAGGTTCAGTACTTGTTCTAAAAACTGTGGAAGCTATATCTCGGGGTGAAATACAAACTGGCAAGCAATCAAATGAAGGCCAGCATAAAACCGCGCCCAAAATTTTCAAGGACACTTGTGAAATCAACTGGAATCAAACAACCGAGAAGATCTACAATTTTATTCGCGGCCTAAGCCCCTACCCCAGCGCCTGGACACAATTTAATAACAGCACTTACAAGATTGGGAAGACCCAGGTGGTGGATCATGATTACTCGGCAGCACCGGGTGAGGTAGTCTCAGATAATCGCAACTACCTTTATGTAAAAACAGCCGATGGATGGATCTCAATTCTTGAACTACAAAAGCAGGGTAAGCGTAAAATGGGTATTGAAGAATTCCTAAGGGGGAACCAGCTATGATCATTTCACTAATAGCAGCCGTATCAAGCAACAATGTAATTGGCAAAAACAATGACCTTGTTTGGAGTCTTCCCAAGGATATGAAATATTTCATGGACACGACCAGGCACCACTGTGTGGTTATGGGAAGAAAAAATTTTGAGTCCATCCCAGAAAAATTCCGGCCCCTGAAAGATCGAACGAATATTGTAATTACCCGACAAGACAATCTTGCCATTGAAGGTGCCATTGTGGTCAATTCACTTGAAAGGGCCTTGGAAATCTGCCGGGAAGAAGGTGAGCAGGAAGCGTTTATCATTGGCGGTGGTGAGATCTATAACCAATCGCTACACCTTGCCCATCGCCTGTATATCACCGAAGTTCATGGTGAATTTGAAGGGGACACCTATTTTCCAGCATTTGAGAGAAACGATTGGTCGGAAGCCTCACGAATACATCACGATATGGATGAACGCCATGCCCATAGTTTCGACTTTGTAATTCTGGAAAGAAAGTTATGACATTAGATGTAACAGATATTCAAAAGGAAGTACTAGCGGCTGAAGTCAGAATTAGGCCACACATCGTTAAGACCGCTTGTGAGTTTTCTCATGAACTGAGCGAGCTAACTGGGGCCAATTGCTACTTTAAGCTTGAAAACCTCCAAACTACAGGCAGTTTCAAGCTACGTGGTGCAGCCAGCAAAGTACTTTCACTATCCGAAGATGAACTACAAAGGGGGTTGGTAACGGCCTCGTCTGGAAACCATGGCGGAGCATTCGCTCATATGGTGGATAAACTGGGCCTAAACGGCACAGTTTTCTTGCCTACCAATGTTGCCGACGCCAAGCTTAAGACTATCAAACGGTACCATGTAAATGTAGAGCAGATCGGTACGGATAGTGTAGAACCCGAGCATGCCGCTGTAGCTCACGCCAGGGAAACCGGAAAAGTATACGTTTCGCCTTACAACGATCTCAAAGTGATTGGGGGGCAAGGAACAATAGGTATAGAATTGGCAGAGCAATTGGAACAGGTTGACGCTGTTATTGTTCCTGTTGGTGGGGGTGGCTTAATATCCGGCATTGGCGGCTATTTGAAATCTGTTAATCCCGAGGTTGAGATTATTGGCTGCCAACCGATTAACTCACCCGTTATGTACGAGTCAATTAAGGCCGGACAGATTGTTGAAATGGAATCAAAACCAACGTTGGCTGATGGCACAGCCGGAGGTATCGAGCCCGATGCCATTACCTTTGAATGGTGTCAAAATATAGTTGATGACTTTATTCTAATCTCAGAAGAGGAAATGAAGAATGCTCTAAACTGGCTCATTGAGAAACACTATATGCTGATAGAAGGTGCCTCAGCCATGTCAATCGCATCTGTGATGCAACAACCAGCAAGGTTCAAGGGGAAGAATGTTGCTTTGATTCTCTGCGGTAAAAAGATTGGCCTGCAAACATTGAAGGAAGTAATTTGTGGCTAGATGACTAATATCTGTTCGAGACAACAAATTGAAGAAGTATTACCTGGGTTAGATATTCTGGGGCTGATTGAAGATGGTTTCGTTGCTTATTCAAAAGGGCAAGCTGTGGTTCCCCCGGTTGGAGAGTTATCATTTCGACAACCTCCAGGGGATGTTCATATTAAATACGGCTACCTGGAAAACGATGATTACTATGTGATCAAGATCGCCTCAGGTTTCTATGATAACCCAACCCAAGGCCTGGCTTCCAGCAATGGTATGATGCTACTCTTCAGACAGCAAACTGGTGAACCGTTGGCAATACTACTTGATGAAGGTGTTTTGACAGATATCCGCACAGCAGCGGCCGGTGCGATAGTGGCTAAATATATGGCTCCTGAACACCTAAATTGTGTAGGTATTTTTGGTACGGGGGTACAAGCCAGGCTTCAACTTGAATACCTCACGAAAGTGATTTCCTGTGAAAATGTATTGGTTTGGGGAAGATCCGAGGAAAAGCTCGAGAGCTACAAGCATGAGGTTGAGCACCTGGGCTTGCAGATAGAAAGCAGTGAAGATCCCGATATGGTTGCCAGTAATTCTCAGCTGATTGTTACCACAACGCCCACTACCAAGCCCCTTTTCCACCCGGACTCTATTCAACCCGGCACACACATCACGGCCATGGGGTCAGACACCCCGGAAAAAAATGAGATACCGTCAAGCCTACTAGGCATTGCCGACCTGATAGTGGCCGATAGCATAATCCAATGCCAGGAGAGAGGCGAAATTCACCATGCCGTTGAGCGAGGGTTTATAAAAATAGGTCAGGTTACCGAACTAGGCGACCTTATTCAGAATTCCCCGAAAACAACAGCGGAAGGAATTACCATCGCCGATCTTACCGGAGTTGCAGTACAAGACATACAGATAGCTAAGGCTGTCTATCATGCTTTGCATAATTAATGGAATAGCGCTAATATAGATCGCTCCAAAATTGGCCATCTCTGGCCCTGTATTATGAAAATCGAAACATTTGAACTGGAAAGGGTACAGTCTCTCTATGAAAACACGGTAGACTACAACCTCACAGAAAGTGGATTTCACCCCTACACTTTAAAGGAATTATTGCCGGAAGAGCAACTTGATAAACTGCTTAATACCCGCCTTGGATACGGGCAAACTAACGGCTCGGTACCGCTTAGAGAGTCAATTGCTAGACTATATCACAACACTGATGCCGACAACATCCTGGTTACCAATGGCTCGGCAGAGGCAAATTTGATTGTCAACAACAGCCTATTTTCTCCAGGTGACGAAATAGTGATGATGCTTCCCAATTACATGCAAATCTGGGGTCTTGCGCGGTCTCAGAACATTACTGTCAAGCCGTTCTACTTGCTGGAAGATCGTAATTGGGCTCCTGACCTGGTTCAGCTTGAATCTTTGGTTACAGATAATACCAAGGCCATTGTTCTCTGCCATCCTAACAATCCCACTGGGGCTTTAATGACGGAAGAAGAGATGCAACAAGTGGTTGCTATCGCGGAGAGGTGTGGTACCTGGATTTATGTCGATGAAATTTATCGTGGTGCTGAACTTGATGGTAGGGAAAGACCTAGTTTTTATAGCCTATACGCCAAGGTGATAGTGAACGGTGGGCTCTCTAAGGCCTACGCCCTTCCGGGGCTGCGTTTGGGCTGGTTAGTTGGTCCAAAAGGTTTTATTGCAGACTCCTGGGCCTATCATGACTATACCTCCATTACCGCCGGTATACTAAGCAATGAAGTAGCGGATTACGCTTTGCAACCTGCCGTACGCGATAAAATATTGCAACGCAATCGTAATATGCTCAATGAAAACCTGCAAGTATTCCAGGGTTGGATAGAAGAACATAATGAAATTATGAGTTTCGTCCCACCTCAGGCTGGTGGTATGGCCTTCTTCAAATATGGCCTTGATATTAATTCCTCTGAATTGTCTGAACAGTTAAGAGCCAATAAAAGCGTGTTGGTAATCGCTGGAGATTGTTTTGGGATGGATAATCACCTGCGCATCGGCATCGGTTCTGAGAAAGAATATCTACTAAACGGACTCAATCTTATCTCGGAGCAACTAACTCAGTATTCCTGATGTCAAATTTAGCTGGCAAAGTAGTCTGGATCACCGGTGCCTCCTCTGGCATTGGGGAAGCGCTGGTCTACCTGCTGGCACAAGAACAGTGCAAACTCATAATCTCAGCCCGAAGAAAATCTGAGTTGGAGCGAGTGAAGAATATCTGCCCGGATGCATTACAAGGGAATATTTCAATATTACCGGTAGACCTCGAGCAAACAGACACCCTTACGCTAACCGCTGAGGCTGCAGCCAACTACTACGGGCACGTCGATATTCTGGTGAATAACGCCGGCATTTCACAGCGTTCACCGGCAGAGAAAACCGTCATGGATGTTTATCATCGCTTGATGAATATCAATTACTTCGGCACCATAACTCTCACTAAGGGGCTGCTACCCAGTATGCTATCAAAAAAAGGTGGGCATATCGTCGTGATTTCCAGCTTGCTGGGGAAATTTGGCATTGGCCAGGCCACCGGCTATGCTGCCTCTAAGCATGCACTGCACGGCTTCTTCGATTCCCTGAGGGCCGAACTCTGGGAGGAAAATATTCACGTCACCATGGTTTGTCCCGGTTTCGTGAAAACTAACGTTTCTTATCACTCGCTAACTGCCGATGGCTCTGAACAAAACCTCATGGATGCTCAGCATGAAAATGCAATGTCTGCCGAGGCTTGTGCAAAAAAGATAGTCAAGGCCATCAAACGAAAAAAAGAAGAGGTGTATATAGGTAAGCAGAACTACGCCATTTGGATCAGGCGATTTTCACCGGCTTTATTTTCATATATTCAAAAACGTGTTAGCATAAAGCAGAAATGAGAAAGAAAAGTACTGTGATTGGTCTGTATTTGTCTGTCTTCGTTTTCCTGATGTCGATAGCCCTGGCGATTTATTCATACTTTGAAAGTAGGGAGAATTTTAATGAAGGCATCATGGCTTTAATTGCAGTTACTGGGCTACTCTTGTTTGTCAACTGGATCAATTACTCCAAATTCAAAAAGGAAGAAAAGGAGGGCAAAATCTAAGCGCCTATGATGCAACTCCAAAAAGGAGACATTACTGCCTTTGGCGGAGATGCAATTGTAAATGCAGCGAACAATTCCCTGTTAGGTGGTGGAGGAGTAGATGGCGCTATCCATAAGGCTGCCGGGCCGCAGTTGCTGGCAGAGTGCAAAACCTTAGGTGGTTGTGAAACAGGCCAGGCGAAAATTACTAAAGGTTACAATCTCCCGGCGCGTTTCGTTATCCACACTGTCGGGCCTGTTTGGTATGGAGGCGAGAAGGGAGAGCATGAATTACTTGAAAGGGCGTACAGAAACTCGCTGGAGCTGGCATTGAGCACCGACCTTGCTACCATTGCTTTTCCAAATATTAGCACTGGTATTTACGCTTTCCCTAAGCCACAAGCCGCGCAAATTGCGATTAGTGTTGTCAAAGAAATGTTCGTGAAAGCTCATGACCTGCAAGTTACGTTCATCTGCTTCGATGATGAAAATTATCAACTCTATCAAAAACTTCTAGCTTAATGATATCGAGACAAGTCCTGGTATTCTGCACACTATTGGTAGCCTGCTCAGTCGAGAACCAGCCTGCCCAAGAAGCTATAGATCAAACACAACCACCCGATCAACTCTATCTACAGGTAATGGGGATCGCACAAGATGGCGGCTTCCCCCACGCCGATTGCCAAAAAGCCAACTGTACCAGGTACTATCAAGGGCTTGAGGAGAAGAAGTTGGTTTCTTGCTTGGCTGTGGTTGACCCGAGGCAGTCTAAAGCCTGGATGTTTGATGCCACCCCAAGTTTCACCGAGCAGCTACACAACCTTGAACCCAACAAGCTGCAGGGAATATTCCTTACTCACGGGCACATTGGCCATTATACCGGACTGATGTTTTTGGGCCGCGAAGTAATGGGAAGCAAGAACATCGATGTTTATGCCATGCCCCGGATGCAAACCTTCCTGGCAGAGAATGGCCCCTGGTCCCAATTGGCCGACTTGCAGAATATCATCATTCGCCCTATTCAGGACAGCACAACTGTTGAACTAAGCGATCAGTTTTCAGTTACCGCCCTGGAAGTTCCTCATCGGGATGAATTTACCGAAACGGCCGGCTACATAATCAGCGGTCCGAATAAATCAGCATTATTTATACCGGATATAGACAAGTGGGAAAAGTGGGAAACAGACATTGTTGAAGTGATCAATGCCGTTGATTACGCATTTGTTGATGGTAGCTTTTACGATGGCGATGAACTACCGGGCAGAGACATGAGTGAAATCCCCCACCCTTTTATTGTAGAAAGTACCGCCTTATTTGCCAAATTGAGTGAAACCGACAAGGCCAAAGTGCATTTCATCCATTTCAACCACACTAACCCGTTGATATTGGGTGGTCATCCCCGCAAGGCAGAAGTGAGGCAAATGGGGTTCAATATTGCTGAAGAGGGTCAGATTGTAATTCTCTGATTGCTTTTTCGTAATATTGCTGGCTGAAATCCAAACTTATTAATTCATGGCTCATCAACTATTAGAAGGCAAAAAAGGAATCATTTTTGGCGCATTGGATGAAAGTTCAATAGCCTGGAAGACGGCAGAAAAAGTACATGAGGCTGGAGGTCGCTTTGTACTAACTAACGCACCAATTGCCTTACGTATGGGAAAGATAAATGAACTTGCCGAGGCTTGTGATGCAGAAGTAATACCGGCTGATGCCACCTCCATGGAGGAGTTGAATGCCCTTTTTGAGCAGTCGATGGAAAAGCTAGGGGGTAAACTCGATTTCGTGTTGCATTCTATAGGTATGAGCCCGAATGTGCGTAAAAGCAAACCCTACGGCGACCTTAACTACGACTGGTTTCTTAAGACACTAGATATTTCCGGCATCTCCTTCCACAAAGTGATGCAAACGGCGGAGAAGCTCGATGCCATGAACGAGTGGGGCTCAATACTAGCCCTAAGCTACATAGCGGCGCAACGATCATTCCCCGATTATTCAGACATGGCACAGGCCAAATCGGTGTTGGAATCAATCGCCAGAAGTTATGGCTATCGCTTCGCCAAGAGTAAGAAAGTGCGAGTAAATACCATCTCTCAGTCTCCCACAATGACCACCGCCGGTAGCGGGGTACCTGGTTTCGACGTTTTCTTCAGCTATGCTGATAAGATGTCACCATTAGGCAATGCCTCTGCTGAAGACTGCGCCAACTACATTGTAGCGATGTTCTCAGATTATACCCGCATGGTAACAATGCAAAATCTCATGCACGACGGCGGATTCTCAAGCTCAGGTATTACCGAAGATCTGATTAAGGAACTTACTAAGTAGTATTTCAGCATGGTAGTATTCCCTAATGCGAAAATTAACCTTGGGCTCAACGTTATTCGCAAGCGGGAAGATCGCTATCATGATTTGGAGACTTGCTTCATCCCTGTTCCGCTTAAAGATGTATTGGAGATAATACCTGGGGAGGAGGATCAATTTACTTGTACCGGATTGGAGGTGGCTGGTAATTCCAACCTGGTGTTGAAAGCTGTTGATCTATTAAGGAAGGATTTTGAGATTCCCCCTCTAAATATTCACTTGCACAAAATCATACCGATGGGGGCCGGCCTAGGAGGAGGCTCTGCGGATGCCAGCTTCACATTGGTGCTGTTGAATGATAAATTCGAGCTCGGCTTAAGTCAGCAACAATTACTGAACTACGCCTTACAACTGGGCAGTGATTGTCCTTTCTTCATTCTGAACAAACCAGCCATAGGCAAAGGTCGTGGTGAAATTTTGCAGGAGGTTGAAAATCCTCTAGCTGGCCTCCACCTGACGGTGGCCATGCCCAAGGTAGAAATCAAAACCAAAGAAGCTTTTCACAATATTACCCCCGCAGAACCTGAACAGCAGATTGAAGAAATTATAAAGTCACCGGCCCATACCTGGGCGCAAAGCCTTCGCAACGATTTCCAGGCCTTCATCTTTAAAACTCATGCTGAAATAGAAGTTCTATCAGATTCTTTCTACAACCATGGAGCCACCTATGCCGCAATGACGGGCAGTGGAGCTGCAGTTTTTGGGGTGTTCGAGGAAGAAGTCATTAATAGTGAGATCGAAGAATTAGTCGTTTGGAGGGGAATGGTCTAGGAAACCTGCTTAATAAAGTGAAGATATTAAACTGGATCCTGCTTGTAATTAGCATCCTTCTGTTAGGTATCCTTATCTTTTTTGGTGTCAACCTCCTGCAATACAGACCACCAACAGGACATGTTGATGGACAAGCAGGCATTGGACTCTTTGTTTTTATAACTGCAATTCAATCTGCTAGACTGCTTCATCTAGTTATTCTCCCCACTTACCTGACATTAGTAATTTACAAGGGCCTGGTAAGGCAGAGGATTGTTCAAGTTAATTTGGCCTTGATTATTATTGGTATGATTTGGGGCATCTTGGTGATGAATGAAATTGCATAAATTTACGGGCATGCTACTTCAGAAGAAGCCCTGGCGGGTTCTTGATCAGGGAATTTGACGTTGTGTCAAGCCCTACCGGGATAGGAAATAGTTTTTTTGGATTGGAACAGTGTAAGTTTTAAAGCTCTAAGTGGATATGGCCTCCCCACCGTCAACCATGAAATTCGACATTATCGCAGCTAGCAGTATTGCCATCCTTCATACAGCAGGCTGGATGCTAACTAAACAGGAAGTCGCCGACGCCTCCATTATTTTTTTGTTTAGTATGTCCACGCTAACAATCGGACTGATCTACTATATTATCCGGTTGAGACAGCTGAAGTACAAAGTAGCGACAGCGCTCTTCTTATTTCTGATCCTTGGAGGTCTGTTGAGGGTACTACACCTTCCTTTTGCAGGAGTCCTAATTCAACTGGGGTATTTTAATAACTTCATTTTTGCTCTTTTGCTTCTATTCGATTCTAAACTAATGAAGTCCAAATTGCCGTCGGTCAAAGTCACTGTCATCATAGTTGCCGTTTTGCTGATGTTAGCCTATGTCTTTATAGTACTGTCATTATTCCCCCACTGGAGTTTGCCAGACCAGTATTTCATCATTTACACCGGAGCAAAGATGCTTGCTATCACCTTGTTGCTAGATCGAAAGGAGTTTAGGGAATCATTCCCAGACGTAAGCCGCATTTTCCTGGTACTACTGGTCTTAGCTGTTCGGTCAATTACCTCGTACTTGTAACGCTAGTCATTTAAATCCTATCTTTAGAAACACCATGCCTCAAAATCCAAAATCCGACTCCAAACGAAGTCTCATCATCCAGCTAGGCCGATTCTCCTGGATTGGGGCCCTAGTGATAATTGCCGTTCAAGGGGGTTATTACCTGTTAATTACCGGAAGAAAAAATCTAGAGGAAAGGGAGCTCACTACAATTGAAATTGTGATGATGCTGTTGGGATTGGTCTTTATTATCTCAGGGCTGGTTTTTGCCAACAAACTGGCCAATATGGATAAAAAGGCAGCCGAAGACGCAAGTGAAGAAGAATCAAATGCTGAAGAAAACAGGAACTAGTTCCTGACGATAAACTCAATAACCACCACCTCCTCACTACTGTTCGCATCTGCACAGGCGGCACCCCGACAAACTTTTATCTCCACCCAATCTCTCCCTACAAAATCTTGCGCAGCCAGATAGCTGTAGATTAGTGCATCTTCCACGCCTAGTGCCGTTACCTCAAAGGTTAGCTTGCTAATTCTGAAAAAGTCTGCCTGGCGAGAAATATGAGCCTCTACTATCCCCGGCCTGCCCAGTATTTGTTGCAAGCCAAGGTTTAGTTGGTACTCGGAGTCATTGGCTATTTCTACCTGCATAATGTTATCGCGCTGAATAGTGTCGTAATCGCACGCTACGAGTAACATACCCACGGTGAGAAGCAAAATTGGAATCAGTCTGTTCATGCTAAGTTGCCTATAAAGCTAGACACTTAGTATTAACTGATAGTTGTGAATATGTTGTTATTCTCTTACAAATCTACCATCAAACCGCTGGTTACATTAAATATTATTTATTCTTAAAACTATATTTATTATTTAAATACACATATAAATAATAATTGTAATCCGTAGCATTATATCTTTACATCTAAAATAAACAATCATACATATTGAAATTTGCTCGTATCACCCCAGCTTTAGCTTTCACATTACTATTTACCTTTCTAGCATCTGGAGTAAACAAATATCTGGTCCGTCCGGATAGCGTTTTGCAAAACCCTCTCCTTTTTGTTTTGGTTAGCCCTCCTCTAGGCACCGGAAGTACGTTCAAGTATCAGTTGGAAACTTTCGGCAATCACAAAACAGGAATAAACCAAGCCGGATGGGGCGGGGATTTGTGTTTTATGGACACCGAGGGAAATGTGCGATTCCTAACTCATGAAGCAGGATATGGAGTGGTCAGCGGTGAAATTCAAGGTGAAAATGCTATCGCTGTAAGACAACCAACAGTACATTGGAGTGGTAACAAGGCTGTCTTCTCTATGGTAGTTGGTGGTCCTAAAGCAGCCTATGACCAGTCGTATCGTGACAATCGGTGGCAACTGTATGAAGTTACCAATTTGGATGAAGTTGTAGCCGGTATGCCGGCCAAGATTGAAAAGATAGCTAATCAACCAAACTACAATAACATCTCTCCGGTATATGGCACGGACGATCAAATCATTTATACTTCCGATGCTCCACTTTTCGGCCTTGAGCATACTTACCCACAGCTTGACGAGTACGAATCAGATGAAGTTAATAGTGGCATTTGGAAATTGAATCCGTCAACTGGGGAGGTCACCCACCTCACACATTCTCCCAGTGGCGATTTTGATCTGTTTATCGCGTCTGATGGCAGAGTCATATCCACTCGCTGGGAACACCTGAAAAGAGACCAGCAAGCCGATGCCCATCGGGCGGGAGGCACGCCTTGGCAACCAGTGAATTACGAAAGTGAAGCTGATGGGGCTGTCGTTATCAATGGCCCCGGTACCAAGGATGGGAAACCTTACGCGGATGCCGACGGCACTCCTTATGAAGTATTTCCTGAGGCACGGGTTGAAGAGGATCCAACCAGAGACCCCAATGAGCCGCTGCACGATTTCAATGAATTTCTTCCCTGGGAAATAAGTGAAAACGGGGAAAGACATCAGACTATGAATCACGTGGGTCGCCACGAGTTTGGCGGCGTATTTCAGCACGGTTCTAAAATTGATGATCCCAACCTTATTTATACCCTGGGCAACTTCTCTGCCAATGAGTACCGTGAGACCATCGGTTCTGATGCGGGAATTTTTCAAATCAAGGAAGATCCCCGGCCGGGAAAAGAAGGCACTTTCTACGGCACCTGGTCAAGAGAGTTCAGTCGTATGGCCTCAGGCAGAATTTTCGAATTTGCATTACCCATCGGGGCCAACCCTCAGGAGATGGAAATTGTAGATTGGACACATCCGGACATCGACAATACTACCAATGATAAAGGTCACTTTCGTAACCCTATAATGCTGCTGGATGGTACCATGATCGTTTCTTATACTTCCCAGAGTGCCCCCTTCACGCAAGACACCAAGTATCATTTCCAATTAGCTAAAATGGAGAAGGTAAATTCCAGCAATGATGACACTGAACATACTGCTTCACAAGCACTTACCGGTAACGGTTTTGAAAGAGAGATTTTGTACTGGGGAGACAATACTGAACCCATCTCTTACACGGTTAATATGAATGAAGTGGATGTGGTTGAGGTGGTATCCAGAACAAGACCATCAACGCGGCCTGAATATGCTATTGAGGAAATCGAAAAGCAGGTATTGGAAGAAGAAGGCGTTGATGAGCAGGCTTTACGCGATTGGCTGATTGAAAACAATATGGCCTTGATCGTAATTAGGAATGCAACTGAAAGAGACCAGGGAGAAAACCAACAACCTTTCAATCTTCGGGTTCCCGGTGGTGTTGAAACTATACCCACAGATGGTAAAGTTTATGACATTTCTCATTTCCAAATATTCCAGGCCGATATGATCCGGTCCTACGGCTTCAGGAACTTTAATGGTAGACGAAGCCTTGCTACTCCTATTCACAATACCCCCCAATCACCGGCTGTAAAAGAATCAAATATCCTGGATGGTAATGGCCCGGAAAGTAGCGTAAAAATTGCCAGTGATGGATCCATCGCCGCATTTGTTCCAGCCACAAGGGCCTTGTCATGGCAAACGGTATCCCCGGAAGGGGAACCTATTGTACGTGAAAGACAATGGCTAACTTTTGCTCCGGGAGAAATCAGGACTTGCGAAGGATGCCACGGAATTAACGACAAAACTCACGCTGGCAATTTTGCTCCACAAAATAAACCTGATGCATTGAGGGAACTCCTGGCCAAATGGAATGGAGGAAATGTAGTTGGAATAGAAAACAACAATTTGGAAGCGAATGGAATTTTCTTGCATCAAAATCAACCCAACCCGGTATTAGTTAATACTGCCATTACTTTTGAAATTCCTGAAAGAATGGAGGTGCATCTTGAAATCTACAATGGGTTGGGGGCGAAAGTCAAAACACTGTGGAAGGGATTGAAGAATGCTGGCAAACACGAGATTATTTGGAATAAGATGAATGATAACCTTGAAAGAGCCCAATTTGGTCTATACTACTGCGTGCTCAGTACGAAGCTCGGTACGACCAGTGTAAAAATGTTGGTAGCAGACAACTAGCCAATGCTTGGCAAGTGAGGCCAGTTAAGGGCCACGATTAATTTTTGAGGGCTTATATTTGCCCTGTGAGACAACTTCTGCAACTCCTGGCTTTGGTTACTATCATTACTTCCTGTGGAAGTACAGTTAGTAATAACGACCCAGACTCCCCAGTCAGCAAATCTGGCGCAGCCACCAAAGGCCGAACAACCGTACGCAAAACTCACACCTTCGAAACCGTAAATAAAGAATTGAGCCTGGAGACCAACATTACTGAAGCCCAACTGCGGGATTTTGACCTCTATGGTAAATTCTTCGATAAGCGCATTCAGTTTTACACCCTGGATAATCCCAACTTCAGCTTTAGCAGCAGCGAGGTTAACTTCGTTAGCCTTTGCTTTATTGACAGTGTACTTATGCGTAAAAGGTACTCCTTAGAAAGCGACATATCTGCGGTCCTTATCAGAGAATTTGGAAATTTTACATTCAGACCAACAGACAGTTTGAGTAGAGAGGCCCTGGCTGCCAAAAAAGTTTCCGCAAGAAATAGCGGTCTTTACTTTGGCCGTGAAAAGCTGATCAACTACCAGTTGAAATGGAAGAATGAAACTTCAACCATTATCTATAAATCGTACCGTAGCGACACAACCATGAAGTACGAGTTCCTTGAAGAAGTCACCGCCTACAAACCAATCTTCAGGGAAATCGAAAGATCTTTTTAAAAATTTCACTGCACCAACAATATCCCTTAAAGGACCCCGTTATAGTAGCAGCAAAAAGGCGCATTGAGAAGGCCGACCAAGTAGCTGCCAGGATGAGGGTTTAGATGGTTGATGTTTAGGCAAAGCTAAGGGTACCTTCGAAATGTGCTTTCTTGCTTTAAGGCCTTGAGGCTTCCTGCCTCCGCTGAAAGTATTTCTTCACCATGGGATAGGCTACCAGCGATGCCACAATTACCAAAGTGCCAAGATAGAACTGCCAGGCCATGGCCTCCTTCCTGCCAAATACCATTAAGGCCAACACAATACCGTAAACAGGTTCCATATTAAAAATGAGGGTTACACTATAGGCAGATACTCTTTTGAGTATCTCTGTTACGGTAGCGATTGTGTAAACAGTTCCTACCAGAGACAAAATGATGAGCCACATCCAATCCACCGACGTTGGTATTAATTGCAGTTGCCCGTCTTCGGCAAAAGTGGTTAGATACAGCGGGAAGAAGAGGGCTATTGAAAGCCAGGCCCCGGTCATTTCATAAAAAGTAATGGTATAATGATTATGCTTCTGTGCGAAAATGCGATTAAGCACACCAAATACAGAGGCAATCACAGCGCAGGCAAGGGCAAGCACAAGACCCAGTGCGTGTTCAAATTCAAACTGAAAGATGATATAAATGCCCAGCAACACCATTAGGCCAAAAACCACCTCATAGCCTTTGATCCTGTCTTTGGTCATAAGGGGTTCAAGCAGGCTTGTCCAAAACGCACAGGTAGCGTAACCAACCAAACTTACAGAAACAGTAGATATCCTGGCACTGGCGAAAAAGAGTATCCAGTGGGCTGCGAACAAGGCACCGGTGCCCATGAAACTTAGAATTGCGGCTGGGCCGGGATTAAATGTCGCCTTGCGGTAAAAAAGCAGGAATCCAAGTCCAAAGCTTGCCAGAAGGGTTCGGTAAAAAACCATCTCAACCGGGGGTATTGAAATTAAGACACCAATAACGCCGGTAAAACCCCATATTAGCACAATGAAATGCAGGTGAAAATAATCCTTACTGATCATCGGGGTACTGTACGATACATAATGCCAGCCACTATCGTGAATACAATGATCGGCATCCAAACCCCAAGCAATGGCGGCAATGACCCATTTTCGGCAATACTTTTACTTAGCACGAAAAAAATGATAAAGATAAATGACAGGATGAATCCGAGGGCTATCTGAAAACCTGCTCCTCCGCGACTTTTCCTGGCTGAAACGATCACTCCCAAAAAAGTCAGTACAATGATGGCAAACGGCGCTGTAAATCGAACATACCGTTCTACCACATAGGTTTCTTTGCCCTCAGCTCCCCTTGCCTCTAGTTCTTCTATATACCTCCCCAACTCCGGGATAGTCATACCATCATACAGTCTGTAGTTATTTTCGAATTCTCTGGGATGTATGATCAGGGTAGTGTCAGTTTCGTCGCCGTAAGTAACCTCTTCCCCCCACTCCTTAATGTAGCGATGCTGCCAATTTACCAATTTCCATTTCTCAGATTCTTCATCCCACTGGATCTGCCTGGCATAGAGCTTCTCTACTAACTTGGTACCCTCAAATCGCTCCAGCGTAAATCGAGTGCCAATATTTACCTGGTTGTTGTAGCTCTCCATATAGAGGTATTCCTGTGGGCTCACCTGGATATGAAAGTTGCGCTCGTCGAAATAGTATTGCTTCTTGAGGTTTTCTACCTCGAAGGTTATCCTGTTCTTGTTGCTTTTGGGGATCAGCCAGCCATTCATCACAAAACTTCCCGAGGCAATCACAAGGGCCGCAATAAGGTATGGCACCAACAATCTTTTGAAGCTCACGCCACTACTGAGAATGGCTATGATTTCAGTATGATTGGCAAGTTTAGCCGTTACAAATACTACGGCGATAAAAGTGGTAATCGGCGTAATAAGGCTCGCTATAAAAGGTGCGTAATTAAGATAATAGTATGTAATCTGGCCGGAGTTGAGGTTGTGCCTGGCAAATGAATCAAGTTTTTCAGTAAGATCAATAACTACCACCACGGCAACCACAATCATCACTACAAACACAAATGTGCTTAGTACTTTCTTCAGTATGTACCAATCAATTATTCTCACAGTATTAAAGTCTGGTAGTCACCTGTTTCACCATTTTTTCCTTCCATGTTGAAAAAGAGCCTTGCTCTATCTGTACCCTGGCCTCTTTTACCAGCCAGAGGTAGAAAGTCAGGTTTTGCAAACTTGCAATTTGTGCGCCAAGTATCTCCCCACTTATTATCAGATGCCGTAAATACGCCCTTGAATAGAATGTACTCACATATCCCCCTATTTGTTCGTCTATAGGGCTAAAATCTTTCTTCCACTTTTCGTTCTTAATATTAATAATACCCTGAGAAGTAAACATCATGCCGTTACGTCCATTCCTTGTTGGCATCACACAATCGAACATATCAACACCTAGTGCAATACACTCCAGTATATTCTCCGGAGTGCCAACACCCATTAGGTACCTGGGCTTATCCTCCGGTAGCACCTGGCAAACCAGGTCGGTCATAGCATACATTTCCTCTGCCGGTTCTCCTACGGATAGGCCACCAATGGCATTACCCTCAGCCCCAGCTTTAGCAATTTCCTCAGCTGATTGCTTGCGCAAATCCTCATAAGTACTCCCCTGTACTATGGGAAAAAGCATTTGCTCATAGTCATACGTTGACTCGGTCTCTTTAAATCTTGTAAGACATCTCTGCAACCATCGATGCGTCAAATGCATAGATTTTTCAGCGTAGTCGTAGTCGCAAGGATAAGGCGTGCACTCATCGAAGGCCATAATAATATCGGCTCCAATGGTTCGCTGAATGTCCATTACATTTTCTGGAGTGAAAAGATGATGTGAGCCATCAATATGGGATTGAAACTTCACCCCCTCTTCGGTGATTTTCCGCTTTTCCGCCAGCGAATATACCTGGTAGCCACCGCTGTCGGTAAGAATAGGTTTTTCCCAGCCGTTGAACTTATGCAGCCCACCAGCTTCCTGAATAATTTCCAGCCCTGGCCTTAAATATAGATGATAGGTATTGCCAAGTATAATCTCGGCATTTACATCATCCTTAAGCTCTCTTTGGTGCACTGCCTTAACTGTACCTGCCGTACCCACTGGCATAAATATGGGGGTTTGGATCTCACCGTGGTCGGTCTGTAATTGGCCGACCCTGGCTTTGCTGGCTGGGTCTGAAAAAGTTACTTTAAAACGTGACATTGAACTGGCGCAAAAATACGGGATTATGTAAAGAAATGGCGCTTGCCTATGCAGATAGCCACTTGGTATTATTCAGGGTTGATAATTAATTTCAATTAACTTGGCCTGATGCAACTGCTGCTTTACCTTTTTTTGGCCTGCTGTGCGATTCAGGCATTATACAATCTGGTTTTTGCGGTTGCTCTTTCCAAAAGAAGCATAAAACAGCAGCCTGCGACAGGGCCCGTTTCGATAGTCGTCGCAGTCCACAACGAACTACCAAACCTGCAAAGACTCATTACTTCCCTCCTTAACCAGCGTTATCACAGTTTTGAGGTAATCATCGTTGACGATAGATCTACTGATGGCAGCACGGAATTTCTTAAAAAGGCAGCTGAAGAAAGTAATCTGCTGCGAGCCATTCGGGTTGACCACACTCCGATAGGAATCAACCCCAAAAAGCACGCTGTCGCTACAGGCATAGGGGCGGCCTCCAATGATATTATTTTGCTAACAGACGGTGATTGTTATCCGCACAGTAATTTATGGATATCCGAAACTGCAGCCAGGTTTTCTGATGAAACAATGATAGCGATAGGCTACTCGCAATATGAAAAGCAGAGCAGCCTGCTCAACTACTTTATTAGATTTGAAACGCTGCTCACTGCTATCCAATACATGTCTCTAGCGATACTTGGACGTCCATATATGGGTGTAGGAAGAAATCTGGCCTATCGGAAGAGCTTCTTTATTGGCAGTGGAGGTTTTGAGGGAATAGAAGGAATTACAGGTGGAGATGACGATTTATTTGTCAATAAGCATTCTTTGGCAGAAAATACTGTCATTACGACAGGAACAGATTCTTTAGTATTATCAGTACCCAAGGAAAAAGTAGCAGATTTTTTTAAACAGAAAATCAGGCATTTATCGGTAGGAAAGCGCTATAAAACGCTGGATAAAATCATTTTGGGCTCATTCACGTTAAGTAATATAATATGTTGGATAGCGCTAATCCCATTGGCCATTAAGGCCATACATCCTCCGCCGCTAATAATTGCCCTTTCCATAAAGATCAGTACGATGTTTGTGGTATTTTACGCGGCGAAGAAAAAGCTTGGAGATAGGTTAAGTCTGTGGGGAATCGTGCTTTTAGATATTATTTTCGTGTTTTATTATATTACGACAGGATTAGCGGCACTGGTTAGCAAAAAGGTCAAATGGAGCTAAAAAAGCAGTTTTCAGATAAGGCATTAGAGGATTTCGATCTCATTGATAGGGCAACCAAGCACAATGATGAGCAGGCTTTTGCGATACTTCTAGATCGTTATAAAAAACCTGTGTACCACATGATCCTAAAAATGGTAAGAAATGTGGATGACGCTGAAGACCTTACAATTGAAGCTTTTGCCAAGGCTTTTAAAAACCTCCACCGGTTCAAAAAAGATTTCACCTTTAGTACCTGGTTATTTAGAATTGCCACCAATAATTCCATTGATTTCATCAGAAAGAAGAGACTCGAAACCATGAGTCTTGATACATCCTTCAAAGATGATAATGGTGAGGCCGTATCAATAGATGTCCAGGATAAAAACCTGAACCCCCAGGAAGAGGCAATAAAGGCGCAGAAAATTGAATTGATCCAGATGTTCGTGACAAAGCTGCCTGCCAAATATCAGCGATTGGTAAGACTGCGCTATTTCCAGGAGCTTTCTTACGAAGAAATTGCCAAAGAATTGGAGGCGCCTCTTGGCACTGTTAAGGCCCAGCTTCACCGCGCCCGAGAATTAATGTACGACTTGGTGAAAGGCAAAGAAGGCCACATTTAGAACCGGAAAGGCCACTCATCAAATAGGCTAGGTTTCCTAACATTCCGCACTGCTTTTTTTCCTAACTTCAATTTGAATTGCAAATTGAAATCCAATGAAAAGCTTGTCTAGATCCTTAATCATCCTAATGGGGCTTCTTGTAGTACTGCCCGTCCACGCACAAAAGAATAAATCTGCTACTATAAGCAATGAGATGTTTAACACTCTCGAGTATAGAAATGTAGGGCCGACCCGTGGAGGCCGCGTGACAGCAGTTGAGGGGATTGAAAGTATTGCTGGCACCTTTTATATGGGAGCCACTGGTGGAGGAGTATGGAAAACTGATGATTATGGAATCACCTGGAAGAATGTAAGTGATGGTTTCTTCAATACACCCTCCATAGGCGCTATCAGCGTGGTACAGAGTGATCCCAATGTTGTTTATGTTGGAACCGGATCCGATGGGATTAGATCTAATGTAATTACGGGTAAGGGCGTTTACAAATCTACTGATGCTGGAAAAACCTGGCAGCACATTGGTCTAAAAGAGACTGGACAAATTGGTGCTGTTGAAATTCATCCCAATGATCCCAACATCATCTTCGTTTCAGCCATAGGACAGGCGTTTCAGCCGAACGAGGAAAGAGGGGTATACCGATCAAAAGACGCCGGTGCCACCTGGAAAAAGGTACTTTATCATTCAGATACAATTGGCTCTGTGGATTTGGAATTCGCTCCCGGCGACCCGCAAACTATTTATGCCAGCATGTGGCGTGCTGAGCGTAAGCCCTGGACAATCATTAGTGGTGGACATCAGGCCGGTGGTATATATAAGTCTGTAGATGGTGGCGATACCTGGAAGAAAGTGACTAAGGGACTGCCCGAAGGCTTGATCGGCAAAATAGACCTAACAGTTTCTCCAGCAGATCCTAATCGGCTCTACGCATTGGTGGAAGCACCTAAAGACGTAAGAGGGCTCTATCGCTCAAATGATAAGGGAGAAAGTTTTGAGCACATAACCAATAAGAAGGAATTAACTGATCGCCCGTTTTACTATTGCAATATTTACGCGAACCCAAAAAACGCCAACTCCTTATATATTAATTCCACGCAGTTTTGGCATTCAACAGACGCGGGCAAAACATGGAAAAGAATTAGAACGCCCCATGGTGATAATCATGACATTTGGATGAACCCATCTGATACCTTACTGTATGTTCAAGCCAACGATGGCGGCGCCAACGTAACAACCAACAGCGGGAAAACCTGGTCTACCCAACGCAACCAGCCTACGGCAGAGCTTTACCAGATTGAGGTAGACGACCAGTTCCCCTATTGGATTTATGCAGGACAGCAGGATAATTCAACTATAACTGTTCCCTCGGTTCCTCCCTACAACGCTGCTGGCGGGCATACCAGTTACTGGACAGCCATTGGTGGCTGCGAAACAGGCCCGGCAGTACCCAAGCCTGGCAATCCCGACATTATCTACTCCAATTGCAAGGGCAGATTCGGCGTATTCAACCGTAAGACCGGCCAGGAGATGCAGTACTACGTAGGAGCATCTAATATGTACGGCCATAACCCCAAAGACCTAAAATTCCGCTTCCAGAGAGTATCCCCAATTCATGTCTCTCCTCACAATCCTGATGTGGTTTATCACACTTCCCAATTCGTACATAAAACGACGAATGATGGCCAGACTTGGGAGACCATTTCTCCGGATTTAACGGCCTTTACTCCTGAAACCCAGGTCATCTCCGGTGGTCCAATTACAAGAGATATTACTGGCGAAGAATTCTACAGCACTATTTACGCCATTCGTGAATCTCCTGTAAAGGAGGGCACCATTTGGGTGGGCGCCAACGATGGCCCGGTGCATGTTACCACTGATGGTGGCAAAAACTGGAAAAACGTAACTCCATCTACACTTCCCGCTGGCGGGCGAATTGATTGCGTGGAACCCTCACCACACAATGCTAACAAAGCCTATTTCACTTCTCTTCGCTATCAACTTGGCGATTGGAAACCTTATATCTACAAAACAGAAGACAACGGTGGTAACTGGGAACTAATCAATAATGGAATACCTTCAGACTATCCCGTAAGAGTTGTAAGGGAAGATCCTACTGTTGAAGGCATTCTTTATGCCGGTACCGAATTCGGAATGTATATCTCTTTTGATGATGGCAAGAACTGGCAGGAATTCCAGCAAAACCTGCCTGTGACGCCTATCACTGATATAAAAGTTCATAGGCAAGATCTTATCCTCTCAACTATGGGAAGATCTTTCTGGATACTGGATAATGTAAATGCGCTGCACAGCATGGCAAATGCCCAAAGCAGCAAGCAAGCTTACATGTTCAAACCGAAAGATTCTTTCCGTTATCGCTACCGAGGGAATGGAAAGAACAGTGTGCCTCACTATCCTTCCGCTGGCGTAACTATGGATTATTACCTGGCCAAGGATGCCGAGAATCTGAAAGTAGAAATACTTGATGCTAGTGGCGCGGTGGTGCGCACCTACTTGGGCATTGATAAAAAGAAGGGAGATAAGAAAGGTGGAGAAACGGTAAGCATGGCAACAGGATTTGTTAGCCAAGCCCCCAAGCCAAGCCTGAAGAAAACCGCAGGTATGCACAGGATGCGCTGGGACCTCCGACACCGAGGACCTTGGGATAGCAATGAGAACAGAAGATTCCAAAATGGCCCCATGGCCAACCCTGGAGCATATACTGTGAAATTAACTGTCGATAAAAAAGAATTCACGCAATCTTTCCAACTTCTAAAAGATCCACGGACTAACCACATTTCCAGCGCTACACTCAATGAGCAAATGGAGTTGGCATTGAAAATTCGCGATCTCCAGGATTTAGGCAGGCGTCTTTCAGACAAGATAAAAACCAGGAGGAAAGAGCTGGCTAAGACGATGAATGACGGAACTGCCAATGATACCGACAAAGCAGAAGATCAAAAGTTAGAAGAGTTCGAAAGGATGCTGGAGACTTCAGATGGCATTTACCAAACTCCTATGTTATTAGCGCAGATGAACTATCTCTCTTCAATGCTTAATCGTGCTGATCAGCAACCTGGCAAAGACGCCGTTGATCGTTATGCTGAGCTTAAGGCTAAATTCGAAGAGGTTGAATCTGCCTACCAGCAATACGCAGGCCAGGGAGGTAATGCCGGCGATAGATAGAAATATTTTCAGTTGCAGGCATCGGTGGTTCATAAATATTTCCCTGACCTCAACGAGAAGCAGGCCGAGCAGATTGATGCCCTCGGTGAGCTTTACAGATTTTGGAATGATAAGATCAATGTAGTTTCTCGTAAAGACATTGACAATCTCTATTTGCACCATGTATTGCACAGTCTTGGAATAGCCAAGGTGGTGGACTTACAGTCAGGCAGCTCGGTGCTGGACGTGGGAACCGGTGGTGGTTTTCCAGGCATACCGTTGGCAATTCTGTTCCCAAAAACTCAGTTCCATCTGCTTGATTCTATTAACAAAAAAATCACCGTAGTAAAGGAAGTTTCGCAGGCTATTGGCTTAGAAAATGTCATCGCTACCCACGGCAGGGCCGAATCTCTTCAAAACAAATATCAATTTGTGGTAAGTAGAGCGGTAACAAAGCTAAAACCTTTTCTGAAGTGGGTGAGAAACAACATTTCCGCCAAATCAACTCATACAATCCCGAATGGTGTACTATACCTTAAGGGGGGTGACTTGGAGGAAGAACTGCAAGGGCTCCAGCAGGAGCACAGCATCTATGCGCTTAACAAATATTTCGACGAGGAATTCTTCCTAACTAAGAAAGTGGTGCATATTTTCTAAAGCCTATAGCCAAAGAATGATCCGGTAACATTGGCACCTGCAATTCCTGAATCTACACGTAACTGCACCGTTTGGCCCGCGGTGAGGTTGTAAACTTTAGCCCCATTGTAGTTGGCTAGAAATGGAGCGAACCCCGAAGCCCTATTCACTGCCTCAGGCACGCCATTAGCAATAACCGACATGGGCATATCGCTGCCGGAATTGGCAGATACATGAAATATATAGACACCGTCAACTGGGGCTGTAAATGAGCTACCGGATAGTACGTTTGAATTATCAAATACCGGAGAGCTAAGGTCTATGAGTTCATTGTTAGCTCCGCCGCCACCTGCGGTGAAGTTAAAGTCTACTCTAAATGCATAATTTGTTGCCACTGAAGCATCATTAGCATCCACGTAAGACTTAGTGGCTACATCAGAATTTGCAAGCGGGTCTCCAACATTTGCAATCCGATTGCCATTGGCGTCATTCCCCTGGGCCAGAACATCTACGAGATCCTGAATTTCATTAGAGCTACTGTTATCATTATCTGCCACGGAAATAGTAGTACTGGTTCCACCACTAATGGTGATTATGCGATTAGTACCTGAAACTGTATTACCCAAATTCTGATTATCAGTATTGTCTAAATAAGGTGAAAGATCTACCGAAGTGCCATCACCACTCAAGCTTAGTGTATTGCCTGATCGGGACAAATCCTGAATCTCGTTAGAGGAACTGTTGTCGTTGTCGGCGACAGAAAAGGTAGTGCCGCTTCCTCCACTGATAGTTATTGTTCGATTGGTTCCCGAAACGGTATTGCCTAAATTCTGGTTGTCAGTATTATCCAAATAGGATGAAAGATCAACCGACGTTCCATCACCACTCAGGCTTAATGTATTGCCCGATCGAGACAAATCCTGGATCTCATTGCTGGTACTGTTATCATTATCCGCCACGGAGAAGGTAGTGCTATTTCCACCTGTTATTGTAACCGTTCTATTGGTTCCGGAAACTGTGTTGCCTAAATCCTGATTATCGGTATTGTCCAGGTAAGGTGAAAGATCTACCGAAGTACCGTCACCACTCAGGCTTAATGTATTGCCAGATCGAGACAAATCCTGAATCTCATTACTGGTACTGTTATCGTTATCCGCCACGGAAAAGGTAGTGCTATTTCCACCTGTTATTGTAACCGTTCTATTGGTTCCGGAAACAGTGTTGCCCAAATCCTGATTATCAGTATTATCCAGGTAAGGTGCAAGATCTACCGAAGTACCGTCACCGCTCAGGCTTAATGTATTGCCAGATCGAGACAAATCCTGAATCTCGTTGGAAGAGCTATTATCATTATCCGCTATGGAAAAAGTTGTGCTGGCACCACCAGTAATTGTAATGGTGCGACTGGTTCCTGAAACCGTGTTTCCTAAATCCTGGCTATCAGTGTTGTCTAGATAGGGAGATAGATCAACGGCTGTGGCATCACCAGTAAGGCTCAGCGTGTTGCCAGTCCGAGTCAGGTCTTGACTATCCGTGTTATCCAGGTATGGCGTCAGATCGATCAATGTAACTCCGCCATTAGTAATTGAGAGCATATCTCCCAAAAGCTGGAGGTCTTGAATTTCGTTCAGTGGATCGGCATCGCTGTCGTCCACATTCAAATTGTCAACATAAGCTTTGGTGGCAACATCCTGAGAAAGTACTGGATCACCAACGTTGCCAATGGTAAATCCGCCCGCATCATTGCCCTCATCCAACACTTGCGAAAGTGTGGGATCAATTGGGTTGGTAACCAAGCTGCTGAGGTCCACATCGTAGTCTCCTCCGGCATCGCTAATTCTCAGAATAGCTCCCGGTTGTAAGCTGGCCCCTGTTAGCAATTCGTTTGCAGCATCTGCATCTGCATCATCAACATTATCTGTTCCGGTAATTGTGAAATTTGGATACGAACCCAATACGTTTACGGAGCCAGTTGAAGAGAAATTTATTACTTGGTCCGGAGCTGTGTTCATAATTCGGTTGTCAGCAATTTCCACCCCATCGCCCGCCTGCAACGACTCGCCGGCCCTTTCAGCGTACAAAGCGTAAGGCACGCCAAGCATTTGCTGACTTCCGACCAATTGGTAACTAAAGCCGCCATCTGGGTCCATTTCTACCGAAATCCATTTACCTAATTGTGACCAATCAATAGCCTGGAAAGTACCACTTTCAGGATCGCCCTGACCGATGGCCACCTGGAATAGACCAAACTCATTAGTACTCACTTCGTGAGTTTCACTATATTCCACCGGTCCTGTATCAGAACCGGCCAATACGCTAATTCTTAAGCTAATATTCTGCAGGGCTTTGGGGCTGCCGTCGAGATTTCGAGCTACCCCTTGGTAGTTAATCCCTGGAATTTGGGCCCATGAGGAGCTTGAGCCCAGTGCCAAAATGACTAAGGTCATCCATCTGATCTCTCGTAGCATGGTGGTAAGGATTTAGTCGCGTTTTCATTAAACTTCTTCTTTACTTAGCAACTTTGGCAACTTTAAATGAACCCGCCACTTCTTCATTGGTGGTGATGGCTTTAATGATGTACACGCTAGGACTAAGCGTACTCAGGTTCGCACTATTCTCAACCAGTTTGGTTGAGTGTACCCGCTTTCCGAAGATATCATAGACTTCGATCCGGCCAATTTCACCCGGGCAATTCTCAATACCGACACTGATAACGTCCGTTACCGGGTTTGGAAAAAAAATCAATTCCAAATCCAGGCATGGAGGGCGCTCAATGGGTTGGAGAAATCCCTGGGTAATGGTAAGGTCGCCAGTTGCGATGGTACTAGTAGCTAATTCCCCTATAGATGATGAAATGGTGGTGTTCTCAAGATTGGTGGTAAACCCTACTACATTAAAGACTTGAGGCGTAATTCTTTGGGCAAAAGAACTGCCTATAACGGTAAGTAAAAAAACTACCGTTAAGAGATAGGGATTCCCTGTGATTATGTTGTTCGTCACTTTCAATTCTGCTAACTTAAATTCCCAGAATTTTCCGTCGAAATTCGAAAATTTCACTGCTTCAGGTTGGAATCTAGGTGGTTACAATTTTAGCAAGCCCAACAATTTAAGTGTTACTTATACTCCAAAGCAACATTTACTGCGACTATTCTTTAATGATCAGTGATTTGTATTTATTCAGTCCAATTTTTTATATAAATGCCTCAATTTAGTCATCTACACAGTCACACCCAGTACTCACTTCTCGATGGTGCCGCCAGTATAACAGAGCTTATGCAAAAGGCTAACGCCGATGAAATGCCGGCGGTAGCATTAACCGATCATGGCAATATGTTCGGGGCTTTCAAATTCGTAGCTGAAGCTTCCAAGTATAATGTCAAGCCAATTGTTGGCTGCGAGTTCTACCTCGTTGAAGATCGAAAGAAGAAGCAGTTTAGCAACAAGGAAAAAGACAACCGCTTCCACCAACTGATGTTGGCTAAGAATGAAGTTGGTTACAAGAACCTCTCCAAGCTTTGTTCATTGGGCTACATTGAAGGTATGTATAGTAAATGGCCGAGAATAGATAAGGAGCTGATTGAAAAATATCATGAAGGCATTATAGCTACCAGCTGCTGCCTGGCCGCTGAAATTCCCCAAGCCATAATGGATAAAACTGAGGAAGAGGCTGAAGAATTGCTACAGTGGTGGCTGGATGTTTTCGGAGACGACTACTACATTGAACTGCAGCGGCATAGTCTGGAGGAGCAGCAAAAGGTGAATGAGGTACTGCTCAGGTTTGCGAAAAAGTACAACATCAAAACTATTGCTACCAACGATTCTCATTACGTAAATCAGGAAGATTCGAATCCGCACGACATTCTGCTTTGTATCAATACCGGGGAATTTCAGAGCAAACCAGTTTGGAAAGGCAACGGCTTCGGCGGAAAAGACTATCGATTCGGCTTTCCAAACAACGAGTTCTTCTTTAAGACGCAGGAAGAAATGGCAAAACTCTTCCACGACATTCCTGAGGCCCTTGACAACACCAATGAGATAATTGATAAGGTAGACACTCCTGATTTACGCAGAGACATTCTTCTACCAAACTTTCCACTGCCCGATGGTTTTGCCAATGCAGATGACTACCTAAAGCATCTAAGCTTTGAGGGGGCCAAATCCAGGTATTTGGAAATGAACAGTGATGTGGAAGAACGTCTCAACCATGAGCTGGGAATTATCAAGCACATGGGCTTTGCTGGCTATTTCCTAATTACGGCCGACCTTATCAACGCCGGCCGGGATCTGGGCGTTCTAATCGGCCCTGGACGAGGATCCGCTGCCGGCTCTGTGGTTGCCTACTGCATTGGCATCACCAATATCGATCCGATCAAGTACAACCTCCTCTTTGAGCGTTTTCTCAATCCGGAGAGGATATCAATGCCTGATATTGATACTGACTTTGACGATGAAGGTCGCCAGAAAGTAATTGATTATGTAGTTGATAAGTACGGCTATGAGAAAGTAGCACAGATTATCACCTATGGTACCATGGCCGCAAAAATGGCAATTAAAGATGTCGCTCGGGTGCTGGAACTGCCTTTACCTGAAGCCAACGCGCTTGCCAAACTGGTTCCGGAAAGACCAGGGATTTCTCTCGACACTGCCTTCAGTGAAGTAAAGGAGCTCTACGATATCAAAAAAGGCAACGACCTGCGCGCAGAAGTACTTAAGCAAGCGGAGCGCCTTGAAGGTTCTGTTCGCAACTCTGGAATTCACGCTGCTGGAATCATCATCGCTCCCGATGAACTGACGGAATATATTCCGGTTTCAACATCTAAGGACTCTAACTTATTGGTGACTCAGTTCGATGGCAAAGTGATTGAAGATGCAGGTATGCTGAAGATGGACTTCCTGGGATTGAAGACTTTGTCGATCATCAAAGATGCCCTTATTCTTATTAAGAACAACCGGTCTGAAGATATTGATATCGACGAGTTGCCATTGGAGGATGAGAAGACATTTGAGCTTTATCAGCGCGGAGACACTATCGGCACTTTCCAGTTTGAGTCTCCTGGTATGCGGAAATACCTGCAAGTACTCAAGCCTACCAACATTGAAGACTTGATTGCCATGAATGCCCTATATCGACCAGGGCCCATGGACTTCATTCCAAACTTCATCAACAGAAAGCATGGCATAGAAAAGGTGGAGTATCCGCATGAGTTGCTCGAGCCAATCCTCAGCAACACCTATGGCATTATGGTTTACCAGGAGCAGATCATGCAAGCCGCACAGGTGTTAGCAGGATATTCCCTCGGTCAAGCTGATTTGCTAAGAAGGGCCATGGGCAAGAAGAAAAAGGAAGAGATGGAAAAGCAACGGACCATCTTTGTGGAGGGAGCTGAGAAAAAGAACAATATCAGTAAGGAGAAGGCTGAAGAAATTTTCTCCATCATGGAGCGATTTGCACAATACGGTTTTAACCGATCACACTCTGCTGCTTACTCTGTTGTCGCATACCAAACCGCATTTCTTAAGTCGCACTACCCTGCCGAGTACATGGCTTCGGTACTCACCCATAACCAGAGTAACATTGATAAGATCACCTTCTTCTTAGATGAATGTAAGCGCCAAAGCTTGAAGGTGTTAGGGCCAGACATCAATGAAAGTAATATTCATTTCGATGTAAATACGGAAGGGCAAATTCGATTTGGACTGGGAGCTATCAAGGGGTCTGGTGACGCGGCCGTGATGGCCATTATCGAGGAGCGTGACGAAAATGGGCCCTTCGTTGACATTTTCGATTTTGCCTCCCGAGTAAATCTGCGTTCGGTAAACAAGAAAACTTTTGAAAGCCTTGCTATGGCCGGAGCCTTCGATGGATTTGAGGGAGTAAACAGGCGACAGTATATTTTTGCCGAAAATGGAACCAGCTCACTTATAGAGATGGCCATTAAATACGGCAACAACCTACAAGCTGAAAAGAATGCCTCTCAGCAATCTTTGTTTGGTGAAGGCAGCGGCGTAGAAATACCCAAGCCTAAAATTCCGCACTGCGAGCCTTACGGTGAAATTGAAAAACTAAAAATTGAAAAAGAGGTTGTAGGCTTCTACATATCAGGCCATCCACTGGATCAGTTCCGGGTGGAGATTCGACATTTCTGCAATTGCACAGTTGACAAAATTGAAGACTTCAAAAATCAACATATCAACATCGGAGGCGTTATCACAAAGTTTATAGAACGACTAACTAAAACCGGTAAGCCATTTGGGTTATTCACCGTAGAAGATTATGAGGACTCTATCGACTTGGCCATATTTGGTGAAGACTATCTCAAAAACCGGCATATGCTTAATATTGATAGCTTTGTGTACCTCACCGGAAAAGTTGAGGAAAGATATAAACAGCCAGGTGTTTGGGAATTTCGTACAAAGCAAATTCAGTTGCTTAATGATATTAGAGACGAACTAAGCAAAGAAGTAAGATTAGATCTGATGCTTGCGGATGTAAGTGAAACATTTATTAATGAATTGGAGAAAGTTAGTGCAGACAATCCAGGTAAATGCAACCTCAGGCTAAATGTCTATGACAGTGAAGAAAAAATTGCTGTGGAATTGATGTCGAAGAAGTTTATGGTGAATCCAAGCAATGAGTTTTTGCAGGAATTGGAGCGTTTTCCGGAGTTGAAATACCGCATTGTATCTTCCAATTGATAATCGACGGCAGCGCCCAGTTTGTTTATTTTAGGAACAAATTCTCCTATATTTGCGTTGCCAGTTAGAATCGCATAAAAGAAGTAACCATTATTAATCATGAGTAAACCAATTGAATTGACCGATGCCAACTTTGATGAAGTTGTTGTTGGATCTGAAAAGCCTGTTCTAGTTGATTTTTGGGCAGAATGGTGTGGACCTTGTAAGATGATTGGCCCGGTAGTAGAAGAGTTGGCTAATGACTACGACGGGCAAGCAGTAATTGGAAAAGTTGACGTTGATAACAATCCAAATATTTCTGCCAAGTATGGTATCCGCAGCATCCCTACCCTGCTAGTATTTAAGGGAGGTGAAATTGTTGACAAGCAAGTTGGAGCCGTACCTAAAGGAGTGCTTTCGCAGAAGTTGGAAGCGCAAATGGCATAAACCAACCATAGTAAGAAATATGAAGCTCCTCGGTGAGGGGCTTTTTTTATGCCCTACGGAATCACTTAAAACTTAAAATCTGTAATTTGAAATTGTCATCTGAACTGAACAATCCCAAAACTATGAAACAGACGATATTGGCACTTCTTGTTATTCCAATCCTTGTGTCATGTGGCCTGGAAAAGGAAATACCCGTAAACCTTGGCGAAAATCAGCTCCTGCCGGAGGGCGAATCCATTACCCTTGCCTCCAACCTTGAAGGAAAACACACCTGGTCAACCGGTGAAGAAACGGCCGAGATCACAATCAAAGATCCAGGCACCTATTGGGTAAAAGTTGAGAATGATGAAGGTAGCGGAATCGATACTATTCAAATTACAAGAGGCTATTACCTTGGCCGCATTAACACCAATATGGGTGAGATCGTTTTCTGGCTTTATCCTGAAACACCAAATCATAGAAAGAGCTTTGTTGAATTAGCCCAGGGAAGCTATTGGGACACCCTTACTTTCAACCGGGTTATACCAGGGTTTGTTGCCCAGGGTGGCTGCCCCGATACGCCAGAAGGGTTTTCAGATTCTCCATACTTGCTCGAGCCCGAATTTAACCCAGCAATCAAGCACGTCTATGGAGCCGTAGGCGCCGGCCGTGACGATAATCCGGATAAGCTATCTGCTGGATGCCAGTTCTACATTGTGCAAGATAAAGATGGTATACCCAGGCTTGATGGCAACTATACTGTTTTCGGGCATGTAATCCAGGGCATGGATGTAGTCGATGCCATTGTGGCGGTTGACAGGGATGAGAGAGATCAACCACTTGAGGACATTACCCTGGATGTAGATGTGATCCTTCTCACCGGTCCCGATTTAGAACAAGAATACAATTTCAAATTCTCCCAATAACGATTAGCTAACACCTTAGATATGATACTCTTTGAAACTGCAGTTTCGTTCCTCAAAGACAAGCAATACCGCGATTTACTCTTTACCACCTTTGTAGTTCTTGGCCTCGGTGCCGTTGTGTATCACTGGCTTGAGGGTTGGAGCTGGATCGACTCGATCTACTTCTCCGTAATTACACTTACTACCATTGGCTATGGCGACTTCTCTCCTACCACCGATGCCGGGAAAATTTTCACCATGTTCTATATTCTTATCGGGCTGGGAATTATTCTAGGCTTTATAAACACGGTTTATAAGCACTACAATACCGTTAAGGTTAGGCGTATAGAAAAGAAAGGCGATAAGAATAACTCAAGTGACTAACCAACAATGCATTTTGTTCAGCCCAATGCAGAACTAAAACTGGTCACAGCTGTTTCTATATAAAGAATACAGCTACCAATGGCTAAGAAATCAGTTACAAGAAATTCAATTAAGAAGGGCTTCCAGGAATATTTACTTCTCGAAGGCAAAGCACCTGCCTCAGTTTTGGTTTTCACCAAATATTTGAAAATAACTGAGGAGGCATTTTTCGAGAAATTTGGTTCATTAGGAGCAATCGAAAAATCGATTTGGGAAGATTACTACCAGAAGACTTTCGATATACTACAGAAAGACAAGGACTTTGAGGAAATGGAAGCACAGGAAAAACACCTTTCGTTTCTATACACCTTGCTTGAACTTATCAAGGGCGACCGCTCTTACATTCAATATCGACTACAATACAAATCACCCGCTCTGCCTCCCAAATTCCTTCTGGTAACACAGCGAGTTATTGATAACGCTGACACCGACTGGATGACACCGCCCAGGTTTATACCTAAGCAAGGACATGATCTGGCCAAATTTGGCTATCGGAAAATGCTCTGGAAACATAGTATTGCCGTAATATTCTTTTGGGCAAATGACGATTCCCTGGGCTCCGAAGACACAGACGCCTTCATTGAAAAATCTACCCGAACCCTTTTCGATTTAGGACAAATTCCAGCGCTTGATTCAGTAATTGACTTGGGTAAATTCTTTATGCAAAGAATGGGTTTTAACCGCAGTGCCTCATGAGCAAAGAGCTAGATAAAATACCTATCAGCAAAGTCCGAAGGGCAAGTAAACTTATTACTACCGGTGCAAAGGTGGGGACTAATTACGTTAAACACTATGCTGCAGCGGCTGTCAGTGGGAAGCTAAACAGGGAGGGACTTGAAGAAGATAATGCCAGCGACATTTACGATTCTCTAAGTGAACTGAAAGGGTCTGCTCTTAAAATGGCTCAGCTGCTAAGCATGGATCAGAATATATTGCCTAAGGCTTACACTGATCGCTTTGCCATGGCGCAATACAGTGCTCCGCCCCTTTCTTACCCTTTGGTGAAAAAGACTTTCAGATCAAGTTTTGGCAAAGACCCGAACCAGCTTTTTGATAGTTTCTCAAGCAAAGCTAGCAACGCAGCATCGATGGGTCAGGTCCATAAGGCCGAGAAAGATGGGCAACAGTTAGCAGTAAAGGTGCAGTATCCTGGTGTGGCAAATTCCATCAAGAGTGATCTAAAACTGGCCAAGCCTTTTGCCCTTAAGCTTATGAATGTTAAGGGAAAAGACATTGACATTTATATGAAGGAGGTGGAAGGTAAGCTGCTGGAAGAGGCCGACTATGATTTGGAGCTTAAGCAATCGATTAATTTCGCCAATAGCTGCCAGCACCTCAACCAAGTCCGATTCCCAGAGTATTATCCTGAATACAGCAGTAAGCAAATTCTTACTATGAGCTGGTTAGGAGGAACTCCACTAGATACCTGGATCAAGCAAGAATCCAGTCAGGATGAAAGAAATAGGCTAGGACAAACATTGTGGGATTTTTACATGTTCCAAATGCATGAATTACGGATTATGCATGCCGATCCCCATCCTGGTAATTTCATAATCGATAAAGAAAACAATCTCGGCGTGATTGATTTTGGGTGCCTAAAGCATATCCCCGCTGATTTCTACGATGCCTATTTTGAACTCGCACGACATGATACCCTTGATGATGCAGGTAAAGTCGATCGACTTTTTAAGGAATTAGAGATTTTCAAACCTAAGGATTCAAAGCGAGATAGGGGCATTGTAACGGTGATGTTTACAGATTTGATAAGACATCTATCCACGCCATTCAACAGTAACCAATTTGATTTCAGCAACCAGGCATTTTTCAACCGAATTTATGAACTAAGTGAAGGCATTCGTAAAGACCCGGAGCTTAGCCGATTACAGGCTCGTGGATCACGGCACTTTGTTTATTTCAATCGGACTTTCTTTGGCTTGTATAATATCTTGTATATGCTAAAGGCTGATATAAGCACCGACAAAACCAGGCCGCTACCTATAGCCTCGTAGTTGTCATCGGCTATTTCTTAACCGCATAAATGTCAACAGGCTTCTCTTTCCCCTTCAAAGGAATGGTGCCAATCTTGTTTATATTGAGGTTGGGCTTATCCACCAGGCTGGAACTAAGGTCTTCCGAGATCAGTAGTTTTTCATTGTAATCATTACAAATGGACTGGATGCGACTAGCGGTGTTAAGCACATCTCCGCTGTAGCTAATGGACTTTTTCACTCTTCCAATTTCTCCTACTGTGGCATATCCCAAATGCAATCCCGCTTTAAATTCAGGAACCATTCCATATTTACCCTTATAGTAATCCTCCCTGGTGGCAATTACCTCCTCAATGGCAAAGAAGCATTGCAGACAGTTGGCACTATCAATGCCGTTGGTGGTGGTCCAGCAAACAATAATCTCGTCTCCCACATAATCGTAAATTTCTCCACGGTAAGCGATTATCGTATCTGTTATATCATGGAAGAAGTCATTTATCAAATTAAAAAACTGGCCATGCCCTAATTTCTCTGCAATTGCCGTCGATGATTTCAAATCCAGAAACATGAAAATCCTCTTCTCCTCTTTAGGTTGAAAATATCTACCCCCAAGCATCTTCATCATCTCGCCCTGGCCGAATCTTTGACTTATCTGCATGATAAAAAGCGTCAAAAGTGTGAGGCCAAAAAACGGAAAAAGCGGGTGCCAAAAAGCAGTACTATACACAAACGCTTTTACATTCTGCCAAACTTGAGGATCGCTAACGGCTCGGCCAGCCAGAAAACTGTTGAAAAGGAAAGAAATAAAAATGTTTAGCACCGTTAGCATGAGAACGTACAAGCCGCCCTTAATCAGAACCACTCTGGAGAAAGGCTGTCGTCGAAACTTGTTCTGCAACACAAAAATCTCCAGGTATGCGAACAAAAAACCACCAAGGGCACCCCAAATTACAGCTGCTAAAGCAGCATTGGCAAGGTTGTACTCACCCATGGCAGGGGTGTTTAAAACGCCGGGGTAGTTAGCCAAAAAAAAGAATTCATAACAAGCGGTAAAGAGGCCTACAAGCATCCATAGGCCCATAATGGTTAGGAACAATGGCAATCTTGAGAGTTTGCCTGTTTTCTTCATGTTGTACTATTTTGAGTAATGACCTTATACTACTATACGTAGTTGCCTGGATTACCGGTCAAAAATAAAATAGTAACATACATTTCAGAAAGAAATTTTTATTGCTAGTAGTGGTTAAAAGTCTTACAGACCCAATGATGAGCCATACTCCCTGCTTAGTATTTCCAGATTCAATTGAAACTGGTTGCGGTCGTAGATCACAGCCTTTTGCTGCCTTAGTTGGTTGAGAAGGTTGGTAGTTGTAACCCTGGTGGTTCCAATTAAAGAAGCAATTTCCTCATGCGTAAGATGATTTTCTACCAAGGTGTAGTCACCCGCCTTACTTCCCTCCTCTAAGCCCCAATTTAATAGCAAATAAATCAACCGACTTCGCACTTCCTTATGGCGCCTGATTACGCGAAATTGCTTCTCAACCACCTTGCATCTATTCCATACTTCCTGGGCATAGGCTTTCGCAAATCCAGCGTTGGAATCAAGAAAATCTGATATTACCGGATTCGGATAAATGGCAATTGTGGCCTCCTGAGAAACTACCTTTGCAAACTCCTCGGGAGAAACTGAATCTGAAGCCAACAGGTTCCCAAACATTGCCCCCTCTTTCACAAGGTATTTTACAAACTCATTACCCTCGTTATCCAGTTCATAAACTATCAGTTTCCCACTAATAAGCTGAAAGAGTTGCCGGTTATTCTCCTCAATATACTCTCCCTTGCTAAGAGTCATCATCCTGGTATTCAGTTGGAGGTAGGCTCGTTGCGCGGTGCTCAGGGCCGCAAAAAGGCTAGATTCAGGCAAGATCATTGGTTTGAAGCGCATTAATTCTTCCTTACTTTTTTAAGTTATTCTTGTTGATTTCAATAAAGAGCAGCAGTACCACCGACGACAGAAACAACACTCCTCCGAACAATATCAACCAAGTGGCGGATGCATGAGGGGACAGGGTGTAGTCGACAGCCATAAGTGCTGATGACAACAGCAGCACTGAACTGATTACAATCGTTAGTCTTCGAGGCATGGTGTTTATCTCATTGAAAACGCTAAGTAAGACGAAAACGCTCAGGTAAAATGTTGTAATTGGGCTTACCTTACGAAGTGAGTCCTATTGGCCTCGGAAAGCGGTTTGTTGTTCGGCGTGGATTAGTTGGAGAATTGCAAGGCGGGATTCAATTAGCAAAATGAACCCTACTGCGAGGAATGTCGCTTCAAATACTGGGAAGGACTAACACCGGTGTGCTTTTTAAAAATTCGGTTCAGGGAAGCTTTTGAATTAAACCCCGACTCTTGGGCATTTCCGAGCAACGTTAAGTTGCTGTTAGCTGGATCTTTCAACCTATTTTTTAATTCCTCCACCCGAAAGGAATTGACCAGGTCAAAAAAGGTCTTACCCATAGATTCATTAATGAATGCGGAAAGATCGTGCGGTGTTATGGACAATTCATCGGCCAACTCATCAATGGTGAGTTTAGGTTTAAGGAAAGGTTTCTTATCAGCCAGGTAGTTGTTAAGCTTCTCCTCAAATCCATGATCACGTAATGACTGAAGCTTATTCATCTTATACAACTTTGCAGAGTCGCCGAATTGAGAGGTAGGGCCAGAGGCTTCACGCATATCAAAAGTGACATTTTGGAATATAGGAGTCTGCTGCAGTCCATAGAACCCAATTCCAAATACCCATATTGACACTGCAATAAAAATCCACCTTTCCGAGCCATCGGAAAAAACAACACCACCGTCAAAATCCCGGATTCCAATCGCGATTATAAGAAGTGCGACTAACGAAATTGTCACTAACAGATACCTAACCCAATTGAGGTCTTTTTTATCAAAATTGCAGAAGTAGAATTTAAGGTTATTACGGTGTCTTTGAATATCAGCGAGAATCAGCACGAGGTAGGCTGGCATTGTTGCCGCTTTTAGAATACCAAACATTGAATAGGCAAACGGCGGAGCTTCAGCCATAGCATTGGTGTAATAAACAATTTTTTCGTCGCCAGATTTTAGGTAGAAAGGTATCATGAAAATATTGTAGGCCACAAAAGGTATCAGGTGAAGAAAGTAGACATTCCGAAACCCCGGAAAGTTTGAGCTGTAATTGTCAACATAGAAAAATAGCATTGGCCCATATAAGAATATGAAAGATGATGTTGAACCAATTAGGTGGGGGTAATCTTCGTATAAACCCAGGTACTTGCAATAAATCACGGCCAAATGAAGAGATAGCAAACCTAACCACAGGGCTAGGGCTTTGTCACAAATAGTACGGCCCTTTTTGTTAACAAGAAGAGCCGCGAAGAACAATGATTGAAATGAGCCTATGGCCAGCAGAATATTCATGGCAGATATCTCCCTGATTAAGATAAGGGGTTTGTCAAACTAATCACAACTCATTGCGCTGATTGAGGTCTTTACCTCCATAGAAATGTAGGGCTTTATCACGTAGCTGCTTGGTGTAGTAGGCTATTTGACCAGTATGATATGAATAATGCTCAGTTACATGAATTATAATGTTGATCCCGGAAAGCTCAAACCCCTGCACTTTTCGTTTCCGCAGTAGTTCTTCTTCCGACATCTCCTCAATTATGCTGGTAGCCTGAGATACCACTTGTTGCAGTTTTTCAATTAGTTGAGCCTTGTTGTATCCTCCTTTAGCGGAAAACTCTTCATCCCGCTGCCGTTTGTCTTGCCTACCACCCAGTGCTGAGATAATGTACTGGGTAATATTGCCACACAGGTGTAATACCAGGTTGCCCATGCTATTTGATGATTCATTTGAAGATATCCACACCTCTTCCTCCGAAAGCTGCGCAAAGCACTTTTCAATTCTTGGAGTGTTTTCATTAATGTGAAGTACCGATGCCACAATAAACTCCTCTGTTATGCCAGTTTTCATTGCTGCTAAAATAAAGATCCTTGTTGCGTTTCTAACTCAGGGTAAGGCCTTCGTTCCACAGCTTCAGGCTTATTTCCTATTGCCGCCTTGCCTTTCAATCTAGGCACAGTATACGCCTCCATTTCATCAGCAGGATACGGAACCAGCATGCTTTTTATTTCTTCTTTATCCTGGGTGTCTGAAAGCCAGGCCTCATAATTCGATTGATCTAGAATAGCTGGCATTCTTGGTTCATCGCTAAACTTAGGGGCATTATGAATGTGCCGCATGAGTGGATTGGCTTTAGTAGTAATGATGGCGACGCTGTTGATGTATTCTCCGGCGGGGCTTCTCCAGGCATCCCACAAGCCAGCTACGGCAAAGGGTTTCTTGCTAGCCATTCTAACTAAATGAGGAAAAGCCTTACCATCCTTATGATGATGCTCAAAATATCCATCGAGAATTACCATACATCGCTGAGAACGGGCTGGTGCTTTATATGATGGTCTTTCAAAGAGATCTTCTCCCCTTGCATTGATATTTTGCTTTCTCTTCTTTTCGACGTCGGCAGGATCGCGGGCCCAGTTAGGTATTAGCCCCCAACTAAAGTGATGGAAATGTTCGGGATCACGATTGGTGATGACGGGGATCTCAAAGTGATCGAAGCCAGTAGTGTGGTAAAAGGGTATTAGGACAGTTCCTTCTACGAAGGTAGCTTTGAACTCGCCCTCATATTCTTTTATACTTAATGTTCCATGAACAACGTCGTAGCACATGGGTACTATTGAGTTTAGATTAACAAGGTAGAAAAATGGCTCATCCTTGAAAATGAAAATCTACCTTTTACAGATTTCTTTATAGGCGCAATAGCGACAGACTTTCTCATCAGTAGTTTGAGAAAATTCTATTTCAGGGTTGAAAATCTCTTGTATCAAACCAATCAGCTTCTTTTCAAATTCCTGAATTAAGGCCGGGCTAATGGCCTCGCCATTTCGTAAAAACTGAACCCCCTTATTAATTTCCTTCATTGCAAATATCCCTGACTTTACCTTTTGCCCGGGAAACAGTTTCTGAAACAGATAGGTATAATAGTAGGCCTGAAAGCCAGATTTGAACTTCGGGTTATTGAAGTACTCTTCAATGTATTCCTCGTAATCGGCATTGGTTCTTCTCGACTGCGGCATCATATCGGTGATACCAGTTTTGTAGTCTATTATCCTATATACCCCATGTTTATCCTGATCAATTCTATCTACAGTACCACCAAGCAGAATCTCATTATCTCCCAAAGGCATCTTCATTCTCAACTGCTTGGTTTCAACAGCCTGCATGGTAAACGGGCTCTCCCTTATGTCAAGATCTAATACTTTGTTGAGTATCCTTACTATTATGCCCTTGTTAAGCAGGTTTCGGCCCTCCAGTAGTTGGTCATCTTTCAAAAGTTGCTGTTCCTTGTAAGCATCTTTCACTACTTCCTCTACCCTACCATCTTTCACGAAGGCTCTTAGTACATCACGAGAAACTGTCTCGCCTTCGTAGTTGGCATAAATCAGCTCCAGCGCCCGATGCACAATTAACCCAAATTCCCTGGGATCGATATCATCTGAGAAATTCTCGTATTCAGGAAGCTTTAATACATGGCGGAAATAGAATCTGAGTTTGCATTCAATGTAGGTTACCAATGTGGTAGGGCTTAAGCGAGCTGGTTCATCTTCGGTTTGGAATTTGAAACGTTGCAGTAACTCAAGAACTGCTGCGGTTTTTTCAACATTTATAGGTATTGGGTCCGTACTAAGTGGCACTTTCTGAGAGATTACACTATTGGTAATCTTCACCTTGGAACCAATCAATGCATTTTGCAGCTGTAGAATGTAGCGACTCTTTTCTCCCGATCCATCAACCGCCAGTTCTGTGTTGTAGATCACGTATGCATTCTTGGTACGTTGCAGCAGTCTTTTGAAGTGGTAGGCATAAATGGCATCAAGCTCTTCGAAAGTGGGCAACTTGAATGCCTTACGTAACGCATGGGGGATGTAGGTAATTCTGCTGCGCCCCGCAGGCAGGTTGCCTTCATTCGAGGCTAGAATTATTAAGTTCTCGAAATCAAGTGCTCGCGTCTCTAAGAATCCCATTATTTGCAGTCCCTCCAATGGTTCACCAACAAAGGGCACCTTCACACTTTTAAGAGTTTCTTTTATGAACTTAAATATCGTCTTAAGATCGGCGGAGTAAGTATTTTCCGCGATAGTCCCCTGAAGTTGCTTTAGTGCCTTTAAGTAGTGATAGATATATTCGAGCTCAATGGGGTTGTTGCCCTGAGCTTTTACAGCGTTGAATAACTTTACAAGATGATCTACCAAGTACCCCAATATTTCTGTGCTCTTCTCTGGCACCACAAACCAAGCTTGCAGCTGGGTTGAGGTAATTTCATCCATAAGTTTCGCCCCACTAACCCAAACCGACCTCCTGTATTTCAACCATTTAATTACCTCTGTTGCCTGAGGAGCTACAGATCGCAACATGGGGTTTTCAAGAAGTGCTATTACCTCCCTCACCTTGAAATACGCCTTTTCGCCCTGCCCCCTTTTTGATATGTGCAACAGAAAACAGCTTTCAACTAATTGATTTAGCGATGATTTCGACAAGGGATATCCCATGGTTACATTCACTTCCCTAACCGAATCTGGTAAGGCGTACAACGTGGGAAAAAGCATATTTTCGTCGGCCAGAATTAGCCCGGTTTGCATGTTGGCCGGCACAGCCCCGGTCAATAGTAATTCAGAGGAGATTTTGGCCTGGCCAACCATGTGACTGGTACCAACAAAATTCAACGAGGCACTCCCTGAGGCATAATCCGTAACTACCCATTTAGAGTTTTTGCCCTTCCATTTGCGTTTATACCTTCTCACAAACTGGCCCGCTTCTTCATGTTCATTTTGCAGATACAATTCGTCTGCATCCCAATAGATAGTTCCTTTTTCTTCATTTATAATGTAGTCGAACAAGACCTCTTCAGACTGAGACAAAGCATTGAAACCAGCAAAAACCACCTGGCTATAGGGCAACTTCAAGGTTTTATCCAGGGCTTTGTTAGCTACTTCCTTAAACAGTAGCCCAGAATAGGTCATCTCCTGTTCTGCCAGCAATTGTTGGAACTCGTGGTAAACTTTACCCACCTGGCTCCACGTTTCGGAGAAAGCCTTGATTAAATGGGTAGGATCATCCTGTTGAACAACTTTCTTAAATTGCACTAAAGCCTGCTTCATTTCCTCGCTTTCCCCAAGGAAACTCTCAATATCATGGTACTCCTGCAAATTCTGATAGAGCTTTGACCCATCGGCCATGTATCGATCTACTTCATCAAAATCGCTGATCAAGACTTGCCCCCAGGAATAAAAGCGATCGAGGGTTATAGTTGGCGAAACTTTATGATAAATATTATAAAGCTGAATAATCAACGTCAACTCATCCGTCAATTGCCTGTCTGATATTTTCACCACGAAATCCTCTATACTCAGAATCTCCGGACTCCAAAACGTGTGCTCTCTAAACTTCTCCTGTAATGTTTTTCGAAAGTGAATACAAGCCCTTCTAGTGGGGAATACAAAGACCTTATCGTGAAGAGTTGGCAATTCTTCAGCTGAAATATCCTCAACTATATAGTCTAAGAATACGCTCATTTTACCTGCACGACTTTAGCGTCTGAAACATAAATGAGGTATTTCTCAATATTTTTATATCCCATCCTGGCCAATAGCTCCGCATATTGAGTTATTTGCTTGGCATGCTTAGACTCCTCCTTTTCCAACTTGTAGTCGATAACAACAGCCAGATCGCCTTTAAATGCTACCCGGTCTGGGCGAAATATTTTGCCATCGCTCAGTATGGCCCTTTCGTTCATCACTTTCCATTCAGGGCCAAACCATTTGCCGATATCAGTATTGTTGAAAAGGTCATCAATCTGCCGCAAGAGGTCTTGCCCTTCACTACGATTTATTACTCCTTCTGAAACCAACTGGCTGATAACTTTCTCCTTACCATCTAGTGATTCAAGCTTTTCCAAAGCCGCATGGATTTTGGTACCCTCTTTAATCCTCTGAGACTTTTCACCATCCAGAAGCAAGAAAAAACGTTTTGCCTCTGACCGAATTCTAATTTTTTCAGCATAATCATATGCACCGTACTGCGCCAGAGTGGAGGCATTTCCCTTTTGTGACTTTGATTGATTTGGTTTTCCCTCGCCAACCTGAAACAACCAGGTACTTTCATCCCAATACTCTTTTAGATCGAATGAGTAATGAGTTAGCACTGAATAAATAAGCTTATTCAAACTGTTTATCTCCGCATCTAATTTCTTCGGATCAAACTTTACACTGAAAATATACAGCCGCTCACGAGCACGGGTGAAGGCCACATAAACAACGTTGAGCTTTTCAACCATAACTTCCAGGTATTCCTGCCTATAGGCTTGCTCAAAACTAGATTCTGATAAGCTGGCATCGAAGTTAAGGGGGAGTATTCCAAACTGATGAAATTGCTCTGGAAGCTGGTCAGTCCAGAAAGTACTATTCCTTTTCTCCTTCAATTCGAATCTATCGCCGGCAAAAGGTAGAATTACTATCGGAGCCTCCAAGCCCTTAGCCTTATGAATGGTCATTATGGTAACAGCATCACTTTCCGAGGGGGTGACTATAGATAGGTCTCGTAATGCGTTTCTATCTCTTCGCCGCAATTTCTCATCCCACCACTCCAGAAAAGAGCCAGGGCTATTATTACCCCGTTGCGACTGTTCAAGACAAATATCCTGGAAGCGTTGCAAAAAGCCGTCTGCATCCTTCTGCAACCCAAAGGCAATAATAAGTTCTTCAATTGCTTCGTAGATAGGCCGACTGGCAATTTGGCTGTAATTATTTGTGAAAGACTTTGGTAACACGGCTGAAAATCTATTCCACTCCGATCTACTATCTGAGAGTATCTCATTATTATCGAACTCTTCACCCTGAAGGCAGAGGTAGGTATAGACAATATTGGTTTTGGCAACTACATTCTCCGGGTCTCTAAACCACCTCAAAATGCTCAACAGAAATTGTACTTGTTGGCTGTTGGTAACTAGAAGTGAACTTTCGGTAAGCACTGGTATATTGTTTTGTGCCAGCGCTTCTGCAAGTTCATTTGCCTGGTAGCCAACGTCAACCAGAATCATCATATCTCGGTAGGTGTAACCGTCACTTAAGCAGCTGCTAATCGTTGATATTACCTCACGTTTGGCATTTTCGGTCCAATGCTTTTGTTCTTGATCCCAGTACTCAAAAAATTCCGCCTTAACAAAACCGCTTTCAGCCCTGGCTGCCTTTTGTTGTAGATGCTTATAAGCCTCAGCCACCAGCGATCTATCTTCTGGCAACTCTGGGTGGGCGCTCATAATGTCTTTAGCAGCACTGAAAAAGCTATTGTTGAATTCCACGATATTTCTCGCACTACGCCAGTTGGTGTCCAACTCTTTCTCAGTAATCTGCTCCTGGAATACCTGTAAATCTTTCTTGATGCCATCTATTAATAAGTTCATATTCCCACCTCGCCAGCGATAAATAGACTGCTTCACGTCCCCGGCAATAAATAGCTTGTGCTGATCACTAGCAGTATTCAACACCATCGGCAACAAATTGTGCCACTGATAGTTGGAGGTATCTTGAAACTCATCAATAACCAGGTGATGATACCGACTACCTACTTTCTCAAAAATGAATGGAGCATCACTCTTGTCAATTATTTCACGTAGCAGAAAACCAGTATCTGACAAAAGCATCAGGTTATTATCGGCCCGATACTCTGCTAGTTTATTGTTGAGAATTTCTAATAGACCATAAGAGAATATATTCCTGAGCAGCTGTACCGCGGTGACATAGTTTCCGTAAAGGCTACTGTGGTGAGTAAGTATTTCAGCGGTAATACGGTCAAGGCCTAGTTCTGCAACCGTCTTTATCTGATCCCTTTTTAGTGACTTCTGCGAATACCAATCCTCCCGCCCTTCGGCTACGTTAATGAACCGCTTGGTTAATCGATAGTCACCATATCTAATCTTAAAGAATGTGTTCGCAGCTCCTCTATCTCCGTAACTGAAGTCTTTTACCGAAAGGCCATTTGAATTAATTAAATCGATGGCTTCATTAGCCAGGTCTTTCAGGAGACTACCAAAGGTGTCTCTGATGGTATGAAGTTGTTTTACCAGATCCTGTAAATCCTCAATGCTTATGTGATGTGAAGCAAATCCCTGATGAAACTTTTCTTCAAAAAGCTCCATACCCAGTTCATGCAAATTGTACTCAACATTCCACCCTCGGTCATCCTCAAGCCTGCTAAATGCAAAATCTTCTAACCACGCGTGTACAATAGCGTTTGTGTGGACCTCATCAAAAAGCCGTGACACTGCTTCAGTCATTGCTTTTTCATTGTCGACGTCGATCTCATACTTAATGGGCAGTTTTAACTCCCAAGCCAGCGCCCGCACTACGCGCGTAAAGAAATGGTCGATGGTACTAATCTCAAATCTGGAGTAGTCGTGCAATATGTTGATGAGGGCCTTCTTCGCTCGCTTCTCAATAGGCAGGTTGAAGCCCTCAAGATCCTCCAGCAAAGCTTTTTTATACTCAGTTTGATCACCATTTGCCAACCTTGCCAATTCATTAATAACCCTGTTTTTCATCTCCCGAGTCGCCTCATTTGTGAAGGTTATAGCCAGAATGTGCTGATATTGCGATGGGTCTAGAAGCAATATCCGTAGGTACTCTTTAACGATGGTGAAGGTTTTGCCTGAGCCTGCGGAAGCCTGAAAAATGACTACGTTCTTACTGCTGTCGGAAGATGGTTGGCTTTGAAAAAGATCAAGTTGAGAGTTTGTCAACGCTAGGCATTTAGAAATGACTAAGCTAACAAATTTAATCCTGGCATTTTACAAGCAGTGACGAAATCCACCAAAGTGCAACACAAAAGAAAATCAGGTTTGACGTAACCTGATTACATGTAATGAATTACTAGGGGTTTGTGATAAACTAAATTCTGGTGACCTTAAACTCCACTCTGCGATTAAGGGCAGCCTGAGATCCATCGTCAGCGGTGACAGGTACACTGTATCCATATCCTTTGGCTCTAAGTCGGGAGGTATTAACACCACCCGCAACCAAATATTGATATACCGCCTTTGCCCTTTCCAGTGAGAGTTTTGTGCTGTAGTCTTTGCTCTTGGTTTGGTTAGTATGCCCGCCAATCTCAATGGCAACCGAAGGGTTTTCATTAAGAAAAGTAACTAGTTGAGTAAGCTCCGGAATTGATTGATCGCTAAGGGTCGCCCGGTCCATATCAAAGAACACCTTATTAAGTCTTATCACCTGACCAATTTCAACGGTGACACCACCATAACTTATGCGATCGGGCTTCCGCACGGGCTCCGATCCATCTTCTGCTCTGTTGGACTCATCTTCTGTCAGACTCTCATCATTGGCTTCGATGGCCTCAGATTCGGTATCGGTGCCCAAGGTGGCCACATCCTCATTAGCTGGCTCTGGTGTCGATTCCTGATTGCTACTATCAGAACTGATCGAGCTACTTGTCGATTGCTGTGTCCTAGTAAGTCCTAAGATAGTTACAACGCCAAGGGCAAAAATGGTAAGTCCTAACATGGCAGACTTGGCAATACTCTTGGTTTTGTTTATTTCGGCGGGCTTCATATATCCGTTAGTAAGCGATTGGTCGGCCATCATCAGTGGGTTCAGTTTATTTCGATTAAGCCTAATAAAGCTAGATATTCATTAATTTAAATTCATGGCATTTGAATTGGTTAATAAACACATGTAAGTTTAAACATGCGTACTGATTGACGACGCTATCTTAAAATACTGAGAAACAAATGCTTACAAGTTTTCAGTTACTTAAGAGTACAGAATTGAATGTACTAATGGCCTATTCTTAAGCATGAAATACATGTTCATTATTCAACTAAAGCAACCAAAAAGCCAATTAGGTATTAAAAATGACCTTGTGGCAACCAAAATCGCAATCAACACGTAGCCTTAACTTAATCCAGGTAAAATCCAATAATGCATCTGGTAAACAATAAGAGGTTTCAGTTTTTACTGAACTTGCTTTTCTGGGTGTTGATAGCGGTTGTCTCCGCTACTCAGCTCTATATCCGCTTTGGAGACCGGTACGAGGGCGGGTGGCTAAATATGTTCACTCGTCAACTGCCGTTGTGGTTATCATGGGCTGCATTGACCCCCGTTATACTGATTATCGTAAAACACATCAGTGCAAAGGCCTGGAGAAGGTGGAAGGTGTTCACTATACACGTGGCTATTGCCATAATTATATCGGGTACCTATAGCCTGTTGGTGGCAATTACCACTTTTACCCTATATGATGGAGACACCCTATTATCAGATGTTTGGTATGCTAACCTACTCTCGCAAACTGCAAGCAACCTCTTAGTCTACCTGCTGATAGCAATTGTGGGATACGCACTTATTTGGTATGAAAACTATAAGAAAAGCGAAATTGAGAAGGTGGAACTTGACTTTCTAAACGCCGATCTGCAGAGGCAGCTTACAAACTCTCAGCTGCAGGCCCTTCAAATGCAGATAAAACCCCATTTTTTGTTCAACACCCTGCATTCGGTTGCCTCTTTGATCCGCAGTAAAGACAACTCCGTTGCAGTAGAGGTAATTGCCAACTTAAGTGACTTGCTTCGATACACGCTAGATGAAACAGATAACCACCTTGTGCCTTTATCGCAGGAGATTTCTTTCCTGCGAAAGTATTTTACTATTGAACAATTGCGTTTTGGAGAACGACTAAAGGTAAGTATTAATATCACTATTGAGGCGGAAGAGAAATTAGTGCCCAACCTAATACTACAACCTTTGGTTGAAAATGCCTTAAGGCATGGTTTCAAGAATGAAGATCAGGTTAATGAGCTCTCAATTCAAGGAGCTGTAAAAAATGGCAGACTGATAATCGCGGTTGACGATAACGGCATTGGTATTCAGGCTGGCAAGGACAATCATCAACTTTCTGGAATTGGATTAGCTAATACCAAGGAAAGACTTGCAACACTTTTTCCAGGCAGATATAAATTTCAACTTTCCAATAAGGATGACGGTGGAGTAAGGGTGCACATCTCATTCCCTATTGTGGAAGATCATAATGAACCCGGTAAACATGGGACAGAAAATATACACAGCCATAATAGCTGACGACGAACAGCTTGCAAGAGAGTCTATAAAAACTCTTTTGCAGCGAAGAGGAAATTGGCAAGTCGTCGCCGAAGCCGATACTGCCTCCAAAGCCTTAAAGGCTGTGAAAGTCCAAAATCCAGATTTGCTTTTTCTAGATATAGAGATGCCCGGCCAGAATGGCATAGAATCCCTAAGAAGCGCAAAGCTCACCAACTGGCCCAATATCGTATTTGTGACCGCCTACAATCAATTTGCAGTTGATGCCTTCGAGTTGAATGCATTAGACTATCTGCTAAAGCCATATTCAGACCAGAAGTTTTTTAAGTCCCTGGATAAGGTTGAGCAACGCCTAGAGCAAAATGATCAAATCGCTACCGGTGAAAAGCTGAGTAAGCTACTGCAACACTATGAAAGTCTCTTTCAGGCCCAACCTTCGCCCTACACCGAGAGGTTTGCAGTGAAATCCGTTGGCAAGATTGACATTGTTCCTGTGGATGATGTTTGCTTTGTACAGGCATCTGGGTCATATGTCGAGCTAAATACTTCCCTCGGAAAACACCTTATGAACGAGCCTATTTCAAAGTTTGAGAAGCAACTGGATCCTTCCCAATTCGTGCGCATCCATAGATCCACCATTGTGAAGATTAAAGAAGTGGCTGAACTGATTAACCATTATAATGGGGAATACATCGTAAAGATGAGGCAGGGACAAGAATTAAAACTAAGCAGAGGATACAAGAAGAACCTCCATAAGCTTTTGGGCTCACACATCTAGTCGTAGATTTTACACGCTTCATCTCCTTGCCAGAACATCTTGTCAAACGAAGCATCTACTTTGGGTCCTGGTCGGTTTAATGGTTAAGAACCAACTTAATATTTGACGATTATGAAATTATTCAAGCCGCTTGCATTTGGAGCACTGGTTACAATGGCCTCATTCATATATCCGGGAGTACCAGAAAAAGCTGCCTATAAAATTGATGCCGGTCATACCGCTGTAACCATCCAAGTAAAACGTTTTGGGGTGGTTAATGTAATGGGCCGATTTGGGGATGTGGATGGCACTGTTACCTACGACCCCGAAAACATCAACTCCTTAGCAGCAGATGTCACTATAAAAGTAGATAGCTATTCGGCCAACAATGGGGGTGGAGAAGATGCTGTTAAAAGCCCTGCGTTTCTTGACGCTGCCAAATACCCTGAGATTAAATTCAAGGTGAAAAGTGCATCGGTTAAGGGTGGAAGAAATGTAGTCACGGCAGATCTCACAATTCACGGTGTGACCAAGGAAGTAGAGTTTCCATTTGAAGTTACAGGGCCAAAACTGGATCTACCTACAAGAAAGCAGTCCATTGGCATTGAGGGAAGCTTAACAATCAATCGTCAAGATTATGGAATTGCCTTCAACCGGCAACTTCCCACTGGCGATGCTATTGTGGGCAATGAGGTAAAAATTGATCTTCTCGTCTTAGCCATTCAGGAATGATGAATGTGGCATAGACTAATTCTATACTTTATTGGATTTGGTGTAGTTACCACCAAGGTTGTTGCTCAGGAGTACCATATTGCTCCTGAGCTTTCCTCTATTAAGTTCGAAGTGACCCACATGGGTTTGTTGACAGTTGAAGGTCATTTTGCAACGTTTTCTGCCCAGGCCGCCCAGTATACTTCAAGTGAAACTAGCTTCACTGTTACAGCCGTTATTCTAGTGGAGTCAATCACTACAGGTAATGACTCAAGAGATGAAACTATAAAAAGCGAAGGTTATTTAGATACCAAGACGCATCCTGAAATCCGTTTTAAGTCTGAAGGATTTCATTTTCGCGAAGGCGAACTTGAGGTTAGGGGAGAACTAACAATCAAAGGGGAATCAAGGCAAGTGAAGATTCTTAGTAAAGGGGTACCAGAAAAAGATAGTTTTCGATTGATAGGGAGCACTGTAATTCTACGCAGCCACTTCAATCTAGATTTCGGCCCTATGGATGCCCTTATTTCAGATGAGATTAATGTTTACCTGGAGATGGTATTTGAGAAGGCATAAAAAAAGCCTCATCTGTTAGATGAAGCTTTGATAAAAAACTGGCGACGACCTACTCTCCCACGTGTTACCGCAGTACCATCAG
>JANQPQ010000031.1 GCA_028285445.1 Cyclobacteriaceae bacterium | reverse complement strand
TTAAAAGTTCATTCATAATATTTCTACTATCCACTCTGGTAGTTTCATTTTCAATGGCCCAGAACTCAAACAATATTGAGCTGGCCAATGAGTACTATGCTAACGGCGAGTTAGAGAAGGCAAAAAAATTGTATGATGATCTTGCGCGTAATTCGAGGAACGTTGCACTCATTCATAACAACTACTTTAATGTAATGATGGATCTGGGTGTTTTTCCTGAAGCGGAAAAATATCTAGAGCGCCTGATCAAGCGCTATCCCGATAACATGTATTATCAGTTGGATCTTGGAATTCTCTACAAAAGAGAAGGGGACGATGAAAAGTCTGAATCATATTTCAAGAAGGTTATCAATAGAATTAAGGACGATAACTACAAGGTTAGAATAACTGCTCAATATCTTATTAACAAGCAGCTGATGGAGTTGGCGATTGCAACCTATTCAGAAGCAAGAAAGTCACTCAAGACTCCTTTAGCATATTCCCTGGAACTGGCTAACATTTACAGATTGCTTAACAAGAAGGAGCCTATGGTTGCCGAGTATCTGAACTACGTGATTCAGAACCCAAGTAACATTGATTATGTAAAAAACTCTTTACAGAATTTACTTTCAGAAGCGGATGAATTGGAAAGCCTTGAGAATCTTCTTTATGAAAGAACACAAAAGGATCCGGACAAAGAGATTTATAGTAAGCTCCTGATCTGGGTAAATCTCCAGCAAAAGAATTTTTATGGGGCGTTTGTGCAGGCAAGGGCTTTAGATAAGCGTTTGAAATTGGAGGGGAGAAAAGTGCTGGACATTGGCATGATTGCCATGGAGAATGAGGATTACCAAAATGCCATTAAGATTTTCCAATACGTTATTAACAGCTACCCGGGAACTTCAAACTTTATTTTCGCTAAGAAGTATTTGATAGAATCAAGAGAGGGAATTGTAAAGAATTCATTCCCGGTAAAGCACGAAGACATTAGAATACTTATTGAAGAGTATAAATCTTTTGTGGCCGAGATTGGATTGACCAGAACCACCATGGAGGCCCTTCGCAACCAGGCACTGCTCTACGCTTTTTATCTCGATGAAAAGGATTCCGCGATCCAGATTCTTGATAAGATTATAAAGTCACCAAATGTAGATCCCGAATTACGAGCTTCTTCAAAGTTGGACCTAGGAGATATTTATGTATTAACGGAGGAATCCTGGGAATCTACTCTTCTATATTCCCAGGTTGAAAAAAGCAGGAAGGATACCAGAACAGGCTATGAAGCTAAATTGCGCAACGCCAAGCTGTCTTATTACAAAGGTGAGTTTGAATTGGCTCAAGAGCATTTGGATATTCTGAAAATGGCAACCACGCGCGAAATAGCTAACGATGCCATGGCCTTATCAATTCTCATTCAGGATAATACTGGCCTGGATGTTGACACCACCAACCAGGCTATGAAAGACTACGCCAGCGTTGAGTTGATGCTTTTCCAAAACAAAACAGAAGAGGCACTCGCCAAAGTATCTCAAATGTTAAACGACCTGGAAGGCCACAGCCTCACCGATGAGTTGCTTATGCTTAATGCCAAAATCCACATGCAGAAAGGAGAGTTTGATAAATCCATCCATTTGCTACAGCAGGTGGTAGATCAATTCGATTATGACGTTTTGAGTGATGACGCCTACTACATGATTGGGACCATCTATGAGGAGCAACTTGGCAACATTGAAAAAGCTATGGAGATATACCAGGATTTCCTGGTGCGCTATCCAGGAAGTGTCTATACCGCCGAATCACGCAAGAGATTTAGAAATCTCCGTGGCGATTTCAAAGAAGAGAAAGTTGTAAACTAAATACTGGTGAAAAACCCAGGCCTAATTTCATTCAACGCCAAAATTGAGAAGCCAGACAACGGGCAAGATTCAGCTTGGATAAATATTCCTTTTAGCGTAGAGGAAGTGTATGGCACTAAGGGACGTGTAAAAGTTAAGGCCACTTTTGATGGCATTCCTTATAGGGGATCAATTGCTAATATGGGTACAGGCTGCCATATTGTAGGTGTACTTAAATCAATTCGTAAGGAAATCAATAAATCGCATGGCGATATTGTAGCGGTTACCCTGGAGTTAGATAAGGAGGAAAGAATAGTTGAAATTCCAACTGACCTACAAAAAGCACTAGCAATGTCGAAAGTGGCTTCTGAGCTTTTCGATACTTTATCATTTACTAACAAGAAGGAATACGTAGAATGGATAACTTCCGCCAAAAAGGAAGAAACTCGTACTAAGAGATTAGCCGCAACCATTGAAAAACTGGAGGCTGGGTTGAAGAATCCTCACCAGAAGTGATCGACCAGTTATGTAAATTCACAGGCTCGCTCCCAAATTTTTAGTAATTTAGTTGCCTGTTTTCTTACTGTTCTTTGCCATTTAATCATCCTAATTATGAAGAAATTATCCATTTCCGTTCTGGCACTTGTATGCATATTTGCCTACACTGTCACTGTTCAGGCTCAAGACAATTCTAGCATCAAATTTCAACCGGAAAAGCTGACATTAAACGTTGGCCAAACCCTTACTATTTCAGCGAAAGTCTATGATAGTAATGGAAAGGAATTGAAAGACCGTAGCATCAGATTTTTCTCAAGGGCTCGCAGGTCATTATCCATCGACTCATTGGGTAATGTTACAGCTCACCAACCTGGTGACTTTAGCGTGATTGCCATCAGCCCGGATCCCGAAGGAAATAGAGTAAGAGCTGATCTACCAGTCAGTGTCAACTACCCGGATTTGGCCAAAATTGAGATTAGAGATGTGCCAAGTAAGATTTACGAGGGTACTACGATCCGGCTTGAAACCCGGGTGTTCGACGAGCTGGATTTTGAGCGTGACAATGTTGTGGTAAAGTATAGCACAGCTAACCAAAGTGTAGCTACCATAGATGCTTTTGGAAACCTGAGAGCTGTAAAACCAGGTAAGACAAAAGTGATAGCCAGTGTAGATGACATCCAAAGTGAGCAATCCATTACCATTTCTAGCAATCCGGTAACTGAAGTTACCATGACAGTAAATGCTGAAGAAGCCAGAACTGGAGATGTATTTAAATTCAGAGCAAAGGCTGTGGATAAATCAGGGAAGGAAATAACTGATATTCCAATACTGTTCACATACAAAGGCGAGGCTTACGATGTTTCTTCAACCGCTGCTGGACTTATAAACGAAATGGGAGATTTTGTTGCCGATGAAGCAGGCCTTTATACGATCACGGCTTCCAGCGGGCCATTTTCAACACAAAAAACCATCAATGTGGTTGATCGCGGCATTGAAAGAAAAGTAGAGTTTGTTGGCAAGGGAACTGTTAACGATAAGCACACTTCTGATTTTTGGGTTTGGGAGGGCGTTGATGGCAAAGACTACGCCGTAACAGGAACCTGGGGAGCTGATGGAACTGCATATTTCTGGGATGTTACCAATCCTGCCAATATGGTTAAGATCGACAGCGTTCAGGTTGATGCCAGAACAGTAAATGATGTGAAGATCTCCGAAGATGGCAAAACTTGTATTATCAGTAGGGAAGGAGCTTCAAACCGAAAAAATGGCATTGTAATTATTGATGTTACCAATCCGCGTGATGCGAATGTAATTGCCACCTTCACGGAGAATCTTACTGGTGGTGTTCACAACCTGTTCATCTATCAGAATCATGTATATGCGCTCAGTGCGGGAAGAAAATATTATGTCATCAATATTGATGATAGAACTAAACCCAAGATCGTTGGCGAATTTGAGTTGGAAACAAGAGGCCACGCAATACACGACGTATGGGTTGAAGATGGCATCGCTTATTCGTCAAACTGGAGTGACGGCGTTCAGCTAGTAGATGTTGGTAATGGTATTGCAGGCGGAAGCCCGGAAAACCCTAAGCAATTTGCAAGTTATACCTATCCCAGTGGAGCTAATCATGCGGCATTCCCATTCCGCAGTAAGAGTACAGGTAAATTCTATATGTTACTCGGTGATGAAATCTTTCCATATGGTTTGAATATGCAAAGCACCAATATTGCGGGAGGCTTCATTCACGTGGTCGACTTTACCGACGTAGACAATCCTAAGGAAGTGGCAAGGTTTGAAGTACCAGGAGCAGGGTCTCACAACTTCTGGGTTGAAGATGATATTCTTTATGTAGCCTTTTACAATGGAGGTGTTCGTGTTGTGGACTTGAGTGGCGAATTAATGGGAGATCTTTATAACCAAGGTCGCGAAATTGGATGGATTATCCCTAGCGATCCTGATGGGTATGTTCCAAATGCTCCATTTACCTGGGGTGCGCAGCCATATAAGGGTCATATTTTCTATTCAGATTGGAACAGCGGACTCTGGGCTGCCAAGTTGGAGCCGGAAAAACCTAAGGACACAAAAGTTGAGACTAAATAAACTGGAAGTATGAGAAGAGTGAGAAGTATAGCGCTGTTGGTTCTGTTCCTGTCGGCGACAGGTCTAAGCGCTCAGGATTACTACGCGTATGTAACAGCTGAATCTGATGATGAGGTTTCAGTGGTGAAGTTTGATGGCGAAAAAGCCGAAACAGTTAAGACAATTCAAGTTGGCGTATGGCCGGCCGAAATTGAAGGGCCTCATGGTATTACGGTAGATCCATCCGGGGAGTATTGGTACCTGTCACTAGCCCATGGCAACCCCTATGGAACGGTGTACAAATACAAAACCGGCAGTGACGAAATGGTTGGACAAACCCAGCTTGGCCTGTTCCCGGCTTCTATGCAAATTTCAAAAGCCACAGGGTTATTGTATGTGGTGAATTTTAATCTCCATGGAGATATGGTGCCAAGTTCAGTTTCTGTTGTTGATCCTGAAACTATGACGGAGCTTAAACAGATTACTACCGGAGTAATGCCCCACGGCTCCAGGATTTCTCCAGACGGCCTAAAGCAATATTCAGTTGGAATGATGTCCGGTGAGTTGTTTGAAATAAACACCGCAACGCTCAATGTTGATCGGGTATTGCAGCTTGACGCGATGGAAATGGAGAAGAAGAAGATGGGAGATATGGGAGGAGATCACGCAAATATGGACCACAGTAACATGGACCATAGCAAAATGAACCATGGTGATATGGGTGAGAAGAAGATGTATCACTCTAAGACCAAACCAACCTGGGTGATCCCGCATCCAACTGAACCAAAGTTATATGTTGCCGGAAATGGTTCGGGTGAGCTTCTGGAGATAGACACGAAAGAATGGAAGGTAACACACAGGTTGGCCACTGGTAAAGGGCCATACAACGTTGAGGTTACTCCCGACGGTTCAAAAATTGTAGTAACCTACAAGTCAGAAGGGGCTACTGCAATTTGGGACGCCAAGAAAAGAAAGGAGCTTGCAAAAATCCCAAATACCCGTAGAGTGTCACATGGGGTGGCAATAACATCAGATAGCAAGTACGCTTTCGTTTCTGTAGAGGGTATTGGTGGCGAACCAGGAACAGTGGATATCTTGGACCTGAAATCTCTAAAGAAAGTAGCCTCTACCGAAATGGGGAAACAGGCTGGTGGTATAGCTTTCTGGAAAATGGACTAGGCTGTTAACCAAGCTAAGCCACTTTCATTATTTTGATTGGCTGCTTGCGGCCTTTTACCTGAACCGAAATGAAGTCGGCTTCTGCTGCTGGTCGGGTTAGATGATCATGCACTTCTTCAGATATAATCAATTGAGAATTGTGCTCTTTATTCAGTTGTTCGATGCGAGAAGCAAGGATTACAGTATTGCCCGTTACGGAATACTGTTGTCTTAAGTCGGTCCCAACATTACCGGCCACAACGTCTCCGGCGTGGAGGCCGATACCCACCTCTGTTTTCGCAACTTCCCCCATTTCTATTTTGGAGTTTAATTCCTTTAGAATCTCTTCCGCAGCATCAACAGCATCCTGGCACACATTATCGGAATTATCAGAGACACCGAATGTTGCCATAAACCCATCGCCGAGAAATTGATTGATAATACCATGATGCTTATCTATGATATCTATCATAAATCCGAAGACGGCATTTTGATAGGCAATAATTTCTTCTGGTTTCTTTTTCTCAACGAAGGGAGTAAATCCACGGATGTCTAGAAACATTACACAGACAAATTTCTTCTGAACATCCTTTTTATCTTTTGCCACCATTAGCTGCTCAGCGACTCTAGGTCCCACCTGTTGATCCAATAACTTCTTAATTCGTTGCTCAGCCGAAACTAACTTCACTTGCGTCTCTTGTAGGTCGGTGTAGGCTTTATCTAATTTTGACAAAGCGCTGTTCTTAGATCGATAAAGCACAAAAATTCCGATGGCTAAAATGGCTACAATGCCCAGGCCAATTGCCAGGTTTGCCTTGAAAGCTTGCTCTTCCGCAATCTTCTCTTCTTGCTGTTGTAATTGGAGGTCTTGAATTTCCTTTTCCTGTTGCAGTAGGTTCAAGTCTTTGGACCGTCGGTCTAGCTCGTTGGTTTTTTCAAGTAGTGCTAATTGCTGAGCTTGTTCAGTTTCCCGAATCTGTGTGTAAAGCTTATAGTACTCCAGGGACTTCTTGTAGTCTTCTTTTAATTCAGATGTAGCAGCAAGCTGGATGTAGTCGTTCTTCTTTGCCTCAACCTCCTGCTGTTCACTTTCAGTCCACGGCGATACTTTGGCTATTGTTTCAATTTCAGTTTTCCGGTCAGTATTCAATTGTTCAAGGTTGGCCCGAATTACAGACAGCTCCGTGGTATCCCTCAATCCCTCTTTTAACCTTAGTGCTTCGCTGTAAAATTCAAGTGCCTTTGTATTGTCTCCACTCTGCTGGTAGATTTCACCTACTTTCAAATTGATAGAAGCGATGGAAGCGTAATCACCTTCGTTTTCGCGCAATTGTATTTCCCGCTGGTACTGGTTTATTGCCTTCGTGCTATTGCCATTTTTTTCCGCATCAACAGCAAGTTTATGCGCTGCGTTAATGTTGAGATCAGAGGCTTTGGATTTTAATGCCTGTCCGATCTTAATATCTTCCAGGTCTACCTTTCTGTCTTTCACTTCCACCGCAGTTAGCTTGGTCATATAATCTTCAGCTTTGTCTATGCCGGCCTGGTATTTCAGCATTTTGGCAAGGTAAAGAGACCAATCAAAACTCTTCTTGGCAGATTCGTACTTGCTTCGATTGTATTGCGATTCCCCAAGAAGATTATAGGCATCTACCTGCAGGTACGCATGCTCTTTGTTTAGATTACCATTCTTGGTGTGGAATATCTTCTCAGAGAGGTCAACCGCCTCTCGACTAAATCGCAATGCTTTACGAGGGGAGCTTTCCAGGTATAAACCAGAAACTTGATTAAGGCCTCGAAGGCGATCAATACCGTATTTGTCATCCAGTGACTTCTCCAGTTGTTCCGCAGACTGGCTTAATCCTGAGAGGGTAATGCAAAAAAGAAAAATGAGTAGTAAGGTTTCTTTCATAGGCAATATTTACTCCACAAAGACAACCTATAGTGAAGAAAGTTAACGATTTAGCAATTAAAATGTTATCGGCGTCACACTTAATGACCAAAGGTAGTTACCGCATTTAACCCCCTTCGGTTGGTGTTTAATGATAAACGGTTTGTGGGATACTAGCTAGTCTGAAGAATGCAAAGTAGTGCTTAATTGCTTGCCCCTAGATAATTCAGCAACTTAACGTTGTCATTGTGTTCATAGAACCGGTCAAATTCCAGGTAGTATCCTTCAGGGTCGTAGCCAACGAATGCTCTGTACTTATTCTCAGGGCCGGTTTCCACCTTTTCTGATCGCAATTCAAATGAGTTCTTTGCTGCAACATAATCGAACCAGCCATTGAGGTCGTCGATAATAAATGAAAGCGTTACACCCTTATCTTCCGTAAACTGATGCATACCTCGCCGTTCATCAACTAGGCCTATATAGCTGGAGTTAGTTACTTGATAGATTTTGGTCCACCCCTGGTCAGCGACCAGAGTTAAACCAAAAGTTGTTTCATAAAAATTTTGCATGGCCAACACATCTTTGTAATAGAGCCAGGTTATGGTGCCGTGAAAAGTAAGTGGTGGGGAGTTTTCAATATTTGTATTGATTGAAGTGCTGAGGTTAAGCTCAGGAATGAACCGCTCATTTTCTTCATGCTGGTTGAATCGCTCAAACTCCAGCAGATACCCCTCAGGGTCAATGGCTACAAACCCATCGTGGGCGCTGCCATCTTTGGGGTTGTACTGATACCTCATAGGCACTCCTTTGTTTTGTAAGTACTGATACCACTGATCAAGTTCTCTGGTTAACAAAGCCAGGGCAACCGTTTTTGGCTCATCAGCAGTATGCATTCCCTTTTCAGCATCGACCAGAATTACATACGACTCCCAGGCAATCCTAAAAATGGTGGCCATTTCATAATCGGCAAGCAATTCCAAACCCAGAGTGTTTTGGTAGAAATCTGTAGCGGCCCTTAAATCGCGATAGTACAGGAATACGTTACTTGCTCGAATACCAAAATCAGCTAAGGTTCTGAAGTCAGTGTTTTGGGCTAGTAGACTGTTTATCTTCTGCGGAGTATAGCTAAGCATTCGACCGAACCTCCTGGCAATTTCTTGCCGTTCATCTCCATTGTATAGATCGTTAGATATAAGATCCTGTTTGTCTCGTTTTAGCTTGTGATATTGATCCAGGGTAGTTCCTTGGTAAAGAACAAGCACCTCTTTATCCGCGGTGAGTTCTTCTGAGAAAAGATCAGTCACCAGGAAATGCGATTCTCGATAGATTTTCACATTGTGTCTGGCTGCTACTTTTTCCGCTTCGACTATGAAGGCATCCATTTCACTAGCGGTCATCGGCGAACTCAAGGCCAGTTGCTTGACACCGGCATTTATCATTTCACTAAACGCACCAACTCCTCCCAGGCCATAATCGTTGTTATTATCCTGCTTTGAGCAGGAGCAGACAACCACAGTGAGAATGCCAATTACATATTTTCTCATAGCAAACTTTTTCAGTTGCTATGAAGATATGAATTTATTATCTCAACATCATTCGTTGCGCAAAGCGGTAACTGGATTGCCGAGAGCTGCCTTTATTGATTGGTAGCCAACGGTAAGCCATGAAATAACCATTGCTAGCACGCCAGACAGGATGAATGTAAGTACACCAATGTTGATTTTGTAGGCGAAGCTACTAAGCCACCAATCCATGGTGAAATATGAGATGGGAGCGGAGATAATAAAAGAGATCAGTACCAGTTTGGTAAAATCCCTTGAGAGTAGTACAGTAATTCCTGAAGCTGAGGCTCCCATGACCTTTCGTATACTGATTTCCTTAGCTCGCTGCTCTGCAGTAAATGCTGCCAGGCCAAACAACCCAAGGCAAGCAATAGCAATAGCCAGCACTGTAAAAATCAGAAAGACTTTACCCAACTGTTGCTCGGCTTTGAAGAGGGCATCGAAATTTTGATCAAGAAAAGTAAATGAGAAAGGCGAGTTCGGAGCAAACTCCTTCCACTTGCTTTCCAGGAATTCGATTTTTTCAGCAGTGTTACCAGCTGTTAACCTTACTGACGTTAACTGGTTGTTTGGTCGAAGAAAGATGGCCAGGGGTTTGATCTCATTCTTTAAACTTTCATAGTTAAAATCCCTGATTACACCAATTACGTTAACCGGTGGATCATCCATGCTATTGAAGAAGGCGTATATCTGTTTACCATCGTAGTTGTCCCAACCAATTTGGCGCATGGCAGATTCGTTAATAACAACTGCGTTGCTATCAGAGGGGAAATCTTCCGAAAAGAATCGGCCAGCAGCCATCTCATACTCCATAGTCTCAAGATGATCAAAATCAGCGGTGTAGTAATTTATGAGCTGATCTTCTGGCTCACCTACAGGGCGGAAAACCGAATTGTTGTAAATGGCAGGCGGAAGCATATTGGAAGAACTAACACTAACCACTTCTTGATAGCTCTTAATTGTTTCGATGAATGCATTTTGATTGCTACCTAAACTTCTGCTATTATCGATTACTACTACGTTTTCCTTGTCGAAGCCGAGGTTTTTATTTTGAATGTGGGACAGTTGCTGATAAACAAGGGTAGTACAAATGATCAGACAGATAGAAATCGTAAACTGGAAAACAACCAAAAAACTACGTATCCCGCTGCTGCGGAAGCCTGCCCGAATCTTGCCCTTTAAAACTTCTGCTGGTTTGAATGATGTGAGATAAAGAGCTGGATAGCTCCCAGCCAGAATACCAACAATTAGCGCAACAGAGAGCATAGTAGGCAAAAGCACAATGTTGCCGAAAGGGTCAAAAACGATTGCTTTGGCTGCAATCTGATTAAATGGAGCAATTGACAAATAGATCCAAAGTATAGCCAGCAGCATAGAGATTATACTAAATAGCACTGACTCAGCCATGAACTGGCCAACAAGCCTCTGCCTTAGGGCTCCGACGGTTTTACGTATACCCACCTCTTTTGCCCTATTGGCAGATCGGGCTGTGGAGAGATTCATGAAGTTTATACATGCAATAAATATGATGAAAACTGCAATGGCCGAGAAAATGTACAGGTAAGTGATGTTGCCTCCGGGCTGGGGCCCATCTGTAAACTGCGACTTAAGGTGAATATCCAGCATAGGTTCTAGCACATAACCGTATTCTCCACCTTGTGCCCTGAATGTCTCAAGGTTAAAACCCAGAAACTGCTCAATCTCCGGCCCAACATATTTTTCAACCAGATCATCAAACTTATCCTGGGTCGCAAGAATATCATGTCCCTCTCTTAATTTGAAATAAGTGTAAATACTATTGTTAGTCCATTGCGTGGACCGCCCCCGTGGAGTAGACTCCAGGGAAAGAATCATTGTGAATAGAAAATGAGAATTCTGTGGAGGATCCTTTATGATACCGGTTACCACACATTCAACATTCGTAGTGAATAAAGTTAAAGTCTTACCCAATGGCGAGGAGTCGCCGGTTCCACTGTATCCGAAGTATTTCTTGGCAGTAGATTCCGTTAATACAATTTTGTTGGGGCCCTTCAAAGCTTCACCGGCATCACCGGCCACTACTTCGAAAGTGAAGAAGTCAAAGAAATTGGAGTCAGCTAAAAGTAGATTCGGCTCGCTGAAGATTTTGTCTTCATAGCGAGTGACTATCTCCGTGAACAGATCAATTCTTGTGGCGGCCTCTACTTCGGGCAACTCCTCTACCAGGGTAGCTGCCATTGGAGAAGGAGAACTCGAAGCTTTGATCTCCTGTCCTGAGAGAATGCCGTCTATACCAACTCGATAGATCCGTTCAGCATCAGTGTGAAACCTATCGTAACTCCATTCATCAGAGATGTATAAGGTAATTAGGATGGTGGCGGCAATGCCAATACTTAACCCGAAGATATTGATAATGGAATAGAACTTTTGCCGAAGCATATTTCGCAAGGCAACCTTAAAATAGTTGAAGAGCATGGTTGTGGTTTTTTGAGTATTCGAACTTTAGACGTTTATTGGGGCCAAGCGGTTGCATCGGCCTAAAGGCCTATAGATTTACTTTGGTTTATACGAAATACCTTCGACTTAACACCATAGGGTAGGGGACTTGGATGACTAAACTAAACCTGTCGCCTAGCAGAACTCTTCCTCTTGCAACTCCAGAATGTCATCAAGCCTGGAGTTTAAATCGGCTATGGTCACTTTGCCTAAAGTGGTTTTCATGGAAAGCTCGGCCTGGCGATAGGAATCATCAACCAGTACAGCCAGGTTGCTACTTACCTTGCACTCAGGATTGGGCTTTGGCTTATAAAAAAAATCATTTTCTCTTATGGCCAGGTAAATGTCCCAAAGATTAATCTTGTTTGCAGGCTTATTAAGTAAGAATCCGCCTTTTGCTCCAGCCACGCTTTTAATAATGCCGGTATCTCGTAGATTGCCTACTAGCCTGCGAATTACCACAGGGTTGGTTTTAACACTTTCGGCAATCTGCTGGGACGATACCAAAACTTCACCTTTAAATTTCAAGAAAAGGCAAATGTGAATAGCAATTGTAAACCTGCTGTTAGCTTGCATGTGTGTAGACTTAATACAATTTACGCATCTGTAACCAATTAAGTTACATTAATGGTGGTGGTCTAGACAGACCAAATGTCTATTTTAGCGACATTGAAATCTGTAGTATGAGAACAATCGGAATCTATTTAATTGCAATAGCAATATTTTGTAGCTGTAACTCAAGCAAAGAATTAACAACCGAAAGCGGTTTAAAGTATACGATTCTGCAGAAGGGAGATGGTCCGGCTATTGAAGATGGCAAAAAGATCAGGGCCCATTGTATTCTAGCGCTGGAAGACGGCACTCCGGTTTGGAACACCCGCGAAGACGATAAGGTTTTTGAGTATGTGGTTGGACAAATGCCAATGATTGCCGGTTGGAATGAGATAACATTCATGATGAGAAAAGGCGATCGTTACAAAGTGATAATCCCACCGGATTTGGGCTATGGTGCTGCTGGAAGGTTACCTGCAATTCCAGGAAACTCCACTTTAGTATTTGATATAGAAGTACTGGATGTTCTAGAACCCTAGGGCAACCGGTTAACTTGTTGCAACCTTCATTACAAACTTGTCGTAATATTTAGACAGTTGTCTAAATATCTAATTATTGAATAACACTTTTTTTAAAGCACTTAACGATCCTACCAGAAGGAGGATCCTTGAATTACTGAAGGAAACGGATATGAGTGCTGGAGAAATTGCCGACCATTTCGATATATCCAAGCCCAGCATATCTCATCATCTTGATTTACTAAAGCAATCGGGGTTGGTGGTGAGTGTGAGGAATGGGCAGTTCCTTTATTACTCATTGAATATGACAGTGATGGATGATTTAATCAAATGGCTTATGAATCTTAACGACAAAAAAGCATGAACCCAACTAACCTAAAGAAAGAAGCTCCCATTATTATCATTGCCCTTATTCCTGCTTTGGTATTATGGCTTAATTGGCAAGCCCTGCCAGATCAGTTACCCACCCACTGGAACTACAAAGGTGTGGCCGATGACTATGGGCCAAAATATATACTACCTATAATCACTGCCGGAGTTTACCTATTAATGCTGTTCATTCCTCTTATAGACCCTCGGAAGAAGAACTACGATATATTCTCAAATACTTACTACAAGCTGAGAATAATTCTGGTATTCTTTATTGCTGCCATTAGCGTAGCCACCATGGCAAAAGGGCTGGGTTACAATATTCAATTGAATAAGATGATACACATGGCGGTAACGCTAATGTTTGTGGTGTTGGGCAATTACATGGGCAACATCAGGCCAAATTGGTTTATTGGTGTTCGTACACCCTGGACCCTGGAGAACGACGAAGTTTGGAAAAGGACACATCGATTAGCGGGTAAGCTCTGGTTTTGGGGAGGTCTGGTTGCTTTCATCTTAACCTTCTTTATAAAGATTGAAGACATTGGCATTGTCATTTTGGGATTGGTTGTGCCTTTGGCGGTGGTTCCAATTATCTACTCTTACATCATTTATAAACAGATAAAAGCAGTTCCAACTCAAAACCATCAAGACTGATAGAGCTATGAAAAAGGTAATGATAACAATAGCCGGCCTACTGGTAGTAATTTCACTATACTCTCAGGTAGGGCCGGAGCAACTTAGCGGCACCTGGTTGGGAAAACTGAACCTCCCATCTACTGAACTTCGCATAGTTTTTCATATAAAATCTGATGAAGCCATTAGTTCAGGACTTAGCGCAACAATGGATAGCCCTGACCAGGGAGCCAAGGGAATTCCTGTCTCTGCGGTGAATTTAGATGGCCAGGCGGTGGAACTTACAGTGGCGGCAGTTGGGGGGAAGTTTGTTGGGGAATATAAAGAGGGAGCCCTTGAAGGAGAGTGGCATCAAGGAGCGGGTAAACTGGCTCTGCGGATGAACAAGATTGATCCAGCGGAGTTAGAGCCTAAGAATTCCCGAAAGCCGCAAGAACCAATTCGTCCATTTCCCTATAATGAGGATTTTATCACTTTCAGAAATGACCAAGCTAATATTACGCTTGCTGGTACTCTAACTTATCCCAGATCAGACGGACCTTTTACCACGGTAATACTGATCTCAGGTTCAGGTCCGCAAAATAGAGATGAAGAACTTTTGGGGCACAAGCCTTTCCTGGTGTTGTCTCACCATCTAACCAAACAAGGCTTCGCTGTGTTGCGCTTTGATGAGCGCGGGGTAGGTGAGTCAACAGGAAATTTTGCAACTGCTACCACCAGAGATTTTGCCAGTGATGTGGGAGCAGCCGTGGATTATCTCCGCAACCAGAATTTGATTGAGATTGCTAAACTAGGACTTGCTGGACATAGCGAAGGAGGCCTGGTGGCTCCAATGGTAGCTAATGACAGAGAGGATATAGATTTTCTCATATTGATGGCAGCACCAGGTCTGCCGGGTACTAACATCCTTCAAATGCAAACCGGCCTTATTGCTAAAGCCAATGGTGCCACCGAGGCCCAGGTGAAAGAAGCCCTTAAACGGCAAGGGCAGCTACTTAACCTCATTACTTCAGAATCAGACCTGGAAAAACTTCAATCAAAAGTTGATACTTGGATTGCCGAAACCCTTGCCGGTTTTACTGAAGAAGAAAAAAAGCAGCCTCAAAATTCTGAGGCAAACCTGCGTGCCGGCGCTAAAGCATTGATGACTCCTTGGTTTAGGTACTTTCTAAAACACGACCCCTTTTATGAGTTGGCAGAAATCAGGGATACTCCAGTGCTGGCAATTAATGGCGAGTTAGATCTCCAGGTGCCGGCCAAGGAAAATCTTGATGCTATCAAACAAGGCCTGGACGAAGCAGGTAATTGGTCCTTGGAAAGTAAGATCTTCCCGGGGCTAAATCATCTGTTCCAAACAGCCAAAACCGGATCTCCAAATGAGTACGCTAATATTGATGAAACTATGGCCCTAGCCGTAATGGAGTACATCGCAAACTGGATTAAGAAACGATAGTGATAGAAGAAGGGGGTTAATTACCCCCTTTATTTTTCTTTTTGAAAAGACTATTAAGCTTATCCGCGGCTTTCTTCTTTAATTCCTCTTCTTTCTTTTTCTTCTCTGCTTCAACAGCTCTTTTAATACTGTCCTCAACAGCCTTCTTCTTTTCTTCCGCTAACCTCTTCAGGCTATCTTGTGTTGCCTTAAGCTTGGCGGCAGCTTCGGCCTTGGCGGCTTCAATGCTGTCTTTATTCAGCCGGTCAGTTACTTCCGAGATTTGCTCTTTGGTTTTGTCATCACCACCAATCAAGTCTGCGGCCTTATCCTTAACCAGTTCCGTGGCCCGATCTTTAGCTAGGTCAGCTACCTGGCTTTTGGTTTCATCAAGCAGAAGTTGCGGCTTGGGGTCACTGTAAGTTCCCCCCAATCCTATGGCTAGTTTGATTGGCTTGTTTGGATCATGACTGGTGCCCAAGAAGGAAGAGACGCTTCCCATCACTTCATTACTAAGCTTGTTGGGAGGTACATCCATTTGCAATCGGTAATCCAGGGAACCATCGAGACCAGTGCTTCCGGAAATATTCGTGGCATAGTTCCCCAGCTTGATATCAAATGGCTTAACGCTAAAGCGGCCGTTTTCAATTTTGGCCGACATGGCCAAATCCTTAATCGCGGCGGTGCTGGTGTTGTCAAGGTTGGTTAAGCTGGTTATGCCAGCCACAATTTTAGAATCCTGAATTGCTGCCTGAGCAATTTCCAGCAATCCGCCTCCATCCAGGGAACTCATAATTGGCATCATGTCACTGCCGAGATTGCCTTTTAATTTGAAGTTGGTAGTTACATTGCCGTTGACAGTCTGGGCAATTGGGGCCAGGGATTGCACAGTATTGAAAGTAGCAAATGACTGCCGAATGGAAACATTGTTAACCGCCATGTCCATGTCAAAGGCGGGGCTGGTTTCATCTTGGGTGCTATAAGAGCCATTAAATACAAATTGGCCTCCAAGCATATTTACCTTAAGTCCATCAAGGTACATCACCCCATCTCTAATAATTATGTCGCCTTTGGCATTTGTCATTACCATATTGTCGTAAATGATACGCTTTATAGATGACTTAAGAGTGAAATCGATGTTTCTGGGAATAGGCACAACCTCTAGTGGTAGTGTATCAGCCTCACTAATTGATTCTTCCGCTGCTTCTTCATCATAGAGGAATTCATTTACATCAACAAGGTTCGAGCTATAGTTAAGATTGCCTTTAATGAGTTCATCATGAAAAACGTAATTCATATAATTAGTAATGGCACCATCAGCTTTCATATCGGTTTTCCCAACGTTGCCAGAGAAACTTGCTAAAGTAATTTTTTCAGGGTCGAAGCTTCCCTTTGCTGAGGTTATGACAAATCCCTGGGGTAAATACTCCTGATCAACATACTTGAAATCGGCCACGCTAAAATCACCACTGGTGGGCAACTTATCATAACGCTCTGCGTCCAGATCAGACATTTTTCCACTGGTGTTCACCTTGGCATAGACCTTTCCGCTTAGCTCCATCCCTTCAATAGGGAATACCTGCATTACCTGGCCAATATCCATACCCCCATCAAGATTCACATTCCAGGTGTAGTCATCAAGGTTCTCCAAAGTCATATTAGCGCTTATCTCCTCTTCACCCATGTGCATGAAAAACTCTTCAACTGTAATCAGAGTTTCTGCCATTCTACCAGAGCTGTTTTTTACACGGGCATTTAGTCGCATATTATCCATGGGAATAGGGAAGTCGGCAGATTTTACATAGCCATCTTCCAGCGTCATCACCACATCAGTTGTAGGAATTATTGATTGAATGCTATCATAAACGCCATTGGCGGTAGCTTTCATATTGAACTTGCCGCGCATTTCCAGCCCTTCCATTGGGAACATGGTGGCCAGTTCGCCAAGATCTAAGGTAGCATCAACGGCTGCCTCAATAGGATAGGTCACCAGGTTCTTAACAATGAGCTTGGCATCAATTGGGTTATTGCCAAATTCCATGTGGAACCTGCTGAGATTGACCTCGGTGTTGTCTATGTTTCCATCCGTATTGTCAACTCTTAAATCGATTGCGATGTTGGTAACTGCTGCTGGCAAATCGGGGTACTGAAAACGGGCATTGTCAACATTCAACCCGAGGTTAAATGCAGGCATGGTAGTCTCTGTGTACTTCCCTTTCACAGCTCCATCAAAACCAAGGCTTCCTGATGTTTGAATTCCTGCAAAGTCTTGGGTATAGATTCCAGGGACCAATGAAAGCAGGCTTTTGAAGGTATTGTCTTGGGATGAAAAAGTAAGGTCCATATCAAAACCATCTTCAGGCATCGCGAATGAACCATCGAAGCCCAAGGCAAAGTCATTTATCTTTATGCTGTTTTCTTTAAAGGCGAAACTAAAGTCATCAAGATTCATGTTTAGTGTCGCATCAATATCTATGACCTTATTTTTCATATAGGTTACCCCACCGTAAGCAACGGTGAAAGTATCAATTCGAGTTTGTGTCTTTAGGTCGAAAACCGACAATGTAAAGTCGCCACTGCCGCTATGATTTAGTCCTTTCAACTCTGTGTAAAATGGCAAGGTCGCATCGTCGTAGATTACGTGCCCATTAGTGATTTCCCAGTGGTCAATTCCGAAAGAGAAATCATCTGCCGTTTGCTCCGTAGTTTCTACAATTTCCTCTTCGGTTACGGTTGTGTCAGCAATGGCAATATCATAATTAGCTGTACCATCTTTCAGTACTTTAATGAAGATTTCGGGATGGTGCAAATAGATACCACTAATGCGCAACTCATCACCAAAAAGAACAGAGTTAAGATTTACCTCAACTTCAAATTTTTCAATTCCCGCCAGAAGTTGCCCGTCGAATGGCGCCCGGTTGAAAACCCCGAACTGCTCAATGCCTACAGTAACATTGGGGAAGTTGCTAAATAGTGAAATATTGAGGTTGGCCGGATCGAAGTATACATCCGCATTCACCGACTTTTCAATTTCAGCATCAATGGCCGCCTTAATATCGTCTTTGAAGACAATAGGGATGATAATCGCCGCTGCAATCACCAACACAAATAAGCCCGCGAAGAATATCAAAATTTTCTTAATCATGACCCTACTTTTTGATTTATCCTGTTCAATTTACGAACATTAGTATTGAATTATTATTAAGCTTTGGTTTAATCTAACATCCTCAAAAATATCTCCAAATATGTCTGAATTACCTACTATTAATCTGGAACGTCTAATGGCAAGAGTGACCGAAATGTCAAAGATTGGGGCGTTGCCTGGGGGTGGCGTTTGTCGCCTTGCTCTAACCGATGAGGATAAAGTCTCCAGGGATTTGCTCAAATCCTGGATGAACGATCTGGGTCTTGACCAGAGAACTGATAGCATTGGTAACATGTTTGGAAGAAGGAGGGGTCAAACTGCACAAGCTCCGGTTTGCATAGGGTCCCATCTCGATACGGTTGGTACCGGCGGTTGCTATGATGGTAGCCTGGGAGTGCTGGCAGCATTGGAGGTAATAGAAAGGATTGATGAATTAGGTATAGAGACGACGATTCCTATTGAGCTTATAAACTTTACAAATGAAGAAGGAGTTCGGTTTACTCCTGATATGATGGGGAGCCATGTAGCAGCCGGGGGCATGAGTTTGGAAGAGGTTCTTAAAATTAAGTCTGTAGATGGCAGTGTGGTACTTGGTGATGAGTTACAGAGAATTGGTTACCATGGAGATGTTGAGCCCGCTTCACTGCGGGCTTCAGCATTTATCGAATTGCATATTGAACAGGGCCCGGTGCTAGAGCAAGAGGAGGTTCAGATAGCCTGTGTCGAGAAGGTGCAGGGCATTTCGTGGACAGAATTTGTGATTGAAGGACAGGCCAATCATGCTGGTACGACTCCCATGCACCTGAGGAAAGATGCGGCTCTGGTAGCAAGCAATATCACAAATTTTGTAAGAACGCTAACGGATGACATCCCCGGGCAGGTTGGAACGATCGGACTTTGGGAGCAATCGCCCAACCTGATAAATGTTGTGGCTGAACGGGTGCGATTTACGGTTGATCTCAGGAATACAAATAACGCGAACCTAGCGGAAGCTGAAAGTCGCATGCAGGCATATGCCGCAGAAGCTGCTGAGAAGGAGGGAGTAGTACTTAATTCAAATAAACTCGTTCGCTTCGACCCGGTGGATTTTGATGACAAAATGATAAGCCTGGCAACAGAATGTTCCAACAGGCTGGGCTATACAAACAAGCGTATGCCCAGTGGGGCGGGCCACGATGCACAAATGATGGCCGCAATATGTCCAACTACCATGGTATTCATCCCCAGTAAGGATGGCATTAGTCACAATGTGCATGAGTACTCGTCACCAGAGCAGATAGAAGCTGGCGCCAATGTGCTGCTAAATATGGTGCTGGAATTGGCTAAATAACAATTCAAAGTTTCAGGCTTCAAGTTCAAAGGCACTTTTACCTTTAAACCTCAAACTTGAAACTAGACTACTCATACCGCAAGCTGTCAACCGGGTTGGCCCTGGCGGCCTTTACAGTTTGTGAAGCCACAGTCGCAATTCCCAAAATGAAAAGTATTGCAGTGCTACCCGCAATCTCAACAATCCCAATGTTGGTTCTGTAATAAGCCATGTTCAAGAAGAGTAGATCAAAGAAGAAATAGGCGATCGGAATGGCTATGAAGCAGGCGATTACCATCATTTTAAAAAAACCTCCAGAAAGCATCATAGTAAGCCCAAAGGAGTTTGCGCCCATTACTTTTCTCACCCCAATTTCTTTAATTCGGTTTTCGGAAGAATAGACCACCATACCTAGTAGGCCAAGGCAGCTGATAGAAACAGCCAATATCCCTAGAAACCCGAATATCTTAACCATACTGCGAAAACCGACCAGTGCTTCCTCTAATGTATCATCTAGAAATTTGGCTTCCATAGTGATGTCTCCAGCCAGCTTTTCCCAAGTCTGATCAAGTTGGCTAAGGGTCTCCTCAATATTGCTCGAGGTAATTTTTAAATTGGCAAAAGCGTAGTATTGGGGATTATACCGAAAACAGAAAGCTGTAATTTGTTCTCGTAAAGGCATAAAGTTGAAATCCTTGACTACGCCTCTAATGGTGAGAGGCGAATCGTCTTCTTGAAGAACAGTGCTGCCCAGTGCTTCATGTGGGCTATCAAACCCATAATCTTCCAGAAACTTTTCGTTGACAATGATGTAGTCCTCGTTGTTTGGTACAGATGCCTGGAAATTCTCTCCAACTAAAAGTTGCAATTCCAGATTGGGAATATAATTATGATCAACATACATCTGGAAAGTGGATACAGAGTCGTTGGTTTCCGGATGCCAGAAGAAGGTATTAGAAGACATCCAGCTGCCTGCAATTGAAGACGAAAACGAGATGCTGTTGACATCAGCCAATCGACCAAATTCACTTCTGACCAGGTTAGGCTCTAGTCCTTTGAGCTGAACATCTAGAATATTTTCTTTTGTAAAACCGAAGTCATAAGTGAGGGCATACATATGTTGTTTCAACATTATAGACACGGCCATTATGAAGAAAAGGGATAGCGAAAACTGCCCGACCAGCAGTACTTTCCTAACACCTATTTTGGCGAGAGACCCCGCGGTAACTGTACCGCGTAATGTATCAATCGGGTTCAGTTTAGAGAAATAATGGGCGGGAATTAAGCCAGCAAAAAGGGCAGTAAACAACCCAAAGCCCAGGAAAGCTAAGAAAGTAGGGGTAGTAATTTCCAGGTCGAAAGTTCTGGCGCCTTCTATTATAATTGCCTTAAACTCAGACCGCACCATCACAAAAATGTATAAAGCGCCAATTAGAGAAATGATTGAGATAATGCTAGTTTCAATAATGAACTGCATGAATATCTGTTGCTTTTGGCCACCAACCACTTTTCTCAAACCAATTTCTTTGGCTCGCTTGAGCGATCGGGAAATCGATAGGTTGGCGTAATTGAGGCAAGCCGGTAGCAAGATTAGCAAGGAAAGGAAAAAGAAAAGGATCATCACCCAGAACCCCCATACTAAGCCTATGTCATTGTTTAGCTCTTCGCCAGTGGAGATATCAGTTATTGCTTGAAGGTAAAATCTTGCCTCAAATTTGTCAGGATCGTTGTACTGGCGCTCTGAAATTTTGTCCAGTACTTGCTTTGTGCTCTCTGCCGCGTTCTGATCATTGAAGAGCAGGTAGACATAGTTTGACACTACATCATTCCAGTCACCAAGTCCAGCCTCTACCAGTTCTTGTTGTTCCAGGACGGGAAGCGTTTCAAAAGATACCAGCACATCAAACAGAAAATGAGTCCGTTTGGCCTCCCTAATTACACCCGTTATCTGAAAGTTGCCCAATGAGCCTACGGTAATAAGTTTACCCATAGGATCGGCGTTACCGAATAATTTCTTGGCAGTATTTTCGGTAACAACTATGTTGAAAGGGCCATCCAGGGCATTGGCAGGGTTTCCCTTCACTAGTTCAAAAGAGAATACATCGAAAAAGTTGGCATCAGTATAATAACCGCGGACGGGAATTTCCGTATTGCCGAGAATTACATTCTCATTGAAGTTGTCATTAAAACGTACAGCTTGCTCCACCGCGGGCGCTTCTTCAAGTAGCGCCGCAGCAAGGGCTTCCGTGGTAGAGGCCCAGCCGAAATCAAAATCTACAGTGCGCAAGTCATCGCTTTGCGTTATTACCCTGTATATGCGATCTTTCTTTTCATGAAACTGATCCACTTCGAGCATATCAACATAAGAGGCGAGGGCTAGTAGCCCCAGGGACATTCCAATTGATAGCCCCAGCACGTTTAGAATAGTAAAAAGCTTTTGCTTGGCTAAGCTTCTTATTCCCACTTTGAAGTAGTTTTTGAACATGGCGAAATTATTTTGAGAGTAACCTTTCTTGCTTTGCTTTTGCTTCCTTTTGCGTAAACCGTAAGAGAAGAGCAAGGCCATTGCTTGTCCCCAGTATTTCATTTTGGCCTTTAGCGGGTGCATCTTTTGGATGTTGCGATAAAACAACTCATCCATGTCACCGATCAAATCTTCCACTGCAGGGTGGGTGCAATACCAATCAAGAATTCTAACTGGGAGTTGGGGTGGATTTATGCGTAATCGCTGACTCATGCCTGGTTTTTCTTATCAAAAGCCAACTCCACTTTCGCATTTTTCCACAGCTCGTCCCTTAGTGATTTCATGTTGTGGAGGCCAACCTTACCAGTTTGGGTAACTTTGAAAAATCGTTTGCGCCTGCCGCCGCGCTCGTTGGTGGCACCGCCTAACCATGATTCTACAAAGCCTTTCTCTTCCAATCTGGTTATGGTTGAATGCAACGCTCCAATGCTCAAGTTGCGGTTGGTTCGTTCTTCGATGTTCTCTTTTAGGGCAACGCCATAGGCTTTATCGCCAAGTACGGCAATTGTTAACAGCACCAATTCTTCGAATTCTCCAAGGTAGCCTTTCATATTTGTTTCTATTTTTGAGAACTAATATAAATAGATAAAGTGGATAACGGAAAACGCGTGAAAAAGGTTTGGAATTGCCTAGGGTCGTTTATAGATTTTGCCGCCCTTCATAACGAATTTGACAAATCTAAGGGTGCTGATATTTTTGGTAGGATCACCTTCAACAGCAATAAGGTCAGCGAGCAGCCCTGTTGAAACTCTACCCACTAGTCGATTCATATGGATAATATCAGCGTTTTGAGATGTGGCAGCAATAAGTACATCCATAGGCTCCATGCCATACTCCACCATGAGTTCCAGTTCACGTACATTGTCTCCATGTGAGAAAACGCCAACATCGCTGCCTGCGCAAATTTTTACACCCGTTTCCAGGGCCAGCCTAAAACTTTTCTTCTTAGCCACTATTCTTGCTGGCTCGGGCTCTGAACCTTTCTTCCAACCGCCATACTGTACGATAGCATCTCCAGCCGCGATGGTAGCGCAAAGGGCCACCCCTCTTTCTTTCATCAGTTCAAAAACTTCTTTGGTGCCCCCATCGCCATGTTCAATGGTTTCTACCCCAGCCAGAATCGCTCTGCGCATGCCTTCGGCAGTGGCGGCGTGGGCAACCACTGGCCTGCCACTACTTCTGGCAGTTTCAACTATCAACTCCAATTCTTCTTTCGAAAAGGTTGGCATCGCTTCACCGTTAGGCCCCCACCGGTAATCAGCATACACTTTAATAAAATCAGCTCCATGCCCAATTTGATTTCTCACAACTTTAATTAAATCGTCGGTACCATCAGCAATTTCAGCACCAAGAGGTACATTGAAATGAGGCGCAAACCCCTTAGGTCCGTAGCTGCCGGTGGCAACAATTGCCTTAGTAGCGACCAACATTCTAGGGCCTGGAATCAGGCCTTTTTCAATCGCAGTCTTAACCCCCACGTCAGCAAAGCCCGCCCCTTCGCTGCCAAGATCCCGAACTGTGGTAAAACCCGCCATGAGTGTTTTTTCAGCATGAACTGTGGCTCTTACAACACGTTCGGCCTCAGATTCTTTTAGTACCTGATCATTCCAGGAAGTTTCGTCATAAGGATGCAGTAATAAGTGAGAATGGCCTTCAATTAACCCTGGCATAAGTGTCATGCCCGGCATATTAATCGCTTCGGTATCTTTTGGCACTTTGATGTCTTTAAGAGGCCCAACGCTGGTAATAATCTCACCATTAATAAGCACGGCCCAACCAGAATGGACAACTTCACCATCAAAAACTCTTTCAGGAATAAGCAATGTGGACTGAGTGTTGTCTTGGCCAAACACCGAGACTGAGGCAAGCAAAATCAACAACGCCAACTTCTTCATAATGAAATTAATTCTTAAAAACATTCAATATATTGATACCAATATACAATAAATGTGCTGAATCGCTTAGATCCAATTTCCTGAGAATCAAGACCAAACTGAGCGGGCCAGTATTACCTCTTTGTCCGAGTTTAACTTTGAAATCCTATGGAGGAAAACCGAGGATTCGGGAGACTCATAAGCAGATTGAGACATCAGTTTGTCTCCTTGACTGCATTCAGATCTAAAGGTAATTTCAAGGTGCTGTAGCGCTTTCGACGATAATACCTCCCAAGGTAGACTTTCAAGCATCCACTGAAAATACATGGCGTTATTCACATGGCCATTTGCATCCAAATGGTGCCAACCTACTGTGATCTCATAGTCGCCCTTATATTCGGCTGAAATCGGAATCTTTTCAAAGACGTGGGGAAGGTTATCGTGGTTGAATGAAGGTACCGCTTCAATCAGACTGGGAGGAACTGCTATCATCTTCCTTTCATTAACATCAAAAACCAGCCATCGAGAGGTGGCTTCACAAATCAACTCCTCACCAACATAAATACGAAAATCACGGTAGACATAGTATTTGTCAAGGCCTGACGGCCAGGTTTCTACAGAAACCTCTTCACCATGTTTTGGTAAACGAAGAACGTTGAGGTTCATTCCCTGGATAACCCAGGTAATGTTATTTGACAACAGCTCATAAACGGAAAAACCGAGGTCGGCAGCGTTGTTCCAGGCAGCCTCTTGCATGCAATTAATTAGTACATGCAGGTGTGCATCTTTCCGGGTATTAACCTCATTAGCCCGAATTCTGAACAACTCTCTCCCAATTCCTTCCATTGGGCCAAAATCGGGATATTATTTCAAATGAAAAAGCGCCTTACCTTATGCGCTGCGGGGGAATTCCACTTCAGGAATATCGCTGAACTTTTTGTCAAGGGCATTTTTACTGACTCCAATTGCTTTCGCCAGATCGTAGCATAGCTGATATTCTTCCGGCATAATGATACCATCGGCTTTGGCTATTTGCATTAGATCAAGCAATTGTGTCTTCGCATCGATGCCGTCAACCAGAGACAAGCTTCTTACTTTTCGTGCCTTGCTGAAGATATCGAAAGCATCTGCAGCGTGAATCCTTAACTCTCTTGATTTGTTGAGGAGGGATACTTCTTCTTCATGAACAATCTTGCCGTCTGCCGCGGCCATCGCTACAAGATTTTCAAAATGTTTCAGTCTTTTGTCTTTCTGCTCGCCCATCTCTAACTCACTTAAAATCATAACTCTAAATAGAATCAAAAGATCATATACGGCAGCCCTCAGTTACAGTTACACAGATTGCAAGAAAAATTTACCTAACAAAAATAGCTTCAGCGACTGGATTAGTTCTACATCTGTTGAAATAATAACCTTCAAAGGCTATATTACGTTCTACAAATGTTGAAGAAATACCTAACCATTAAATTATGAATCACAGTCTTGGGAATTTAGAAGAGACCATCCTGCTGCTGGTGATGGTAATCAAGGATGAGGCCTATGGCTTTTCAGTAGTGAAGCATTACCAGGAGCATACAGGGAAGTCGATCTCAATTAGTGCTGTTCACAGTGTATTGAGCCGATTGGAAAAGAAGGGTTTTATCTCCTCTGCGATGGGAGGGGCAACTGAGGAACGGGGAGGGAGGCGGAAGAGGATTTTCCGTGCCACAAAGGCGGGTGTAACTGCAGTTAGCCAGATGAAGTCTGATCGGCAAAAACTCTGGAAGCTAATTCCTGAATTGAGCTAAAGTAATAAATGACGCAACTCTACAATAGGACTAAACCACCACAATGGGCTGACAAGTTTCTTCGCTGGTATTGCTCAGCAGAGCTATTGGAAGAAATTCAGGGCGACCTCTATGAGGCCTTCGACTATCGAACAAAACATATAGGAGCGAAAAAGGCCCGGTGGCATTTCGTGCTTGACGTCTTTAAATTTTTTCGTCCATACTCCTTCAAAAGAACAAGAGTCAAAAACTTAAACAACCTAGCTATGATCAAGAACTACTTTAAAGTGGCTTATAGAAACCTCAGAAAAGATTACTTCTATTCCAGCATAAATGTCTTTGGCCTGGCGATTGGTATTGCCATCACCCTGCTAATAGCCCGATTCATCCAGTACGAATTGAGCTTTGACAAGTTCCACACGAATTACGAAAATACCTACCGCATTATTCGAGATCGCAAGGTTAACGATTTTGAAACTGGCACAAATACGGCATCGCCATACTTGATAGGAGAGCTGGCAAAAACAGATATGCCTGATGTAGTTTTTGGTCGGATAGCTCCGCATAGTGGCTTGACTGTAGCCGCTGAAAAGAAATTTGTTGAGAATGATATTTTGATGGTCGATGAGAATATTTTCAAGATTTTCGATTTTGAATTTGTTGCAGGAAACCCAGCCAACGACTTCCATCAGCCAAACCTGGCTATTCTCACTAAAGACATTGCAACTAAATACTTTGAAGAGGAAGACCCAATAGGTAAGTTCATTTCTGTGCGTGACCAAACCTACAGTGTTGTGGGGATTGTAAAGCGCATGCCTCAGAATTCACATTTCCATTTTGATTTTCTGCTTTCATTTGAAACCAATAGAAAGTTTCGCAGCGCCTCATCTTTCGAACATCCTGGCAACTTATGGATGTATACCTATGCGATGGCTCCGGAGGGCTTTGGTGCTGAAGAAATAGACTATAATCTTTCCAAAGTTTATGAGAAATGGGCAGGAGATAATCCTTTCGCAAAAAATACTACCTACTATACGCAACCGCTTGCTGATATCCACCTTAAAACCAAGACAGATGGTGGAGACATTGGAACGAACGGTAGCCTGTTGATCGTGCAGGGGAGTGCAGTCTCTGCCCTAATCATTCTCTTGATAGCCTGTTTCAATTTTATGAACCTTGCAACGGCTCGCTCAACAAAGAAGGTGAAGGAGGTAAGTGTACGGAAAGCAGTAGGCGCCTATAGAAAAAACCTGATAGTTCAATTTCTACTCGAATCAGTTTTGGTAACGGCTCTTGCCTGTGTTATTGCCGTAGCCCTGGCTCAGCTTATTGCTCCATTTTTCAACAAAGTGCTCGGTAGAGAGTTGCCATTGGGATTCAGTAATTTGCAGACGGAGCTCTTTTGGATTGTGGCAGGAGGGGCAGTAATATCGTTGCTCGCCGGAAGTTACCCCGCTATCTACCTTTCCAGGTTCTCGCCATCATCCCTCATGACATCCCATGGGGGAAAGTCAGCCGGCATGAGTGCCGCCATTGTGCGCAAGGGCTTAGTAATACTTCAGTTTACAGCTTCAATAATTTTAATAGCGGCCACATTGATTATCTACAAGCAATTGAATTTTATTCAGGCAAAGGAACTTGGTTTCAACAAAGAGAATGTGCTTGTGCTTAGTATTACCAATTCGCAGGCTAGCGAGAAGAAGCAGTTTCTGAAAAATGAAATCAGCCGTCTACCTAATGTAATTTCCACCTCATTGGCCAGCAACGTTCCCGGGGATGGACTGAACAGTTGGCGAGTGGAGTCCCTGGACCCTGATAAAAAGGCACAGACAAGCTTACACGTGATGGTGTTTGACTACGACTACCTTCAAACTTTGAACCTTGACTTGGTGGCCGGCAGGAACTTTTCCCGGGATTTTGCCAGCGATAGTTTGGAAGCAATTTTGCTCAACCAGTCTGCAGTTGAGCTGCTTGGATTGGAGGACCCTATTGGGGCAGAGTTCAGCCTCAATGGACAGAACGAGGTAAAGGTAATTGGAGTGGTAAAGGATTTTCACTCCGGTTCGTTGTATGAAGAAATTAACCCACTTTTATTCAAGATGGAAGACAGTTGGTATTGGAAGGTTACGGCTCGTGTTGAACCAGGAAATCTACAAGAGACAATTGCCTCCATTGAAAAAATCTGGAAAGGGCAAGTGTCTGACTGGCCTTTCAATATATCATTCCTGGATGATCGATTGGCGAGGCAATATGAGTCTGATATCAGGTTGGGTCAATCGTTTGTATATTTTTCAGTACTGGCCATATTCATTGCCTGCCTGGGCCTTTTCGGGCTATCATCCTTCGCAACTGAACAGCGATTCAAGGAGATTGGAATTCGAAAAGCGCTTGGTGCAGGAACAGGAGACATACTGCCACTAATCTTCAAACAGTTCGCGGTGTTGTTGCTAATTTCATTCTTGTTGGCAATTCCTGCCTCGTGGTACATGATGGATACATGGTTGCAGAATTTTGTTTTCCATGCAGAAATTGGACCTATGATTTTTGTAATGGCCGGGATACTGTCAATTTTGGTAGCGGCAATTACTATTGGCTACCACTCAATGCGTGCGGCACGGGCAAACCCTGTAGATTCTCTACGCTACGAGTAAGACTCCGAAATATTTAATGGATTAGTAATATGCCTTAAAGGCGTCGTAATGATCAAACTTTTCCCTAACCGGCTTAAGGTTGGGACTTTCTTCCGTGGGGTCAATTTCATCTATTAACATTTGAACAACCTCCTTGCGATAGCCCATCTTAATAGCAAGGTCCTGGCAGAATGTTACTTCACATTCTGCAATATCCCGATCGACTTTCATGAGCTTAACGGCGTTGTACAAATATTCGAATTTCTGATTTGGAGAGAGTGCTCCAAGTGACTCAACTGGTTCGGTAGATTTCAACAGTTGATCTACTTCGTTTTTAGGAAAATTTTTCGTCTCTGCTAGTTGATAGATCATTTCCCTTTCACTGCGATGGAATCGCTTGTCCTTCTTTGCAAGCTGCACTAGCATGTTTAATTGCTTTTGCGTAACAATGTCCATGTCGAGGGTCTTAGTGGTTAAAGTCGCTGAAGAGAGAACATTAAATTTATGAAATTATCGCTGGAAAACAGGCAGGAAACGCAATTAATCTTACGCGCGTTTCATCCTGGATTTTTAGGTTGAAATGGAGTTTTAGAAGACATAAAGTGCAGTCGAAAATTCCTGGCCTATAGCAAAAAAGCTTTGCGCCAAAGAGCGAATAATACAGGGGACTTTGCCATGACTCCAGCAGGGATTAGATGGCCATTTAGATCTCTGTAGAACTCACCAGCTGAGATGTCATATGCCGCTATCTCACTGTGATCTTTGATCATCAACATACCCTCTTTATAACCGGCAATTTCAAAAACTTCTCCCGACTCGGACTCAATGTAACGCGGAATGAAGTCAAGTGTTTCCATATCCGCATTTGTTAGTTTACTTAGCATTTTACAATATTGAACCTTAACTATCACGGATAATTCACAATACCTTTAGCTTTTGATAAAATTGAAATCACATAGATATTTACTAGCCGCTAATGGAGTAAAATTGCTGGCTGCCTTAATTATGGTAAGCTCCTGTAGCCCAAATGCTTACATACGGAAGACACTGCAGGAATCAACAGTCTTGGATCAAAATTTTTCGGGGTTCTACTTATACGATCCACTATCTAAGAAAGTACTATTCGATCAGAACGGAGACCACTATTTTACTCCAGCCTCCAATACGAAACTTTTTACTTTCTACGCAGGTCTGAAATTGCTGGGTGACTCGGTGCCATCGTTTTCAACTGCTCAGCAGAATGATTCACTAATACTTTGGCCGGCTGGAGACCCCACATTTCTACACCCGGAACTTGACAATGGAAAGTCGTTTAGGTTTCTTCAGCAGCGCAAGTCGATTTACGTTTCAACCCACAACTTTCAAGATGAGTACTTCGGGCCGGGATGGTCGTGGGACGACTACAATTATGCCTACTCCGCCGAACGCTCTTCTCTACCTATCTATGGAAATGTAATAACGCTTGCCGGCCGACAAGGAAGAACAACTGCAGAACCGCAAGTTTTCAATAAGTTCTTGCTGAGACAGGCGGCTATTGACTCTGGTCGCAACCAGTTTACCCGACGCATAGAAAGCAACTTAATTGATCACATACCATCACGTGATACTGCTAGCTTTGAAAGGCGGTTGCCTTTTAGAACAGATTGGGCAACAATAAAGGCGTTGTTGGAAGACACCTTGAACATAACGGTGGAAACGGTTGACCTGCCGAAGCTGCCAAACACCACCAAACACTTTAGTGTACCAGTTGATAGTATTTATAGGCCTATGCTTCAGGATAGCGACAACTTTCTCGCCGAGCAAATCTTGCTGATGGCGGCTGAGAGTATTTCAGATACAATTAACTCCCAAATTGCTATCCAACACATGAAAAAAACTTTTCTTGCTGATTTGCCTGATGAACCCATGTGGGTAGATGGGTCTGGTCTGTCAAGATACAATTTGTTTACTCCCAGATCGCTGGTGAGTTTACTAGAGAAGATCTATCAGGAGGCGCCGCGGGAGCGGCTCTTTGCATTGCTACCGGCCGGAGGTGAATCTGGAACTATTAGGAGTTGGTATCAGGGAGCAGAGCCCTACGTTTTCGCCAAAACCGGTACCCTTCGTAATAACCATTGCCTTAGCGGATATCTGGTAACAGCTCAAGGCAAAGTATTGATCTTTAGTTTTATGCACAACAACTACGTTGTGTCGTCTTCTAATATCAAAAGGGAGATGCAAAAGATCTTAGCTTACATTCAAGATAAATACTAATTACCAAGTCTAGTTTTCACTTCGGCCTGTTGTGTTATTTTTACGAAACAAAAATTTCTAATTAATGGAAGAAGCCCAAGCATTAAATAGTGTAGCAGATTTTCATACCACTTTCAAGCATCCGATTCTACCCGAACCCAGTATACCCTCTCCAGACCGTTGTGCTTTGAGGGTGAGTCTAATTGCTGAGGAATTAAAAGAGTTGGAGGAAGCCATCGCTGATAACGACCTGGTTGAAGTTGCAGATGCATTATGCGACATCCAGTATGTATTGTCAGGGGCAATTCTCGAATTTGGCCTCGGTGAAAAATTCAAATCTTTGTTTGACGAGGTTCAGCGCTCAAATATGAGCAAAGCCTGCAAGACTATGGAGGAGGCCGAAGCAACGGTTCGACATTATAAGGAAAAGGACAATACAGAGAGTTACGTGAAAGAAATTGATGGAAAGTTTCTGGTATATAGGTCTTCGGATAACAAAACCCTCAAGTCCATCAACTACTCACCAGCCGACCTAAAAGGGATTCTTAGCCAACGACCTGCTTAACGCTTTGTGGCAATTCCAGGTCAAATTTCAAGTCCGGATCAGGAATGGCCTCACCGTACTCTACGGTCATGGGAATTACCCCGGCCCAGTAAGGTTGCTCATAATCCTCCTTATCGTCTTTTGGCGGTCCGGTTCTGATTTTGGAGGAACCGTGCTCAATCGACACTTCCAACACAGTGGTAGCCTTCATCTCCTTGTCAAGAGGCGGTCTGGCCTCCGGCCATCTATCTCGTAAAATTTGTTCGGAGACAACAATCAAAGCTTCTTCCTTATTCTGATCGGCAACTAGGGTTGCCGTTCCGAAAACCACTGCCGAACGATAATTCATCGAGCTGTGAAAGGCCGATCGAGCTACTACAATGCCATCAACATGAGTTACGGTGATGCACACAGGAATGCCGGCTGATAAAGACGACATTAGCCGACTAGTGGTGGCTCCATGAAGGTAGAGCTTGTCATCTTTCCTACCATAGGCCATAGGGATAACGAATGGTTGGCCATCCATTACAAAACCCACGTGGCAAACAAAGGCGTCATCTAATATTTGGTAGAGAGTTTCACGATCATAGTGTCCCCTATCAGGCACCCTCTTGACTTTATTGCGCCCATCGATGTTGAAATTATTTTCACTCATATGATTAAAATAAATAATGAAACTTGATGCCTGTTTTTACAAACAGACAACCAAACCTACCGTATATACTGGAGTAGTGAACCATCCGTTTTTTAACATTTTAATGGTCCAGCATGTACCCTTGGAAAACGATAATCCACATTGATCGCGAAGTAAACACTCCAGTGTTTGTGCAGATAGTAAATGCCATTATAAATGAGGTTATGAATGGACGAATTGTAGCTGCCCAAAAATTGCCGGGAACGAGGGCGATGTCAAGCCTAATAGGAGTGAATCGTAAAACGGTTGAAATTGCATACGACGAGCTAATGGCGCAGGGGTGGGTAGAAATTCTGCCATCGAGAGGGGCCTTTATATCGGAGGCTTTGCCCATGGTAAAGTATAAACGCATTGCTGAACCGCTAAAAGAACTAACCATTGCCAATAGTACCGGGTATGAAATTGAGGAGCTCTGGGACGTTAGCAATATTCATCCCCCAAGAGATTACCAGTTTGAAATCGATGATGGTACTCCAGACAGCCGGTTGGCTCCATTGCCAGAGTTGCTAAAAGTAATGCGGCGGATTATTGAAGACCCAGCCAACTCACGACTATTGCACTATACAAGCTCCCAGGGCGAAAGTAGTTTCCGCGATACGCTCTCTGATTTCCTGAGAGAAACTCGTGGTTTGGTCTGTGGGCCGGAGAATATTTTTATTTCGAGGGGAACGCAGATGGGACTATTCTTAATATTTAACGTCCTCCTCTCTCGTGGTGACAAGGTTATTGTGGGAGATAGTAGCTATCCCTCCGCAGACAATGCGATAAAGCATATTGGAGGCGAATTAGTAAGAATAAAAATGGACGAAAAGGGACTGGACGTGGATGAGGTTGAGAGAGTTTGTCGGAAGCAGAAAATCCGCGCGATGTATATCACACCGCACCATCATTTCCCTACCACGGTAACCCTCAGCGCAGAGCGCAGAGTTAAGTTGTCTGAGATTGCTGAAAAATATGATCTGGCCATAATAGAAGATGACTATGACTACGACTTTCATTACTCAGGAAATCCAATTTTGCCCCTGGCCAGTATGGATTCATCCGGCAGGGTTATTTACGTCGGGTCTTTCAGCAAATTATTGTCCCCCAATGTTCGCATTGGCTATGTGGTTGCGCCGCATAATTTAATCGTAGAGCTAAACAAACTCAGAAGGATAGTGGAAATACAGGGAGACCCCGTCCTGGAAAAAGCCATTGGTGAAATGATCAACAGGGGCTTGGTGCAACGTCACCAAAAAGTAGCAGTGAAGGTATATCGCGAGCGCAGGGATAATTTCTGCCAATTGCTTTCTGAGTTTCTCGATGATTACGTGGATTTTGAAATACCAAATGGAGGTATGGCGGTGTGGTCGAAGTTCAAGCGAGAAGTTAATATTCAGCAGTTGTCGAGCGACTTATTGCAAGAGGGCATCTTCCTGAATGTTAACCTGGATTTCATCCCCAAATTTAATGCCCTTAGATTGGGGTTTGCGTCTTTGGAAACAGCCGATGCTGCAGCTGCTATTGCTTCCCTGGCAAGGGCACTAAACAAAAATAGCGGCTCCAGGGCCGCTATTTAGTTGATTTCGATTTGTTACTCTAATTCTTTGTGATTCTAACTTCCACACGTCTGTTAGCAGATCTTTTGCTTACATCATTATCTCTGACGATTGGATTAGAACCACCGAAGGCTTTGGTAGCAACCCTGGCACCGTCTATGCCCTTGCGTTGTAAATAAGCTTTTACTGCAAGTACACGTTGCTCTGATAGGGCGAGATTAGCTCCTGCCGAACCGGCATAGTCAGTGTGTCCTTCGAGTTGTATTTCCATGGTTGGCGTACTTTCAAGCATCAACGCCAGCTTATCCAGTTCGTCAAAAGACTCTTCGGTAATTTCCGACTTACCAGCTGCAAATATTAGGTTCTCCAGTGTTATTACCGAACCAACGCCACCAGGCCTCATCATGATGTCGGCGTTTAGTGCGCCGTTTGATCCACTGCTGGCATCATAGATTTCTACGAAATTGAAATAACCATCAGCTTTAACGCTAACGCTATATCTGTATGTAGGCCTTAGGTAGAAACTGAAGGCGCCATCACTGGATCTTGAACTGATAAACCCGATGTCGCTACCATTAGGCATGCGCTCATATGTAATGCTGGCAGCAATGGGCGCATTAGTTTCTGCATCCAGTACTTTCCCGGAAAAATTAACAAATGGATTTTCCTCGGCATCCTGTGCTAGCACGGCGGATGCTACAAAAGCAAATACAGCAATGATGGTAAATTTCTTCATTATTCCCGGTTATTAATTTTCAACGTCTAAAATTGTGAACTCAACTCTACGGTTTTTCGCTCGGTTTTCGTTACTATCATTAGGAGCTAAGGGCTTGCCTTCACCAAAGAATGCCACTACAAATCTTCCTTCAGCTATACCCTTTTGAACAAGGTAAGCTACTACTGCTTTAGCTCTGCGTTCAGATAGTCCCAGGTTATACTGCTCAGGCCCGGTGCTATCTGCGTGTCCGGCAACTTCAACCCTGATGGTACCATTCTCATTAAGGAAGGTATAGATTCTATCCATTTCAGGGTGGAACTCCGTCTTAATGGTAGCGCGGTCAAAGTCGAATAATACGTTTTGAACCGTAAACTTAGCCTTCTCCTCTACAGGAGTAAGGAAGAGGTCGTGCTGAATCTCTGCATACTCTGAGCTTGGGTTGCGCAGGTCAATCTGCTCCGTCATAGGTAAGAAGCCATCCATTTCGATATGGTAGTTGTAGATTTCCCCGGCGGGAAGTACCATCTCGAATTTGCCAGTTCCCTGATCAGTTTTGATGCGGCCAATTTCCGTATTGTCGCTTGCACGATCATATATAATTACCGCTTCAATAGGCTGATTGGTTTTTTGATTCAGGAGAGTTCCCTTGATTGCAACAACTGGTTCAGGTACAACAAACAGAGGGAATTGAACGCGATGGATGTCTGCATCATCGGCGCTCATACCCCTGGAGTAGTAAGCGAAATTTCCGGTAACCGGTATGTTGAAAAAGAGGTCTTCCTGGTCAGAGTTAATTTGCGATCCCATATTCTGCGGATCAGACCACCTAAGCCACGTATCATCCAGTCGCTTAGTCACGTAGATATCAGATCCACCATAACCAGCATAGCCATCAGATGAGAAGTAAAGCGTCTTGTTGTCCGCTGCCAAAAAGGGAGAACCTTCCTCGCCGGCGGTATTAACATTAGCGCCAATATTCTTCGGTTCGGTCCAGGTGCTGTCAGGCTTTAAGAAGGTAACGTAGAGGTCTCTACCCCCTTCAGTATCATCCCGATCTACTGACATCAGAAGTACTTCCCTGTTGTTGGTTAAGAAATAATGCGCCTTGTCAGAGTAGTTGTAGTCATTATCTATCTCCAACGCAACGGGTTGCGACCATTTGCCTCCCTCGTTGGAGCTAATAGATACCCCCGCCTCTAGCTTACCATTTTTCTTGTACTTGTTACCAACAAGCACCACCACACTCTTACCATCTGGGGTGACGGAACTTACATAATTTGGACCGTCTGTATTTAGTTCAGGCCCAATGTTTCTGGCTAGTTTCCATTCTCCGGTGGTTTCGTCCTTCTCGGAATACCATATATCTTCCGGGTCCTCGATTCCTCCGGTATTTTCAGGGTGATTCTTCCTACTGAAGAAGAGGGTGTTACCATCAGGGGATAATAATGGCTTAAATTCTTTGTATGGACTGTTGACGTTTTCACTCAATCGTTCTACTACAATATTTTCTGCCAAAGTATCTGGCAGGTTAATTTGAACATTAATTGGGATATTGGAGTTGGAGATTCCAATGGCGTCTATACTGTAGTAATCACCCATAGTTTCCCCATTGAACTCAAGCTTAATAGCGTTGGCTTCATAGCTTGTCTCATCCATAAATATGCTCAGCAGCCGGGCATTTACGTCAAGTGGTTTAGGTTGAAAGGTGTATATGAGGTGCTCATTTCCTTGCGTATCATAAAGGTACACATTGGTTAAGGCGCTCGGGTTGTAAGATTCTCCTATTGAAATCTGCCTCACTTTTGTTGAGGTGGCGAAGCCAACCTTTACAAACTCCTGACGATTGGCGCGGTCGGGGGTCCAGGCATTTGGGCTTTCACCTCCAGCAGGCAGCACATTGGGTGCACCAAGGAGCTGCTGCGCAGAGTATTGCACATTAGTAAGTTCAGAAGAAAACTCTAAAACCGTAGACGCCCATTGAACGTCTTGGCTCTTGGCAGTGGTTAGCGAAAAAAGCAATATTCCACACAGTAGATAATTTCTATTCATAACGACTGTTATTCAGCTATAGCTTACGGAAGTAAGGATGAAGGTAAAAATATAATAATTTTTGCTTTCTTTTAAATGCTAGGGGCTTTTTTACAATGGCTTAACGATGGCTAAACTGTGTCTTCAGGGTTAGTCTAAGGAACGATTATTAAACAGCAGATATCCAATATGTAGCAACACCCCAAGTCGGGTCTCATCATCGTCGTAATAGTTGACACTAAGACTAATCGGACCAAATGGGCTGTGGAAAACCGTATTGGCACTACCAACTAAAAAGATGCTCTTTAAGTCTCCATTATAAGCCGGAACTTGTGGTTCTGATTCGACTATTCTTTTAAACGCTTTGAAGATATAGCCCTCCAACCTGAAATCCAGATTATTTCTTAATGAAATGACATTTCTAACGCCGACAGCTACTGAGTTGTGGGCCCTGAAATTCTGAAGGAACAGGGAATGGCTATCTGGCAGGGGACTAAAAGAAGGTGAGGCTATCAGGGAACCATTGTAGTTGGAAAGGAAGGTTTGGTTTGAAATAATGGTCTTCAAAAAATAACCCGTGGAGTATTGGCCCATTAGAAAATACTGCTCAGCCTCAAGTTTTAGTCGATACCAGCTGTGGTTTTCTGCGTCATTTCCGGAAAGAACGGAGGTATTTCCAGGGAAGTACTGCTCCCGGAGATCAAAGTAGTCAAGAGATAAATTGAGTGAGCCCCCGCTCTTGGGATATTGTTTAGCATTGAGGGTGTTCCTGGAGAAACTCATACCCACCCGGGTTCCATCAATCTTGAGTAGATCGAGAGTATCAGATGAAAGAAACACCGGGTTATTCCCGAATCTATATCTGTTGTTTACCAGCCCGCCCTGTAGCTTAAGCTTGAAATGAGTGCCAACTGGAAGCCCGATATTTAGAGCGTACTTTCTATCTATCTCGTCTATAATGGTGGGCTTGGTTTCCTGCACAAAGTCGTCAAAGTCAATATAGTCCCAGTGGTTAAAGGTAAATTCTGGTTCAACGTAAAAGTGGCTGCCTCCAGGAATGCTAATGCGAGATTTCAGGCGTACAGATTGATAAAAACTGCCGGTATTGAAGTTGAAACTGTGATCGAACAATGCTCTATTAAGGTGATAGAATCGAGCACCAAGGAAAATTGAACTCACGCTTCTGGAAGAAATATTTCCACCAAGTTCCAGCCTGATGGTTTTTTTTGGTTTTTGCCGCAACTGCAGCTGGAAACTTTCGGAGGAGACATCATAAGTTATACGTGGAACGATATCCGAGAAGTATTCTTCTGATATTAACCTAAAGTATCCCTTTCGAATTTCCTCAATGGTTAGAAAATCACCCTTGGGTTTGAAAAGGCTTTTCAGATATTTCTGCTGCGAAGCGGTAAATCCTTCATATGAAACCGGTGAAAATCTCAGTGACTTCATTTTAGATTTGAAGACCTCACGTTTCCTGTTCAATTGTTCTTTTGACTGCCGCCTCGAAATTCGGGATTGTAGCTCCGGCATTTGCCTCAACGTGGTGTAATAACCGCTGTCGATTATCGACTTCACTTTACTAAAGTCTATAGCGCTGTAGCCTTTTAGTTCTGGTTGAATGTAAATATCAGAATCATAGAGAGATTCTGGATTCGAGTTATCTATTAGTGAGAGAAGTAGAGAGTTGTTTATGAGTTGCTCATCTACCTCATGAGGATATTCATTGTAGGTTTTGGTGGAGACATTAGAACCGATTATAACATCAGGCTGAAACTCATCCCGGGCCACGTTTACAGGAAAATTATTGTAGATGCCGCCGTCAAAAAGGTACTTATCATTGACTTCTATTGGCCGATAAAAGAAGGGAACAGTGAATGTAGTTCTAACAGCCTCGCTTAACTCTCCACTTTTTAAGGTAACATCTGTCTGTGTAAATATGTCTGCCGCAACTGCACGGTAAGGAACAAACAATTGGTTAAAGTCACCTTTGGCCACCTGCGATGCCTGTGCAAGCATCTCAGCCAACACAAAGTTTATAAAGAGATCGTTGGCTAACGTAGTTTGCCAGGAGGCAGTAAGGGTGGAGTCTAAGGCCAGATTAATTGTAAGAATTGATGGGTTGTCATCGCGTTGGCTAAAGTGATAATTGTACTTATCTGAGAATCGCCCATTAACCCAATTTTGGAATTCACCTGAGAGGGCAATCTCTTCAATTTCATGGGCGGAAAAACCCGCAGCATAATAGCCACCTATTATGCCGCCCATCGATGTACCAACGATATTATCAATGGGAATTTCGTTTTCTTCGAGGGCCTTCAAAACTCCAATATGCGCTAAGCCCTTAGCACCCCCACCGCTCAGAACCAAGCCTACCTCTTGTGCCAATATCACTGGAGATATTGTAACCAGAATTACTGCCAGTATCGTACAGCGATGAACCATTGCGACAAGAGAATAGATGCATTTATCTATCCTTCAAAACTACTCGAAGTAACTAAGTATCAAGCAATAATATTGCCCTTTTAACTACAAAACACAGGAAGAACTAAACTCCCTTAGCTAGGAGCTTCTCTTTACTATCGAGGGGAATTTTGTTGAGGCGGTTGACCATACGGTCTTTTAGCACCTCATAGTCGATGCGGTTTTCGTATGTTACTGGCTCTGAAGGAGGAAGATTCACATTGAGGGCATCAACCTGGTATCCGTTTTTCCAAAATCGAAAGCAGAGGTGATTTCCTCTGGCGAGACCTGTGCTACCGACATAACCAATGGTTTGGCCTTGCTTTACCTTAGTGCCTGGCCTAATGCCCTTGGCAATTTTAGACATATGCAGATACTGCGTGGAGTAAATACCGTTGTGCTTGATCTTAACGTAATTCCCATTGTATTTACCATACCTTGCTTCGGTAACAACTCCTTCGCCCACCGACCTAATTGGTGTTCCTCGATCGGCGGCAAAGTCTGTTCCCCGGTGAGCCTTATAGCGCTTGAGAACGGGATGATACCTGCGGCCGCTGTATCGCGAACTAATGCGGTTGAATTTGAGAGGGTACTTAAGTAGTTGTTTGCGCAGGCTGTTGCCTTCACGATCAAAGTAGTCAGGACCATTCCCCTGGTCTAGATATATTGCATATGATTCCTCGCCATCATGTTGAAAGTATGCCCCAAGTATTCTTCCAATCCCAACAGATTGCCCTTCAACCATCTTATCTTCATAAATCACTTTGAATTGATCGCCGGGGTATAAATGGAAGAAGTCGATCTCCCAGGCGAAAATATCCGCAAAATCATTGGTCAGTTGCGGAGACAGGTCCTGATCTGACATCGAAACAGCAAGTGAGTTGCTGATGGTACCAGCAGTGACTTTTTCCACAATCTCTACTTTGCGTTCCACTCTTCTAACGAAGGCAGAATCTGAAAAATTAAAGATTACATATTCCAGCCGATTTGGTTCATAGACCAATGCGCGAGCGGTTTGTAACGAATCTCTCTCACAGATAAGCGTGTATTTTTTTCTAGGAAGAATTCTTCTAACATCATACACAGGCTTGGCGGCAATCGCCAACTCGTGAATTGTTTCTCCCGATACATTGTGCTTCAAGAGGATTTCGGAGAGGTTCTGATTCCGTTTTACTTTTCCCTCAACCAGATCAAGACTGTCAACAACATAACCATAGAAGAGTGTAGGCTCCGGTACAGGATCTGGCTCAACGGCCACCTGCTCTGGCTCAGGAGCGGGGATAGGAGTCTGCCAAACTTTGTACAAATAGGTTCCGGCAAACCCAATTGCAATCACGAAAAAGGCTGCTGCTTTCTTCCACATAACCTGCTAATTCACATTTTTACCTTGGTCGAATCAACGCAAAAATAGGATTTTATTGCATTTTAACATGAGATAAGTAATGAAATTGCGATGTGGGTTGCAGCGTAGTTAGTGCTTTTATAACCAGAAACGGAACTTTAGCGCGTGAGATTTGGTAGTGAGTCAGTAACTAAGCCAATAAAATGAAACTTCATACCATCCCACTATTTGTTCTATTCGTTATCATTTCCCTTGCCGCGTGTTCGGTTAGATCGGAGGATAGCGATCAAGGGATTGCTCAAAACCCTGATCTGGCGCAAGAAGTTGTGGATAGTGCCATCGCGGTTCATGGCGGTGATTTATACATGAGATCAGAGATTGCCTTCTCTTTTAGGGGTAAGAATTTCACGGTGCAAATGGGGGAGAACTCATTCCGGTATACCTGCAAATATGAGGTTGGAGATAAGACTTTCGTAGATAGCTATAACAACCGCGGTGAGTTTACACGGCTAATAGATGGCAATGAGGTTTCTGAAGTACAGGGAAGATCAGAGGCAATAAGTCAGGTGAATTCAGTTCCTTACTTTGCCCTACTGCCATTCAAGCTCAACGACCCGGCGGTTGTGAAGGAGTATGTGGGAGAGGTAGCCATTAGAGATCAACTCTACAATAAGGTGAAAATCACCTTCCAGGGTGAAGGAGGAGGAAAAGACCCTGACAATGTTTTCTACTACTGGTTTCACAAGGAAAATGGAACCCTGGACTACATGGGATACAGCAAATACGGCAACCGCTTTCGTGAAGCTATCAACCAGAGACAAGTGGGTGGGATTATCTTTAATGACTACATTAACTACAAGAGTGATGAGCAGAATGAACCAGACCTGGCTAATTATGATCAACTATTCCAGGAAGGAAAGTTGCGGGAGCTTTCAAAAATTATCCACGAAGATGTTACGGTAAGCACTAATTAGTAGCGACAGAGTTCTTGTTCTCGAAGTTGTCCTTGGCATCATCCAGAAACTTCACAAAATCACCGACGTCCAAATTGTAAGCAGTAGGATCCATCAGCAGTTGCTCCTGGTGATTTAGAATAACATAGAATGGCTGGGCATTGTTATTGAACTTGCTGATCTGGAAGTCTGCATTCTGCTTGCCGATAGTTTTCTTCACCTTGCCATCATAATCAGAAGTATACCATTGCTGTTCAGGTAGCTCCATGCGGTCATCGACGTAAAGAGCAACAACCACAAAATCATTCTTTAGTCTGCGAAGTACTTCAGGGTCAGACCACACCCGGGCTTCCATTTCACGGCAGTTAACACAACCGTGCCCAGTGAAATCAATAAATAGTGGCTTATTTTGTTCGCGTGCACAAGCTATGGCCTGCTGGTAGTCAAAATAACCACGGATGCCATGCGGGAATTTCAAGAACTCAGCATATTTAGGTTCATCACATAGCTCTTGTTCACTGGCCATCAAAGAGCCGCCACCGCTGTTTTGCCTTATAAGGCTCGGTACATCAAAATCGTGAGTGGTAATTGGCGGAAGATAACCGGCCAGGGCTTTTAGTGGAGCTCCGAACATGCCTGGCACCAGGTAGACCACAAATGAGAAAGTTGCAATAGCCAGCAACATTCTTGGCACGCTAACCACTTTTAACTCGTCGTCATGTGGCATGCGGATTTTACCAAGCAGGTAAAAACCGAGCATAACCAGAATTACTATCCAAATGGCAAGAAAGACCTCTCTATCTAACAGGTTCCAGTGATAAACCTGATCAGCAATACTTAAGAACTTAAGCGACAAGGCCAATTCAACGAAACCCAAAACTACTTTTACAGAATTGAGCCAGCCCCCGGATTTTGGCAGAGAATTGAGCCAGCCCGGGAAAAACGCAAAAAGTGTGAAGGGAATGGCGAATGCCATGGAGAAAGCAAACATTCCCAGCAGAGGTTTCACGAAGGCCCCGCCTGCAGACTCCACAAGAATACTGCCCACGATTGGCCCGGTGCAGGAAAACGAAACCAACACCAAAGTAAGGGCCATGAATATTACACCAATGTATCCACCCTTATCAGCCTGGGTATCAGCTTTGTTAACCCATGAATTGGGTAAGTTAATATCAAAAAGGCCCAGGAACGACAGACCAAAAAGTACGAAGAAAGCAAAGAAGATGAGGTTGGCCGTGGCGCTGGTGGCGATATCATTTGCTACCTCGGCGCCGAATACAACCGATACACCCACGCCAATTAAGGAGTAGATAAGAACGATGGCAACTCCATAAAAGAGTGCTTTTACTTTTCCGCTTTTGCTGTTGGCTCCTTTAGTGAAAAAGGTTACAGTAACTGGGATCATGGGGAAAACGCACGGCGTTAAAATAGCAGCTAAACCTGCCAGAAAAGCGAACAACATAAATGCCAGTAAGGAGTAAGGGTCATTGCTATCTCTGACTGTCAAGGAGACAGCTGCCGCTGTTGGGCTCACTCGCTCGCCGGATACTTGTAGTCCGGTAAATTCAAAGCCCTCATCAAACGGAATGCACTTGCCATCGATATCAGAACAAACCTGGTACTCATAGTTGCCGGTTATGGTGAGGTCGGCGCTTAGCACCCTGATCTTTTGCCGAAACTCACCTCGCTTGTTAAAGTAGGTGTAGTTTCCTTCGAAAATGCTATCGTATTTTTCCTTGGGATTTATTGGTTTCAGGTCGCCCACCAATTCATAAGAGGGGTGAGGAACAAAATTGATGCGAGTTACCTGAGGGCCAAGGTCCGGATCGAAATCTGAGGAGTAGAGGTACCAGTCATCATCGATGTCTGCCAGGAATATAAGCTCCACCTCGTCTCCGGTTTGTAGGCTGGTTTGGCTGGCTTCCCAAGTCCACTCAGCCGGATGCAGCAATTGACCGCCAATAGGACTTCCAGTGTTTGCAAAAGGCGACGCCAATGGTGAGGAAGTTTCTTGAGCAAGGGTACTACTGCTGCCTCCTCTAAAATCAGTGAATTCAAAATCTTCCTCGAAAGGAATGCACTTGCCATCAATATCAGAGCAAACCTGGTAAGAGTAACTGCCGGTGATTCTGAGATCTGCCGAAAGCACCTTTATAGTCTGCCTGAATTCCCCAGTTCCTTTGAAATAAGTATAGTTTCCTTCGAAAATGCTGTCGTATTTCTCTTTGGGGTTTATCGGGCGGATTTCACCAACCAGTTGATAGGAGTCATCTTCATTAAAGTTAAACTCTGTCACCATGGGTCCCAGGTCGGGATCAAAGTCAGAGGAGTAGAGGTACCAGTTCGCATCAATGGTAGCCGTGAAGATCAAGTCAATCTCCGCTCCCACTTCAACTTCGTTGGTTGAGGTGCTATGTTTCCATTTAGCTGGTTCCAGAATCTGGCCAAACCCGGCGAGAGTAGCCAAAACCAGGCAAATAGCAAATAAGTGTCGCTGCATGTCTACGCTATTCCGTACAAAACTACTTATTAATACGATTTTATTAAAAAGGGTTCCCTACAGTGCCTTTTTTGTTTGTTTGATTGGAAAGAATGGTCGTTGCTAATGATTGAAGTAGTCAGGCCGGCAGAGTGGGTGCAGTAAGCTTATCACAAATGGGCGCCCTGGAAATTTCACAGCCTTCATCTTTTTTCCTATTAAGACGGAAGTTTGAATCTTCCGATGCTATAATGCGAGGCTAAATTGTATTACCAACCAAGTATTACTGGCTGTTAGACCAGAGGGGTCGCAATCAGAGATGCAAAAGTTAAGCACCTCAGGCTCGTCACAGTAAGGTTGAAGATACACGGATGTGACTAGTTGCATCCGCAGCCACCGCCAGCCTTACCTCCATTAGCACCGGAAGCCCCTTCCCGATAAGATTGAAAATTGGTTTCGAAGATTTCAACCTTCTTCGCACTTAGATTCATGTCCTCATCATTAAGGTAAACTTTCTGATAGGCCTCCACTGTCACGCAAGATTCCAGGCCCATACCAAGGGTGCTTATGGCGAATATTATAACCAGGTTTTTAAGTCTCTTAATCATCCACCTACTTTATAGTTATAGTCTTTACTTTGATTAGCACTACCGTCATAATAGTTGAGCTCCAGGTTTTCCGATGTCACAATTTCGTCTTCATCGGTTATTATCAGACATTCAATGCCCTTCAAATTATTTATTAATTGTAATCCACCCTGTTTTCCCATCACAAAAACTGAAGTGGCCAATGCATCACCGAGTTCAGCGTCAGGGCAAACGATGGTAACACTTTTAATCCCAGTGGTGGGGTATCCTGTTTTCGGGTTAATGATATGTGAATATCGTCTCCCCTCATGCATAAAGAACTTTTCGTAATTGCCAGATGTCACTACTGACATATTCTCCACAGACAACCAGGAAAATACCTTCTCAATATTTTTCGGATTTGCAATTCCTACCCTCCAAGCGCTCCCGGTTTCCTGCTTTCCCCAGGTTATAAGATCGCCGGAAGCATTCACAACCCCACTTTCTATTCCGAGGCTCATCATAACCATTTTAGCTCTGTTTGCTGCATATCCCTTGCCAATTGCACCAAAGCCAATTTTCATGCCTTTTTCCTTAAGAAAAACACTTTGGCTGGATGGGTTGAGAGTGATATGCTCAAAATTAATTTTTGAAACCGAAGCAGAAATTTGTTCCTGGGAAGGAGGTTTAGTCATCGTTCCGTCGAATTTCCAAATCTTGTCGATGGCGGCATAGGAAATATCAAAAGCGCCATTTGTTAGCTTCGATACTTTTATGCTTCTAAAAATAAGGTTGTAGAGTTCTTCAGATACCGTTACAGGCTCAACACCTGCAAACCGGTTAATCTTACTGGTTTGTGAGTTCGGGTCCCATGATGAAATGAGCTTTTCGATTCTGGTAATTTCAGCTACTCCGGCATCAATGGCCCTATTAGCTTCCTGCTCAGATTTTGCTACAGCGCTAATCTCAAACCGAGAGCCCATCAAGGAGAGCACCCTTTTGTAAGCTCTTAAATTTTCCGTTGATTGCCCTACAGCACCAAAGAAAGATGTGCTAACAACTACCAGGGCAAGGAAACTCCTCATACTACCCCTCAATTAAAGATTGAATTCGCTTAATGTAGCCTTCGGCTCCTCCGGCTTCATATCCAATTTTGCCAAGCAATTCACCTTTTTCACTGATAACGACTACCAAGGGGAAAATGCCCTGTCGGTTGTATTTGGCTGCAAGCCGTTCGTTATGCCGAGTCTGATCGATAGGAAGTTTGTTTTTCTTAAGCCGCGGAAAGTCTGCAAGAAGCAGTACCAGATTATCTTGCGAATAGCTTTCAAATTGTGGCGTATCGAAGACCTCCTTGGTTAGCTTGATGCAGGGCTTACACCAGTCTGAACCTGCAAAACTGATAAGTATGGGTTTTCCTTCTTCTTTAGCCAGAACCTTCGCTTCATCAATGCTTGTTAACCAACCATCCTCAATTGACGAGTTTGAAGTCATAGTGAGAGATACAGCAAGTAATACGATTAAAGTCGATAACTTTTTCACGATCTTATTACTTCATAATCTTTACAATAGCTGCCTCAAAAGTACAATATGAATAGAGGAACTATCCTTGGTTAGATGAATCAATATTGATTTAGTTACTTTCTCCCCCTTTTTCCAACACTTTTATTACCCCGCCGCCATGGTATGAATGATATTCTCCATTGTACATGGCATCGGCGCCCACCGGTCCCATTTGGAAATCACCCTTAGATACTGCTCTTACCACGTAGTAATAGCTGCGTTGACTGGCTCCAACATCTACAAATAGGTTTATCCTATCGTCACGAATATCCAAATGAGTTGGACTTGACTTATCCTTAATCCAATTCATTCCCGGTATTTCGGAAACCCTTGGGTTTTCAATTTCAAATCCAGCAGGTAGCATATCCGTGATCACTACATTCTCGACAAGCGAAGCAGTTAACCCTCTCACAGAGAGTTTTACAACTACCAAGTCGTTTTGTTCAAAACTGTTGTTTGTTATTAACCCACCGTAGCGATCATAAAAAGTTTTCCGCACCTGCAGGTAGCTGTCTTCTTCATTGTACGAGCCATCGGCACTGATGCCTTCGGCGTCCCAGAAATAGTAAAGTTGACCAGACCCAGAAGCATTAATATTAACTGCCGTGCCATTGAGGTCATTAGTTTTAAGTGTAATAGTTTCATTGTCGAAGTCAGCCACTTTGCTACCATTAACGCTTATAGTAGCCTGAATGTCACTGGCGGCAGCTTTGCGAGCTATTTTCCCCAGCGATAAGAAACTGAATGATCGCTCTTGGGTATTGAGGTATCTGCGGTTTTTCAAAGCCGAAGAAACATGTCGTGCCATAATTCCAACCTGCTGGTTGTCGGGGTCTACTTCTAGTAGGCAGTATAATGCCAGGGCTTCATCTCGAAGGTGTGAGTAGAAACTTCCGCCAAAAACAGCATTCGATTCTTCACCTTCAAATGCAGGGGGTAACACCTCTTGATAGCGCTTGGTATCACCTGACAAGTAATAAGCAGTGGCAAGCAGATACTTTCCATCAAGACTTAACTCATGCAAGTTCGACTTGTAATAATTCATAGTTGACTTCTGTGGCTTACCAGCCAAAGAAAGAACGAACAGTGAATAAGGAATTTCTTTCGGAACAATGCGCTTGTTCTGATTTCTATTGAAGAAATAGGTTATCAGTTTCTTTTCCTTCAGTCTTCCCTTCAGGTAATTCAATAACTTATTCAGCATTGTTTTGTCTACTGCAAAGCCAGCTTTCTCAGCTTCGAGTAGAAAGTGGGCAGCATAAACACTTCCCCACCAACTTTCATAACCCCCGTTTGGCCAATATACCATGCCGCCGTTGTAGAGTTGCATAAGCTGCAACTTACTAATTGCGGCCCGTACGTTGTAAGCGGGGTTTGCATCACTGTTTTCTGGTCGAATGATATCATTGGCAATATCCGAGAAGTAGAGCTGGGGGAAAGCACTTGATACTGTTTGCTCAATACAACCGTAGGGGTATCTTATAAGGTATTCAAGGTCGTCGGTAAACTCTACCAGGGGAGACTTACTGACAATTAATTGATTATCTACACTGGCTGGTATAAATGAAGCCACATCCATATTGATAGCCTCTGCGTCTCCACTTTTCACTATGCCCGAGCCATTGATTTTTTGCAAAGGAGCAGCCGGCCGAACAGTAATGTCGGTTTCATTCAGGAACTCCTCGCCCAAGCCATCCACAGTAACCGAGATCTTGCCTTGACCGATGGCAGGGCTGACCAAGACATCGAATGTCGCAATTCCTTCACTATTTGCACCAATGCTAACTTTTTGCTCAGAGGATCCATTAACTGTCATTGGGCCTTCAACATTAATCTTAATGTCGCAACTTGCTGCGCTCTCAGTAGTATTGCTGACGACTACCGGAACCTTGAGCACATCACGTGGACTGAGGAACCTGGGCAACGCGGTGCTGATCACCAAGGGGTCAGCAACTTTCATGTTGGTCCTGGCTGATCCGAACGTTTGATCCTTATACCCAACAGCCATTATTCGCAGGTCTCCGGAGAACTGTGGGATATCAATTTCGTAACTGGCTTCTCCGCTCCCGTCGGTAGTTAGAACGCCAGACCAGTAAGAGACTAGTTTGATCCGGGTATTTGTCAAGGGGTTCACCCTTTTCTCCATGGCCATGGCATCACCTCCGGTACTGCTGGTTGCAATTTCCGGGAATAAATAGGGGTATAGATCATAGGATGTTACCTGCAATGCTCTTTTTCCATAGAAGAAGTTATACGGGTTAGGTGTGCTGTAGCCGGTAAGCTGTAAAATGCCTTCATCAACAACTGCCAACGTCACTGCAGAGTTAGGAGCGCCTTTCACTTTGATTGTCTGCTTCTTATGAGATCGGGAAGTCTCAGGGGCCTCAATCTCAATGGCCATATTGTTAGCCGGATTATCCACTACTACCGGTGCAACACCGTGGGCCACCGTCAGTGGCAATTCTGATATGGTATGTGGTTTGAAGAGTGTGGCAGAAATGTAGACGTTGGGTATATGTCTTTCATCCAGCTCCAGTTGAAAACTTGCAGCCCGTTTGTCAGTATCAACATAGAAATGATCGACGACCTCATCAGTTTCCACGGTCACCAATACTCTTCCTGCAAAGGGTGTTTTCAGAATTACATTAGCAATATCGCCGGTTTCGTATCTCTCTTTGTCCAAGGCGATATCAATTTGACCTTCGGTATCTACTTCAAAGGAAGAATAGCTGGTTCGGCCCCACCCGTAAACATAAAATCTGCGGCTTACATAAGTTCTTGCTCCTGGTCTCGAAACGCGCACTTCATATCTCCCTGAGAGTTCTGGGGTGAAAGTGTAGTTGTTGGCAGTTCCACTGATGGATACTTCTTTTGATTCAATAACTCTCTCAACCTTTTGTGAGTTGTAGCGGAAGTATCTGCCGGACTTGGCAAGCACCGTTTTGTATTCATGCTTAATTAGCTGCACGCGGGCCGAAACACCTTCCAATTCCTTAAATTCCTTATCCAAAGCTACCAAGGGCACTTTCACCGGCGATCCGGTTTTAAAGTAGTAGCCGGAACGTTGCACGCCATAAAAAACATCTTGGGTATAGACCCTGGCTGTTTGTCTTCTGCTTACAGGCCGCCCGGTTTCATCAAATACCGTTACAAAGATGTCGGCTCTCAGTAGGCCCATGTCCCGGTAGCTGCCTGATACAATAAAGTCTTCCTGCGCAGATCCGGTGGCATCGGTGCTGCCTGACCTCAGGTCTCGATCGAAACTCGTTGAATACCCTTGCAAACCGAAATTGTAATCGCTGTGCTCACGGGAGTAAAAGCTTTGTCTTTGCAAAGAGAAGTCTACTTCGTAGTTTCGATTGGCTGCAGGCGGACCGAAGAAATTTGTTGCTTTTAGGTCTAGCCAAAGCGTCTCACCAGACTTCAATTCTTCTTTGTCAGCTTTAATTTCGACCTTAATACGGTCGGGGACAAACTCTTCAACTTGAATGGATTTTGAACTTAGCAGCACATCGTTTGATGTGTAAAGCTGAAAGCTGTAAGAGCCGGTAAGAGCAGCGCTGGGAGTTTCAACGGTAGCTTCAAATGAACCGAATTCGTTGAGGGTTTTTCGAATGGTGGTGTATTCTTTTCCACTGGGGGTAATCACTTTCAGCTTTACCGGAACTTCACCCATCATTTGCCAATCAAAATCGCGAATGATGCCACTGATGTTAATGCTTTCCCCGGGCCGATAGATGTCTCTTTCGGCATAGAGGAAGGCTTCATAGCCACTGCTATTTTGGTACTTGCCGCCCACTTCAAACCGAGAGGTGTTCACACTAGTATTATTGAAAGGCAAGTAGTTAAAGTCCTCCTCAAGGTTGGCTGTAATCATTCCAATGGTAAATCCCGGAGCCAGCAGGTCTTCCATTTCCAGGTAGGCATAACCTTCAGCATCAGTTTGTACGGTAGAAACCAACTGGTTATTATTTCCGATGAAATTAACACTCGCACCACTAATGGGTTGAGCTGTTTCGAGGCTATTGGCAAAAACAGCAACTCCTTTCTTACCAGCTTTGGCAATCAATCCGATGTCGGAAATGTTTACAACCTTATTAGCCCGCAGATAGTACTCTTCATCTGAAGACACTTGCAGAATATAAAGCCCTCGATAATTGGGAATCTTATCTTCAAAATCCATCTTAATTACTCTATTGGGTCCAGATCGACCCAATTGGCTGGTTTCGATTTCTTGTTCCCAGACCACATCACCCAAGTTGCTAGCCCGGTAATAGTCATAATCGTAGAAATACTCGTCAGCTTCATAATCGTAGCGGTAATCGCTGGAGCCTAAGAAATTGAAGATATTATTCTCATAAACTTTTGTGATGCGCACTTTTACCTTGTCTACATTGACGATAGTTACTTCTAAGTTCTTATTGCCTTTGCCGGCCAGGTAAATGCTTTTTCTGTTGTTGAATTTTACCGTGGGGCGAAGCTCGCCGAAGCTGAGGTCTTGATTGTAATCAGTTTTGAGACTGCCACCTAATGCGCCAGCAAGGTTCTCCCTTAAAGTGAGTGCGTATTTCTGATTTACATCAAAGTTTTCACTAGATAGCGTAAAGCTTTGGGCTGTAATATCTACGGTGTAATTAACAGCAGGCTGGAGCCTGATGAAATTTTTGATATTATCCCTCGACACTTGCTGGCTCGTTGACACTGTAACTTTACCTTCAGACCCGTCGTGGGTGGTTTGGATATCAAGGATAGAAAATCTGTATGGCGACTGAATGTCGAGGTTTTCCACCACAGCCTTTACCATACCTGTTCTACCTCTTGCAGGCTTAAGTCCTTCTTTGAGATTCACTTCAGAAGAGAAAACCCTGTCCTCAGCTTTAATGCCGGGTACTCTAACAGTTACTGACGAGGATTCATCCTGGGTTACTAATTCTATGTTGTGCGCCTGGCCATCAACTTGTAGTGATACAAGATTGACCAAATCGGATGGTTTTACTTCATAGTTAAAGCCAAAGTCATAATGCACCATGGCCTCTGCGTTGTCTGATTCGGCCTTCCAGTAGGCCCTAACTGTTTGCAACTGCAGGTAAGGTGTATGGAAAGTTATAGTCTGGGATTTATCAATAGCTTGGCCACCGTTAAGATCGCCAAGGGGATTGCCAAGTTTTACTTCATAGTCTGTGGATGGCGCAAATGGCTCCACTGGAGAGAACATCAGCTCATTGGCCGCTCGCCATTTGTAAGTGCCTCTTATCGGAGGGTTGAAATCGAGGTAAGCCAAAGTATCCCAACGGTCTACCATGTTACGAGGCACCGCCTCTTTGTTAAAAGTAAAAATTAGATTTCCCGCTTCAGGAATTTCATCTTCGAAACTGGTGTAGCTAATTCTTAGGGTAGAGTTATCTGGGCCACAAGCATTTAAAAGTAGTAAGATGCAGGTAATTGCAAATGCTAAGTTTCTCATAGGTTAGGTTGGTTGAAAATGTCTTAGATTATCTATGAAGCAAACACTAAATTTAGCAAAAAAGAATGGCGTATACGCAGGGCTGAGTGCTAACAATCACCCTATAGGCCATTTCAGAGGGGGTTGGTGATCTATGTTACTTAAAGTTAACAGAAAAATAAAGTGGTTGCTCATTTCGGGGGGAGCTTTTGTTGCGATCTTCCTGATACTTAACGTCTTATTTCCGCTCAAAACAGCGATAGATTATTCTACTATTATCGTAGACAAGCGGGGTGAGGTAATTCATGGCTTCCTTAGCAAGGACGATAAATGGCGGATGATGACGGAGTTGCAAGAGATTTCGCCAACGCTGAGGAGAGCGATTGTGCACAAAGAAGATCGGTTCTTTTATTACCACCCTGGCTTCAACCCGATTTCAATTCTCAGGGCATTTTACAATAATCTGAGGACTGGAAGGAGAACGTCCGGAGCATCGACCATTACTATGCAGGTTGCACGGCTACTTGAACCAAAAGAACGTAGTTATGGCAATAAGTTAGTGGAACTTTTCAGAGCCTTGCAATTGGAATGGAAGTATTCCAAAGATGAGATTTTGCAACTCTACCTCAACTTGGTTCCCTACGGCGGAAACATTGAGGGTGTTAAAGCTGCAGCAATAATCTTCTTTGAAAAATCACCTAATCAGCTCAGTCTGGCCGAGGTAACTGCCTTGGCCTTAGTCCCGAATAGGCCTACATCCTTAGCATTAGGAAAGAACAACACACTGATCCAGGAAGAAAGAGACAGGTTGCTCGCTCGATTTAGAGATAAAGGGCTATTTCCAGACAGGGATATTGTGGATGCATTGGAAGAGGATTTGGCTATTCGTCGCAATGAAGTTCCGCGCAGGGCCCCGCACCTGGCTTACAGGTTAAAAAGCAATTTTGGGAACCAGCCAATAATTTCCTCTACTATTGAATTGCAGACTCAGCAAACGGTAGAGGCTTTGGTAAGTAACTATGTCAATCGGCTTTACCATCGCAACATTAAGAACGCCGCTGTGCTGGTAGTAGATAATAGCACCAATGAGGTTAAGGCCTATGTAGGTTCTGCAGATTTCAACAACGATGAAGATGGAGGCCAGGTTGATGGTGTTCGAGCGATACGATCGCCTGGTAGCACTTTGAAGCCTTTGCTGTACGGAGTGGCCATTGACAGGGGTAGTATAACGCCCAAAACGGTGATTGCTGACGTGCCAACCAGTTTCGGGAATTATGCACCGGAAAACTATGATGAAAAATTCTATGGAAACGTAAATATTGAGTATTCGCTCTCGAACTCACTCAATGTGCCAGCGGTTAAAGTTCTAGACAGAATTGGGGTGAATGAGCTGATTACCACCCTTCGCAATGCTGATTTTTCCAAGATTGATGACGACGCCGACAAGCTTGGTTTATCCATGGTGTTAGGTGGCTGCGGCGTTACCTTGGAGCAACTTACAAGGCTTTATAGCGCTTTTGCTGCAGATGGAGTTCTTTCCGAATTGCACTACACAAAAATGGAAGAAGAGCCCGATACCCTTTCGATAATTTCTGCGGAGGCGAATTATATGATTACCGAGATTTTGCTAAAAGTTACCAGGCCCGACCTTCCTTTACAATGGCAGAATAGTGCTAACCTTCCGCGGGTGGCATGGAAAACCGGAACGTCGTACGGTCGGAGGGATGCCTGGAGCATTGGTTATAATCGGAATTATACAATCGGTGTTTGGGTTGGTAATTTTTCGGCACAAGGTGTACCAGAGTTGGCAGGTGCTACAACCGCTGCGCCTCTGTTATTCAGGGTCTTCAATGCCATCGACCAAAACTCAGCCAGAGAGTGGTTTGTTGCACCAGAGGAACTGGACATCAGGTTTGTTTGCTCCGAGACCGGAATGCCCGCCAATGACTTCTGCACTAATCAGATTATGGATTATTTCATACCAGGAGTGAGCCCAAATGAAAAATGCAACCACCTTCGTCCGGTGTATGTAAACGCCGACGCCACGGAATCATACTGCACAACATGCCTGCCAGCTACTGGCTACAAGGTAGTTCATTATCATAATCACGCGCCAGAGATAATCACCTGGTTCGAATCTGAGAATATCACTTACCTAAAACCCCCGCCCCATAATCCGCTTTGCGAAAGAGTTTTCGTGGAGGGACCACCGAGTATAACCTCACCGATCGATGGCTTAGAATATTATGTAAACAAGGAAGACTCCATGCAACTGATGCTAAGTGCTGATGTAAATAATGATGTTGATAAAGTATTCTGGTATATCGACGACAAGTTTTACCAATCAACCATTGCCACAGAAAATGTCTTCTTTAGTCCCAAAGCTGGAAGGGTAAAAATATCCTGCACTGACGACAAAGGCCGCAATTCCAATATTTTCATAGAAGTGAAAGCCGTGAGTTTGTAAACCTAATTCCTGACGTAGAGCATAACGTCAACATCGTCTTTCACCGATTGTGTTAGAAAATAAAATTCAGGATTAGCAGAAGCTACCAAACCGGGCACAGGTGGCAAATAGCTAAGCGAGAACAAAGAGTCTCTATCACCAGTATTTAGATTGTAAGACCGGAGCGTAGTGTTGGCCCAGGCCGAAGGGCGGCTCAAGTACAATAATTTGTTGTTACTAACAGATAAGTTGGCCCAATCAAAAAGATGAAGGTCATCAACCAGTTGTTTCTCCACTCCAGAGCTGATATCGATTTGCCAGACCCCCGGTTGATCATACTTGGTAAAATAGAGCAAATCTTCTTCATCTGAGGGCAAAACCGCATAACCACCGTTATTAGAGATTTGAATGGGCTGGCTAACCTCCAGGCTATAACCCCATATTTCGTAGCGCCCGGTTTTGTTGCTACTGAAATAGATAGATTTGCCATCTACAGACCAGCGTGGGGCCATTTCATTATAAGCTGATTGTAGTATGGATTTCTCGCTGAGAGATTCGATTTCAATTATAGATATGTCCGCGTTTCCCTCTCGGGTGAACTTAGTAAGCACCAATCTTTGGCCGTCCGGAGACCAATTGGCGGAAGAGAGATAGTTGGCTTTCAGGTCGGTAACCACCCGAGTCTCTCCGGTTTCAATGCTTAGTATCCAAACCTCGTAGAATCCCGTTCGGTTCGAGATGAAGGCTAGCTCCTTGCCATTGGGGCTGAGGCTGGGTGAAAAGTCTTCAAAGTTGGAATTTAGTTCAGGAAGACCATCTCTTATAAATCCTGAACTGTCTGATCTCACCTTTATCACATCATAGTCGTGGTCCCAGTCTTCCACTAACAAATACTGGCCTTCCTTATCCATGCTAGGTCTACGCCCGGGAATCTCCAATGGGCTGGAATGCTTCCCGGACTTCTCAATTTCGTGTAAGTACCCTGTGCGCCCACGAGCTGTAGAAAATATTATGCTCTCCCCGTCTGCAGACCAGATTTGCCCTAGGGTTCTTTGCGTTTCGAAGGTTAGGCGAGCCTCGGTTTTAGATTCCAAGTCAATAGTGTAAACGTCGTGTGTACCGGCACTAATTCCACGTATAAACGACATTTGTTTTCCATCTGGTGAAAAAGACGGATAGTAATCTCCCCAATGTTGATGAGTAGGTTGAGTCAGTTTTTCAACTTGCCCGGTGGATACATTTGCCAGGAATATTGAAAATGGGTCAGCATTACTTTCCCGGTCGGTGAAGGCGACAAACTTCCCATCCTTAGACCAGGCCATTTTTTCCACTACTCCCCCCCTTGCCTCAGCCAGCAATTTGCTTTTTCCTCCCAAAGATGACATCAAATGAATGGTAACCCGCTTTCCGGATTTCCTTTGGTAGGCAATTAGGCGGCCATCGGGAGACCAGGTAGGGCTAACATCATGTCCAGGAGAATCTGTAAGGCGTAAGGTGTTTCCATCTAACCCACGTACTTTCACATAAAGATCCTCCCCGCTCGCGTCGTTGCTATACTTGCAATAAACTATACGGCTTCCATCTGGTGATATTTCCGGGTAGCGCTCATCCAATTTGGAGGTTAGCATTGGTTCCTTTTTCCATTTACCAGCAGCGAATTCAGGCACAAACCAATTCAGCTTAAACCCAACAACTACCACCATAATTACTAACACCAATGGTATGCCGGCTTTAGCAAAAATCGAAACCCCACTCCCGATCGCTGATGTGTGACTGAGGTGTTGAGGAGTTACCAACAGACGATAGCCTTGATTTCTTAGGGTTTGTATTCTAACGGAATTATTTGCCTGGAAAAGCTTCCTTAGAATGGAGATACAGCGAGTGAGCGTTTCCTCATTTACATTATTGTTTGGCCAAACTTCTGCCATCAATGATTCGCGGCTTACAACCTCTCCAGGTTGTGAAAGTAAGGCGAGCAGTACCTGCATCACCTTCGTCTCTGTTTTGATGCGCTTTTTCCCCAGAGAAATCGCATCCTCTGCAGGATGGATGGTCCAAGGGCCTAAAGGAATAGCGTTTTGAAATTCTCTTGACAATTGCGCCGAAATCTAGATGGCCTAAGCTTGCCTCAGGTTATCTAAGGTTCGCAAAATTACTTTGGGCCTATTCGATAATTCTAACTCAAATAAGTACGATGAAGTTACAAATATTAAGCAACCGGCCCACATACATTTTGGCTATGCTATGCACGGCTGGATTACTGGCTTGCCGGGAAGTACCGGAAAAGCAACTGAGTTTTAGCCGCGATTTTGACTCAGTTCTGTCAGAAGATCTGGCTAGCACCGGTGGTGTTACATGGATTGATTTTGACAACGATGACGACCAGGACATATTTATAACCAATGGGTATGACGTCAGTTCCCGACCAGCAACTCCTCAGCCCAATAAGTTCTATGAGAATTTGGGAGATGGGAATTTCAGGCTATTGGAAAATACGGTTTTTGATCTTGATAGTGGGTTCTCAAGTGGAAGCACCTGGGCTGACTACGACAATGATGGACATGTAGATGTATTCATTTCAAACCAGGGAAATCGACCAAATTTCCTTTACCGTAATAATGGCGATGGCACCTTTACGCCAATCAAGGATAGTCCGGTTGTAACCGATGGCGGTTACTCGTTTGCCTCTTCTTGGGTGGATGTAGATTCGGATGGGTTTGTAGATCTCTACGTATCAAACGGAGGGCTAAGTCAAAGGCAGCCAGATTTCCTCTATAAGAATAATGGTGATGGCACTTTCACCACTGTGGAAGACGTACCTTTCGTACAGGATTCAATAGCTTCAGTGGGCGGACTTTGGACAGATCTTGATAACGATAATGATCCAGACCTCTACTTATCCAATCGTGGCGGGGATGACCATGTTTATCTAAACCAAGGTGACTGGAGTTTTGTAGAAGGAGAGCTTCCATTAGACAGATTTCTTAGGTTTTATGGAACTGCTGGCGCCCTAGCTCAGGATTTCGACAATGATGGTGATATAGATGTGTTTGTCTATCGATCACTGGGAGGCTCCAATTATCTTTATGAGAATGACGGCAAGGCTAATTTCACAGCCAGGGTAGATAAAGACCCTGCGTTTCTTATCTCGGGTGATGCCTTTGGAGCAAATGCGGCAGATTTTAACAATGATGGCTTCATAGACATTATTACCAGTCAATGGGGTTCCGGGCCGCACTTTTTCGAAAGCCAGGAAGGAACGGGTTTTGCATTTAAGCAACCCGGAGATCTCGGCAACTTCTTGGTATTCAATGGGTCAATTGCCAATGGCGACGCTAATAATGATGGTCATCTTGATGTGGTAATTGGTCAGTGGCCGAACTTTCGAGGTAAGGAAGGAGAGGAGAACCACCTTTACCTCAGTGATGGTACAGATAACAACTGGCTTAAGATAAAATTAGAGGGAGTAACCTCTAACCGCTCCGCCGTCGGAGCCAAGGCTTTGGTAACAACGAAGTCGGGTGAGAATGAGAGAACTCAGATGCGCGAGGTTTCAGCCCATCCTAACTGGAGAAGTCAAAGCGGCCTGATTCTGCACTTCGGGTTAGGTAAGGCTACTCAGGCAGCTAAAGTGCGCATTCAATGGCCTTCCGGAAAAGAAAGTGAACTGGAAGGTGTTGCAGCAAATCAGCTATTAAAAATTCGGGAAGAATAGTATTTTTCACCCTGACCTCAGCTTTAAATACGGCCTCGAATCAATAATCGGGGCCGTTTACATAATATTCAAACCCGGCGGTAAGGAGCAGCTGTAATATAATTACAGTAAACGTCCTAACCATGATCCGGAATTATCTCAAAATTGCCATTAGAACCCTAACCAAGAACAAGGCATATTCTTTTATCAACATTGTTGGCCTCTCGTTTAGTATAGCTTGTTGTTTGCTGATAGTAATGTTTATTAAGCATGAACTCAGCTACGATAAGTTTCACAGCAAGGCCGATCGAATCTACCGCATAGCCTACACTGCTCAGGGGTTTAACCTTGCCGCCATCCCCCCTCCAATCGGACCATTAATGAAAGATAACTTCGCAGAAGTAGAGCAGTCGGCCCGGTTGTTTACCAGGAATGTAAGTGTATCCATTTCACAAGAGAATCGGGAGCCAAAGCGCTTTGAAGAAGACCGAGTGTTTTTTGCAGATTCTACCTTATTCGAAATCCTCAGTCCTGAGTTTGTTGCGGGTAATCCAGATGTGGCATTGAGGCAACCCAATGGAGTGGTCATAAGCGAGGAAGTTGCCAAACGCTATTTCGATGGCGTGGATGCTTTGGGGAAAACTATTCATTTACAGGCCAACAAGCCGTTTGAAGTAATTGGTGTTTTTAAGGACTTTCCTGACAACTCTCATATACATTTCAATATGCTGCTGCCCTATGATGCTATGTTCGACATCGAACCGGAAGGTATTGGGGCTGCCATGCGCAATAACCTGTCTAGAAACTGGATGGCGTCTCACTCCTATACCTACGTGCTATTGAAGGAAGGGGCAGATCCACTAAATGTCAATCGAGAATTTGAAGGATTTCTAGAAGAGCATACGCCAGAGAATATGCGAATTGGCCAATTATTCTCACTTCAGCCCATGCTGGATATTCATCTCGGAGATCCCTTACTGATAGAAGTAGAAACAGCCGGAGACATGCGCTTTATCTATATGTTTGGAGGAATAGCCACGGCAATTCTTTTAATAGCATGTTTCAATTTTATCAATCTAACTACAGCTCACTCAATGAAACGTGCGAGGGAAGTAGGTATGAGAAAAGTGCTGGGGGCCAGAAGATGGCAGGTTTTTGTCCAATTTCTGGGCGAATCATCATTGGTAATTCTCATTGCCTTTGCTTTGGCATTAGGGCTTGGAACCTTAACACTTGACAAAATGAATGCGCTAACTGCAAAGCAGTTTGTGCCAGCAGACCTGATAGATCCCAATGTAATCTGGGTCTTTTCCCTGGTATTTCTTCTGGCCGGAATTGTTGGAGGGGCCTATCCGTCTTTCCACCTGGCGCAGTTGAGTATAATCAAGACTTTACGAAATAAGCTAGATGAGCGAAGGCAGTTGTTTTCTGTGAGAAAGGCGTTAGTGGTTTTACAGTTTGCTATCTCCATAACCTTGATCACCTATGCGGTAATAATATTCAGCCAGGTAAACTATGTGGTTAGCAAGTCCACTGGTTTTAAGACCGATGCAATAATTGGTGTTCCGTTGCTAAGCCAGAGTTTTAACAATGCTTTTGGCGGCGTAGATGGGCGCATGCGGGTGCGTTTAAACAGCTTCGAAGAGTTGCTGGCTTCTAATCCTAATGTGGAGGGAACCACCCTTTCATCAATCTTACCAGGAATGGGATCAGTAAATAGAAGGATAATTCCGGAGGGGTCAAATCCGGAAGAAACGATGTTTGCTCCCGTAATGGCTGTCGACTATGATTTTCTGCAGGTTTACGACTTGCAGGTATTGGCGGGACGCAATTTCGACAAAGGCGCAGGCAGCGACCACCTCAATGCTTTTATTGTTAACGAGGAAGCTGTAAGAAGTTGGGAGTGGGGTACACCGGAGGCTGCCATAGGTAAAAGTATTGAAGTAGAAGGGAAGCAAGGAACCATCATTGGCATTACCAATGACTTTCACTTTGCTAATATGAGAAATGAGATCGGCCCTTTGGTGTTGAATATTCAGGTGCCGCTTTTCACAGTTTTTAGCGTAAGGCTCAATGCTGAAAACGCATCAGGCACTGTTGCTGAAATCGAAAGGGTGTGGCAAGAACACTTTCCAGAGAAGACTTTCGAATACAGCTATCTAAGTCAGGATGTAAGGGATCTCTACCAAAATGACAACCAGTTTGCGGAGATGATGCAATACTTCGCCATCCTGGCCATCCTGGTTTCTTGCTTGGGTGCCTACGGCTTGGTGATGTTCAACGCAAAGCACAAAGAAAAGGAAATCGGCATCAGAAAAGTACTGGGAGCTTCAACGTTCAGAATAGTAAAGATCATGTTTACAGAGTTTACCTGGATTTACCTCGCAAGCTTAGTGCTGGCCATTCCCTTAGCTTATTACTTTGGAAATCAGTGGCTGGATAATTTCACGTATCGCATTGGTATTTCTCCTCTGTTTTTCATTGGCAGCGCCGGGCTAACACTACTTATCTTGTGGATTACTATAAGTTACCACTCACTGAAGTCGGCCTTCTCTAATCCGGTAGATACTCTGAAGAACGAGTAGCAAGTGACTCACTTTAACCCTATAAGCTCGAACTTAGCGGTCATTATTTCGTTTATCGTCTATAAACGATTTATAATACTGACTAACTTGTAATGACTTACTTGTTTCTACCGTTCTTGCTGTTGATAGCCACAGTTATCAATGCTCAGGACCTACATCCGCTTGAAGCTACAAAGGGGCATTATGCCACCTTGCAACAGCTTGAAGCTGCAGCAAACTCATCGAGGTTCGCACTGGATAAAGTTAAGTACCCACTAACTGATGGCAACTCTGGAAATGTTTTCGTGGGCGCCGAGCCAACATATCTTACCTCAGCCCAGGTTACCCAGCTCCAGAAGAGTGTGGCATTCCCAGCCAATAGTTCAGAACAAACCAGGGCTGAGCTAGATTTCTTACTGGAATGGCAGAAAAACAGAACAACTGCACAGATGCAAAGGGCGAGGGAAATTGCCAGAGTTGGTTACTGGCCCCCGGTGGAGGCTTCTGCCTCGGGTTTTGGTTACAATGTCAGCCACCTCTTTTGGGAATACAAAGAGGTAGTGGGAAAGCAAATTAGCCAGCGGGATTACCCAGCAACATCAAAGCTACTTGCTGGTGTAACAAGAGACATTAGGATTGTTGAATTTACCATAAAGTACAATCTCTTACGAGCGCGCCCCTATCACTTGGAGCCACGGCTGCAACCAATGGCACGCATATCTTCACCGTCATTTGCCAGCGGCCATACGCTTTGGGCTTACGTGCAGGCATTTACCTGGTCACATCTGCTTCCGGCAAAACGAAGCGAATTTCTCAATATCGCTTATGAGGTAGGAGAATCGCGAGAGATTATGGGCATACATTACCCCAGCGATGAGGAAGCGGCGAGGGTATTGGCGCACAAAGCCCTGCAAAACATGTGGACAAGCAGCAAATTTCAGGAAGATCTGCATAAGGCCCTTGAGGAATGGGAGCAATGAAGGCCACCTAGTCCTGTCTTAAGGTCTGTACTGGATCGGCTAGGGCTGCTCTAAGAGTATTGTATAAAACCGTTGCCAGCGAGATTGCTAAGGCCAACAGAGCCGCTATAATAAATGGAGTCAAAGAAAGCTCAATTCTATAGGAATAGTTACTTAGCCATTGATTTGCGTAAACCCACGCCAATGGCGTTGCCAAGGTAATTGCTCCCAGTACCAATTTTAGAAACTCACCTGAGAATAGATATATTAAGCCAGGTAATCCAGCGCCTAACACTTTTCGCACGCCAGTCTCCTTTGTTTTTTGTTCAGCCATGAAGGCAGATAAGCCAAAAAGACCAAGGCAAGAAATTACCACCGCCACCAGAGCAAAGGCCTGGCTTAAGTAGGCCACGGTAGCTTCATCTCCATAGTTGCTTTTATAATCTTCTTCAACAAATGAGTATTCAAACAGGTAATCTCTTTCAAATTGTTCATAAACTTCCTTTATGGCGGCCAGTGTTTTGGAAGTTTGCTCACCGCTTAAACTAATAAAAGCACTCCAGGTTTCTTCCGGGTTGTAGATGGCCACTACTGGCTCAATCTTAGCTACCAATGACTGATGATTGTAGTCTCTGACCACACCAACCACCTTACCTTCCCTGCCCCAAACTGTCAGGGGCGTGCCGATAGGGTCATCAATGCCCATGGCTGCAATGGCGGCTTCATTTAACAAGAACTGCGCCTCTGCAGCTTGCAGATTTGGTCTAAACGACCTGCCATCAACTAAGTCCAGCTCAAAGGTTTTAACAAAGTCTGCCCCGGTTTGAATTACGTTGAAGAACACATTAGCATTGTTAGGCATTCCCTCCCAGAACACCCCAAGATTGTCGTTGGCTAAACCCAGGGGATTTTGCTCGGTAAAAGTTACCGACTGCACTGCTGGTATTTTCAGCAATTCCTGTTTGTAGGCCTCCTTGCTACCTCTTATGCTATTGAGGCTGTGCTGAATAATGTTCTCCTTGCGGATACCGAGATCTTTGTTCTGCAGAAAATTTAGCTGGTCTGAAATAACGACTGCAAAGGAGATAAACATTACAGAAAGTGAGAATTGAACAACTACCAGGCCTTTTCGCAACCAAACCTTGCTCACGCCTGCTGATTTTCCTTTCAATGACTGAGCAGGGTCAAAAGACGAAAGCACAAATGCCGGATAGGCCCCTGCCACAATACCCATGACTATGCCAGTGCATGACAGCAGCAATAGAAAAGTAGGAGAACTAAATGGTAGTAAAATACTTTTCTGGGTTAGTGCATTAAAAATAGGCAGGGTTATCTCTACCAGGGTAATGGCAATAGTGGTAGCTACCATAGATATCAGAACTGATTCCAAAAGAAACTGCCCCACCAACTGCTGTTTCCGAGCACCAGCCACTTTTCGTAGGCTTATTTCCTTAGCTCTCTTGCCAGCGATAGCTGTAGACATATTAATGAAGTTGATGCCGGCAATAGCAAAAACCAGTACCGCAATGATTGAAAGTAATCGCACCTGCTCAATTCTGCCGGTTGGTATTCTCCCATGTGAGAAGTCGGCATGCAGGTAGTACTCCTGGAAGGGGTAAAGGAATAATGAATTCCTGCTGGGCTCTTCGGTGTAATTAGTAATGAAACTAAATAGTTTGTCGTTTAGAGCATTAACGTCAGCGTCTTCGATTAAAGTCAGGTATAGGTTAATATTGAAGTTGTTGAAAGAAGCCTTGTTGTCTTTTCCCCACCATGGCCTGTGCTTCTTCTCGAACTCATCATAAGCCAATATAAAATCGAATTGGATCGAAGAACTGGCTGGAATTTCTTTGAGCACTGCACTGACCACATAAGGACTGGCTCTTTGCTCGATTATCTCCAAGGGCTTGCCCAAGGCGCTTTCTCCCGGGAAATACTTGTTTGCCAACCCTTCAGAGATAATAACAGACTGTGGGTTGGGGAAGGCCAGGGATAGACTTCCTTCAATGAGTTCAAAACTAAAGATCTCCAGAAATGATGGATCGGCATAGATTCCGGACTCCTTAAATTTGGATGTGCCGACTGAAAACACAACTTCTGCCGGAAATGTACGTGCGGCATTTTCGATTTCAGGAAAACTGGTTTGCAAAGGTTCTGCGATAGAGGAAGGGGCATAGGGGCGAACAAGGGTTTGCCCGTCATTGTCAGTTTCACCGAGCACTTTGTAGATGCTTTCCCCGTTGAGGTGGAATTTATCCACACTAATTTCATCCCAAACCCAAAGTGCAAGAAAGAAAGCACAGAGCATTCCGAATGCCAACCCGGTGATGTTCACCGCAGTAAACACCTTGTGTTTAAGCAAGGTTCTGATAGCAATTAATAGGTAATTCTTAAGCATGAATATTTTCAAAGATACTACCATTGCCGTGCTATTCCTGTGCCGAAAGAGTAAAGAGGCCCATAGGAAGCTTAAATGAATGTTTTCAATATAAACATCAACTACGGTGTTCCATAAAGAAACAACTCATCGTATCAAATTGACGCAATTTGATGACTTGCGTTTGATAGTTACACCCCGGATGGAGGAGTGCTTGCATTGGCAGGGGCTCGGTATTATATTTGTAAGTGATTACTCACAAGTGTGACTGACAAGAAAGAGAAAATATTGAATGCGGCTCTCGAGTTGTTTGCCGACGAAGGTTTCAAAGCGACATCGACTAGCAAGGTAGCGAACAAGGCCGGGGTTTCCGAAGGATTGATTTTTCGCCATTTCACCAATAAGGAAGGCTTGCTAAACGCGATTGTTGACGAAGGTGAGAAGCGAGTAAAGTTGCTTTATGCAGATATAGTACTTGAAACCGAGCCAAAGGAGGTGATCAAGAAGACTATAGAAACCTTCAATACGGTTAACAAGGAACCAGATGAAGTACATTTTTGGAAACTTCAATACAAAATAAAATGGGAGATGGAAGTCTATGGAGAGCACAAGGTAGAGCCCTTGCAGAAAGCGCTTACCAAGGCTTTCGAAGCATTGGGTTACAATCAACCGGAAGCAGAAGCACAACTACTTTTGATTACTATCGACGGCCTGGCCACTCGTTTTTATTTGCAACAAAAAGGATTTAAAATAGAAAGCCAACTGGAGTTGCTGAAGAAGAAATACAAAGTCTAAAAATTTTTTGCAACAAGTGAGTGAGTACTCACGTATTAATTAATACTTAAACTGAAAGACACAAGAATAAGATGAGTAAAACTATTCTGATAACCGGCTCGAGCACAGGAATTGGCAGGGCTAGTGTTATGAAGTTTCACCAGGAAGGGTGGAATGTTATTGCAACAATGCGTACTCCTGAAAAGGAGGAAGAGCTTGGTAACTTGGACAATGTGCTGGTGACCCGCCTGGATGTGCTTGATTTGCACTCTATAGAGAATGCGGTGAGCACGGGTATTGACAGGTTCGGGCAAATTGATGTGGTGTTAAATAATGCCGGCTACGGAGCTTACGGCCCCCTGGAGGCCATGCCACGAGAAAACATTGTCAGGCAGTTCAATACCAACGTCATTGGGTTGATTGATGTCACTAAAGCCATATTGCCGCACTTCAGATCGAACAAGAATGGAACTATAATTAATATCAGTTCCATTGGCGGAAAGATGACCTTTCCGTTTGGGGCGCTATACCATGGAACTAAATTCGCAGTGGAAGGCATTACCGAGGCCCTGAGCTATGAAATGGGGAATATCGGGGTAAAGATGAAAATTGTTGAGCCAGGTGCCATTGCTACAGATTTTGGTGGCCGTTCTTTCGATTTTCAAAATGACGAAAGTTTGGAAGAGTATCAGCCCATGGTGCAGGGTCTAATGGGAGGGTTTCAGAATGTACTGGCCAATGCCTCACCTCCATCTTTGGTAGCCGATGTGATCTACGAAGCCGCCACTGATGGCGCCGAAACCATTCGCTATCGGGCGGGTGCAGATGCTGAGCAGTTGCTTGATGCCAGGGCCAGCATGGATGATGTGGCATTCCTGGATATGATAAAAAAGCAATTTGCTTAGAAAACCGTTGGTCTCTGACGTAAATTCGGAGACCAACATTACCTAAACCTGAACTAATGAAAGTCGTAATTACAGGTGCCTCAGGCATGGTAGGTCGGGGAGTATTACTCGAGTGCCTTGACCATGAATCTGTCACGGGGGTCTTAACCATAGGACGATCAACTTTGGATATAAGCCATCCAAAGCTCAGGCAAATCGTGCATAAAGACTTCGCTGATTACTCTTCAATTGGTAGTGAACTTACCGGCTACGACGCCTGCTACTTATGCATGGGAGTAAGTGTCGCCGGCTTGAAAGAAGATGAGTATAAGGAGATAACGTACAATTACACGCTGGCGCTAGGACAGAAATTGCTGGACCTTAACCCTGAAATGACTTGCATATATGTATCAGGAGAGGGAACAGATTCTACTGAGCAAGGAAGAAGCATGTGGGCCCGGGTGAAGGGCAAAACAGAGAATGATCTGCTGGCCCTCGGTTTCAAACAAGCATTTATGTTTCGCCCGGGCGCAATAATTCCCTTACGGGGAATAAAGTCCCGGACCAAGTTGTACCAGTTCATTTACGACTACTTTATGTGGCTTATAAAATTGGTGAAATTTCTATCGCCTAATTCTGTGGTGAATACAACCCAAATTGGTTTGGCCATGATCACTGCTACCTTGCAAGGGTATGGTGAAAAAGTAGTTCGGCCTAAGGACATAATTATATTGTCTGAACTGAATTAAGCGACAGGTCTGGTCAAACCATTCGTACTTCCAATTGTTTTTCTATCTTGATTGCAACATTGGTAAACCTGATCAGACATGTATATTAATAAGAACTTCAACTTTATGGCCCTCATGCGATTTTCCGGAGGGCATATCATTTGGCTTACGGTTTGGGCTACAACTGCTACGGCAGCTTTACTACTAACGCCCCTTAGCTGGATCAGTATTCCATGGCTGCCACTATCAGTTATCGGTATTGCGGTGGCCTTTTACGTTGGCTTCAAAAATAACAGCTCCTATGATCGGCTTTGGGAAGCACGAAAAATCTGGGGCGCAATTGTTAATGGTAGCCGATCATGGGGTGCGGCAATTCGGGGCTTTGTTGGCAATCAGTTTACTGATAGCGATGTGCCTGATTCCGAAGTGCAGGAATGGCATAAAAAGCTGATCTATAGGCACATTGGCTGGCTTTACACCTTAAGAAGCCAATTGTTGGTGCCAACCCCCTGGGAGCATATAAGCCAGGGGAAACATCTTAGGAGATTAACTGAAAAACGAATGAAACGATTCGGCGTAGGGCTGATTGATGATGACGTTACAGAAAAAGAACTAAAAGTTTGCCTTCCTAAGGATGAGTATGGGAGGCTGATAGAATACCAAAACACTGCCACGCAGATTATCGACCAGCAATCGCAAGACTTGAAGAAATTGCGAAAGGAAAGCCTCATCGATGATTTCCGACATATGGAATTACAGAATCTTCTCAAAGATTTCTATACCTACCAGGGTCAATGTGAGCGCATAAAGAAATTCCCTTTCCCAAGACAATACGGAAGCATGAGCTTCATCTTTGTGGGCATCTTCATTTTTCTCCTGCCCATCGGTATGGTGTCGGAATTTGTGAAGTTAGGCCCTTTAGAGGCATGGTTATCCATTCCATTTACGGTATTGATAGGGTGGGTATTTGTTATGATGGAATTGGTTGGAGACTATTCAGAGAACCCTTTCGAGGGGCTCGGCAACGACGTACCCATGCTGTCACTCTGCAGAACTATTGAGATAGACCTTAAGCAGATGCTGGGAGAAACTGATTTACCTGACCCTATTCAGGCCAAGCAGGGCGTATTGATGTAAATAACTTAGGCAAGTTGCAACGGCATTTCCCTTAGGCGCTGGCTAGTAAGCCTGAAAACGGCGTTAGCAATTGCCGCTCCAATAGGGCCAAGTGGAGGCTCACCAACAGCACCTGGTTTGTCGTTATTTTCGAGGATTATCACATCGATATCTTTGGGAGCGTGCCGCATCAGTGCCATTTGGTATGGCCCGTAAATAATTGGCCGTAGTTGCCCCTCTTCTACATACATCCTCTCAAACATAGAGGCACTAATACCCATAATTATTGAGCCCTCGCATTGGGCCTTTACCTGATCGGGATTAACGGCAATGCCTGGATCTATTGAGCAAGTTACTTTGTGAACCTTTATCTGCTTGTTTTCGATTGAGACCTCTGCAACATGGGCACAAGGAGTGCCGGCATCTGTCGAAGCAGCAAAGCCCATGGCTATGCCATTTACGACTTCATCAGTATAGTTCGCTTTGTCAGCAGCGGCTTCAATTACTTTTCTCAACCGATCTCCAGCCTTATCATTCTGAATTTGTTGTAACCTGAACTCCACCGGATTCTTGCCGTTTTTCAAGGCCAATTCATCCAAAAAGCTCTCAATAGCAAAGGTGTTTGCCAGTAGTCCGAGGCTTCTCCACCAGCTTGTTGCAAATGGAAGCTTTACCCGCCAGGACACAGCCCTGAAGTTTGGGATGGCACCATACTGGATCATACCACCGCGCCAGGCACCAATATCTGAACCAAGTATAGGCTCAACAAAGCCAGGTACCAGGGGAGATCCATACATAACATCGCCACTAGATACGTTATGTTCAAAGGCCTCAATCATCCCATTGCTATCCAGCTTGGCCTTAAGTAGGTGATGCGTTGGGGGCCTGAAAGTATCATTTTGAAATTCTTCTTTGCGATCAAAAAAGCATTTTACCGGCTTACCAACGGCTTTTGACATTAGGGCAGCCTGCACTGCATTTGGGGTGTGCAGTCTTCGGCCAAAGCCGCCACCCAAGTAAGTAGGGATTACGTTCACCTGCTCTTCATCGAAGCCTAACCTTTCCGCTACTTCCTTACGGGTAAAGCTCACGACCTGGGTAGAAATCATGATGGTAGCTTTGTCACTTTCCACAAAAGCGACGGCGCCATTGGGTTCCAACTGGGCATGTGCTCCAATTGGGCTTTTAAATTCAGCAGTGATGATGTCGCCGTTATCGTTACTTTCCTGGTCTTCCAGGATTTTCTTTGCATTCCCCGTTTTCTGTATCACCATGGGATCACCATTACCCACCTTAATCAAATCCTCAATGTCTTGCGTGCTCCAGTTTCTTTCGGTTTGCCATTCTACTTTTATCACCTTTTTGGCATTCTCCGCTTCTATCATTGTATGGGCAACTACACCAATGAAATCTTCTTCTTCCACAACTCGAACAACACCGGGCATGTTATGTGCTTCAGTAGCATCAGCACTAATGAATTTTGCTCCAATTTGTGAAGGCCGTACTACCGCCCCAAAGAGCATATCGGGCATGGAGGCATCAATGCCAAACATTGGAGTACCAACAACTTTATCTGTCAGGTCAAGACGCGGAACAGGTTTGCCGATAAATTTGAAGTCATTGGCATCTTTAAGGGCGGGAATCTCAGGGATTTCCCATTCAGTGACGCCATCTACTACCTGGCCATAGGTCATAGAATTGCTTCCGCTAGCAATTACTCCATTAGAAACTTCCAAGGCTTGTACTTCCAACCCCATTTGTTTTGCTGCCTGAAGTTTAAGCATTTCTCTCATGGTGGCTGCCAGTTCGCGTAAGGGCTGCCAAAGGCTGGCAATAGAGGTGCTGCCGCCGGTGCTCATGCCATCTACATTGCCAGTGATGGTTTCGGCATGTACCATTTCTATTTGTGTAACATCCACTTCCAGCTCATCAGCAGCCAGTTGGGCTAAGCCGGTAAAAGTCCCCTGTCCCATTTCAACTTTGGGAGAGTGCAGGCGCACTTTGTTATCACTAGTAATTTCAAACCACACCAGGGGCGTATCTGTATTGCCCATAAAGGGAGGTTCCGCTGCATTTAGTGATTTATTTAGTTCTCGCCTAAGAGGATTTCGGGCCAGATAGGCAGTACCTAAAATCACACCAGTACCTCCTAACAATGTACGAACGATGAATTTCCTTCTCGATATCTTCTTCTTAGTAGTTGTCATCATGTTAGGAGTTTGAGGTGGTTGAGTTCTTAAGTTCAGCAGCTCGATGAATAGCCTTCCTCATACGATAGTAGGTGCCACAGCGACAGATGTTGATAATGTTGTCATCAATATCCTCATCAGTCGGAGAGGGGTTTTTATCAATTAAAGCAGCGGTGGCCATCATAAAGCCGGGCTGGCAATAGCCACATTGAGGAACAATTTCCTCTATCCACGCCTGCTGGACAGGATGAGGATTCTCGGCATTTCCTAATCCTTCAATTGTAGTTATCTCCTTACCCTCCGCAAACTTCGCGGCAAATGAACAGGACCGCACTGCTTCTCCATCGACGTGAATGGTGCAAGCACCGCAGGCTGCTTTGCCACAACCGAACTTTGTCCCTTTCAAATCAAGTACATCTCTTATCACCCAGAGCAAAGGGGCATCCCCATCCGTGTCTACAGAATGAGCTTTGCCGTTTATTTTGAAGGATATATTCATCTTAGTTGGTGGTTTCATCTGGAACAACTGCGCCATGTTCAATCCATTCTTTCACGGCGGTAATGTAATCTTCTTTTGATACCGGAGGTTTCTCACGAGGTATTCCCTCGGCGTTGACACCTGGCTCGAAAGCCCAAAGCACCAATGCGTGCTCTGTGAGATGGTGTTCAAGCTCCTCAAGCGACCGGTTTCCATTCTTATTTCTGTCTAACATGGAACGTGCAATTTCGTACTTAGTGAGCCCTTGCCACGCCATACTTAAGGGCGCCAGCGACCATTCCGGCGCTCCTGGTACTCCTGAATAGTTGTTGTTTTCATCCTGATGACAAGTATTGCAATTGGTAGCGGCCATCCCTGCATTGGCAACACCGCGTTCCACTCCAAACAAATGCTTATGGCTGTCCTCACCTTGCCTTGGATAGTTATCTGCAGGATGGCAATTAACACAGCGTTTGTGCGTCAGTACCTGCATCATTACATCAAAGGCCTCATCAGGGGTGGTCAATTCGGCGGTCTTATGTGGGGGTTCAGTCCCTGATCCCGGGTTTCCAATTACCATAATGCCAGCTACTAGTAAAGGGGAAAACAGTAGCCAAGTCTTTATTCGTTTCATAAATAAATTTTTAAAAAAAGTGAGTACTTACTTTTTTCTTAAGTATGAAGTTAGCAACAAGATTTGATTGTTCAAAGAGCGAGACAAGAAGATTTGAGTTAATCTATGTCCTCTTCAGGTTTCACCCGGAAGGTATAGATAGGTCTGGGAGGAAGCTTAAATTCATTTTTACTGCCATCTGCTTCGGTCTTATAGATTCTGCTGATTTTGAAAACCAGGTAGTCTCCAGGCTTTGCCTTGGATAAATCCAAGGTTGCAGTTTCACCTCTGAATTTCATAGTACGAACGGCCCTGCTTTCTCTTGCCAGGGAAAAATCCCATGTCCAAATTTCAAGGCTGTCGCTGGGCACCTCTCCGTCGTAGACTTTAACTTCCACCTCGGGAGAAACAGGCAGTTCCAGGTATTGTTTGGGGTCCATGATTTCTCCACCGAATGAGATCTTAATGGTTCTACTCTGAGCAGTTGAATAACTATAGGAAAGTGCCACCAGCAGCAATGCTGACAAAAGGTGTTTAGGATTTAGCATGTTCTAAATTTACGAATTGATGCCAGCTAAACCCAGTATGTTAATGCAAATCAAATGAATCTATTTTGCCAGGGGATCGAGGAATCGCATAATTTGTACTACCTGCTGGTCGGTTAACTTTCCAAGTTGTAATACATGAGGCACACCCTGCTCAAAGTCTGCTACTTGGCTTTCGTTTTCTTCCACCCACTTAACTATATCTGTCATCAGCTTTTCATTTGCTTTTCCATGTGAAGCTTGTGCCGCTTCCTGACGCATTACCGCAGCAGCCATCATTACCAATGGTTCTTTGGAGAAAGCTATTTCTGATAGTTTGGCCCGATATTCAAGTTCGTTAGAACTAAAACCACCAATGCGGTAGTCAATGGCGTGCCTTCCTTCATGATTTACCAAGGAGGCTGCTCCGAAGGTTCTGAAGTGTTCTATGAATGCGAACTTCACCTCGGTTTCATGGAGGCCCATGCCCTTCAAGGAGTCGTATGTATACTGCAGTTTATCCATTATTATTTGTAGGCGAAGGCCAGGTAACAAAGCGTAAGGATTGGTATTGGCAGTTTGCTTGTCTTGCTCCACTAGTCGCTTTAGTGTACGGGTAAATTGTTCTCGCTTAGTTGGGTCGGTGAGGTTGTTCCACATCATAACCGGTTCCTGCAATACAGCCTGACGATAACTAATGATCTGTTGCCTGTTGGCAGTGCCAGCTACTCTTTGGGCATCATGAAACCAGCCCGAATAGTCGTTGCCGGTTACATTGTCTAAAGTTATCAGGTCGAGCTTTGCACGATGCTTGTACTGCTTCACTGATTGGCTCTCGTCAAAGACCTTATGCCCAATGTAGTAAGCGTAGTAACCGTTGACAATACCTTCCGTTGGTCGGGCCCCAAACAACTTTGCAATTAGATCATTGAACTTTCTCTTTTGATATAGGCCTTTGGCCTCATTTCCAAATTGGCCCCAGTATTTCTCAGCGATATCTTCGAGCTCATTCCTGAATGCTTGTCTATTCTCTTTGCCGGCAGCTATCTTCTTATAGAAGGCATACGTGGCCGCTTCGACTTCTACCAGGTAGCGGCTGTAGTTGAGGGCGTCATTAACTGATGCCAGGCTGGTTTTTCCACCTCCTATTAACAGTTGGTGACTTAATCTGGCAAATTCAAATAGGCGGGAATCGGCCAGAGCCATTACGAGCTCCAGCCGTTCCTTATCATCCAACTCAGCAATAAGCTCGTTTTCGTCAGCAAGCTGATTAAGTTTTACATAGGGGGTTTCCAGCAATGACCCAGGGTCTTGATGGTCATTTATTCGATAGTACTTTTTCCATGATAGAAAGATGTCTTCCACTCGTTCATTCAACAATGCTATTCCCACGCTTAATTTAGCCAGCTCCAAATCTTCCGGGAACCGGACCACCAGCTTCGCTATAACATCCGTAGCTTCCGAAATCGGGATTGATTGGAGACTTCCTCTATTTTGAATTTCGTCCCTGGCCCAACTATAAACACAAAGCACAAACTGCTCAGATGCGTTCCTGGAGTCAAATTCAGTGACCACCGCAGCCTGGGCCTCACGTGCCAACTGTAGTGACTTTTCATAATTGCCAGCTTGCATCTCAAATCGGGACAAAGCTGACAGAGAGCCACTGAGGTCGTGACTTAATTTCTGGGCTTCTTTAGTCCATTTTCTGGCAAGCGCAATTTTGCTCTCCACACGCCAGCCCAGGTAGGCCAATTTTTGAGCTGCCTGCACACGATCTTTGGCATCTCCTTTCTTGGATTTCCAAAAGGAAGTGTACCCCTCAAGTGCGTTTGAATAATCGTAGCGATCATAAGCCAGGTTAGCTTCCTCCAGTGATTGAGCCTGCTTTCCACCGCCATCTACCGTGCAGGCAGAGAACAAACAAAAGGTGATAAGTAGTAGTAGTGACCGGCCATTTGCCCGCTTTGATTTATTTCTCATAATTAAGTATTGAGAGCCCTAGACGGGCTTATTTTTCAATACTAAATACGATAGCCAAGCCCAGCAGATGACGGGCTGAGGCTGATTTTAATATGATGAAAACATTATCTTTTTACACAGGCTAATGGCCACTTGGTAATTTTTGCCCTTCCACCCAAGGTGCTCCTGCGGCAATCAATGCCCTACCTAACTGTGCCATCTCAGATTGAAGTGACTGCAACCGGGATTGAATATCATTCATTTCATTATTAATTATCTCAAGGCTTTTGCGGTGCGAGTCTGTTGGGCCGTAGGTAGACCAGGCCAGACCGATGAAAATGTTGAAATCACGGTCTCCAATCGTAGGCTTGCCCTTTTCCCCAACTTGCTGCATGGCTCCATTGCCCGATAGATCCAGACTAAGTGCTAGTAGATCCTTGCGGAGTTTGTGCAACTGCGCGTCTAGATTTCCGGGATCAGTGGTAGATTTAGCTATCGCTTTTATCATCGCATCAGCCCTTTGTACGGTAGAACCGAGCTCGCTTTGTAAGGCAGTAGCAGATCTTCTCATATTTTCGTAGTCACGCCAGAACTTTGCAGCAATTTCAGGGCTAGATCCTTGTAACGTACCCGGATAGAGCCGCTCTACTTCGAAAGATACAGGACCTGCAAGCTGAGTTGAGTTGCCGTCTATTTCTTTAAACAATGTAGCCGAGTAATTTCCGGGGGCAGCCAGGAAACCTCGTGGCTCACCGAAGGGGCCAGGGGTACTTCGCAGTTGTATAGCCTCAGTTGCAGGGTAACGAAGATCCCATGCCACACGCTGAAACCCTTGCTTATTAGTGCCTTTCACCCTTCGAACGACCTGGCCGTTATTGTCTTTAATTACCAACCAAATGTTCGGACCAATTTCCGTTCTCTCATCCTCAACGGCATCATAACCAGGAAAGGGTACATCTCTGTTTTGTGTGTTTAGAGACTTTTCTGCTGCCTTTCGGGCTTCTTCTTTGGTATTTAAAGACTCCTTTAGGAAATAAGTGAATACTGCCCCAAAAGGAGGGTTTGGTGCAACGAAATGTGAGGCGCCGCTTGAACCCCTGCTGTCATCGTAACTCAAGACTGGCCGAGGAATATACCAGGGGGCCTTGCGAGAAGTAAACAAAAGTGCCTCCTCAACAACAGATTGCTCGGTGAGGTCCCGAAGGAAGCTGTAATCATCCAGGATGAAAATTCCACGTCCAAAGGAGGCTCCAACCAAGTCATTTTCTCCTTTATGGATAGCCAGGTCTCGGAATGAAATAGGGGAACCCGTATTCGTTTTTATCCAATTTTTACCGCTATTGATAGTGAAATATATTCCAAACTCCGTGGCCAGAAACATCAACTCTGGTTTGACATGATCTTGCACCAACCTCCAAACCAGATTTCTACCCGGCAGGTCACCTGCAATAGATTGCCACGTTCTGCCACGGTCAGCACTCTTCACCAGGTAAGGTTTGAAGTCTCCGTATTTGTGGTTGTCTAAAGAGACATAGACCGTGTTGCCATCATGTAGGTCTGCCTTAATGTCATTTATGAAGGCAGTAGAAGGCACGCCCGGTATTGTACCTACATCAACCCTTCTCCAGCTTCCGCCACCATCTTCGGTTATTTGTACTATGCCGTCATCAGTACCAGCGTACAACACTCCTGCTTCAATGGGCGATTCAGACAGAGAGGTGATGGTATTATAATTAGACATTGCCAGTACATCCCAGGCCGCATCCCAGCTCTGCTTTCTACCCATAATGGGAAGCTCAATTCTGTTCTCGTTTTTTGTAAGGTCACCGCTAATTGCTGTCCAGCTATCTCCCCGGTTTTCAGATTTCCACACGCGCTGGGAAGCAAAGAAGATTGTGGAGGGTGAGTGAGGGCTAACAAGGATAGGAGCATCCCAATTATAACGTTCAAAGTTCTCATTAGCACCGGGCTGGGGTTGAATATCCATGGCTTCGCCAGTGCTAAGATCCAATCTCGACAAAGCACCTTGTTGCCTTTCAGCATACATAATATTAGGATTACCAGGTTCCGTTGCTGGTTGATGACCATCCCAATTCAAAACTAATTTCCAGTCAGCATTACGGATGCCATGAACATTGTCTGTTCTGGAAGGTCCTCCTTGTGTTCCATTGTCTTGCGTGCCACCGTAGATATTATAGAATGGCTTCGTGTCATCAAGGGCTATTTTGTAAAACTGCGTGAGGGGCAGGTTTTCAATGAAGCGCCAGTTTTTTGCCAGGTCGAAACTCTCATAAACTCCACCATCTGTACCTATTAGAAGGTAATCAGGATCATCATCTCTAAAAGCAAGAGCATGATTGTCTCCATGTTTGTGCTGATTGTTAACCCGAGTAAAGGTTTTACCTCCATCCAAAGATTGTTGTAATTGGTTATCTACCAGGTATAGGTGATCGAATTTATGAGGTGAAGCATATAGCTCTTGATAATAGTGTGGGCCGGTAGCCCCAGAGACAGTATTCGACATTTTAGTCCAGGTTGAGCCTCTATCAGTTGAGCGATAGACACCGCCAGTGCGTCTTTGCAGTTCTATGGCCGCATAGATAACATCAGGTTTTTGAGGTGAAATAGCTAAGCCAATTTTGCCCATAGCACCTTTGGGAAGTCCCCTGGATAACTTCTCCCAGGTGTCTCCGGCATCTGTACTTCTAAAGAGGGCTGTACCTGGCCCGCCGCCCATGTAGGCTGCAACGGTTCTATGTCTTTGCCAGGTGGCAGCATAAACGCGGTTAGCGTCCCTGGGGTCAACTACAATATCAGTAACCCCCACCCATTGGTCGTCACCAAGCGTTTTATTCCAGCTTTGGCCGCCATCAGTTGATTTGTAGAATCCGCGCTCACCACCAGAGGCCCAAAGTGGACCTTGGGACGCAACCATTATCACATCAGAATTATCGGGATGCACAACTATTTTGGAGATATGCTCTGATGTTTCAAGCCCCATATTCTTCCAGCTGGCGCCGCCGTCATCGCTGCGATAGATACCATCTCCAAATCCAACATGCCTGCCGCCAACATTTTCTCCGGTACCTACCCAAATTACATGTGGGTTGTTGGGATCTACAGCAACGCAGCCTATTGAGTAGGATGCTTGCTTATCAAAAATGGGAGTCCAGGTTGTACCGGCATTCACAGTTTTCCATACCCCTCCGGAGCCCACCGCAACATACCAGGTGTTGTCATCTTCGGGGCTGATAGCAATATCAGCAATTCTACCAGACATAAATGCCGGACCAATATTTCGGAGCTTAATATGTTTAAATAGAGAGTCTGCAATCGCGGTCCGGTTGGTAGTTATAGGGGTGGAGCTTCTTCTGTTCCTTTGTCCATAAATTTGAAGTGCGAGAACGAGCATAGCTGCTATCAGAAGCGGGATTCTAAGTGACGTTTTCATGGATCTGCCATTTTTAAGATTGGTTTTAAATCTATAAAAAATGAACCAATATCTGTCAGGGTTTGAATACTAGTGGTATTCTCAGGTTAGTTTTTGGTTACCGGCTTGGTGTTCAGCTTCTTAAAGCTTAATATCGAACATGTTTCGGAAATGGTGGTTTTTCATTGTTATTTGTCTAAGCCTGGGGGGATGTGCCGGCAATCTCAGTGAGCTTGAAATACTAGCCAGAGAAAACAACCAATTCGACATACTTATCAGTGGAGGCACAATAGTAGACGGCACTGGTTTTCAGCCCTACATGGCGGATGTGTTGGTTCGTAACAACAGAATCGAGTTTATCGGTGCTGTGGATGAATCCTTAGTTGTCGCAAAGCATACCATTGATGCCCGTAATAGAATAATCACACCCGGATTTATTGATATTCATGCGCACGGAGATCCATTGCTATTGCCGCAGTTTAAGAACTTTCTGGCAATGGGCGTTACCAGCATTTGCCTTGGTCAGGATGGGTTTAGTAAAGAGCAGAAAGACCTCAGGGGCTGGTATCAGCAGGTAAACGATACCGTACCAGGTGTAAATATTATTCCCATGATAGGGCACAGTACTTTGCGTGTGCTTTCTGGGGCTAATTACAATACAGCCCCTACAAACGACCAATTGCAAGAAATGCTGGTGCTTACATCTAAGAATTTGGAATCTGGTGCGTTTGGCATAACCACAGGGCTGGAATACACCCCAGGATTTTATGCCCAACAGGAGGAATTAGACACATTGGCTTATGCGGTTTCGGTAAGAGATGGCGTTATTATGAGTCATATGCGAAATGAAGATGATGACAAAATCGAAGCTTCACTGGATGAACTCCTGACCCAGGGGCGCTACAGTCGTGTGCATGTCTCCCATCTTAAAGTGGTGTATGGCAAAGGTTCTGCCCGGGCAGACGAGATCCTAAATAAGCTACAAGCCGCCAGGGAAAGAGGTGTAGTAATAACGGCTGATGTTTATCCCTACAATGCCAGCTACACAGGAATAGGTATTCTTTTTCCAAACTGGGCCAAACCACCTAATAACTACCAGGCGGTGCTGAATAGCCGCCGGGATGAACTACTCGAGCACATTAGGAACAGAGTGGAGGCAAGGAATGGGCCTGGTGCTACTGTTATCGGCACCGGTGAGATGAAGGGCTGGACCTTAAATGATCTGGCCTTCCAGTTGAAGGTACCTTATGAGGTAGCACTGGTAGACAGCATTGGTCCAGGAGGCGCCTCTGCGGCATATTTTGTCATGGATGAAGAACTGCAAACTCGCCTGCTACTGGATTCGTTGGTTGCTATATCTTCCGACGGTAGTACCACCATGCACCACCCGCGGGGTCATGGAGCTTTTGCCAAGATTATCAGCAAGTTTGTGATTAAAGACCAGGTGATTTCCATTGAGGAGGCAGTACGCAAAATGTCTGGGCTGCCGGCATCAATCCTTGGTATTACCGACCGGGGAAGTATCGCCGTAGGAAATAAGGCAGACATTTTGGTTTTCAGACCTGAAGATGTACGAGACCGAGCTACCTACGAGAAGCCCCAGGAACTTGCCCGAGGTTTCGAGTACGTAATTGTTAATGGTGAACTGGCATTAGAAAAGCAACAATTTTCGGATCAGCGCTATGGTAAAGTGCTACTAAAAACCGAAGGCCCCTCTATGTGACCATCCCAAGAATGGATTAAACTTTTCTATCCTGATATGCCATTCAAGTAGAAACAGGGCGGACTTCAGTGTTTTTAAGGCTTGGCTTTGTAGTAGGCCTGGCCTGGTGAAGTTGACTTCTGCTCCCTTTATGTGTATATTATTGAAGTCCAAACAGAACTATTTATGGTAAAGAGCTTTCAAGGGGTAAGAAAAGTAGCGCCGAAAGAAATTAAGGTACCTTCCCTCCGCGTTGCTGACCATATGGCAACCAAGCTGATAACCTTTAAGCCGGATCAACCAATTTTCGAGGTGATTGACACACTTATTTCTAACAAGATATCAGGCGGGCCAGTGGTTAACAATGATAACGAGTTAGTCGGTGTGATTTCTGAAGGAGACTGCTTAAAGGAATTGGTGAAAGGCAAATACGACAACATCCCCACTCTTTCCGGAAATGTTGAAGATCATATGGCCAAGGAGGTAGTAAGCATTAGCCCCGATGAAAATATATTCGAGGCTGCGAAGATGTTTCTCAACAGGCGTCTGCGGCGATTCCCTGTTGTTAGAGCAGGAAAGTTGATAGGCCAGATTAGCCAAAAAGACATTATGAAGGCTGTGAGAGACCTTCGCAGTAGTACCTGGTAGCCTTATTCAATTTTTAATCTCCTTATAATTGTCGGGGTCAGTATTCGATGATTTCCCAACGTATCGGCTTCCTCATTCACATAAAGATATTTTCCATCCGGACTGAAATCCAGATCGTTTGGAAAGCTAAATGTGGATTCCAGCAGTGTGGAGTTTTTCCGTCCCCTATCGCCAGTGCCAGCTAGTAATTCTGCCTTCCCATCCATACTAACCTTATAGATTTGGTGTGCCGAACGGGCTACAAGGTAGAGAAACCCATCCCTATAAACTAAGTGCCCATTGTTGTTTCCTGGAATCGTGGCAAAAACAGAAGCTTCTCCGGAAGCGGTTATTTTTACCACGTTGCCATCAAAAAAGTTGGCCACGTAGAAGTTTCCATCATCATCGGCGGTGATGCCATTTGGGCATTTAAAGACCTCACCGGAGCTAAATAGGGTTGAAACACCAGTAGAATCAACTTTTCTCAAAGTGTTATTTCCGCAATTACATACTACCGCTTCTCCATTGGGTAAAGCCAAAACTCCTACTGGCGCTACTATACTATCATTAGTGAAAATAGTCCGGGTGCCATCAGGGTTAATGCGTGAAACGAAATTACCTTGAATATTAGATTGGTAGAGCCTTCCTTCCTTATCGAAAGCACTTCCAGAAGCCCCCAATAAACTATCGGCAAATACCGTTACTTTCCCCTCAGGTGTAATTTTGAAGATCTTATTAGCAGGGGTAAAGTTGGGCACCTGGCCAAGGAAATGACCGAAGTCCGAAGTGTAAACGTTTCCAGCTTTGTCCACCGAGATGCCTCCGGTACCGCCATATATATCATCAGTAAGGCTAATTACATCGGTTTCCGGTTTGGGCTGCTTTTCGGGTTCTAAACATGAAAAGAAGTAGAGTGAGACTGCAATAATGATGATTCGGGTCATAGCGGGCGTTTTAGTTTTAAAATTACAGGAGGTCGGGTCTATCTAGGTAAACTCCGATAATAATTGACCGGTTTTATCTGTGTTGAGTATAAACTGAATTTGGGGTTATACTTTTGGCAGATTCCAGTGCACGAGCTTCCGGGGGATTTTGATAGCCATTAATAATTTCATCAAGTTGAGCCAAAGAACTAGCTCCCACTACCGCGCTGGATACGGCGGAACTTGACAAAGAAAAACTAAGCGGCAGGCTGGTGAGATAGTCGCCCGGCTTTGAGTATTTGGCGATCTCTGTTTGAATAGTTGCCACTTCAGCCTCGGTGAAGTCCAGGTAAGGGATGGCAGACTTATTTACCAGCAGGCCCTTGCCCAAACTGCCACGAGCTAACACTCCAATCCCGTGCTCTGCAAGAAAGTCAAGGCACTGTTCTTCTGGCCTTCTATCCAAAAGACTGTACTGCATCATTACACTGGCAATATTGGATTTACCGGCATATTGCCGGATCACGTTAGGCCGAATGGATGAGATGCCATAAGCGCGGATTTTCCCTGAATCTATCAGCATTTCAAAAGCCTCTATTATTTCATCGATCGGATCATCAACCGTTCCGCCGTGCAGCTGGTAGAGGTCAATATAATCGGTTTGCAACCTGGCCAGGCTTGCATCAATAGCTTTCAGAATATATTCCTTGCTAGCCTCCCATTCCCAGCCCTTTTTATCGGCATGCCATCGGTTACCCACCTTTGTTCCGATTAACACTTCTTTCCTTTGAGTTGACAAAGCCTTTGCAACCAGCTTTTCGTTTTCACCAAATTGATAGAGGTCCGCTGTATCAAAATAGTTAATACCTGACTCCATGGCATGCCGAATAATATCTATGCTGGCAGGGTCATCTGGTTTCAAACTCATGCAACCTAAGGCAATCTCACTGGTGTCTAACCCAGAAGTTCCTAGTTTCCTGTACTTCATATGGACAAATTTCTTCTCAAGGCTAAGCAAAACATTCTTAACTTTAATTCAAATCAGACGACTATGAAACTCCTAAGTGCCTTAATCCTACCACTCAGCATTCTTATTTCCTGCAACCCACCGGCAGAATATGTTGAAGAAACACACGAGGCTAACATATCTAATATCGAAAATGCGCTTCAACCTATGCTGCAAATAAATGGAGAGGAGGTGCCAACTTTCAATATTGCAGATCGCATGAGGCACTATAAGGTTGAGGCTGTAAGCCTGGCAGTAGTAATTGATGGACAACTAGCCTGGGCTCGCGCCTATGGTACGGCTGATAGGGAATTAAGCAAGGCAGTCAACACCGAAACCCTGTTCTTGGCTGGTTCGGTTAGTAAGCCAGTTGCGGCTTTAGGAGCCTTGCAAATGGCTGAGCAGGGGGTTTTTGGTCTGGATGACAATGTGAATGACCACCTGACCAGCTGGCAGGTACCTGACAACGAATTCACAGAAACAGAAAAAGTGAGTATCCGAAGAATTTTAAACCACACGGCTGGCCTTACTGTCTGGGGTTTTCCGGGCTATGATAAGGGCGATACCGTACCAACAACAGTGCAGGTATTGGATGGCGAGGGCAATACTGATCCTATTAGGGTTTATAAAGAACCGGGGGAAAGCTGGGGTTACTCCGGTGGAGGCTACACCATCATGCAATTGATGATGAGAGACAAAGAAGGGAAAGAGTTTGCCGCTCTGATGCAAGAGAGGGTACTAGACCCAATTGGCATGACGGCCAGTACTTATGCCAATCCTTTGCCCGAAGAGTTCCATGCCATTGCTGCCACCGGCTATCGAGACAATGGAGACGAGGTAGAAGGCAAGTGGCCGATCTACCCTGAGATGGCTGCTGCTGGCCTCTGGACTACACCTTCGCAATTGGCTAAGTATATCATCGCCGTAAATGAGACACACGATGGCACAAGAGGTGACATTATCAGTACTGATCTGGCCAGCGACATGTTGACCCCCGGAATGAACAACCATGGACTGGGTCCGGTAATTAGTGGTGACAGTTTGCGCTGGGGACATGGTGGTGCTGATGAAGGTTTTCGAACCCAGCTTACCAGTTGGTTCGAGGGCAATCACGGTATAGTAATTATGGTGAATTCCGACAACGGAGCAATTATGAGGGAGCTACTCAGGGCTATAGCCAATGAGTACGGATGGCCGGGAATAGAACCTACTGTAAAGGAGGTGATATCTCTAAGCGAAGAAGTTGGCGCTGAACTCGCCGGCAGCTGGGACCTAGGTGAGGTTGGCGTAGTGAATGTTGAATATAAGGACGGTCAGCTTATAACCACAGCAGATTTCATTGACACTCCTATGACATTTGCCGCTGAGAACGACAGCCTGTTCTTTCATCTTGATGGTGGCATGCAAATGCGATTTACTCGCACTTCAGGAGAGTTGCAAATGAAAGTACAAGGACTAACCGGTACTAAACTGGAGTAGGTTATAGCTTTTTCTGATAGTATTCCTTGAATCTTAGCTCCCAGGTTTTGCCTTCGTCGTAAGATTTCTCACTAATGCGCATCAATCTTGTGCCATTGGATTCCGGTATCCATGCCTGGCGAGAAAGATACTTATCGCCGTTAATGTTGAAATGCTTGTAGATATACCAATGCCCATCTACTTTTCTTCCTTCCCATTGTTGGAAAAACCCGGATTCACCCATCCAGATGTAAGGCCAGCTTTGGGTGGTTGGCGACCAACCTCTGATTCCCCTTGCTTTGTAGATACTATTTGACTCCGGATATACCAAGACCCACGTCTCTTCATAAGTCCATTCATTCACACCCTGTTCAACCACAAATTTGGTGGCGGTAGTATCCATTTTTCCATCGACTTCCATATACCATGTTCCAGGCCAGAAATCGAAATAATCTGTGTCTTTGTTGCTGGTATCAGGTAACCGATTCTGCGCCAGGCAGGCAGTCGGAAACACTAGAATCAGTAGGCCGTATTGAAGGTGTTTTAGGTATCTCATTTTCTATCAGAGTGAAAGATTTTGGTAACAATTTTCCATTGGCCATCAATTTTCAACAAGCTCATATAGTCATAGGTAAGTGAGGTCTCGCTGTCGAGCTTAACTTTGGCGATGGCAGCACTACCCTGGATATCGATAAACTCAATGCTTTCGGTACGAACTGGCTTAGGTCGATTAGAGCTCGCTACCCTGGCCACAAAATCTTTGGAAGAAAGCTCATTGTAGGCCCCATCCCGTACGTACTTCAATTCTCCTTTTTCGGCGAATGCCTTTTCCATTTCCTTTCCACCGGCTAGATAGTAAGAAATGGTTTCCTCAATTAGTTCTTTATCAGTTTTGGATTGAGCGAATGATAATGTGCCGACACACAACAGATACCCTAAGGTGATCAGTGATAGTTTCATGATTTGCTTTTTACACAAATCTTAAACTGAATGTTGACCTTCCTTTTCTAATTTATAAATCAAATAGCCGGATTTGGCGTAGCTGCCACCAGACCATCTCTAAACTGGCTTGGTGTTTGGCCTGTCTGCTTGCGAAAAGCTACATTAAACGCTGACAAGGAATTGAACCCACTGTCTGTGGCTATATCTGAGATTTTTAGCTGAGGAGTTTGTCTTAGCAGCTCACTGGCGTATCCTATCCGGTGACGATTGATATATTCAGGGAAGCCTTCACCAATAAAGTTGTTTAGCAATTGAGATGTCAAATGCGGGGTGGCACCAATCATCTCGGCCAACTGGGGCATGGTTAAATCAGGGCGGAGATAGGGCTGTTGGCTGGTCATCAATTGGCTAAGCTTACCCTTAAAATGTGCGGCAGTATTACTAGCTAGTTTGGTGTTGCCGTATTTCTCTTTGCCGAGAAGAACTCCAAATTTTTGTTTCAGCCCTAAAGAGAACATTGCATATACTACTACTATGTAAACCAATGCGGTTACCAGGTAGGCTGGCAGGTAGAAGAAATACTCAGCCAGGTATGATAGCGAAACCAGGCTGAATCCAAGCGATAAAGTGAGTAGCCATTTTTTCTTTTCGCCAGAGACTTGCTGGTTATGTCTTAGATTATATTGAATGAGAGCAACATAGACCAGTAGGTGTAGTAGAGACGCGATGTAAATCAATATCCAGATATTTTCTGCCATGGTTGGTCGCCAGTCGTAAGCGATGAAAGACATTGCTAAGGCCGGAAAAAAATGTAGGATGTAACTGAAATTGATTTTGTGGTTTTTGATAACCTGCCGCGTGTAAAGGAGCAAGATCGGCCCAAGGCTCAAGGCAGAGAGATACATAAGGTTAAAGATTAACCCGTGGTAGGAGTCATCAACAAAAGTGTAAAGAGCTTTTTTGCCAAGCCTTAGTGCAAGAATGAGAAAGAGCGTTCCTAAAATCCACTGCCCGCTATTTTTCTTTTTCGAAATAGATAGTAGGGCAATGCCAAAGAGCACACTATTGATAGCACCAAAAGCACTAAAAAAGGGAGTGAAATCCTTCATTTATAATGCTTACGAGAAAGGAAGCAAATCTGATTCCTTATTACATCCCTTTGCCGAGGGCAATCAGGGTGCCCAGCAGCGGAAGAATGAAAAGGATGAGCAGTTCCATCCTGATCATCATCACTATTTTCTTGGGGATTTCCACTACCTCATCGGGGTCGCCTTTGCGGTTTTTTATAAAAAACACTGTGGGCACTATGGAGAGCAGTCCTACGATTACAAAGAGCGTGACTTTAATATGAAAGAGCCCATTGGTTGTGTAGAACTCAGCAGGTTTGCCAACTCCAAACCACAGCGTTAGCCCGGCACCTAAGGTAAGAATTGCCCCAAAACCATAAATACCATCTAGGGTGGCAATGCGTTTGATTGCTTTACGAGTGAGAGACTTGTCTAGCAAAAGGTGTTCAGCAACTACTGCCGAAACAACTGCTAGAATACCGAGGTAGTGTAAATATTTTACGATTACGTAACTGTCCATTAGCGTGGGATTAACTTCGCCAAAGATAAGTTGAATTAAGTTTCAAATTTCAAGTCTAAAGTTAAAAGAGGGATTAAAAGAGTATTGGCCAAGCTGAGCCTTAAACTTCAATCCGGATACTTTAACTGTTACTCCCTTCCTTCAATCTTGCCCTTTAGTTCCTCACCCTTGTACTTGTCGAACCAGGTAAGAATGGACGCCACCTTGGCTACCAGGTTGCTCGGCTTTGCCGCTATGCCGTGTGAAGCCCCCGGAATGCGCACCATGGCAGTTTCTACCTTTTGTAATTTAAGCGCAGCGTAATATTGCTCTGTTTCTGAGATTGGCGTGCGATAGTCGTCCTCTCCGGTCAACAACATAGTTGGCGTTTTTACATTACCCACTAGTGATATTGGCGAGCGCTTCATATAGTGTTCTTCATGCTCCCACGGCAATCCCGGGAACCAGTATTTATAGAAGAACCCGGGATTATCAGCATACAATACAAAGCTGTACCAGTTAATTACCGGCTTGGCTACAACCGCCGCGCGGAATCGATCTGTTTTGCCCACAATCCAGCTGGTAAGCACACCGCCACCACTGCCGCCGGTTACGAAGAGATTATCTTCATCTACATTGCCCTTTGCAATAACAGCATCCACGCCTGACATCAAATCATCGTAATCCTGGCTGGGGTAGTTGTGATGGATCAGGTTGCCGAATTCTTCTCCGTAGCTGGTTGAGCCTCTTGGGTTGGCGTAGAATACAATGTTTCCCGCCGAAGCAAATAGTTGCACTTCCATGGAAAAGAAAGGGCTGTAGCTTGCGAATGGGCCACCATGAATCTCAAGGATTAGCGGATACTTTTTGGTAGCATCAAAATCGGGAGGATAAACAATCCAACCCTGGATGTCTCTTTGGTCGAAGGATGACTTGTACCAAATCTCCTCCACTCTTCCTGGGGGTGTGTACTTAAATAGGTCATCATTTAAGTTAGTAAGCCTCTTGGCATTGCCGTTGCTGCCTGATCCCAACTCCGCAGGATGATCACTAGCCCCCAAGGTATAGGCGTAACGGCCGTTGGGAGTGATGGTGAAAGTGCCTCCTGAATAGGGGCGACCTAATGACAAACCACCAACCATATTGGTGAGGTCGTTTACCTTTCCACCCAAAGACATTAAGGCAATTTTAGTATCTCCTTTGTCATTATATTGAAAATAAATTCCTTTGCCATCGCCACTCCAGCTGATGTTTTGAACATCCCGGTCGAGATTACCAGATATCAGTTTCGAGCCGGTGCCATCGGCATTCATGGTGTATAATCGAGTAACCTGATAACCCTGGTAGCGGTCGTCAAAACCCAAGTAGGCGATCTTCTTGCCATCCGGTGAGGGTATAGGCGAGAAATCAGGTCCCTGCCTGTTGGTTAATGCCCGAATGTTGCCACCAGCGATGTTAACCTGGTAAATCTCACTATTGCGAGGGTCGTAATCACTGTTGTCGTGGAGGTTGGCAGAGAATAGCAAAGAGGTGCCATCTTTAGACCAAACTGGGGTGCCCATATTCGCCTGTTCGAAAGTTAATTGTCTTGGGGTACCACCATCTACCGGCGCAATAAAAATCTGGTTAAATCCGCTTTTCAGGTAGCCCTGCCCATCGGCACGATATCTCATGTCGTCGATGTATTTTGGTGGATCATTCCACTGTGCTCCTTCCGGTTTCTTCGGCATCTTAATTACAGGGGTTGGAGATTCAGGCACAAAAAGCGTGAATGCTATCTGCTGACCATCAGGTGAGAAAGTGTAATTGCCTGGAGTCTTTTGCGTATTGGTAATCTTTGTTTCGGAGCCGGTATCCAGCCAGCGCAGATAGATTTGGGTAGACTCATCTTTATTTGACTTGTAAAGAATGCGCTTGCCATCTTTAGCCCAACGCGGTTGAAAATCGTTTTGGTTGCCCGTGGTAATAGGTCGGTTATTACTACCATCAAAATTCACTATCCACAAATTTGAGAGGTTGCGATCGGTCATCACATCCTTGAAATTTCTCACATACATAATCTGGCTGCCATCCGGAGATATTTGTGGGTCGGAGACGAACTCCAGATCATAGATGTTTAGTAATTCCAGTTTCTCTGACAGTTGGCTAAAGCCAAAATGGGAGATAGATAGCGCGGCTAAAATGATTAACTTTCTCATGGTTATGGGGTTGGCATTTTTAAGGATGAACAATTTACAGATTTGAGGTTGCTATTCAAATGTGAAATCAATGGGCGGTTCGGATCAAATAATCAATTAAGAATTCAAACATGAAGTATTCAATTACAGTTCTGTTAATGACTTTCATTACTATACAATTGCAGGCCTATCAATATATAGTAAATGAGCAGCGTATTATGGAGAGGATATTGGCACTGGGAGAGCACGGAAAGAATCCGGAGGGTGGTGTCAGCAGGGTTGCCTATAGTGAGGCGGATGTAGCTGGCCGCGAATACATGATGCAACTGATGAAAGAGGCAGGGCTGGAAGTAAGCATTGATGCAGCAGGAAATATTATCGGAAGCAGGCCGGGCAAGCAGGCCGACCTTAAGCCGATCATGTTTGGGTCTCATATTGATTCTGTTCCTTTCGGGGGCAATTATGACGGTGATGTTGGTAGCATTGGGGCACTGGAAGTACTGGAGGTGCTTAAAGAAAATAATATCGAAACCAATCACCCTTTGGAGATGATAATTTTTGCCGACGAGGAAGGAGGCCTGGTTGGCAGTCGGGCATTAATAGGGGCTCTTAACGAAACTGCGCTGAGTGTTATGAGCCATTCCGGAAAGACAATTAGGGAGGGCATAGATTTTATTGGCGGCGACGTTAGTAAACTGGCCTCAGTGGAGAGGCAGAAAGGAGACATAGCAGCCTTTCTTGAACTGCATATTGAGCAGGGAGCAATATTATACGATGAAGGCATCGACATTGGTGTGGTGCAGGGAATAGTAGGTATAGAATGGTGGGATATTACAGTGGAAGGAACAGCCAACCATGCCGGCACCACGCCGATGAACAAACGCCAGGATGCTATGCTGGCCGCCGCCAAACTCACTATATTGATCAATGAGGTGGTGACAGGTGTAGAGGGAACTCAGGTTGGTACCGTAGGAAAAATGAATGCTGAACCGGGGGCTCCAAACGTCATTCCGGGCAAAGTGAGCATGAGCCTGGAGATTAGGGATCTGTCTTACGATAAGATTTGGGACTTGTTCAGAAGAATTGAGAACCAATCCAAAGCCATTACTGAAGAAACCGGAACCACCATTACTTTTAACTTGCTTGATGTTTCAGCTATTCCAGCGCCCACCGATACCAGGATCAGAGATATAATTGCCCAGGTAGCAGGTGAACTTGGCTTCAGCCATAAGCGCATGCCTAGTGGGGCTGGTCATGATGCCCAAGACATCGCCAAGATTGCACCTACCGGAATGATTTTTGTACCGAGCGTTGATGGAATCAGCCATTCACCAAAGGAGTTCACTAAATCTAAAGACATGGCCAACGGCGCTAGTGTTCTTCTTCATACCCTTCTTAAAATAGACAAAGAGTGGTGACAACGCGCTGGAGGAAATAGCCCGCAAGTGCAATTGGCTTCCATTATATTAATCTTCTCTGCTCCGTACATCTTATTCCTTCACTGCACGTTAACTTTACAACACACATGGAGCAAGACCAAACTAATTCCGAGCCATCGGCACAGGACCTTTCTATCTGGCGCCGATTGATATTAGCTATCAAAGGCACAGAGGCAGATTACACCACTATTGATCTAAAAACGGCTATTCTTCTTTTAGCCGTTCCCATGATTTTGGAATTGGTGATGGAATCAACCTTTGCAGTGGTTGATATCTATTTCGTAGGTAAACTGGGCCCATCGGCAGTGGCTACCGTTGGCCTGACAGAGACCTATCTCTACCTGCTCTATTCTATAGCCATGGGCCTCTCTATGGCAGTCACCGCCATTATTGCCAGGAGGATAGGAGAGAAGAAGAAGGAGGAGGCTGCGCTCTCAGCGGTGCAGGCCATCGTGCTTTCTATCCTCATTTCATTGCCATTCGCAATCGCCGGTATCTTCTTTTCTAAGGAATTACTAGGGCTAATGGGCGCTGATGGATGGAGCTTGAATGAGGGCTACCGCTACACCCAATGGATGCTGGGAGGCAACGGTATTATAGTGCTGCTGTTTGTTATCAATGCCATTTTTCGTGGAGCTGGCGATGCCGCCATTGCCATGCGCGTGCTGTGGATTGCCAATGCTTGCAACATCGTATTGGATCCACTTCTGATTTTTGGCTGGGGGCCGATTCCGGCATTTGGAATAGAAGGAGCAGCCATGGCAACAAATATTGGCCGTGGTATCGGTGTAGCCACGCAAGTGTGGCTTTTGGCTAAAGGCGGCAAGCATATTAAGGTTTTAGCCTCACACTTAATTTGGGATGCTAAGATTATTCTCAACATCATTAAGACTTCTCTGGGCGGTGTGGGGCAAATGATAGTAGCCATGACCTCCTGGATATTCCTGATGCGCATTCTATCTGACATTGGAAGCGAAGCAGTAGCCGGAGCAACTATTGCCTTGCGCATTGCACTTTTTACACTGATGCCGGCCTGGGGTCTTTCCAATGCAGCTGCGACTTTGGTAGGTCAAAACCTTGGGGCAGGTAATCCTGATCGGGCCGAATCTTCTGTCTGGAAAATTGGCTTCTATAATATGATATTCCTGGTGGCCGTGAGCGTCGTGTATTTCTTCTTCAACAAAACACTGGTTGGCATTTTCACCGACGACGCCAAGGTGTTAGAAGTAGGAGCGGATTGGCTGAGAATCTTCTCTTATGCTTACTTCGTCTATGGCTGGTGGATGGTGGCCGTACAGGCCTTCAACGGAGCGGGCGACACCAAAACTCCTACCAAAATTAACCTGGTTTTTTTCTGGTTGATCCAGATTCCATTAGCCTACCTATTAGCCTTATATCTGGGCTGGGGCCACTCAGGGGTATTCTGGGCGGTGTTCTTCTCTGAGACTTCAGTTGGACTATTTACCCTTTGGTTGTTTAAGCAAGGGCGCTGGAAAACCGTAAATGTGTAGTTATCACTCCTGCCTAAAGGGCAAAGCCAGGTAACCTGTGGCTTCCTGTAACTCTTGATTTAAGCTTCCGCTAGCGTTGGCAAATACCGTGAAGCGTGTGCTGCAGTCTTCGCTGGCACAATAGGTAGGGCCACAGCCCGGTTGGGGAACATTTATAACGTCGAAGTGTAAATGTGCGTTCCCCAGACCGGAATCTCCGCTCAGGGCTATGGCCTCGCCTCTCAAGACAGAATCACCCAGTGTCTTGAGCGCTCCCCGGTGAGTCAGATGCACGTAACGTGCCAGGGAGCCATCGGCGTGTAGTAGTACTATTTTATTTGCCCGCAGCGGGTCGCTGTCAAGAAAATCTTCATGAACAAATACCACAACACCCCCTCGGGCTGCAGTAATTGTATCACCAATGGCCATCCCAAAATCGTAAGAGAAACGAAAACTTCCCTGGTGGGTACCGCTGGTATTATTACCCTGGATTACATTGTAAGATTCCCCAACCGGATAGGGCAAAGTATACTGGGCCTCAGCTACTACTATCGGCTCCGCTGGAGTAAGATCCATCATAGGAGTTTCATCTTCACCACAACTGATAAAGAGGAGTATTACAATAATTGGGTAAAACGATTTTATCATGTTATTGTCATCTCTCTACTGAGCAAGCTTAACAGCCTCGTAGGCATTAACTAATCCATAACCGGTCTTCACATCCTTTCCCGATTGTTCAATGTCCTTGGCGCTTTGTCGTAGAATCTCTCTAACCTCCCATACTTTCAGATCGGGATTTGCTTCCAATATCAATGCAATCACACCAGCTAAATGGGGGCCGGCAAAGGAGTTGCCAGCGACAGGGACGTCATCGCGACCGCGATTATCTATAGTACTAATGTCTGCGTTGTAAGTGGCAAAATCGGGTTTAACTATCTCTCCGTCTTTATAGTGCTCAGTTTCCCATTTCACTGGCCCCTTGCTCGAAAAATCAGGGATATTACCATTCCTATTAAGGCCAGAAACAGCAAATACGGCTTCAGGTATATCTTCAGGGGTTCGCATTTGTTTTGGCACCGAGGCAAAGTTTGATCGGGTTGGGTCCCCAAAATTACCGGCGCCGGAGATAAGAAATAGTCCGCAGAGCGCGGCATGTTCAGAGACTTTTCGCCAGTGGCTTCTCATATGATTGAGGTCAGGAATGCTGAAACTCATGGTGTAGGTGTCGAAATCTTGTTCAACGGCCCACTGTACAGCTTCGGCAAAAGTAGATAGTGCCAAGACACCTGCCCATTTCGAGCTCGGTGCCACGCCATAAACATTGCTGCCATTTCTTCTGCCAGCAATAAGTGCGGCCACTGAATTACCATGAATAACACCCCTGCTGCCGGAAAATCCGGTATTTATCTGCCCATTGCCATGTTCAAAATTGAAACCATGATAATCGTCTATATATCCGTTTTCATCATCGTCTATTCCGTTGTCAGGAATTTCTCCCGGGTTGATATATACTGATTTAGCAATTACTCCGAGCTCAAGCGTAAATCCGGTGTCATGTATTATGTTTTTTACACCCCTGCCGGTAATACCAAGCTCTTGCCAAACCCTGGGTGCACCAATGGCATCCAGGTTCCAACTGGTAATATCGGAATTGGGATCATACTCAAAATCAATGCTACTAGTGGAGGTTACTCTTGGTCCATTTTCCACAAGTACTGTGGTAGAGACCAGTGCCTCGAAAATAGAGTGAACCCCAACAACATGTGAAAGGGCACTGAGGCCTCCTGGGTTGATGTTACAAGTGAAGCCATTTACAATCCACAGGGGAGTTAGATCTGCAATTAGCCCTGAATCTTCCAAGGCAGCAATCTCAGATGCAGCTCCTGCCATACTGGCTTCCCCCAAATCCTTCAATTCTGTCCGCAACTGATCTCTAAGAGCTCTTCGACCGAGAGCGTATTGCCCTATCTGATCCGTGTAAGTTTCATCGAAATCGATAAGTTGCTGGTCAAACCAAACTACTACTTTGGTATCCTGGTGGTTATCGCCAACCAGGGCTGGGTCAATCCATACTCCGGCCTTAAAGTCGGGATCTGGCACTACAGGTGCAGGTGCCTGATTCGATTCGTTACAAGCCATAAGCATGAGCACGCCGGCAAGAGTAACAATTAGTTTGGGTATCATGGTGCCATTCTATTAAGGGGCCCAACAACATTCAAATAATTTGGCTTAGCTTTTTATTAGGATATGCACATGCATGTAATTGGCAGCTGTAACCTTTTACCGGCAGCGAGGTAACCAATGCCGAGTTTCTAACAAATACCTACAACCCATGATTATCGCGAACTATCTAAAGATTGCCTTGCGCAACTTCACAAAACGCAAGGCTTATTCCTTCATTAATGCCTCAGGTTTAAGTATAGCCATCGCTTTTTCCGTTTTAGTTTACCTCTATGTAACCGACGAAATGAGTTTCGATAGCTTCCATCCTGATAAGGAGAGAATCTACTTTCTAAAATCTTCAACTTTTGATAAAAGGGCATACGAATCTGGAAATCCGGAGTATTATCGGCCAGTGCAGGTTACTGCCAGTGGTATGGTCCTGGCGATTCGGAGCGATATACCCGAAGTAGAACAGATTACCATGGGCAAAATGCACGAAGGTGTATTGCAACTGGAAGACAAAGTGATCCGCCAGGAGGTTTATCATGTCGATAGTAGCTTTTTCCAAATACTGCAGTTTGAAGCGGTGGCTGGTTCGCTGAATAGGATATTCAACAACCCCAACGAGGTGGTTCTTAGTGAGGCCATGGCATTAAAGCACTTTGGTACTACCGAAGTAATAGGCCGTGATGTGCAGTATGGATCTGGTTTTTCCGATGACGACCCCTATACCATTAAAGCAGTATTGCGAGTTCCTAAAAATTCAAGTTTGCAATTTGAAATGTTGCTACCATTACGAGCCTACTTTGGCTACCGCAGTGGATCATGGAATACCCGGCAGTACTACAGCTTTGTGAAACTAAAGGCCGACGTCAGCACAGAATCTGTTGAAGAAGGGATGAATCGCCTTGTGGCCACGCATCGAAAGGTATATATCGATCGGATGCGTAGCGAAAATAATCTTGATCCAATGGAGCCGGTGGAAAGCGTGAATTTGGTCCCGTTGAATGAGGTGCACTATGACCCCGACATGGACTTCTACCTGATCACCAGCGATAAGCGTTATCCGGTGATTCTCAGCGCCATCGCCATCCTCATTATTCTGGTGGCCTGCATCAACTATACATTGTTTGCTATTACATCTTCTGTTTCCAGGAGGAAAGAGGTTGGTATCAGGAAATCAATAGGCGCTACCGGAAATCAGGTTTTCCTACAATTCAATCTGGAAGCCATTGCCATGGCTGGCATCTCAGCCATACTGGGGCTGGTTCTTGCATCGGCCACTTTGCCATTGTTCAATGGCTTTACGGCAAAGCAGCTGGCCCTCGAATCTGATAAGCTTCTGCCAGTGGTAGTATTTCTCCTGGCTCTCACAGTTATTATCGGAAGCTTTGCCGGCTCGTACCCTTCCTGGTATGTGTCCAGGATACGGCCGGTGAAGGCTTTGCGCTCCCAGGGTTCGGCGCTAAAGTCAGGACTGGCCCGCCCCATGGTAATAATACAGTTTGCCCTTTCAGCGGTGCTAATGGTATCTACTTATATCATGTTTAGGCAAATGCAGTTTATTGCTGCCCGCAATCTGGGCTTTAATGGCGACAATGTAATAGTGGTAAGAACATATATGGACTGGGGCCCCAAGGCTGACCAGGCCATAGAGCAATATCGGGTGGCTAGTCAAAGCAATCCGGCCATAATCGATGTGGCTGGCGTAGTGAATTCCGTCAGTCGGGGTTATATGAGCACCACCCTGAACAATCAAGACAAGGAGGTGACGGTAGTATTAAATCGGGTTGATGATCATTTCATTCCGCTGATGGATATAGATCTATTGCAGGGGAGGAATTTTGATAACGCTATTTCATCCGATAGCAGCGCCATAATTGTAAATCAGGCTTTGGTGGATGCTATGGAGTGGGAAGATCCGCTAACTCAGACGCTTGACATTGGCAGTACCACCTATCGAGTCATTGCTGTGGCTTCTAACTTTCACTTCGAATCTCTCGAAGATGAGATTAGGCCGCTGGCACTTTTTGGCACCGCTGCCAGTGGGCAATTCCTCATTACCCTTATGGCTAAACTCAGTGGTGCCGACTTGCCGGCATCTTTGGCCAGTGCCGAACAAACCTGGAAAAGCCTGTTTCCAAACCGGCCATTTCAGTTTTCTTTCGTAGATGATGACGTCGCTCAGCAATACAATGAATACCAGCGTTGGACTAACATCACGGCAGCTTCAACGCTGCTGGCCCTAATTATAGCAGGCATGGGTATGTTCGGGCTGGCAGGAATTGTGGCGGTTAATCGCACTAAAGAGATTGGCATCCGAAAGGTGTTAGGAGCCGGAGTCCGTGGTATTTTCCTGCTACTACTAAGGCCATTCGTTGTGATGGCCTCAATAGCTTTTGTTGTGGCCACGCCCATTTCGTGGTACTTGCTCAACAACTGGGTAGAGCAGTTCAGCTATCACATTACTATTGGCTGGGAGATCTTTGCCGTAAGCATGGTGACGGGACTGGTAGTGGCGGTGCTTTCCGTAAGCTATCATGGCTTCAGAACTGCTACCGTCAATCCAGCGGATATCCTGAAAGATGAGTAGGGGAGAATTGCCAAGCTGCGAGTTTGAGGTCAAAAGGCCCGATTGTGGCTACAATCCTCTGTTCACTCCAAGCCCGGCTACCTCCAATTAACGCAGATTTAACTCCATCTATATAATTAATGGGAGTAGTAGTACTGCGAAGGCGTAAAATTAGGAAGACCCAAATCCATCAAAATGACCGCCTTTTATAAAAGCCTGAAAGCTGCTACAGTAGCTGCATTAGGCGTAGTTCTTTATATGGCGCCCACTTTTTCCGTAGCACAGACTACGGATTGCGACTTAAAGCTAGACCCAACACTAGCGCAAAAGTTAGCTGACATTACCTCAGATTTTGCCCTCGGAATAGAAGAAGACAAGGCTGTGCTAATGTTATCACAATTAGAATCATTGCGTACTTCCAATCACTGGATTGTGCCCTACTGGGAGTCCATTGTACAATCCACTCGTAGTGAGGAAGATGCCCTGCCCCTTGCCGATGAAGCCCTCGCACTGGCCGCCAGTCAGCTAGGACAGAGTCCCGCCTCCTGTGCTATCGCTGCCATGTACGGCCTTAAGGCCAGGCTATTGCAACAGCGGGCCCGGGCGGCACTGCGCCAAAGGGATATTAAAGAATTCAGAGAGTACCAGGCACAATCGAATTTACAGCTAGACAATGCCGTGAAGAACAACCCTGATAGCCCGCTATTACTAATTATGGTTTCATCGAGTGCCTTGAGCTCCGGACAGGCCACGCAACAGCAACAGCTATCCTCCTGGCATGGATTGCAAAGGGCGGAGCAACTACTTGCTGACATTGAGGGCAAGGATGCATACCTAATCGAAGGTTGGAACCGATCGTCGATTGCCAACATGCAGAGCTTTGTGGGAAGACAGCTTAACCCAAAGGAGAACCTAAAGAACCTTAGCGAGTTTACGGTTGAACGAGCAACAGATAAGATTCAGGGCCTTCCATGGCAAGAGCTGCTCACTGACCCGGAAGGAGATATTGGCAACAAAAACTCTGGCGACGGCAAGGCTTTCTATTACCATTATGACCAGGCCACCCAGCAAGTCTGGTTCAAGCTTGAGCAGCATAACGACATCAACCCCAGCTTTCCGGCAGTCAGCATTTCGTTTGACAATGACGGCGACAGCGAGAATGGTGCCCCCTGGTATGGAAGCAACAGGGAGTTTAAGGTAGATGGCATGATATCGGTTGGGGTGGTACAAAATCGTTGGTATGATGTGCTTGGCTACAATGGCTTTACCGATGCAGAAGGTATAACTACCCGCAACTGGCTTAATGGAGCCACCGGTGTTATTCAATTTTACGTAGACCCGGAAGGCAGAAGCTATTACCTGGCAGTAGACCGCAAACATTTTGGCGAAGCAGGTTCCATCCGCCTTATTGGTTCTGTTGGAGCCAACGCTCTTTGGAATGATGACATTGGCAACAGCGAAGTAGCTACTATAAAGCTCGAGTAAGCCCATGAGGCGTACGTATTTATACCATCCTCGAATAAGGGATTTTAAATAATTGGTTAGCTTGGTAGGGTTTCTATAACTCCCACGATTGAACCCCGCCACCACCATTGATGAAGTTATTACCCAGCTAGAGCAGATTGTAGCCAATAGTAAGGCTGAGGATGATCCGCTCGGCTATTTTGCCGCCCTATACCTGCAGGTCACTATCAAGGTGAAAGAGGGAATAGCGAACAAGTTCTTCGAGGATGGGCCGCGGATGGAGGCTTTGGGTGTGATTTTTGCCAATCGCTACTTACAGGCCTACAGTGCGCACCAATCCGGGGAGCAAGTAACGCTGTCGTGGGTCCGGTCCTTTAAGTTGGGAGACAGATACTGGCCTATTGTGCTACAGCATTTACTAATCGGCATGAATGCCCACATCAACCTAGACCTTGGTATTGCTGCTGCTGAAGTTTCACGCAACACAAACCTCGATGATCTGGAGACAGACTTCAACCGCATTAATGAGATATTGTCTTCCTTGGTAGGGGAGGTTGAACGCGACCTGGCCAGTTTTTGGCCTTTTCTGAAAATACTACTGAAGCTGGCCGGTAGAGTAGATAACTTTCTGGTTGACTTTAGTATGAAGCTCGCGCGAGACGGCGCCTGGAAGTTTGCCAACAGCTTGGTGGGCTTGAGTAACGACGAATATCAAAAGGCCTTGTCCGACCGTGATGATCGCGTCGCAAACAAGGCACGGATCATCACCAATCCTGGAATCATCGCCAAAGCCATATTTAGCATAGTGCGATTAGGAGAGAGAGGTTCTGTTAAATCCAGAATTCAGCGGTTGTCGAAAGCTAATGCCGGATAAGGCATACTAACAATCAATTAAAATGGGAGATAGCCACCGTAACGAAGTGGTACAATGGCTATCAGTTATCTGGACTGACCTCGCCAGGGATTGCTATAACATATCCCAACTCAATTAGGGTAGTGCCTCTATAATCTCTCTATTTTAATTGAGGAGATTTTGTCGTTGAATTTATAAGGACTAGCATTTATGTTGGGTATGCTGGTTCCAGGGCCAAAATTTCCATTCTGAAGCTTGGGTCCATCAAATCGATCTTTCTTGAAGAAGTTTGCCACCCAACCAGATTGATAGTCCTCACCCTGGAATATCCTTATTGATGATATCTTGTCATTAAAGGAAAGCGCCTTCATGTTAGAGACGTTATCAACAATGTCGCGATATTGGCCTCTATAGTTTGCATGCTGATAGACCCTAATTACCAATTTTACATCTATACTAGGTTGGTTCTCCAGGGGAGACGGGACTTGGGCCGAGGAGATCTTATCTCCAAATGAGTAGGGCCAGCCGTGTATATTGGGATAATATCCCGGGCCGAGGTCTACAAACCCACCCTCATAGTTTGCGTGTTGGTAGAATCGCATTGTTTCACCGGGAATATGGTTGTTGCCCCGATAAATAATCATTGAGGAGGCTTGTCGTTAAAACCCATCTCACTTGACATGCTTTGAACATTTTGGTGAATCCAGCGGAATTTTCCTTGAAAATTGCCGTTGCTGAAAAGTTTTGCATAAAGTTTCATAGAGTATGAATTGTTTACTTGTATGCAGCAAATCTCGTATTTGGTTGAATTGACAGCATTGATCAATCACCCCTTTTCTAGATCTAGTTAACCGGTATTGAGCGGCTAACTAAACCCTGCGGTTCAGGGTTGAATAACGGTACCACAGGTTTTTTTGACGGTAAATAATACAACAACTTTGGCTGTAACATGCTGATAATTAATTAGTTTAATAGGATCGACTAACGTTTCTCCAGTGGGTGGCATTAGCAGAGCTTCAAGCAAGCCGGCAACTTTGGTCTGTCCTTGTATAAGGACAATGACATAATGTTTAACCTTAAAATTTAACTGCAATGAACAACTTTCAAACTACCAGGATAGTGAGGAAGCGTCAAATTATCCTACCCGCAATTACGGCAATAGCGGTTGCCATTAGTATTATCCTTACTCACAGGATATTAAGTATATCACACTCGGGGAATTGTATCCCTTTTGAGCTGGAGGAGTTGAATTTGACATCAGAGGATAAACTTCGGGGTGATACTGGTCGGTACTTCCGAAATATCGCTACGCCATTGCGCCCATTTTATAGAAGGAAAATTTCGGGTCCGTCAGGTTGGTTTAAACTGGCCTCCCGAAGTTGCACCTTCACGTTAGGACAGATGAAGAATTTCCTTTACAAGATAGAACAGGAAGCTCACCAATTGGGGGATTCGTCTGATACGTTGGCCGTAACCTGGTTTTATGCTATGTATGATAGTGCCTATTGGGCTGGATCAAAAGACTATCGGCTCTTACAAACGTTGTATGGAGTTCCATCAGTAATAGTTAATGGAATTGCTGAGCCAAAACTGATTACTATCCAACAAGACTTTAGTCCTGTGGAGATTGCCACCGCGACTGCAGATATAGGATTTATACAACAAGGTATCAATCGGCCGGGAGTTACAACCCCTCAAACCTCTACTCAAACCCTTATTTTGAGTGGGGAACCTGGCGATGATGCTTTCGCTGGAGGGTTCAACCAAGGCCAGCTCTGTCCACCAGATTGTAGGTGGTAGAAAACATATTTAATATTTCTCTAGCAATAACCTATGAATAAATACATAACCTATCTTGAAGTAGCAGCATTTGTGGCCTGCCTGGTAGCGATACCAAAATTCAAGGGCAAGCCACACTTGCTTGTTTTTCCCTGGCTGCTATTAATAATTGTGCTGGTTGAAGGACACCAGACTTTCTTCAAAATCCAAGGAGTCAATAATACAGCCATCTACAATATCCAAATACCCCTGCAGCACCTTTTGTATCTCTTAATCCTGTATTTATCATTCGAAACACCTAAGTATCGCCGTGTCACACTGGCTCTCTTGGCCTTTTTTATTCTGGTAACAGCCCTTACAAGTTCCCACTACTTTACCCTTAAACGTTCCAATATTATTTCTTACAGTCTAGGGTCTCTTTTCATAGTAGGCGCCACATTAATGAAATTCTTTGAAATGCTTAAAAGTCCTATTGGCTCTGATTTTCTCCGTGATCCCTTTTTCTACATTCTATTCGCTTTTCTCATATTTAATGTGGGTACACTTCCTCGCTATACCATGGGAAATTGGCTATATTCCGTTAATAATCAGTATGATATGGTTCAGGTATTTACCAATGTATCTACTGTGCTCAACTACCTTCTGTACACTACCTATACCGCGGCATTTCTATGGATACGGGCGAAGAAAGACTCTTACTAATAGGCACTACTATGGTGTTGCTAATGGTTTTTCTGCTAGCCGTGCTGGCAGTTATGCTAATATATCGTCGCCGGAAGTATCAACACCGAAAAGAGCTGCATACCCTGAATGAGAAGTTCGCCAGGGAATTGCTGCAATCCCAACTGGAAACGCAAAGGGAAACCATGAAGCACATTGGTATGGAGATCCATGATAACGTTGGTCATCAGCTCACATTGGCATTTCTCTATACTCAACAAGCGGAAAGTGAAGAGAAGAAACTCCCAATTATAGAGGAGGTGGGTGCTATCATAAACAAGGCTTTGGAAGATCTTCGGAGCCTATCATCAAACCTTACTGCGGCCAGTCTTCCGGAAGATCACGACCTGCAGAGCTTATTAAAGGCGGAATGCGATAAAGTGAGGTCATTAAAGCAATGCGACGTAGATTTTACATATAACGGAGACATGGTGGAGACACCTACGGCCTTGAATAGCTTCGTTTTGCGAATTGTTCAGGAGTTTATGCAAAACAGCCTGAAGCACTCTGGCTGTACACAAATCAAAGGGTCTATGCATCTTGAGGGACAGATTCTAGCCATTCGCGTTGAAGACAACGGTAAAGGGTTTGATCTTCGCAAGTTTCAAACTAAAGGTATTGGCATCTCGAACATCAGAAAAAGGGCGGCAATTATCGGCGGCTCGTTAGATTTTAAGAGCTCCGACAGCGGCACTGCAATGACATTGTTAGTTCCAATCGGTAACAAATCAAATCTTTTGTCATGAAGAAAAGAGTAGCCATTGTAGATGATCATACACTTGTAGCCGAGGCATTATCCAAAATTGTTAACCAATTTGTCAATTTCAGAGTGCTGTATCATGCCCATAATGGCAAGGAGTTGCAAGATAAAATGCAACAGCCGGAGAACGTTCCGGATGTGGTGATGTTGGATATAAATATGCCCATTATGGATGGATTTGAAACTACTGATTGGCTTAGACTCCATCACTCAAAAGTCTTTATTCTGGTGCTTACCGTAAACGATGATGAAGGCCCGTTGATTAAGATAATAAAGAAAGGCGCACACGGCTATCTGCTAAAAAACGTGCGAGCGATGGACCTGGAGCAGGCCTTAGAGATGGTTGTTGAACGTGGTTATTACTATTCCAATTGGGTTGCCCATACCATGAGAAATTCCCTTACTGCTGAGAACGATGACGTTTCATCCCAACTTAATGAGATGGAATTAGAGTTTCTGGGCCATATTCCATCAGAATTAACCTACAAAGAGATTGCAGACCGCATGTGCAAAAGTCCTAGAACAGTCGAAGGTTACCGCGACAGCCTCTTTGATAAATTTGGGGTTAAGAGCCGCGTGGGATTACTGGTTTATGCTTTGAAAAACAAACTTATAAGTCTGTAGTCCTTGATTATAACTGCTGCTTGGCAATTATCCACCTTACCGCTTTGTGTATAATCTTCCGCTGGCATAGTTTTATCCTTTAAACAGAGAGCTAATGGATTTCGAGAAGGAAGTATTAGAGCAAAGTCGCCAACAGCCCATACTGGTGGATTTCTGGGCGCCGTGGTGTGGCCCTTGTCAGTTCCTTGGCCCTGTTTTGGAAGAGTTGGAACAGGCCCAGGAAAAGTGGAAGTTGGTGAAGGTAAATACCGATGAGCATCAGGAGTTGGGCGCAAAGTACGGCATCCGTGGTATTCCCGATGTGCGGCTGTTTGCCGACGGCCAGGAGCTGGCTAAATTTACTGGAGCCCTCCCTAAGCACGAGGTGGAGAAATGGTTGGCGGAGCACCTACCCGATGAGAGGCATGCCCAGTTAGAGGGAATTTTGCAAGGAAAAGAAGAGGGTAGGTTTGATGCGCTTGAACAATTTGTAGCGACCAACCCCGATTTTGTACCCGGCTGTTTGGCGTTGGCCAGGCTTATCCTTTGGAATAGCCCCGAAGAAGCTACCAGCCTCGTAAGCAACATACATCCCGGTGATAAGCACTTTGATACCACAGAAGCTATTAAGACCCTGGCTGATCTTTTGCAGTTTGCAGAGGACTCGGACATCCCAGTAGTACAGAAAATACAAGAAGCTAAAGCCCAGGTGCAGGCAAACAATCTTGAAGCTGGTACGGAATGCCTAATCGAGGCCGTAGCATTAGATAAGAGTTACGCTGAAGATTTGCCAAGAAAAGCCTGTATTGCCATGTTCAACTTCCTTGGCCCTGATCATGAAGTAACGCAAACCTATCGACGTAGATTTGATATGGCGCTGTATTGATTGTCTTGACTATTAAACAATAACTCATGCTCATCTTGGGGTTTGCTTTTATTGTAATTGGAGGAGCCTGTTGGATCTGGAAAATGTCCTACCACCGGTTGCATTACAATAGAAGCGGAGTTGATTTGCAAATAGATAGCATGTGGCTTGAGGGATTATTTGCCCTGTCTTTCACTTTTCCATTAAAGGCCAGCCCCGACAATGAAACCCTTAAAGCCCTTCGTACCCGGGTTATTTTATTGGCACTAGCTTCTACGGCATGTTTTGGGGTAGCATATTTCTTAATTTACTATTTAGCCTTGTGATGGTGTCAATTCACATCACCCTCAAGTCGGGTGGGGTTTAGATATTGAAAGAAGCAATAACCAATTATCTCATTTCCGTGTGGGAGGAATCAAGATTGCTACTCATTACCGCCCAACAGTTTTCCTACGCTTAAAATACCTTCAGTTTCTGTCTACCTGACTACCGCCCAACAGTTCTCCGTAGTCACGAGTTATGTGCTTGGTTCATTCATTTCTTTTGCTTGACCAAAAGAAACGAACCAAAGAAAAGTCAAGGCCCCGCCGGAACTCGCCCGCCTGCGGCGGTCTCAGACAGCCGCCGTGGCCAAAAAAGTGGGAGCTGAAACTTACTACTCTTAATCGGGCTCTACGCAGTTGTGGGAAAGGATGGCAAGTAACGCCAAAAGATGGTCTAGTCCTTGGTGGCAAGCTATTCCAGGTACTGATGTTGGATTCTCGGAAAACCTTGTAGAGCCCTAGATTTTTTGCTTACTTTTTCATCAATGGAAAAAGTAAGGGGCTGCCCGGCCTTAGGGCAATGCAAAAATAGCATTCGTGACTATGATTGTTCCGCCGTGGAGTGAAAATGCACTGATGGGATTTTGGAACAAGCGACTTATATGAAAAACCTAGATTCTTCCAAAGTCGGCCTGAAAGACAAAACCAACCCAACTCCCACCCACTCCAAAGCCGTATAATTATATATGGCCCTTAGTAGTGGTTTCATTTCCTCACCTGACGTATCCTTTCCCCAGCACAGAATTATATCTGCCATTTTAATAGGCATAATAGCCTCTGTTGTCCTCTTCGGGTTTATTACGTACCTCCGGGAAGGTTTTGCTATCGCAGCCTGGGATTTCAGCCAGTCGAGATTTTCGGTGAAACAAGGAGACAAGCCGTACTATGACCTGTTTTTTGCTTACCTAACATCCATAGCTGGCTGCAGCCTGGGGCTGACATTCCTACTGCGCAACCGTAATAAAGGAAGCAATCCGAAGGTCAGGCTATGGGCGCGTTTTGCAATCACAAACCAGTACTACTTTTCGCTAAACACCGTTTGGTGGCTGGCCAAGGTGGTAAGTCTGCTCGGGGTACTATGTATTAGTTGGCCCCTCCAGTATGATATTGATTTTCTCCGAGAAACTACATTATTCCTGATCTTGCTTCCGGCACTTTGGTTTCTCAATCTATGGCTGGGGTTTCACAAGATCCTCCGGGGAAGATTGTTGCGGTGGATGGGAGCAGCTTTCTTATTGGTGACTATCAACAGCCTGGTAGTGAGCCGAACGATAGGCCCCGAGGTTGATAGGAGTCGCTACCAGGTCTCTATTCACGACCTGATACAACTCGATATGCCACGATCGGAGTATACTCAATACTATTCCAATACCGAACCGAATCAGATTTATGTGGGATTCGACAAGGAAAGACAAGGTGGCGAACCAGTCTATGCCATTAAACGGTTTGTGGGTAGCATTCCCGAAATTGTCAGTCTACCCGAGGTGGTTGATTTCATCGAAGATAGAAGTGATTGGTTGAGGGCCTGGGATTGGAAAAGACCGATTCTTACCATTAAAGCTGATAAAGATGTGCCCTATAAAAGTATTCTGAAAATTAGGAGCGAGGCATCTGCTCTGGGAGTCAAGTCTGTTTTCTATATGCTGGGTGATCCAAAAACTTCTTATCCTTCGGATTATCCTTTTTTTGAGGACAGGCTCATGCATGATTTTTATTTGCATGAATGTGAGGGTGTAGCGGCTCAAGTTGACAGCCTGATGGCCTTGGGATATATCGGTTCGCAAGTAAAATGGCCAGAGAACTATTGCTATGAAATCATGAAGGTTGCACAAATGAACAGGGTACTGCTACAGGTGGCAGCGTCAGGTTTTAGCTTGAATGGTAGTGCTATAGATTTGAACCGGCTAAAAATACTTTTAACCAGTTTCTATCAAAAATATAATCAGGATGCTGTAGTGATGATAAAGTACCTTCCGGATTGCACTTTTGGTCAGTTTATAGCGGCGCAAGATCTGTTCCTTGATATTTCATCTGATCGCAAGAACACCGAGAGCCTCAAACGATTTGGGAAGGAATACAGTGTGGTGATGGACAGCAAAAGTGCTCGAAAGATTGATAGCCTGGTAGCCACCAGAACCGTCGAGCTTTTAGACCACGATCAGGCATTGCTGAATTTTGTACGGGGCAATTAACGGTGCCTTAGTTGATCAATAACTCCTTGCCTTGGTCTTTTCATAGCAGTCATTAGTCATTAAAGCCTCACAATATTTTCGCTCTCCCGAGTACTCGGGACTGGGCCGCGTGAACACAACCGCGGCGGGTTTTCCAGCCCCACAACCCCTACTGACCCAAAGTCGAAAACAATGCCGCTTGTTGTGTCCACTGGTTTCGTTAAGCTCTTAGAAACTTCATTGCAGACAATTAGCGACTTTCGCTATCTGATATTGCTGAAAGTTGCATTTTTCCACTCTTAATCGGGCTCTGCGCAGTTGTGGGAAAGGGTCGTAAGTAACATGGAAGATGGTCTAGTCCTTGGTGGTGCACAACTTCAGGTATAGGCGTAGGATTCTCGGGAAACCTTGTAGAGCCCTAGAGTTTTTGCTTACTTTTTGGTAAACCCTTCAATGCAAAAAGTAAGGGCCCGCCCGGCCCTAGGGCATAGCAGGGCTTTGGGCTTTTAGCCAAATAACTCCTATGAAAAGCCTTTGGATTCACGCTCTTTGCGCAAGAAAACTGTTGGGCAGCAGTAGGTATTCTATGCCCTGCAGCCCACTTAATTATCTAATCCACTAACAATCCCCTCCAGTTCTTCCAGTGTCACCTCTTTGTACTCCAATTCAAAATCAGATTGGCTACTATTCGCTGGAACATCCTGCTGACTTACCTGATAGTCACCATCTTCCTGAACAATGCTGAGGATACGAAAAGGTTCATTGACCGGAATATATGCGGAGCTACCACCATCCGTTTCCCAGTAAGCAGGCATGACGGCATTGATATCTTTAAAGATCAAATAGGTTTGCTGATCAAGCCCCTCGCTGCTGGCAAACCTAACGTCGCGCAACTCCGTACCGGAAGGGAAATAGTCGCAATTGATCCAGGCCAGAGCCGTAAACCGGAGATTGTAGTATGTAGAGTCTTCCGTAGAACGTAGATACGTTGTATCGTCTCCTTCGCTAACCAGGATAGTATCTAAACCAACTACAGCGAAAATTCTGGTGAAACCAAATACGGAGTCTACCCCGTAGTCTAATGTGAGAATTTCCTCGTACCGCTCTTCGATGAAGAGGGTGTCGGGAGAATCAAGATCCAATTCCCAATTAATTCCATTTGCAGACTCTTCTCCAAGGTAGGCTCGCATATAGGGTGTTTCCACTTGCATAGGGAAACGTACTTCAATGTAGTCGCCCTGCTTTACCTTCAGGTCCTGGCCACTAGCGGAAGCTTCAATATGCACCATGCCCGAACTTGATAGCAGGTGGCCATTATTGGTGGTGGTGATATTATTGAAGATCATCTCTGCCGGTGTGTAGATCTCCTTCAATTCGATTTCAATCTCACCCGATACCGTTTCTCCATCCATAGTTACCAGGCTCCCTGGCTGTATTTCAATGCGTGTGCCGAGGCGGCCGTTAACAATTATGGTTGCTTCGCTATTCACTACAAAATGCTGAACCGGGTTCTTTCGATTTGAAATCCTGGCAAAGGCCACATCTAAATCTTCTTCTTCGCCAGGAAACAAACAGGAAGTGGCTATCAGGGCAGTCAGGATGATAAGTTTACCTTTCATGTGAATCTGAGTTATCCTCTTGATAATTGAGGAAGTACAGAAAAGTCACACGACTAAACTCGAAACCAATAATTCAAGTGAAGTGCCGTCAGGAATGCCGCCACCACGATACAAGAGATGGCAAATTCGCGCCTTCGCCAAAATACCAACCCCACGGTGGCGACTAAGAGCGCCACCACCAGAAGCCCTCTCACAAATGGAACGCTGAAGTAGTAGCTCGGGACGTATGGGTCTATGCCGATGCCGCTACCTTTGGCCTTTACAACCCGGGCAAAAAGAGGAGAACAGGATAGCCTGACGGTATCTCCACGGACAAACTGCCCACGGAATTTGTGCTCAACTACGAAGCTCTTTGCCTCAGTAAGGACTTTGGTTTCAAATTGTTTGTGTCGGCGCTTTGGGGCCAAATAACAGCCTGTTCCACTTGGGTAATGATGACGTCGTGCAACCTGCTGGGTAGAATAAAATCAACTGTAATCAACGAGTTAGCAAGTAGGATCGTCAGTACAACTGCTTTTACTGGGTTGATGCTAGTCGACTTGAGCATGTACTAAGTTAGGTATTCTTCTGATTGCTAGAGAAGATTGCTGAATTCGCATCGCACTCAAGCCGGGGGGATTTAGATATTGAAAGAAGCTCATTCTCGCGCAAGCGGGAACCCCAGGTTCCCTAGCTTAGAAATGACTCTTCGCCGGGTCTCTTTGTAGGAGTCATTAGTCATTAAAGCCATCAATGCATTTTCGCTCTCCCGAGTACTCGGGACTGGGCCGCGCAAAGTAACTCTTTACCTCTGGTAGTTATTAAAACAATTATTGGCCGTGGAAGCTATTTTTGCATTGCCCTAGGGCCGGGCGGGCCCTTACTTTTTCCATTGATGAAAAAGTAAGCAAAAAATCTAGGGCTCTACAAGGTTTTCCGAGAAGCGACGTCAGTACCTGAAATAGCTTGCCACCAAGGACTAGACCATCTTGCGGTGTTACTTAATACTTTTTCCCACAACTGCGTAGAGCCCGATTAAGGGAGAACCAGGCTATCCCTAGACTCAGATAAGCAAATTGGCTAAATGTGTGCTTTGAACTTTCTAGGCGCTTAATGATACCAGTGCTTTAGCGAGTAGTGATTAATCTACAAATACATAAAGATGGCAAAACTACCTCTACCCCTTATACCTAAACCAAGTACTCTACCCCACCATTCTTGGCCAGGGCGTCATTCCAGTGCTTGTATCTGCCAAGGTGCAACTGTATGCCATAAAACACGCGGCTGAAATCCTTGATATCTACTTCCCATAGCCAGTGATTATCAGGAGTTGTTTCTATAAACTTCGAATCTATATCCAGCTGGTTATAACCCTTACTCAGGAAACACTTTCCATTTTCTCCAATATCATCCATATATCGTAGGACCTCCCGATCGGGAAAATACTGCATGATGTTGAAGCTGTGATAGTCACTACCGTCTGTAGTTAGCACTGGCGTATAAGGCCCCTGAGGTCCATTCACAAAATCCAGAATAGTTGCTGTCATTACACTAGCGGGAACGAATTGGTGTCGGGCCAACTCCGGTAGCAGGGAAGGCGGCTCCTGGCCACCGTTGAAGATCATCATCGCTGGCTCTTTGGTAAAGAGCTGGAAAGCCAATACCGATTCATCGGTAGTAGCCCCTGATTCCGGTACCATCTTCTTCCAATCACCTGCAATAAACTTCTTTTCGAATTCCGCAATCAGCCCTTTCATATCAAAATTGGCCAACTCTTCTGCGGTATTTGGAATGTGGTCCACCTCGTATAGCCAACATTGCGTTACCCAGGCGAATAATTGTACCTGCCATTGCACCTGAGTGCGGGAGCGAAGAAATGCCTCCGGATCAAAAGTATATGAGGATGGCTTTTCACCGCCGGAAGTAGTGCCCCCAAATCGGATCTGTTCTTCTCTGTTTTGCTTTAAGCCCATTAGTTATCTGTTTCCATTTGTGTCTGCTCCCACATATCATCTTCACCGGTAGTCATTTCAGGTCTATCCACTACCTGGCCCCCATAGCGAACATTGTCTTTTCTGCGAGTTAACCCGGCCAGGAATGATCGCTTCACTTTAGAGGTTTTAAAAAGTGGTGTCAGCCCTTCCTTCCCCAGCAGGCTGGTAATTTCGCCTTTCTGTGATTTTACCGATAGCCTCGCGTTAGCATTGGTGAGCTTAAGCTCTCCCAGATTCTCCTTGGCTTGCAGTTCTAATTCAGCATTGTTTGACTCGGCTACCAGGATGGTGGTAACTCCGGCGGCGACTAAAGAGTCTATTACTACCCAATCTTCTTCCCATTGGCCATCTTTATAAAGCTGCTTGATCTTGTTGCCCAGTGATAGTTTGTCTTCAATCTCATGGACAAAACAATTGGCGACGTCAAAGGAGAAGGCGCCGGCCCTTTGAAATTGCATTTTCACATTTCCAGATACCATGCCATCCGGTGGCGCCATTTCACCCCCGGCAGCAAAGTTGATTTCAGCTTGCTTCACGTAGGAGAGGTCTATAGGCTTTTCTCCCTGACGCTCTTCGAAAGGTATTCCCAGCTTTTCCAGGGAGCTGATCCGATTAAATTGATAGCCGTCGAAAACTCCAATATCTCCCAGGGCAATTTTATTATTGGGAAACCAATTGGCCATGAATTTAAACTTCTTATAGATGTTTTTTATGTAATAATCACGGGGGCTCATGCAGATAGCGTTTGTCGCATGATACAAAGAAATGCCCAGAGGTTAAAGTTGATAGAATGTTTCCTGGCGAAAGCCGCGAAAACCAAAAGAGTGTAGTATGAACTCTTGCTTTGGTCTAAGAAGGATTAAGAAACCAACATTACTTTGGGAAAACTACCACACTTATAAGTTCTATCATTACCAATGTTCTTTCGGAAGCAGCCATCTAACATTAAACTAGAATGCTATGGAAGAATATATCTTAGGCCTGTCCGAGCGGTATACCAAACTCAGAAACAAGCGCGATGCCTTAAAGAAGGCTCTTGAGGAGAAGATGGATTTAATTCGTGAGTTCAATGAAGACCAGGCCGAGCTCGACATGGCCAGCTACAATGAAAGGTACGACGCTATACTTGGCGTGGTGCAGAAGCTGAGTAAAACCATCATCGACGAACTAAAGGAGTTTCACAGCTACAACCGGAAATGGCGCTATCGCCGCTGGGTTACTAAATGGACCCTGTGGATATTTGGTCTCTTGCTTACCTGGATAGTAAACTTCTTCTCTCATCTTTCTGAACGTCTTGATAACCTGAACGGACTCACCAATAATCCTGAGAAGGTTTTAGAACACCTTGAAGATTTCCTGAAAGATCATACCGTACAGATCGGGGGCAACTAGCTCATTTGTTCCGGCTACAATATTCTTATGATCAGTATATGAAGGAGAAATCGCCTGATAGCAGCTACCAGACAATACAGGAAGTTTTACAAGACACATTTCCGCAAAAGGACATAGCCTTTGATGGTAATTCTCAGGAAGATCTCATCAAGTATTTGAGTAGCCACTTTGCTGAGCCCAAGGTAGAACCAATTACGGATGGCAAGGAACAGTTGCTATTTCCCTATGAAGGACATGAGATTAGCCTGCTGAAGGAAGAGGGGCAAATACTTCCCGATTGGATCTCGGTGGTAAACATGAAAGTGCTAGGCTCAGACTGTGAAAACCCAAGGACCCTGGCCCGGGGTAGGCATGCCGATGCTGGTATTGCCAGTTGGAACATCTTCTGGTATATGCTCAACCCTTTTTTCGTAATGCAAAAGATGGCAGACCTCCGCCAGTCTGTTAGCGATGCCATTGATGCTTTTATCGACCAGAAGAAGGACAAAGTTTGTACGGAATGCCATGCCCCTTGCCGCTGCAAGGTGTACTATGAAAAGGATGTAATTATCCGCAACCAGGTAGTGATAATGGATTGGATTATAAAGGGCGTGCTACCCTATAGCTTTGCCTATGTCTTCAAGGTGCGCCGCCCATATGTTATTAAGTGTGAATAGGGTGAATGTTGAAATCAAAGAGCGCTTCTCAGCCAATTCCAAGTCATCGGGTGTTGAAGGTTAGCCAATGCTTTTGGTTTTTGGTCATTGCGAGGAGCGAAGCGACGAAGCAATCTCTATCGCTCCATCCATGACATCCTGAGCTTGTCGAAGGGTCTTGTTTCGTAGAACTTCAATGCCCCTCATTAAGAAACCGCCAAGCAGGATTTACTTCGTTTATCAACACCTCCATCTGATATCATCAATCTGAAAACTTCTAACTAATTGGTAAATTGAGGTTAGAAATTCCAAAATGAAGGAAGTTATTAATACCCAGCTCGTGCTATTGATGACGATTGGCCTGACTAATTGCAGTTCTTTTAAACAGCAGGAAATAGCACAAGTATCAATAGTCAATGCGACGGGCCAACATATTACATTAAAAACTAAACATCATTCTCTGACATTTAGTCCGGGTCATTGGCATACAATGTCCATTGAGCAATTCAACAATGGCCCATCAATATCTAATATGATACAGTCGTATGTTCGTTATGAGCACATGAGGTGGAATCTCAGCCTCAAGCGGGATACGTTGATCATAATTGGTGATAGTACCTACCTGGACGAGATTAAGATACTCGATGAACCAGATAGCATGTGGGTAGGCGAAAATCTATATATCAGCTATGAAACGAATTTTAACCGGGCCATCTACCGGGTGGAATTTGACAGTAACGGCGAATTGTGGCGCAAGGCCATTCATGTGCCATCCTATGTACTCAAAAACCGTAAAAGGAGGCGTCGTCACACCTACCACATAGTTGGCAGGTACGAGTGGTACATTGCCGGCGAGGCGATTAAAGATACTATCCCCTATCGGGGCATAGAAAATTTGCCGATGGTGTTCGTGGATTCCTTGTAAGGCAATTCGATATCAAAAATCAAACAAATCCTCAATAGCCACCCCTAAGGTCTTAGCGACCTTATAAGCATTTACAATACTGGTAGCATTTTCAGAATTCTCTATGCGTTGAATTTGGCGGATATCGATATCAGCTTTTGCGGCGAGGTCGAGTTGAGTGAGGCCGGCATTTTCGCGGGCTTCGCGAACCCTTTTTCCGAATTCATTGATAATGCGCTGATCTGCCTTCTTAGACATAGCGACAAACTCAGGTAATTCAAGAGAATAATTAACGACATATTTGTCGTATTTAAATTTTCTTTGAATATTCAATTATGAAATATGTCCGCCGCCACCGACCCTACCTTTCCATTTCCAAAGGCATTCGCAAAGCTAAGATTAAGCAAGCCCTGCAAACAACGGAGAAGATAAACAGTCTCCGAGGGAGGTTGGCCATCTATGAAGCGCTACTCGCTAACTGTCTTGATGGTTTAGATCAAGTCACGACAGATGCTATTGTGAAGCGGTTGAAGGGGTAGGTCGGAAAATTGAGAAAATAGTGGACGCGAGCGACTGCACCGAGGTTACTACGGATGCTATTGTGAGGCGGTTAAGAGGGAAGGGGTAGGGGACTTCCAGTTTTTTTTGTTAGGGGAAAGTGCCGGTTGACGGAAAGAGTCATATTACAAGTAATCGATTGCTTGTATGTGTGCGACCACGAACCGGAATAGAGGAAATTTGAGGCTAAGTAAAAAGGCTTTCATCCGTGTCCTCAAAGTAGCTGGGACTGGACCTTCCTTTCCAATAAGTGTTTTTGAATTGAATGCCGAATTGCTTTGACCGCTGATCGGTAAAGTAATCATGATTGAAAGAGTGTATTTCCACTCTGTCTTCAAGTATTACATGTAGATGATTCTCATAGTTTAAAGATCTAGGGTATACTCTCCATCTAGTTATTGGGCCGGGTATTGTCTTAATATCCCCATTACTTAGGATGACAACTAATGCGTTGTCACATTCTACAATCACTCCAAAGTAAGCTGATCCACCCCCTATTATGCCCCCTTTCCATGACCTTAAGGTTACTGAATCTAGCTTTTGGAATTTCTCTTGGCCATCTTCAACTTTTGCATTGCGATTGTATTTAACAATTTCAAATCCATTGTCAGTGGGCTTGTATATCTTGTCATCAACTCCCCAGCTTATTGAATGATTATCTTGTCCATTTCTAAATATTAACTGATCATTCAATTCACCATCGTAATCTCTAGAAAATCTTGGAGGACCGGCATTATTCTCAATTGAGTTCCACTTGAATTGCGCTAGGTATGAATGATGCACCAGGGAGCTATTGTATATGTCTAAATATGTGTAGTTGGAGAAAGACGAGTGATTAGAGCTTAGGTGAAATATTGGGGCGGCTCTCTCAACACTATTTAGGTTACTTGGCTGGTTATTTGCCATATTCAACTCAAACAATCCCTCGTCTCCAGCAGAAAGAGCTAGTTGAGGATATTTATTTGCCTTTATTGAGAGGAGGTTGCAGTCCCATAACTTCTTTGGCCTCGAACTCACTAAGTACTTATTTGCTAATTCTCTATGCGCGGCCCCGCGATATAAGCCTTTTTCATTGATGAAATAAAGCTGATTCCCATAGATTTCGGTATCGGTAGGCAGGATACCTGAAGGTGTATCTTGGGTACCGAGCAAGCAATTCCCCAGAGCTCTTTTGCTTAATTCAAAACTTTTATTACTGACTTTATCAAATTTCTTTAGTAAAAGCTTTTTGAAATCACTATCTCTAAAAAGCTCGATTAGCGATGATTTGTAGAGATAATTCCCATCTAGAAAACTAAATGTCATGGCGATCTTATCAGTTTCCCGCTTAATGAATGAGTGAACAATCTTCGTCCAATCGTAAACTTCTAAATCGCCATTAAAACACCACAGATACAATCTGCCACGGTAAATTTGACAGTCAAAATAATCTCCTTTGATTACGATACTTAGAGGTTGCATGGTTGACCACTCCGTATTTTTTTCATATGCGATTTCGAGACTCTACCATCTAGAACCCAGGCTTTCAAAATATTGGTAGCTGGCCTGTCTTGAGCTTTGTTTAAATAGTCAGCTGGATAGCCATGCCAGGTATCATTAGCCTTACTATCCACAAATTTGGCAAATTTCAGTGCTTGTTGTCTACTATTCCTCCCCAAAATTTGAAAAGTACCATTAATGACAAGAATACCCCAAGCGGAATTTTCAGACACCCATAAGTTGTTCATAGATTCTTCGAAACAATCAACTTCTGCTTTACGGGAAACTGTCCATCTACTCTTTTGGCGGGGGCCATGACCCCTGTGGTGGGAAGATATTATATAGGAGCATGAAAATCCGGTTAAGAGCAGAATCTCAATTTCTTGATCGAGGGGATATGCCATTTCCTGTTTACGCTTGTAAAGTTCCAAATAAAAAAGCCACAGCGATTCCTCACTGTGGCTTTGTCGTTCTGCAATATAGTCAAAACTCTTGAGCCTCACGAAGGTATTGCTGTTTCATTAAATGGTGCTAACCACCCCACTCTAGTAGTGGTTAAGTAATACATTATTCCTAGTATTTACCTATCTTTAAAATGACGAAAGCCAAAGCATCCCACGGGTTGCTTTGGCTTTTTGCGTTTTAAGACTGGGTGTTACCAACTAAAAGCAAAAATTATGAATAATCCAGATTTCACAAATTTTCCTGCTGAGGTTGAGAAGGATATTGACAACATAGCCTTGAAAGGAAGTAGGTTTAAGATTGGCAAAACAGGTCAAACTCTAAATGAGAAATTCGACAGCGAGTATCAAAAGGAGTACACGCATATCCATGAGCTTCTTTCCTCTAATGACGCTGGCCTTATTGAAAGGTTGGAAGGTCATTTCATTGAAAAGTATAAGGAACATCCAAAGAATGACAATGAAATTGAGGGTAGTGCAGGTAAGATGAAACCCACAGGTACTTATTATCTGTATGTGGTGTATAAATAATTTAGAGAATGAATATAGAGTATCTCAAGGAGGCAATTGAATCCTCTAACATCAATTTCCTGATCGGCTCTGGACTCTCGCGCCCATACCTTCCTACGTTAGGAGCCATTGAAACGCAATTGGAAATGCTCGACTCCCACTTCGAATCAGGAAATGATGAGTTTCTCCTAATCAAAGGCTCCATTTACAAAAAGTATTTTGAAGGAGTTATGATAAAGAATATTGAGAACTACAAGATGTCAAAGGAGGAAGAGGCCAATTACAACATAACCAGCAATAATTACAAGGAATTCTTGCAATCTGTGAACGAGATAATCCTTTTTAGATATAACACCCTGCTAAACAAGCAAATAAATATATTCACTACCAATATAGACTTGTTCCTGGAAAGGGCTTTGGAAGAATTGACATTGGAGTTTAATGACGGCTTCCAGGGAAGAATGAAACCAGTATTCGACCTCAGTAATTTTAGAAAATCCTACCGAAAGTCAAGCCCCCACTTCCAAAATGTATCAGAAATTCCTGTCTTTAATGTTCTCAAGCTTCATGGATCAATTAACTGGTCAATACTTGATAACAGAATTGTCTTATCCACTTTCAAAGAGCTAAAGAACGTTAAGAGCCAAATAGACAGTATGGATTCAGGTCAATTTCTGCCTCTTAAGAGGCAACATTCAATTGCGCAGCTTCTTAAGAACGCAAAGAAGAAGTCTTCTGCCATTGAGGTATCTCAGTTTGAGAAACTGCTCGAAAGCTATGAAGAAATTCAAATTGTAAACCCCTCCAAAGATAAGTTCAAGAACACGCTGTTAAACATGCATCACTATGAGTTGCTTAGGATCTACGCCAACGAGCTGGAAAAAGAAAACACAGTTTTGATAGTGCTGGGATTTTCGTTTTCAGATGAGCACATACGAGAAATAACTATCCGAGGGGCAAACTCAAATCCAACTCTGCTAATAATAATCTTTGCCTTTTCCACTGAGACAAAAGATAGGATCGAGGCCTCGCTCGGGATAGATAAGCATCGAGTAGTAAATGATAATATTAAAGTTATTGATCAGGAGCAAATGGAAGATTTATCAGAGAAAGTAGAAAATTTCACTTTCGAAAATTTGAACCAGTACGTTTTTGAGCCGCTAAGGCAGAAAATCAACCGCAACCGCTAGATGTCTACCAAGGTCAACAAGACTATTCAAAAGAACTCAATTTTTAAGGTTGGGAATGTCACGTCCATAGAAGGGAGGACAGTCAGAATAAAAGTAGACAAGGAGAAAAATTTGTCTAGCCTACTGTACAAAGGAGATATTCTCAAGAATGTAACGGTAGGGGGGTATGTCAAGATACATAAGGGTTACATTACAATAATAGCAAAAGTTGAAAGTGAGTCCGTTGATGAGGAAAATTGGAAATTCGAAAAATATGGGAGGGAAAGGAGTCGGATAAGTCGAATCTTAGTTGTCAAGTTGCTTGGGTTCTTTCAAGATGAGAGGTTCGAAAGAGGAATTAAGGAATTACCGTTGATCGACAATGAGGCATTCCTCTTGGACAGAAGCGAATTCGATCTAGTTCACAACTTTGTAGAACCAAGTGATTCGCCACTACATATGGGGACTCTTGCCTTGGAAAGAGGTCAATCTATAAGCATAGGGGTAAATAACCTTTTTGCTAGCCATATTGGAATATTTGGAAATACGGGTAGTGGTAAGTCTTATACCCTTGCTAAACTTTATCGTTCCTTGCTTGTAAAATTCAAGGACCAATCGGCATTCAAAGAGAATAGCAAGTTTGTCCTGTTCGATTTTAACGGCGAGTACAACTCCGTTGATTGCATAGTAAGTGATAAAAAGGTTTATAACCTCTCCACCAGAACCGAGGAAGGTGAGGATAAACTGCCATTTACCGAAGAAGATTTACTGCAGGAGGAATTGTTTTCAATTCTAGCTAATGCAACAGAGAAAACTCAAAAGCCATTTATTCGACGGGCTCTGAAGTTTTATAAATCAGTGGATTCGAAAGGTGAGCCGCTTCAATACATTCTTAGTATTCTTCGAAAAAGGGTAACGGAAGTGCTGAAATTGACGGATAAGATTCGAGCGCACTTGTTGATAGATTACTTCAGGCAGATCTTACCTCCCAAATTTGTTGATGACGAGGAGGTGTACTTGGATGACGATATTGAATGGTTAAACAAGAGCAATCAGTTTGTACCTAAATCATCAGAGGGTTTTTTCCAATCAAATCCGGAAGCTATCAAAGAGACAATTATTTACCAGCAGGTAGCCGAATTTGAGTTCGAAGATGATTTCATTTCAAGAGTTATCACCTTCCTGTACATTCAACTCATTAGTGACGTATTAGCCAATAGGGCTCAAAATGAACATATAGCTCCAGCAATTAATAAACTGAAGAGCTTTCATAAGGACCTGAAAAGAGTGGTAGACACCGAAAATACAAATGACGTGAGCATTTGGGATGAAAGCAATTTCGTAGTAGTAAACCTTGACAAAGTGAATATCAATGTTAGGAAGATAATTCCGTTGATCTTGTCCCATAAGCTGTACATTGATCACAAAAATGTCAGGGGGGCTGATCCCAATAAATCACTGAATATAATTGTCGACGAAGCCCACAACATACTATCCTACTCTTCTGAAAGAGAAAGTGAAACCTGGAAGGATTACCGGCTGGAGACATTTGAAGAGATCATAAAGGAAGGGCGTAAATTTGGTGTCTTTCTAACAATTGCAAGCCAGAGGCCACATGATATTTCCACGACTATAATATCTCAACTTCACAATTACTTTTTACATCGATTAATAAATAACAATGACATTTCTGCTATTGAGAGGACTGTCTCCTACCTAGATAAAGTCTCTTTCGATACTTTGCCAGTTCTCCCAACGGGGACCTGCATAATAGCCGGTATTTTTACTCCAATTCCTGTTATTGTGAAAATTGATGCAATTGCAGCTAGTCATGAGCCTAACAACAAGACTATAGATATGGTGAGGATTTGGTTAGATTAATGGACGCTGATTATAATTACCCTTAGTGGAAACTGCTCTCAATTTGTTTCAATATTTGAATCAATTCACCTGCAGACTTCTGAAATTCCCCTTGTGCATTCTCATTATGTCTGGCCCATTCTAATACCTCCTGACGGAGCTGCACTTTTGCTTTTTGTTTTTCCATACCCTTAGACATTCCCAAAACCTTATCTACCTTTCTCGAAAACCTACTTGGATAATACAGCTCGAAAGCGGTTAGTTCTAAGTGAATAAAGTTGTCAGGATTCCAATTATTAAAGGTCTTTTTGAGGTCATTAATCACCTTAATACCTGCGCTGTCACCATCAACAATCACCCAGGCCTTGTCGTGATAGATATTGCTAAGATGTATGAACACAAATAAGTTTAGAAAACTCTTAAACTTATTGCTTATGTCATCCACACCTTGGGATGCCACAGTCCTAAGTTTGTCTTTAAGTTTTGGTGTAAACGTTGGTATTAAATACTCCCTGACTATCAACTCAGAAGTTGATTCCTCAAACAGCAGATACCCCTGCCAAAGTTCAAAGTCCAAGACATCATAACCCATTTCTTGCAGTACCTTTACTCGCGCCTCTGGGGTGTTGGCTATTTCTTGTATTTGCGATAGCGGAAGCCTTTGTTTCCCATACTTGCTCATCTTCCAGGACGTCTGGAAAATCCTAGAGCCAGAAACGGCCCCGAGGTGCCTTAGCACGATATTAGAATGTGTGGAAATAATAAACTGATTCCTACGAGATTTCTCAACAATCACATTTAGGAGTTGCTTCAGCACTCTAGGGTGCAGATCATTTTCAATCTCCTCTAACAGGATGATGTTGTCATCTTGGGTATACAGAATTGTTAAAAGACCTAAAATATGGGTGACCCCCTGGCCCATATTGTTGATCGTGATAATATTGGTATTGTCAGTATAAATCCCAATCGACAATTGGTTATTTCCACCACGGCCATATGCAATGACTCCAGGTTCAAAACCCAGAATTTCCTTACACGCTTTTTTGAATGGCTTGTGATTGTAATGATTCCCATTGTCAAGTTTTTGCAAGCGAGAGTTAAGATTACCAAGATCTTGACGGATACGATTAGTATTTTCTTTGCTTATTTGAGATTCATAATATCCACGTCTGGCGTAGCTCGCGTAAAGAACATTGTCCGGCTCTTCATCAGAGAAGCTTACAAACCTTTTCAGGTTTTCTTCAGGAAATTCCCCGTCCTCATTGAACTTTAGTTTACTAAGGTTCCTTAAGCGTGGTTCCTTATTACTAGCATTGAGGATTTGAGCCAAGGTAATGTTGCCCTCCTGGATTAACATAAACACCTTATTTACTTCAGAGAAGTACTTGGTTGCTTTAGCACCCTCAAAACTGAAAATGCTATAGCCATGACTAACTCCGTTTCTTACCCACCCTTCGGCGTTGATATTCCCTCCTTGTAATCTGTCAATCGACCGAATTATTGTAGATTTTCCAGAGTTGTTGTCGCCAATTATGATATTAATATTTCTGGAAAACGATAGTTTGATTTCCTTGAAACTCATGACGTTGTGAAGGTGAGCCGACTTTATTATCATAAACAGATGACTGCTAAGTAAACTAGGCAACAGTACGAGAATTTATACAAATAAAAAAGCCAAAGCGATCCCTCACTGTGGCTTTGTCGTTATTTAAATATAGTCAAAAAGGCTTGATAGTCAAGTAGGTAGTAACCCACCCAAATAAAAGAACGGCCACAAATTATCGCTTACCAACCGATTTCTATTTGTGGCCGTTACTCAGATTTAAACCACCAAAAAACGAGTTCCCAGGCCAATTCCGAAGCGATTATGCAATTGTGGGCACAACCTCGGCCTGGGAAGTCAACCATCACTTGCTACGAGATGGTATGAATAGAACCGGGGAAGGGTTAATTGTACTACCACCCCCCCTAATTTGAAGTTGAAGGGTTAAAGCACTATTCCCCCTTGTGGGCTGCTAGTGTGAGGAGAAGGGGGATAGGGGGATGATGAATTTCATTTAAGCTTTTCATAGCAGACTTTTATCAGGAAGGTATTTATAGTTTCGTACCGCCCAACAGTTCTCCTGTGCTTAGTATATGACGATGTTAGAATTTGTTCATTTT
>JANQPQ010000018.1 GCA_028285445.1 Cyclobacteriaceae bacterium | reverse complement strand
TACAGAAATTGCACAGGTAGGAATTTCCATGTGACGGGCCACAATATTTTCAGGCACAGTTGACATGCCTACAGCATCGGCACCTATTGTCCTCAAATACCTATACTCCGATTTTGTCTCCAGCGTAGGGCCTTGAATACCAGCATATACGCCCTTTCTTAAGGTTATTCCCATGTCTTCAGCAATTTCCTCCGCCAACTTAATAAGTGACATGTCGTAAGGTTCGCTCATGTCTGGAAATCTAGGTCCTAAATCATCGAAGTTCTTGCCCCGTAAAGGGTGCTCCGGAAAAAGATTGATATGATCTTCAACAACCATCAATTCGCTTACTGCATAATCGGGATTTAGGCCTCCTGAGGCGTTGGAAATGAATAGTTTCTCTATCCCCAGTAATTTCAACACCCTAATTGGATAAGTCACTTCCTGCATACTGTACCCTTCATAGTAATGGAATCTACCCTGCATAGCTACCACTCTCCTACCACCCAACTCACCAAAAATCAGCTTACCACTGTGGCTTTCGACTGTAGAAACGGGAAAACTCGGGATTTCCTCATAACTAATGGCGCACTCAACATTTATCTCCTTTGCTAGCCCTCCAAGGCCTGTACCCAGTACAATACCAAACTCTGGGACGTGATCAGTCTGTTCCCGAATAAATTTTATGGTATTGTTAAGTTTATCAATCATGAGCGTTTCTTATCAATTATGCATTGTTTAGTTCGCGCAATAATATTTATTTGCACATAGGGAAACAAATTAGGTACAATCCTTGTTTTGTTAATCTCGCAACCTAAAAAGTAACAGAGTAAAGTTCTACTATTATGAAAAAATACCCTTTGCTTCTAGTTCTGGCTATAGCTGGAATAGTCGCTGTTTCCTTCAATTGGAAACAACCTAAGGCAAATAACAATTCCGACATTATTGAATTGTTTGACGGTGAATACACTGTTGATGCCGGTGCCAGTACCGTTAAGTGGACTGGTAAGAAAATCACTTATGATCACTATGGTACCATTGACATTGCTACGGGGAAAATCACAGTAACTGACAGTAAAGTGGCTGGTGGTGAATTTACCCTTGACATGAACTCGATTAAGAATGATGATATCGAGGACAAGAAAAAGAATGGTAGGCTGGTTGGCCACTTGAAGTCTGCCGATTTCTTCAATGTTGAAGAGCATGCTACCAGCAGTTTCAAAATCACTTCCGTGAAAGAGCAGAAATCTGATGAAGGAAACTATGCCATCACAGGTAATCTCACCATTAAGGGTACAACCCAGGAAATTAACTTCCCTGCTAATATCACAGTTGATGGTGATAAGCTAACTGCCAGTGCTAAGATGACATTCGATAGGTCTAAATTCGATGTTAGGTATGGATCAGGAAGCTTCTTCGAAAATCTTGGTGACAAGATCATCTATGATGATATAGAAATGGAAGTTGAATTAGTTGCCAATAAGTAGCAACTAATATCAAAATATAAAAGAGGCCGGGTTTCTGCACCTGGCCTCTTTTTTTATGTCGTCTCGCATTAAGCAAAAAAATTGGCTAACCGATTGCTCAGTTAACCAATTGTAAATCAGAAAGTAGTATCTCTTTAGTTTTTCTTTGCCAGGTTCATGACTTCCCTTGTGTACCGTATATCAATAGAAAGACAACTACAACAAAGATAAAGTTCCTTTGCTCCCAACATTCTGATTCCAGTAAACTCCAATCACCAAATGCCACGGCTAAGACAAACTTTGCCCTGATTCTATATTTCTCACCTCAATTCGTAGGTTTGCAGATAATTCAATGATATGTTCACCATAGTCTGTTCTACCAATCGACAAAATTCCCTATCGAAAGAGATCTCACGGATTTATCAGGATTTACTTAAAGATCAGGGCCAGGAAAGCCAAATAATAGATCTGCAAGACCTACCTCAAGACTTTGTGGTTTCGGCGTTGTATGACAACAGTGGTAAGAATGAACATTTTAACAAGTACAGGGAATTAATGCTGAACAGTGAAAAGTTTGTATTCATAGTTCCTGAATACAATGGCTCCTTCCCTGGAGTGCTCAAGGCTTTTATAGATGGTCTTAAATTCCCAAATACATTTACCAATAAAAAATGTGCCCTAGTAGGTTTATCCGCTGGAGTCCAGGGCGCTGGGTTAGCGCTAAGTCATCTTACAGATATTTTTAACTACTGCGGAATGCACGTCTTAGCCTTGAAACCCAAATTAGCAAGGATTGACAGCAATCTGAAAGATGGAGTAATTACCGATGAGCTATATATGGAGTTGCTCGAAACCCAGGTGAAACAGATCATTGAATTCTAGTTTTGAGTTGTGAGTTTTGGGTTATGAGTTTGGGTCTGGAGTTCTACACGAAACTCGAAATACTCAACTAAATGAAAAAAAGAAACCCCGAGGCCGACCGCCACCGGGGTTCTCAATCAACTATAAACTAATCAATCAACGCGAATTGTCAATCGACGTTATCGTGTAGGAATCTATTGTTCCCTAATATCTGATTATCATCATTGAGGTTAAACCTACTGATGTGTTCGTCTTTAGAATTTGGACTTTTATCAAGAGCCACATTCTTCCTTAGATAAGCGGGCACATCTAACTTCTCTTTGAAGGCATCAGTATCAATATCAGTACCGCTTATTCCTCGTAATCTCTCGACTCGGTCTTTGGCCTGCTGTTGAAGCGTCTCTTTCTTCTTCCTCAATTCCAGCATTCCCTCTTCATTAATTATTTCTTCCCTATTACTGGCATTCACAATAGTGAATTCCTCATCCTCTTCGGGAGTTTGTGGAGTTTCCTCTAGTGCGCTTTCTTCTTGAGTAGAAGGTTCGAAGAAGTAACCACGATTAAAGTCGTCTTTTTCCTCAGGTGCTTCAGCTGGCTCCTCTGCTACAGGTTCTTCCAACTGCTCTTCATTCTCGATTGTAAATTCAGGCATATCCGGAGTTTCAGAATCCGGAGTTTCAAACGGCTCCATGACTTGTTCTTCAGGAGTTTCGTCCATTACCTCCTCAGTAGTGTCGTCTATTAACTCCTCTGAAGCCTGCGCCGGTATTTCCTCATCGGCAGGTGCCAAGTCTAATTCCTCTGCAGGTGTAGGCTCCGGTAGCGTAGGCTCTTCAACAAGAGGATTTTCCATGTTTAGGTCTATCTCTTGCGATTCGCGCTTCCCTTCGAATAGAGGTATTTGCTTGGTTGTTTCCAGGTCAAACACTTTCTTCTCTTCTTCCACTTCCTCCGTTGGGTAATTGTCGTCGAAGCCAGTAGCGATTACTGTAACCCGAATGCTATTACCAAGCTCAGTATCAATACCGTGACCGAATATTACTTCAGCTTCATCGCCGGCGCGCTCCTGGATGAACTCTGTGATCTCGCTGAGTTCGTCCATTTGCAATTCAGCTTGCTCACCAGATATAATGGAAAGCAAGATTTTCTTCGCTCCATGGATATCTCTTGTATTCAGTAACGGCGATGATATTGCTTCTTCAGCGGCTCTTCTCGCTCGGCTATCTCCTTCTGTTGTTGCTGAACCCATAACTGCAGCTCCAGCACCAAACATTACCGTCTTAACATCTTCAAAATCTACGTTAACGTAACCTGGGACTGTAATAATTTCCGCAATGCCCTTGGCCGCAGTTGTTAGTACATTATCTGCTTCGGCAAATGCTTCACTTATTGACAGATTTCCATAAATCTCTCGGAGTTTATCGTTGGAAATGACCAGAACGGTATCGCAACTTTCCTTTAGCTCTGCTATTCCAGTAGCGGCTAAAGACATCTTCTTTTTACCTTCAAAGGCAAATGGTACCGTAACAATACCTACGCTGAGGATATCCATGTCCTTAGCGATTTTGGCAATTACTGGTGCTGCGCCTGTTCCTGTTCCTCCACCCATTCCAGCAGTGATAAATACCATCTTGGTATTCTCCTCCAGAAGGCTTCTAATGTCCTCCTTGCTTTCAATGGCGGCGCTTTTCCCTTTTTCAGGATTTGCTCCAGCGCCGAGGCCATTGGTTAGGTTAATACCAATTTGAAGTTTAGTAGGTACCGGACTGCTATTCAAAGCTTGGGAGTCGGTATTGCATATAACAAACTCCACGTCCTTAATACCCAAATTGTGCATGTGATTTACAGCGTTGCTTCCGCCACCACCAACGCCAATCACTTTTATTATTGACTTGTGATGTTGCGGGATGTCGAACATGTAACTATTCTCTGACATGACTCTATAGTTTAATTCTTGATTGCTAATAAGTTTGTTTAGGATCGATATCATCGATCAATAGACCCTTGGTCTTATCAAGGATCTTCTTGAAAAAGTCTCCACCGGCTTCTCTACGCAAGCGACTTCCGCCTGGCTTTTCGCTGGCACTTTCATTGTACCTATTCTCTCTTTCGTCAATTGCACGGAAACCGGAAAGCACCAAACCAACAGTTGTGGCATACATAGGGCTTTTCACACTTTCCACCTTGCTCTTTCCAAGATGTTCATTGGGGTATCCAATTCTGGCGTCCATGCCAGTCATGTATTCAACCAATTGCTTCAAACAACTGAGTTGCGATCCACCTCCGGTTAGCACTATACCACCGGCCAGCTTCTTGTCGTATCCAGATGTTATAATTTCTGTGTGAACCAGTTCGACCACTTCTTCCATACGCGCTTCAATTACGTAGGCCAGGTTCTTAACAGAAATCTCCTTAGGAGGCCTGTTGCGCAATCCTGGAATCGAAACGATTTCATTAGGGCTAGCTTCTTCAGCTATTGCCTTACCAAACTTGGTTTTCAGTAGCTCAGCCTGATGGTTCATCACCATACAGCCCTGCTTGATATCAGAAGTAACAATATTACCTCCGAATGGAATTACTGCTGTATGCCGGATGATATTGTCATGGAATATGGCAATGTCTGTAGTACCACCTCCAATATCTACCAGGCAAACACCAGCTTCCTTCTCTTCCTCACTTAGCACCGCTAAGCTTGAAGAAAGAGGTTCCAGGATTAGATTTTCAATCTCCAAACCAGCCCTTCTCACACACTTATTGATATTATTAATTGCGTTCGTTTGGGCTGTGATGATGTGAAAATCTGCTTCAAGCTTAACGCCAGACATTCCGACCGGGTCTTTAATACCCTCCTCATAGTCTACAATGTAGTCTTGTGGCATCACATGTATAATCTCGCTTCCCGGAGGGATAACGATGCGATACATGTCGTTTGTTAGCTTGTTAATGTCTTCGACAGTGATTTCATCTTCAGTAGAAGTTCTGGTAATACTACCGTGATGAATCGAGCTGCGAATATGCTGACCAGCGATACCAACATTCACTACGCGAATGTCGATGCCGGATTGGTCTTCCGCCTCCTTAATTGCCTTTTCAATGGCATTGATGGTTTTGTCGATGTTAGTCACGATACCCCTGATCACCCCGTCGGATACGGCTTTCCCCATGCCAAGCACTTCGAGCTTGCCGTATTCATTCTTTCTACCGACAATGGCGCAGATCTTTGTGGTCCCGATGTCTAATCCGACTACAATTTTCTCATGTTCCATGATTGATAGTGTTTATAGTTATTTTGTTGATTACTCTGCTATTATTTGATCTTTGTACTTCAGGTTCACTCTGCTGTAGAGGTTCCAACCTTTTCTGGGTAAAATCTCCTTATAGAATATCTTCAGCTTCGTAAACTTCTTTTCTATATCCTCAGCCTTGCCAAACTCCACCAATTGCTTTGTTACCTGAGGCATAAGTGTTAAATCTCCTTTGGTATCTATATTCACCTGGGCTATTTGCGCCTTCCAGAAAGGATCATCATTGATATAGTGAATAAGCTCAAACACCGCTTTTCCTTCCTCTGACTCCAGCAAGGTGCCTTCATTTAGGGCCTTATTATTACCCGAAAGCAGCACTACCCGTGAAGTGTATTTATCAGAAATTGGTAGGTTCGCTCCCTCGGTTCCGATATAGTAATTCGCTTTGTTCGTTATGACCCTTGCCAGAGGTCTGCGTTGATGAACTTTGGCAATTAGATTGCCAGTGAGATCTCTATACAACTGGGCATCCTTCACGAAACTCTCGGCAATTACTCTTTGCTCTATTTCTCGAAGATTGAGATCATCAAATGAAGCACCAATTACCTGTTGCACTCCATTGTTCGTGATCATATTCATAACATCATTCTCATCAATAAAGAAGTTGTTGTACTGATCTTCTACCTGGATAATTACATTAGTGCAGGTGCGGCTATCATTCTTCTTTTCAACAAACCCAATAGCCACCAAGAGCAGCAATAACACTCCACTGATTTTTGCGATATGAATAGCTCTCTTATTCATTGATTTCATACTTATCTTTTAAAAGAGCCTCTATAGGTTCTACAAATTGGTCTATATCACCGGCGCCAATGGACACCACCAAATCCGTGTCTAATTCAGAAAGAGTATCAACCATGTTGGCTTTGGAGCACAGGTACTTATTTTGTAAATCAACAGCTTCGAAAACCACTTCAGAAGTAACTCCGGGGATTGGCTCTTCGCGAGCTGGATAGATATCCATTAACAATAACTCATCAGCCAGACCTAAGCTGGCGGCAAACCCATCTGCAAAATCCCGGGTGCGCGAGTAGAGGTGAGGCTGGAAGATTGCCGTTAGCTTTCTGTCAGGGTAAAGGGCCCTCACTGACTTCAAGAAAGCTTCTATCTCGGTGGGATGATGTGCGTAGTCGTCTATATATATGACCTTCTCATCTTCAATTCTGTATTCAAACCTCCTCTTTACACCGCGGTAGCTTTCTACTCCAGCCATAATCTCCTCCGGAGAAAGCCCTAATTCCAGGCAAACTGCAATGGCGACCGTCATGTTCTCAACATTGTGGAAACCTGGAACCTTTAATGACAACCTGTTGATCATCACTGCGCCGTTTAGGTAGTCCATATGGAACACCCCATTGCCGACTTCCACATTACCCGATCGCGCATCTCCTTCCTTTAGTGAGTATTGCTTAACCAATGCCTCGCAATTTTCACTGGCTGCTAAGGCATCCTTGTGCACGAAAATTTTTCCATCCTTGTTGGTGAGGTTTAGAAATTCGGAAAACGAAGAAAGCAGGTTGGACCTGTCGTCGTATATATCCAGGTGATCAGCATCTGTGGAAGTGAGTACGGAGATATTAGGGGACAATTGCAGGAATGAACGGTCAAACTCATCCGCCTCTACAACCGCAACGGTATCATGAGTTGTATCTCCATTAAAAATTAGGTTGCTCTCATAGTTAGTGCTTATCCCTCCCAGGAATGCCACCATGTTTCTTCCGCTAGACTTGAGCAAGTGCGCTATCATCGAAGAAGTGGTGG